>DASRCT010000070.1:0-48651 GCA_035652975.1 Bryobacteraceae bacterium | reverse complement strand
GGTGGCGATGCTGCCCGAGGGCGTGGAGATGGTGATGCCGGGCGACAACGTGAATCTGGAAGTGGAGCTGATCACGCCGGTGGCCATGGACAAAGGGCTGCGGTTTGCCATCCGCGAGGGCGGGCGCACCGTGGGCGCCGGGACCGTCACCGAGATTCTGGAGTAGTCGCCGATTTGTCAGCGAGGAGTTCGTCGGTTGCGCGAACAAGGGCGGCTGACTGATGGAATGAGACACATATGAGCCTTAGAGAACGCATTCGAATCCGGTTGAAGGCGTATGATCATCGCGTGCTCGACCAGTCGACGACGGAGATCGTGGATACGGCCAAGCGCACTGGGGCGCAAATAGCCGGGCCAATCCCCTTGCCGACCGTGCGCAACGTATACACGGTGTTGCGCTCGCCGCACGTGGACAAGAAATCGCAGGAGCAGTTTGAGATCCGTACGCACAAGCGGCTGCTCGATATTCTCGAGCCCACTCAGGATACTGTGGATGCGTTGATGAAGCTCGATCTCCCGGCTGGCGTGGATGTGGAGATCAAGGCGTTTGGAAAGGGAAAGTAGCTGGCGGTTTGCCAGTGACCGGCAGGGAGCGGCTGGTTGCTGCTGACAACCGGCCATTAGAACCCAGCGACTGCGAGGTTGGACATGGGCCCAGGAATTTTAGGCAAGAAGATCGGTATGACGCAGGTGTTCCGTCCGGACGGGCAGGTTGTGCCTGTCACGCTGCTCAAGGCGGGTCCCTGTGTTGTCGTACAGCGGAAGACTCCTACGGTTGACGGCTACGATGCGGTTCAGTTGGGGCTGGTGGAGTTTGCGAAGGCTTCGCGGACAACAAAACCGCTGGCCGGGCATTTGAAAAAGGCCAATGCGGAAGGCGTGAGGTTTATTCGCGAGGTCAGACTGAGCGGCGCAAATGGCGATTTGAAGGCGGGCGACCGGATCCTGGTGGATCAGTTCAAGCCCAAGGACAAGGTCGACGTGATCGGAGTCAGCAAGGGGCGCGGGTTCGGCTCGCTTGTCAAACGCCACCATTTCCGCGGCGGTCCGGACACGCACGGCTCGATGTTTCATCGCGCGCCGGGATCGATCGGCGCGTCGAGCTTTCCGTCCCGCGTGTTTCCAGGGACCCGCATGGCGGGACATATGGGGACGCAGCGGGTGACGGTTCGGAACCTGGAAGTGGTTCAGGTGGATGCAGAGGACAACGTGCTGATGGTAAAGGGCGCGGTGCCAGGGCCGAATGGCGGCTATGTGGTTGTGCGTCCGGCCAAGCGGTAGGAGAGAAACCATGCCCACAGTTGAAGTGATCGATCTGAACAACAACACGGTTGGCTCGCTGGATCTCTCCGACGCCGTGTTTGCTGCGCCAGTAAACGATCATCTGCTGTATGAAGCAGTGCGGCACTACATGGCAAGCCGACGCCGGGGAACGGCCAAGACGAAGACGCGGCACGAAGTTTCGGGCTCAGGCAAGAAGCTGTGGCGGCAGAAGGGAACGGGCCGCGCACGCATGGGGTCGATCCGGTCGCCGCTGTGGCGTCACGGCGGAACCGTGCATGGTCCGCAACCGCGCGACTATAGCTATCGGCTGCCGCGCAAGATGCTGCTCGGAGCGCTGCGCAGCGCGCTCAGCGCCAAGCTGCGGGACGGCGAGCTGAGAGTGGTCCGCGAATTTGCGCTGGCCGATCACAAGACCAAGACCATGGCGCGGATCCTGACGGCGCTGGGAGCGCCGCGCACCGTGCTGCTGGTCGAGAGCGGCGAGAACCGCAATCTGGAGCTGGGCTCGCGAAATCTGCCGGGAATCAAGCTGGTGGCGACTCGCGACGTCAATGTGTACGATCTGCTCGGCCACGAGGGCGTGCTGGTGAGCGAAGCCGCGGCGCGCAAGCTTTCCGAGGCGCTTGCGTAGGAGAGGGCGATGACAGTCTATGAAATCATCCGGCGGCCGATTGTGACCGAGAAGGCCGTCGCCAAGAAAGATGCGGAGCGCACCCTGTGCTTCGAAGTTGCCGCCAACGCCAACAAGACCCAGGTGAAAGCGGCGGTCGAGCATCTGTTTAAAGTAAAGGTCGACGAGGTCCGCACTTCGACCAACAGCGGCAAGCTGCGGCGGCGGGGTAAGTTCACAGGCTACCGTCCGGATTGGAAGAAGGCGTACGTCCGGCTCAAGCCGGGCGAGAAAATGCCGGAATACGCGGAGATCTAAGACATGCCGATCAAGTCATACCGACCGACCACGCCGACGCGCCGCTTCCAGACGGTAGTTTCGCGCGAGGATATTACCAAGCAGAGGCCCGAAAAATCGCTGACTGTGGGCAAGCGCAAGACAGGCGGCCGGGACAGCCGGGGTATGATCTCGGTTCGCTTTCGCGGCGGCGGGCACAAGCAGGCCTATCGCATCATTGATTTCAAACGCGACAAGCATGGGGTTCCGGCCAGGGTTGCAGCCATCGAATACGATCCGAACCGCTCGGCGCGCATCGCGCTTTTGCATTACGCCGACGGCGAAAAGCGCTATATTATCGCGCCGCTGGGTCTGGAGGTGGGTCGCACTGTGGTTTCCGGACCGGATGCGGATATCCTGATCGGCAATTCGCTGCCGCTCAGAAACATTCCGGCCGGGACCGTGGTGCATGCCATTGAACTGCGGCCGGGCAAGGGCGCCCAGATGGCCCGGTCGGCCGGAGCGCAGGCGCAGTTGATTTCAAAGGAAGGCGACTACGCCCTCTTGAAGCTGCCATCGGGTGAAGTGCGCCGGGTGCACGTCGACTGTGCGGCGACGGTTGGTCAGGTGGGCAACGTCGATCATGAGAACGTTTCGATCGGCAAGGCGGGACGCACGCGCTGGCGAGGGCGCCGACCGCACAACCGGGGGGTTTCCATGAACCCGGTTGACCACCCCCACGGGGGCGGCGAGGGCAAGACCTCGGGCGGCCGGCACCCGGTGACGCCGTGGGGCCAGCCGACCCGCGGATTTAAAACGCGCAACAACAAGCGGACGGATAAGTGGATCGTTCAGCGAAAGGCGAAGAAGCGATAAGAACGGTTGGGGGCTTCAGGAGTATTTTCCAGCAAGATTGAGGAACCATGGCGCGTTCGTTAAAAAAGGGGCCGTTCACGGACGAGCATTTGAGCTCGAAAGTGGCGGCGATGAACGAGAGAAATGAGAAGAAGGTGATCCGCACGTGGTCGCGGCGCTCCACCATTATTCCGGATTTCATCGGCCACACGATCGCCGTCCACAACGGCAAGAAGTTCATCCCGGTGTACATTACCGAGAACATGGTGGGGCACAAGCTGGGCGAGTTCTCGCCGACGCGCACGTTTAAGGGTCACGCGGCGAAGGCGACCGAGAAGGGCGGGAAGCCCGCCTGAAGTTGCTCATCGCCGGTCCCGGTTGACAGCAACCGGAAACTGGCAGGCGACAACAACGGAAGGGAGTGAGGCGACATGCAAGCAAGAGCGGAAGCCAGATACATCCGGACATCGCCGCAGAAGGCGCGGCTGGTGGTGGATTTGATCCGGGGGCGGACGGCCAACGAGGCGAGGATCATCTTGCGCAGCACAAACAAGCGGATGGCGCCTACGGTGCTGAAGGTGCTCGATTCGGCGATCGCCAATGCTGAGAACCGGTTCAACGACGTGGACGTGGATGCGCTGGTCGTGACGCGGGCGTATGTGAACGAAGGCCCGCGCATGAAGCGGATCCGGCCGGCGCCGATGGGGCGCGCCTATCGCTATCAGCGAAGGCTGGCTCATATCGTCGTGGAAGTCGGAGATAAGGAATAAGGGATGGGGCAGAAGACGCATCCTTTTGGTTTCAGGCTGGGCGTTACCAAAACCTGGCGCTCGCGCTGGTTCGCCAAGCAGGACTATTCGAAGCTGCTTAAGGAGGACCTGGATTTGAAGGACTCCTTGCGGGAGCGGCTGAAGTCAGCCGGCGTGAGTTCGATCGAAGTTGACCGGCCGGGCAATAAGCTGCGGGTCACGATCCGGACATCGCGTCCCGGCATTATTATCGGCCGTAAAGGCGCGGAGATTGAAAAGCTCAAGGGCGACTTGGCCAAGAAGACCGGGCGGGAGGTCTTTATTGACATTCAGGAAGTTCACAAGCCGGAACTCGACGCGCAACTGGTGGCGGAATCGATCGCGCTGCAGCTAGAAAAGCGCGTGGCTTTTCGGCGCGCGATGCGCAAGGCGGTCGATTCGGCTTTGCGGTTTGGCTGCAAGGGGATCAAGGTCCGCGTATCAGGCCGCTTGAATGGGGCTGAAATCGCGCGCAGCGAGTGGTACTTGCAGGGGCAGCTGCCGTTGCATACGCTCCGCGCCGACATCGACTACGGTTTTGCTGAAGCCTACACGACATATGGCGTGATCGGGATCAAGACGTGGGTGTACAAGGGAGAGGTTTTGGATGGGCGGCGCGGGGCGCTGCGATCCGAGCCGGAGCCGCGCCGCCGCGACCGACGAGAGCGCGGAGAGCGTGGCGAGCGCCGTACGCCCGCGGCGCCGGCAGCCGAGCCGCAGGGGGTGATCGTGCAGCCGCCGCCGGAGCTTCCGTCGCGCACGGCGGGACCCGTGCTGCCGCCCATGGCGCCGCCTCAGCCGAGCTGGAAGCAGGAGGCCAGGCAGGAGCAGGGGCCTGGACTTGAAGGGGAGAAGGAACCTAGCTGAGGGCCAAGGAGTTTTGCCATGTTGATGCCAAAGAAGGTCAAGTACAGAAAGCAGCAGCGCGGCCGCATGAAGGGCAAGGCGTGGCGCGGCTCGACGCTCGCCTTCGGCGACTATGGCTTGAAAGCAATGCAGTGCGGGTGGATCACGGACCGGCAGATTGAGGCGGCCCGCGTCGCCATGACGCGCTTTATCAAGCGCGGCGGCAAGGTCTGGATCCGGTTGTTCCCGGACAAGCCGATTACCAAGAAGCCTGCGGAAACTCGCATGGGAAAGGGCAAGGGCGCGCCGGAGCAGTGGGTTGCGGTAATCCGTCCAGGCAAGATCCTGTTTGAGATGGAAGGCGTTTCGGCGGACGTCGCGACGGAGGCGATGCGGCTGGCGGCGCAAAAGCTGCCGCTTCCGTGCAAAGTGGTCAGCCGCGACCAGTTAGGGGCCTGAACCGATGAGAGCCGAAAAAATTCGTGAAATCGATACCACGGAACTGCAGCGTCAGGCCGCCGACGCCGCGGATCAACTGTTCCGGCTGAAGTTCCAGATGGCCATGGGGCAGACGGACGGGTTGAGGAAATACCGCGCGCTGAAGCGCGACCGTGCGCGTATGCTCACTATCCTGCGCCAGCGAGAATTGAATCCGGCTGAGAAGCCGGAGCCCGAGAAGAAAGGGAAGAAGGGGAAGAAGTAGGGCATGGCCGAGGGAGAGCAGAAGGTCAGTCATAAGCAGGAAAAAGTTGGTCAAGTCATTTCGACCAAGATGGCGAAGACTATTGTAGTGGAGGTGACGCGCCGGACGCCGCACCCCGTTTACAAGCGGATTATCAATAAGCGCAAGAAGTTCTATGCGCATGACGAGCACGGCCAGGCTAAGGTGGGCGACACGGTCCGGATCATTGAATCGCGGCCGCTCAGCAAGCTGAAGCGATGGACGCTCGGTGAAATTATACGGAAGGCTGTTCAGGTAGGAGTCGAGCCTTCCGCCCTGGACATCGCGCCGGAGCAGGCCAAGCCTGCCGTGAAAAAGAAGAAGCAGGGGTAACGAGCGCGTCAGGGCTTTGACCCTGGCGCTGACGACTAGGAGAAAGCCATGATCGGAATGCGAACTATCCTCGAAGTGGCCGATAACAGCGGCGCCCGCAAGCTGCAATGCATCCTGCCGCGCGGCGGAGACAAGGGTCTGCGCGCGGGGCTGGGCGACGTGGTGACGGCCAGCGTGAAGGAGGCCGCGCCCGATTCGAATGTCAAGAAAGGCAAGGTTGTCCGCGCCGTCATTGTGCGGATGCGCAAAGAGACGCGGCGCAAAGACGGCACCTATATCCGTTTCGATTCGAACGCGGCAGTTCTGGTAAACGAACTGGGCGAGCCGGTGGGAACGCGCGTGTTCGGTCCGGTCGCGCGCGAGCTGCGCGACAAGCGGTTCATGAAGATCGTCTCGCTCGCTCCGGAGGTGATCTGAATGGCGAAGGCGACGCCGCAGCGGCACGCGAATGCTCCCAAAAAGAGGCTGAAGATCGCAATCAAGCGCGACGACGTGGTGAAGGTGATCGCCGGACGCGACAAGGGTAAGACCGGGCGGGTTTTACACGTTGATCGTGAAAAGGGCAAGGTGCTGGTGGAAGGCATTTCCATGGTGAAGCGCCACACGCGCCCGAACCCGGCCAAGCAGATCAAGGGGGGCATTGCAGAGCGCGAGAGCCCGATCGATGTTTCAAACGTAATGATCATGAATTCACGGGGCGAGGCGACGCGCATCGGGTATCGGATGGAGGGCTCGGGGGCGAGTGCGCGCCGGGTTCGGTTCGCAAAAAAGGGCGGAGAGGTTCTGGATAAGAAGGGCTGAGTCGGCGGACTGCACGGCTGTGCGCTGACAGTAGGGATATGGCGGCAAGGCTGAAAGAGCACTATCAGAAAAACGTGATTCCGGCGCTGGTCAAGGAGTTCGGTTACAAGAACCCCATGGCGGTGCCGAAGATCGAGAAAATATCGGTCAACATTGGCTTGGGCGAAGCGACGCAGAACCCCAAGCTGATGGACGGCGCAGTCCACGAGCTGGCGCAGATTACCGGGCAGAAGCCGGTAGTGACGAAGGCGAAGAAATCGATCGCCGCCTTCAAACTGCGCGAAGGAATGTCGATCGGCTGCCGGGTCACGCTGCGGGGCGATCGGATGTATGAATTTTTCGATCGCCTGGTGAATATTGCGCTGCCGCGCGTGCGCGACTTCCGGGGGGTCTCGACCAAATCATTTGATGGGCGCGGCAATTACACGCTGGGCATTCGCGACCAGCTGATTTTCCCGGAGATCGATTACAACAAGGTTGAGAAGATCAAGGGAATGAACATCAGCATTACGACAACGGCGAAGACCGACGCGGAAGGCCGGTCGCTGCTGAGGAATTTGGGAATGCCGTTCCGGCAATAGCGGAGAAGGGCGAGGCAGGTAAACATGGCGACAACCGCTAAAATCGCACGAGATCAGAAACTCGCGGAACTGAAAAAGGCGAGGAAGCTTGCGGGCACGCCCGCGGCGTGCCGTCACCGCAACCGGTGTTTTCGCTGCGGCCGGCCGCGGGGGTACATCCGCAAATTCGGCATCTGCCGCATTTGCTTCCGTCTGCTGGCGCTGGCGGGGGAGATTCCGGGCGTGGTGAAGGCGAGCTGGTAGGAGAAAACGGCTGCGATGCTGACTGATCCGATTTCCGACATGCTCACGCGCGTTCGCAACGCGCTCAGCGCCCGCCATGCGAAGGTGGACGTACCTGCTTCGAAGCTGAAGTCCGAAATTGCGCGAATCCTCAAAGAGGAAGGCTATATTCTGAATTACAAGCTGACCGAGGAAGGGGCGCAGAAGTTCATCAGAATTTATCTGAAGTACACGCCCGGCAATGTTCCTGTGATCTCGCGTCTGGAGCGCGTATCGCGGCCAGGCTGCCGCGTGTATGTCGGCAGCAAATCGGTGCCAAACGTTCTTGGCGGATTGGGCATAAACATTCTCACCACTCCGCGCGGCGTAATGACGGGTCAGGCGGCGCGGCGAGAGGGCGTTGGGGGCGAGGTGCTTTGCCAGGTGTGGTAGCAATGGCCAGCTGAGGTTTTACATGTCACGTGTTGGAAAGAAGCCGATACCTCTGCCGAAAGGCGTCAAGGTGTCGATTGGCGAACAACTGCAGGTAGAAGGGCCTAAGGGGAAGCTCTCGGTGCCGATTCCCAAGGGCGTGAGGGTAGAGCAGAGCGACGGGTCGCTCGTGGTGACGCGGGATGGCGATGAGCACGCGGCGCTGCATGGGTTGACGCGAGCCCTGGCGGCCAATGCCGTGAACGGAGTGTCGGCGGGATTCACGCGCGAGCTCGATATTGTTGGCATCGGCTACCGCGCCGACGTGAAAGGACGGATCGCGACTTTCACGCTGGGCTATTCTCACCCCATCGAGATGTACCTGCCGGATGGCATTGATCTGAAGGTCGACAAGCAGACCCATCTCGTTCTGACGGGCCACGACCGGCAACTGCTGGGGCAAGTGGCGGCGAATATTCGTGCGCTTCGTCCGCCCGATCCTTACAAGAATAAGGGCATCCGGTATACGGGTGAAGTGCTCCGCAAGAAGGTCGGCAAGACCGGAGCGGGAGGAAAGTAATGCGCGAAACCAGAGGAGAACGGCGCTTACGGATTCATGAGCGCATCCGGCGGCGAGTTCGTGGTACTGAGGAGCGCCCGCGGCTTTCGGTTTTTCGCAGTCTGAAGCATATCTCAGCGCAGGTCATCGACGACCGCGCCGGGCGCACACTCGCTGCGGCGTCATCGAGCGAGAAAAGGTCGAAGATCGCAAACGGCGGCAACGTCGCCGGCGCGAAGGAAGTGGGAAAGCTCATCGCCGAACGGGCGAAAGAAAAGGGAATCACGAAGGTGGTCTTCGACCGCGGCGGCTACAAATACCACGGCCGGGTGAAGGCGCTGGCGGATGCGGCCCGCGAGGCCGGACTGGAGTTTTAGCGAATGGCTACACAGCCTCTCAAGCGGATTGAAGCGACCAATTTAAATCTGAAAGAGCAGGTAGTTTCGATCAACCGCGTCACCAAGGTCGTCAAAGGCGGCAAGAACTTGAGCTTTTCGGCGCTGGTGGTGGTGGGCGATCCGAATTCAAAGATCGTCGGCTATGGTACGGGCAAGGCGAAAGAAGTGCCTGCGGCGATCAAGAAGGGGATTGAGGCGGCAAAAAAGAATTTGCGCAAGATTCATGTACTGGAAACGACAATTCTCCATCCCGTGCTCGGGCGATTCGGCAGCGGCCAGGTATTGTTGAAGCCCGCGCCGGAAGGAACCGGGGTGATCGCAGGCGGACCCGTGCGCGCCGTTATCCAGGCGGTTGGCATTCCAAACGTGCTGACCAAGTCGATTGGATCGCACAATCCGCATAATGTAGTTAAAGCTACAATTAATGCGTTAGAACAACTGCGGGACAAGGCTGGCGTCGCCGAACTGCGCGGCATTGACGTCGGCCGGTTAGATCCTCGGCCGGCGCGAAGGGAGCAGCCGCAAGCGTGACAGCGGAACCGCAGAGGAAGCGGGATAAAGAGAAATTTGGCGCGCCCACTCGTCCGACGGCGCCTACGGCTTGGTAGGGAAAAAATCATATGGCGGAAGGCATTATTAAGATCAAACTCGTGCGCAGCCCGATTTGCGCTCCGGAGAAGCACAAGGCGATTGTGCGCTCACTCGGTTTGAAGAAATTGAACCGTGTGGTGGAGCGGCCAGACCGGCCGGAATTCCGCGGGATGGTGGCGAAAATTCCCCACCTGCTTCAGATCGTGAAGGAATAGCGTCATGGCGAATCTCAGCAATTTGAAGCCGCCTGCCGGGCAAAAGCACAAGAAGCAGCGCGTTGGACAAGGTATGGGGAGCGGCCGCGGGAAGTACTCGGGCCGCGGCGCGAAGGGTCAGAAATCAATCAGCGGCTACAGCCGC
Source organism: Bryobacteraceae bacterium (assembly GCA_035652975.1). GTDB lineage: Bacteria > Acidobacteriota > Terriglobia > Bryobacterales > Bryobacteraceae > TMP-7. Next base: position 39,015 of record DASRCT010000070.1, on the reverse strand, counting down.
ATGCGCGGCTTTGAGGGCGGCCAGATGCCGCTCCACCGGCGTCTTCCGAAGCGTGGCTTCACGAATATATTCAAGAAGGAATATGCAATCGTGAACATCGGGCGGCTCGCTCAACTGGAGGGCGATGCGTTCGATCCACAGATTTTGATGGAGCGCGGCGTCGTCAAGAAGCTGGGCGACGGCCTCAAGATTCTGGGCGATGGCGAGCTGAACCGGAGGATTAGCGTCAGGGCGCACGTGTTTTCGAAGGCGGCGCTCGATAAAATCCAGAAAGCGGGCGGGGCGGCCGAAGTCCTGAAACCGCGTTGACCTTACGGGGTCAAGAGAGAGTTCATCATGAAGTTTTTTGAGGCGCTTGCAAATGTCTTCCGGATCCCAGACCTGCGCAACCGCGTCCTGTTCACGCTAGGTTTGCTGGCTGTCTATCGTCTTGGCGCTTTTATCCCCACGCCGGGAATCGACGTGCATCGCCTGGAGACGTTCTTTCAGCAGAATCAGGGCACGCTGTTCGGCTTTATCGATTTGTTCAGCGGTGGCATGTTCCGCCGACTGACCATCTTTGCGCTGGGCATCATGCCCTACATTACGGCATCGATCATCCTGCAGTTGCTTACGGTGGTGGTGCCGACGCTTGAAAAGCTGCAAAAGGAAGGCGAGCTCGGGCGCCGCAAGATCACACAGTGGACGCGATATCTGACGGTCGGCCTTGCGATCATGCAGTCTTTTGGCATCGCGTTGACGCTTCAGGCGTCCCAGGGCGGGTTTGTTTTGAATCCCGGGTTCGGGTTCATTGCGATGACGGTGATCACGCTCACCACGGGCACCGCATTCATCATGTGGCTGGGCGAACAGATCACGGAACGGGGCATCGGCAACGGCATGTCGCTGATCATCTTTACCGGGATCGTGGTGGGGCTTCCAAGAGCGATCCATGAGATGTATACGAAGCTGGTGACCGGCGACTGGAATGTATTTCACCTTACTATCATCCTCATCATGATGATCGCAGTGGTTGCGTTTATTGTGCTGGTGGAACGCGGCGAGCGCCGGATTCCGGTTCAGTATGCCAAGCGCGTGGTCGGTCGCCGCATGATGGGCGGGCAATCTACGCACTTGCCGCTCAAGGTCAATGCCGGCGGCGTGATCCCTGTGATCTTCGCCTCGTCGTTGCTTGCTTTCCCGCAGACGCTGAACACTGTGCCGTGGGTAAAAAACTCTCCTATTCTCGGCGGGATGCTGAACGCCATTGGCGGTTCGCAGCCGCTATATTATCTGCTGTACTGCGTGCTGATCATTTTCTTCTGCTTCTTTTATGTTTCAATTATTTTTAACCCGAATGAAGCAGCGGATAACATGCGCAAGTATGGCGGATTCATTCCGGGCATCCGGCCGGGGAAGAATACGGCCGAGTACATGAACAAGATCCTGACCAAGATCACAATGGTGGGCGGCCTGTACCTGGCTGTTCTCTCGTTGATCCCGCAGATCATGATTTCGGGAATCAAGCTGCAACGCCTGCCGCTGGTTGGAAACTGGATCGATGCGACATTCCCGCGATGGCTGCTGGATGGTCTGGGAGTGACGTTCTATTTCGGCGGCACCTCGTTGCTGATTGTGGTCGGCGTGGCGATGGATACAATAAACCAGATTGAAGCGCAGTTAATCATGCGGCACTATGAAGGATTCACGCCGCGGGCGGGCCGGATCCGTGGGCGGCGAAGTTTTGCGTAATTTACGTAATTAGTTGTCCGTTGTCAGTGGTCAGTTGTCAGTCGGTTCCTGCGGGCAGGCGACGCGTTTGCTGCGTTGCGCCGCAGGCTGACAACTGACAACCGACAACTGATGACTGACAACTGATGAAAAAATTTTGCTTGATTCTGTTCGGCCCGCCCGGATCGGGCAAGGGGACGCAGGCGAAGCTGCTGCGCCAGCATCTCAACTGGCCGCACATCTCAACCGGCGATATGCTGCGCGAGCACGTCCAGGCGCAGGACGAGCTCGGCCGGGAGATCGCCGATATTATGCAGGCCGGTCTGCTGGTGCCCGATGAGCTGGTGAACCGTCTGGTGGAGGAGCGGATCGCGCGCCCCGATTGCGAAAACGGGTTTATTCTGGACGGATATCCGCGCACGGTTCCGCAGGCGAAAATGGTCCTGAACCTTTTGGACCGCAAAGGCTTTGGCCCGGTGGTGGCGTATTTGAAAGTGGACTACAATAAAGTAGTCGCCCGCTTGACCGGTCGTAGACTGTGCCCTCAGTGTGGGGCGCTGTACAGCCTCGCTTCGAACGCTCCGACCATTTCTCAAATTTGTGATTACGATGGAGCGCGGCTGATTGTGCGCGATGACGATCGCGAAGAAGTAATCCGTGCGCGGCTGGAGGCCTATGAGCGCCAGACAATGCCGGTAATCGAATACTTTCGGGAGGCGAGTGTGGCGCTGTATGAAATTGACGCTGACGGCTCGCCGAATGCGGTGCGGGCGAGGATTTGTATGGTGATACCGGCGTGCCGGAAAGAAGTGGCGCCGGCCGCTGGCTTGGGTTTGCAATGATTGTTCGGAAGACCGCCGCCGAACTGGAGAAGATGCGCCGCAGCGGTCTGCTGGTTTGGGAGATTCTGCAAACGCTCGCGCCGATGGTTCAGGAGGGCGTCACAACGCAGGATCTGGAGGTGGTTGCAGAGCGGATGATGGCCGATGCCGGGGCAAAGCCGGCGTTTAAAGGCTACTTTGTTCAAAGCGCCGGTTCGAAGTATCCGTATGTGCTCTGCACGTCGGTGAATGACGAGATCGTACATGGCATGCCGTCGCGCAAGCGGGTGCTGAAGAAGGGCGACATCGTTTCGATCGACACCGGCGTCCAGCTTGACGGATATTACGGGGACTCAGCGATCACGGTGCCCGTTGGCGAGGTGGACGAGCCGGTGCGGAAACTGCTGGAAGTGACAAAGGAAGCGCTGGAGCTGGCGATCGATCAAGCCAGGGCTGGCAACCGGCTGTTCGATATCTGCGGCGCAGTTGAGAAGCATGTGACTGCAAACGGTTTCTCGGTTGTGCGAGAATTCGTGGGGCACGGAATCGGGACGCGCATGCATGAAGAGCCGCAAGTGCCAAACTACGTGGACCGAAAGAACGAAAATCCGCGGCTGAAGCCCGGAATGGTTCTGGCAATTGAGCCCATGGTCAATCTGGGCCGGCCGGAGATGAAGATGCGGCCGGATCGTTGGACGGCGGTGACGAAGGACGGCCTGCCATCAGCCCATTTCGAACATTGCGTCGCGGTGACGGATAACGGTCCGTGGGTCCTGACGCGGCCCTAGACAATTTGGCTGTGACCGCTTTCGTTGAGCAAAGGGGCAGCGAGGCGGGTGAAGGTTTTGAAGCAGAGCGGAGCCGCGGCAGGGAGCGGCTTCAGAAGAAAAAGGAGTAGCCGTGAAAGTACGGGCATCCGTAAAGAAAATGTGTGATAAGTGCAAGCTGATCCATCGCCACGGCGTGGTGCGGGTGATCTGCACGAATCCGAAGCATAAGCAGCGGCAGGGTTAGAGAGAGGCAAGTATTATGGCGCGTATCGCAGGCGTTGATTTACCGAGCAAGAAGCGGGTCGAGATCGGCCTGACTTATATCTATGGCATCGGCCGCACTCGGTCGCTTTCGCTGTGTCACCGGGCCGGCATCGATCCGGACAAGAAGGTTGCGGACATGACGGAAGAGGAAGTCAACCGCGTCCGTCAGATTCTTGAGGAGGAAGGCGCTGTCGAGGGTGATCTCCGCAAAGAGATCTCGATGAACATCAAGCGGCTGATGGAGATGGGGTCGTATCGCGGTCTGCGACATCGCCGTGGACTGCCGGTGCGGGGCCAGCGTACGCACACGAATGCGCGCACACGCAAGGGTCCCCGGCGCGGCGCCATTGCCAACAAGAAAAAGGCGACGGCGAAGACCTAATCCCGAGGAGCTGAATCATCTATGGCGAAGGCCCCATCCAAGACGGCGGGCAAAAAGAAAACCTTCAAGAAGAAGGAGAAGAAGAACGTACCTGTCGGTATTGTTCATATCCAGGCTTCATTCAACAATACGATCATTACGTTTACCGATCAGATGGGGAACGTGGTGGCATGGTCGAGTTCAGGTTCGCTCGGCTTTCGCGGATCGCGCAAGGGAACGCCGTTCGCCGCGCAGCAGGCTTCATTGACCGCCGCTAACAAGGCCAAGGAAGTCGGCATGAGGACCGTCGAGGTGCGGGTGGCGGGTCCCGGAGCGGGGCGGGAGTCCGCGGTGCGAGCGCTGTCCACAGCGGGAATGGAAGTTCGGGCCATCAAGGACGTCACGCCGATTCCGCATAACGGTTGCCGGCCGCCAAAGCGAAGGAGAGTTTAGTTGATTCATGGAGCGGTCGGCTTTCAGTTCGGTTCGAGCAGGTTTGCGCCCGGCAGAGCGCCGAGACTGAGCCGATCGCTGAGAACACAAGCAGGAGGAAGGCTTCTGAGAAAGCCGTAAACTGCACCTGACGAAAGAAAGGTACACCGAAGAGGATGGCTAGATACAAAGGTCCCGTGTGCCGGATATGCCGGCGCGAAGGCATGAAATTGTTTCTGAAAGGCGAGCGGTGTCATAGCGAAAAATGCGCCATTGAGAAGCGCAACTTCGCTCCGGGCCAGCATGGAAAGGACCGGAAGCCGAAGCTCGTGGGCTATGGTCTCCAGCTTCGTGAGAAGCAGAAAGCGCGCCGCTACTACGGCCTGCTCGAAGGACAATTCCGCAACCTGTTCGAGAAGGCGTCCAAAATGAAGGGCATCACCGGTGAGAATTTGCTCAACATGCTGGAGCGTCGCCTGGACAATGCGGTCTATCGCATGGGTTTTGGAACATCCCGGGCCCAGGCGCGGCAGGTGGTCCGGCATGGCCACATCCAAGTGAACGGACGCAAGGTCAACATCCCATCATATCTTGTCAAGCCGGGCGATACGATCGAGGTCCGCGAAAAGAGCAAAAATAACCCGACGATCCTCGCCGCGCGCGACGCTACGGCTCACGCGCCCAGCCCGAACTGGCTGGAGGTGGACCGCGACGGACTGAAGGCTCGCGTCATCGGGCAGCCGAAGCGCGAGGATCTGGTGCAGATTCAGTTGAACGAACAGCTCATTGTTGAGCTGTATTCGAAGTAGGCGGGGCTGACGTCCCAGAACAACGAGTGAGTGAGCGTTATGTTTAAAGGGTTTCAAAAACCGAAACGTTTGGTAGCCAATACCGAGAACCTTACGGACCGGTACGGCAGTTTTACGGCGCAGCCGTTCGAGCGCGGCTTCGGCTCGACGATCGGCAATAGCCTCCGTCGAGTGCTGCTGAGCTCCATCGAAGGCGCCGCCATCACGGCGGTGCGCATTGAAGGCGTTGCGCACGAGTTCAGCCCGATTCCGGGCGTGGTTGAGGATGCCACTGATATCATCCTGAATCTCAAGCAGGTTCCGTTCAAGATGTCGGGCGAGGGGGTGCGGACCGCTCGCATTGTCGTCGATCAGCCTGGCGAAGTGCTTTCCAGCCAGATCCAGACCGATCCTGATGTGGAAGTGCTCGACCGTACGCTGCACATCGCTACAGTGAGCGAGGGCGGCAAGCTGAACATTGAGATGCGGCTGAAGACAGGCCGCGGGTACGTCGCGGCGGACCGGAATTTCGATGAAGATCTGGCGCTCGGCTACATTCCCATCGATTCAGTGCACTCGCCGGTGCGAAAGGTGAACTACTCGGTCGAAGCGGCGCGCCTCGGTCAGATGACCGACTACGACAAGCTTACGCTCGAAGTTTGGACCAACGGGGCCATTTCTCCGCAGGATGCGATCGGACAGGCGGCGAAGCTGCTGAAGGACCATATGGCCATCTTCATCAACTTCGAAGAAGTGCCGGAAGTGGCTGAGGAGCCTGGCGAGCGCGCGCTCAATCAGATGAATGAGATTCTCAATCGCTCGGTCGAAGAGCTTGAGCTCAGCGTCCGCTCCTATAACTGCCTCAAGAACGCGAACATTCAGACCATTGGCGACTTGGTGCAGAAGACCGAAGCCGAAATGCTGCGCACCAAGAATTTCGGCCGCAAATCGCTGAATGAGATCAAAGAAATTCTGCAAAATCTTGGATTGAGCTTTGGCATGAAGTTTGATTCCCAGGGGCGCTTGGTGTCGCCGAGCGGTCAGCCGGTTGGCGCGCCGGCGCCCGGCGGCGAGACGGAGGGCGCTGAGTACCACGCGGAGTAGCATCGATGCGACATAAGAAAGCGGGATTCAAGCTGAAGCGGGACATTCAGGCCCGCCGGTCTCTGTTGCGCGGTCTGGTGACCAGCGTCATCGATCATGAACGCGTAATTACAACCGTTCCAAAGGCCAAAGCGGCCCGGCCGCTGGTTGAAAGGATGATCACGCTGGCCAAACGCGACAATCTCCATGCTCGTCGCCAAGCGGCTTCGTTTCTGACATCGCCCCAGGCTGTGAAGAAACTATTCGACAAACTTGGCGCCCGGTTCGGACAGCGCAACGGCGGTTATACGCGCATCACGCGCCTTGGCTGGCGCAAGGGCGACGGCGCGGAGCAGGTCATGCTCGAGCTGGTCGGCTCCGAACTGGTGAAGCGCGCGGCAGAACGCGCCCGCCGCAAGGAGGAGCGCCTCAAGGCCATGCGCGAGGGTCGCGAGGCCGAGGAAGAGCAGGGCGAGCAATAAATTTAAGCTGCCGATTTAGCATGAAAGGCCGCCACACAAGGCGGCCTTTTTGCAATTATAGGCGCGTGGGCGCCGGTCACCGGAAGTTCTCGACAATCATCAAGTCACTGCCGATCTGGTCCACCTGCGTGTACAACAGTGATTTCGCGTCGGGCGCAACCGTCAGACCGGTCGCGATCCGGCTGTTCAGCGTGACGATCGGCTGGGCGGCGTGTCTGGCGAAGCTGAAAAACTGAAGTGTGATAGGGACCGTCTGACTCCGCGGAAAGAAGTAGATGCCGCGTTCACTCACTGCGAAATTGAGGAAGGCGACAGAATCAAGAACTTTGGTCTCCTCGCCTCCGGCCATTGCGAGCCTCCACAGACTGCGGGTGGGAACGTGCTCGTAATAAAGGAACTTGCCATCGCGGGATTCAACCGGCGCGCGGCCTCCTCCGCGTGTGACTTGGATTGGCGCCCCTCCGCCCGCCGGCATTTTCCAAACCTGCCAGTTGCCGGTCCGGTTTGACGAGAAATAAATATAACGGCCATCTTGCGAGAAACTTGCCAATGCGTTGTCGGCGGCGTCCGCAGTCAAACGGCGCGGAGCTCCTCCGCCGGCATTGATCACGTAAATTTCGAAGCGGCCATCGGCGTTCGAATCAAAAACGATCTGTTTCCCATCAGGAGACCAGTGCGGACTGCCGGTCATGGCGGCATGAAGAAACGTGAGCTGCACTGGGTTGGACCCTTCGCTGTCGCAAGTCCAGACTTCGTGCTCGCCGGATCGATTCGAAGTAAATACGATTCTGGCGCCATCCGGCGAATACTGGGGCGCGGCTTCAGAACGCGTGGAGGATATGAACCGGACCGGCCGAGCCGGTGGGAACTTGCCCCGGAGTTGAACGCGCCAGATGTTGTTGTTCGCGGCAGCCCGAGAGAAAACGAGGCGGCCCCTCTGTGGCGATAACGCGGGCGAGCCACCGCCTTCCCCGAAAGACAGCCGGCGCGGCGCGCCGGAATTCCATGCGGGCGTCCTCCATAGGTTGAAAGGGCCGAGGTACCAGCTCCCGGCCGAGAAAATGATTTCACGGCCGTCAGGCGTCCACACAGGCGTCGAGTTCCACTCCTTGGAAGAGGTCAGCCGTACAGGTTCTCCGGCGGGCCTCAGGCCGCTCGTTAGTGGAAGGCGATAAAGATCGCTTACGCTGTATCCCGTCGCGCGGCTGAAGATGAGACTGCGCCCATCGGGGGAAAGTGCGGGCGCCGCATCTCCGCGTGATCCCGGGGGCGCCGTCGTCAGTCTAAACCTTTCCCGCGTTTCTAGTGACAACACGAAAAGCCCGAGCGGCTCCTCCGCACTGAGATGATCGGGGAAGATTAGCGCCTTTCCGTCTTGCGCCCACGCCAGCAGGGGGAACGGCGCAAGCACCATGTAGTCGAGTCCGGAACTGGTGGTTGGCAACGGAGAGCTCAATTCCGTGATCAACTTCTCCGAGCCGCCGATCGCCGGTATGAGCATAATGCGGCTCTTGGGCGTTCCGACGCCGTGGTGTCGGACGAAAGCTATGAACCGCCCGTCCGGCGACCACGCCGGGCTGATGTCCGCGTCCGGATCCGTCGTGAGCCGCAGCGGCTTCTCACTCCCGATCAGCTTCACGTAGATATCCGCATTGTCCTGATGTTCTCCATCCCAAACGAACGCCACCTGATTTCCGTCCGGCGAGAAGCTCGGCTGCACCTCATTGCCGGCATAGCTGGTGAGCGGCGCCGGCGCAGAGGCGCCCTGGTCCGGGTTATCGCTGGACCGAACAAACCAGCCAATGATCACGGCAACCAGCAGCGCGCTCGACGAGAGCCCGATGAGAACCGGCCGGCGCCGCAGCGCCGATCGAGAGCGGACAGGCGAACCCGAATCGTACTGTTCCCGGAGGTCTTCCAAAGCCACCCGCACGTCGTCCATGTGCTGAATGCGCCGTTCCCGGTTTTTTCGGAGGCAGTGCGCGATCAGCTTCTCTAATTCAACCGGCACGCCTCGTACCGGCTCCGGCTCGCGATTCAGCACGGCGGAGATGGTGGATAGATAATTTGTTCCTTGGAAGGCGCGGCGCCCGGTTGCCATTTCGTAAAGGAGCGAGCCGAAGCTGAAGATGTCCGAACGCGCGTCGATCTCCTTGCCCTCTGCCTGCTCGGGCGACATATAGGCCGGCGTACCGGCGATGAAGCCCTGTTCGGTAGGTGGATTGAATGTCCGGGTGGTCAGGTTCTCGGCCGCCGCCGGGGTTCGCATCAACTTTGCCAATCCGAAATCGAGCAGTTTGACGCGATCGTCTTCGGCAACCATCACATTGGCGGGTTTCAAATCCCGATGGACGATATTGGCCGAATGCGCGTATTGAAGCGCGTCCGCGATTTGGACCGCATACCCCAGCAAGTCGGGCAACCGCAAGCCGCCTTCGCGAATCAATCGATCGAGGGTCCGGCCTGCAACGAACTCCATCACGATCAGGGGGACGCCATTGGCTTCGTTCACGTCATATATCTGGACAATATTAGGATGATTCAGGGCTGATGCAGTCCTCGCCTCCTGAATGAACCGTGTTGCACTCACTGCGCCGCCGATTTTATCGGCCGGAAGGACTTTGATCGCCACGAGCCGGTTCAGGCGTGTATCGCGGGCCTTGTAGACAACCCCCATTCCGCCCGAGCCAAGCGGTTCCAGAACGTCGTAATGGAGCAGCCGGCCGCCGACCATCTCTCCACCTACTCGACAGCATAAGCGCGAATTCCCGCCGGGTGCGACCCGCGGCGCGGGAGTGCGAAGTGAAACCGCTTAACGCCGGCGAAAACAGGCCATTGCGCGCGCCCGCTTCGGGAAGCGACACTGCGCCGGACGGCTTCAAACGGCTGCGCAATCAGCAGTGCGCCTGCCGAGACAGCGACCGCGATCAAACGTGTTAGCATCAGCGATCTCGCTTTCCAGCCGGCGCCGGACTCTCGGCCCGCTGCCGTCTCGGAAACAGCAACGACAGCCCAATCGTCACCGCCAGCACGATCCCGATAAATGCGAGCGACCAGGAGATCGGGAACTCTCCATGCCACAACTCATTGAGCCAAGCCATCTTCAGTCCGATGAAAACCAGAATGATCCCGAGGCCGTACCGCAGCAGATGGAATTTTCCGACTGCGCCGGCCAGCAGGAAATACATCGAACGCAGCCCCAGGATCGCCAGTACATTCGATGTGAAAACAACCAGCGGCTCGCGCGTGACGGCGAAAATGGCTGGCACGGAGTCAATGGCGAACAGGATGTCGGTGAACTCCAGCACCAGCAGCGTGACGAGCAGCGGAGTCCCGACCATGACGCCGCCTTCGCGCGCGATGAAACGCTGGCCATGCATTGACGTTGTCAGGGGGAGAAATCGGCGCGCGATTCGCAGGACCAGGTTCTTTTCCGGCTCAATCTCTTTTTCCTCTCCAAAGAACATCCTTGCGCCGGTGAAGATCAGGAAAATGCCAAACAGCACGACCACCCACTCATAACGCAGCAGGGCTGCGCCGAGGGCGATGAAGATCGCGCGGAAAATCAGCGCACCGAGAATTCCATAAAACAATACGCGGTGCTGATAAATCCGGGGAATGGCAAAGTACCCAAAGATCAGCACGAAGACAAACATATTGTCGACGGAGAGCGCCTGTTCGACCAGGTAGCCGGTTGCGAACTCGAGCGCAAGGCGCCGCGCGACGGCCCCGCCGAACCTAGCGGACGCGTACAAATAAAGGCCGTAACCGAAGGCGGCGGATAACACCGCCCAGGCGAGCACCCACAGTCCGGCCTCGCGAAAGCCGATCTCATGCGCCCGCCGGTTGAACAAACCCAGATCGACTGCCAGAAGAACGATGATTAGCCCGGTGAACGCCAGGTAAAACCACCAGTACTCTGCGAAGGCGAACAGGCTCATGAGCTGCTATCTCCAGTGGAACACGCGCGGCGGGTGGGCGGGGATTCACGACACAGCCGCGCGCCAGCGGATGCGAGAGCTACTGTGTCTGGGCGCTATTAAAGACGCGGTGAAAAATCGCGTCGACGTTTTTAAGCTGCCGCTCGAGCGAGAAGGCGCCTGCAAGCTGCTCCGGACTGAGATGCCTTCTTACCGCCTCGTCGCGTTCAATAGCGGCGCGAAAGTCGCCGCCGGTTTCCCATGCGTGCATGGCGTGTGTCTGGACGAGCCGATATGCCTCCTCGCGCAGCATTCCGGCCGCTGCGAGATCGAGGAGCAGTTGGCCGGAGAAGACGAGCCCGCGCGTGGACTCAAGGTTCTGGCGCATGCGCTCCGGGTATACGCGCATTCCATCAACCAGCCAGGCGGTTTTTGCAAGCAGGTAGTCGGTGAGGATGGTCGAGTCCGGCAGGATAATCCGCTCGACCGATGAATGCGAGATATCGCGTTCATGCCACAGCGCGATGTTCTCAAAAGCGGCCTGCACGTTCGATCTGACCACGCGCGCAAGCCCGCAAATCTGTTCGCAGGTGACGGGATTGCGCTTGTGCGGCATCGCGGAGCTGCCCTTCTGCCCTGCGGTGAACAGCTCCTCAGCCTCCCGAATTTCGGTGCGCTGAAGGTGCCGGACCTCCAGAGCGATCTTTTCGCACAGAGCCGCAATCAACGCGAGCGTTGCGACATAATGCGCGTGGCGGTCGCGCGCGATGACCTGGGAGGCGACCGGCGCGGGCCTGAGGCCGAGCCGGGCGCAAATGCGCGCCTCCGCCTCCGGTCCGATGTGTCCGAATGTGCCGACCGCGCCCGAAATCTTGCCGACGCGCATTTCATCCGCCGCAGTCTTCAACCGCTCCAGATTCCGCCGCGCCTCGTCGTACCAAAGGGCGATCTTCAGGCCGAATGTAATAGGCTCCGCATGCACCCCGTGAGTGCGCCCGATCTGGACCGCGTCTTTGAATTCGAATGCGCGCCGTTTGAGGATTGCGAGAAGCTCCTCCAGGCCCCGTTCGAGCAGCGCCGACGCTTCTTTGATCTGCAACGCCAGCGCGGTATCGACGATGTCGTTTGAGGTCAGCCCGTAATGCAGCCACCGCGATGCCTCGGCCTCACCGGCCGCCTGCATGCTTTCTGCGACAGCCGTGGTGAATGCGATAACGTCGTGCTTGACTTCACGTTCAATCTCGTTGATGCGCGCGACGTTGACGCGGGCGTGGTCGCGCAGCTTTCGGGCGGCCTCGGCGGGCGCTTCTCCCGTCTCGCCCAGCGCCTCCGAAGCGGCAAGCTCGACTTCCAGCCACTGCCGGTACTTGTTTTCCTCGCTCCAAATGCGGCCCATTTCCGGCCGCGTATATCGGGGGACCATGCTGCGCTCTCAGTAATTGAACACTCTGGTGGCCGCGCGCGGCTCGGCTACAACAAATTGCGTAAAAAGCGCCCGCCCGTCCAGCGCGCGCGCCGCCATCGAGCGCACAATCTCGGGATGATTATTGCTTTCGCTCAAATGGCCAAGGATCAGCATGTGCACGCTGGCGTCCAGATCCCTGCGGATGAAATCGCACGCGACCTCGTTTGACAAGTGCCCCATGCGCCCCATGACCCGCTGCTTTACGGACCAGGGGTATGGCCCGACCTTCAGCATTTCAATATCGTGATTCGCCTCAAGCAAGAGCACATCGACGCCCCGCAGGTGGACCTTGATGGAGTCGGTCACGTAGCCCAGATCGGTTACGATTCCGATCCGGACGCCTTCGGCCCGCAGCGTGAACCCCACCGGATCAACAGCGTCGTGCGGGACAGTGAAGCTGTCCACTTCAATATCGCCAATGGAAATCCGCCCGCCCGCCTGAAAGTGCTCGATGTTAGGCTGGAAATCCCCCCACGGGATGGCCGGCGCCGTAAGCCGCGAAATGTACAACGGGCAATGCAGCTTCTTGGCCAGGCTGATCAGGCCGCAGATATGATCGGAGTGTTCGTGCGTGATCAGGATGCCGTCGATGCGCTCCGGGTCTTCCCCAATCGCGGCCATCCGCTCGAACGTTTCTTTGCGGCTCAGACCCGCGTCGACGAGGATTCGAGTTCGGCTGGTGGCGACGAAGGCGCAATTGCCTGAGCTCGAACTCCCAAGTACGCAGAATCGGACGATGTCGGCCTCCTTTAACTCTCTAGCGTAGGACACCGGGCCGCCTCTGTCCAGGACCAAACAAAGCGCTACTGTTTTGTTTAACTCACCGCGGAATCGGGTTCTGCTATCCTGTCGCCCAGATTGGCTATCCATTCAGGCCCATAGCAGAAGGATCTTGCGTACATAACAGGATGCGGTTTTCGGCGATTTCGCGCGAAACGCCGCGGGTCTGCTCTGGATTTTGCGGGCTGCGTCGCCCGGTACTTGCGTCATAAGAGCCTGGCCCGCTCGGGCGTTAACCCCAGTTCGGCCCAGATCCGGCCGGTCCAGAAGAACCGCCCTAGCTTAGCTAGCGAGAGGCGCGCTCAGAAGGCGTACTTCAGCGCGAGTTGGAGCTGCCGCGTGTCGTTGGTTTTTCCAGTCACCATGCCGAAAGATCCGCTGTTCGGATCCACCACCGGATTGCTCCAGTTCGGATGGTTCAGAATGTTGAACACTTCGAACCGGAACTGAAGCGTTTGCGACTCGAATGTGCGGAAATTTTTTCGAAGACCCATATCCCAGGCGAGGAATCCGGGCCCGCGCAGAGGGTTGCGCCGCTGGTTGCCGAACACGCCCGGCGCCGGCTTCGCAAATGCCGCTTTGTTGAACCAAGTCGCTGAGTTCGTAAATGACGTGACATCAAAGGAGGGATCGCCCACGAGATTCCAGAACTGGTTCCCGCTGCCTGGTCCTACGCCGGCAATGTCCTCGCTCGTGCGCACCGACAGCGGTACGCCGGACTGAGCCTGGTTGATGCCGGATATCTCCCATCCGCCGAGCGTCTCCCGCAGAAAGCGGCTACTGTTGCGGAAGAACGGCAACTGATAGATGTAATTCGCCACCAGGACATGGGTCCGGTCGAAGTCCGACAACCCGTAATAGCCTCTTCCGTCGTATGCGTTGGGAAGAACATCGGTCAAACTGGAACCGTCATCCCTTGATCGCGAAAGCGTGTATGCAAGCCCGAACTGCAATCCTTTTGAGAAGCGGTGCTCGACCGAGACCTGGAGTCCGTTATAGCGCGATGCGCCCGAGTTTTCCGAAATCGCCACCACTCCCATGCCGAGGTACGGGCGCAGAGCGTTCGCGTTGATGTTCGGATTGGCCTGCACCGTGCCCGGCAGCAACTGATTGATGTTGCGCTTACGCTGATTATGCAGGCCGCGGCGTCCTACGTAGGCCACCTGCACGGTGGTCCCAGCCGCCACCTCTCGCTGGAAGGAGGTGTTCCACTCCCAAGCGGTGGGGATCTTGAAAACTGGATCCTGAATTGTCTGGGTGAACGGAAAGGCGCGCTGCGTCGCGCCGCCCGGCGCATCGACGACGCCGTTAACTACCGATTCCTGGATCTGGAACGGCGCGTTTCCGCCGAGCGCGGTGTCGCGGTTGATCATGGTCCGGTTCGCAAACGAGCCGACTCCGGCGCGCAACGCCATCTTGGATGAGAAGGCGTACGCGACGCCGAGCCTCGGTTGAAACACGTCCCAGTGCGTTGGAGACAGACCTTCGGGCAGGTTGTGATAAAGGCGGTCGAACTGTCCCGAATGCAGGGCAGGGATGCGGCCGCCCTCCGCATCCGGGACGCCGTTGCCTGGCAGCACGATGCCGTTGTACTGGTCGCCGCTCACGATGAAGCCGCCCTTAGGGTCCACTTGCGCCGCGTTCTTTGGATCGTAATATTGCGGCAGAAACTCCGCGATATTGCCCCATTTGCTGTGCCATGCCGGCCACAGCGACCAGCGCAGACCGTACTGCAACGTCAGCTTGGATGTGACCTTCCAACTGTCCTGCGCGAACAGGTCGAGCGCAGTCGCAACCCATGGCGTATATGCCTTTGTTCCGAATTCCGAATAGGAATCGAAATTGCCAAGCAGCGCATTGGCGATCGAGAGCCCCGTGGTGTTGGGGTTGCCTGTATCGTTGAAGGTGAAATCCCCGTTCTGGTTCACCGTCGTCCCCGGTCCCGCCGTCGTGCCCTGAATGTAGTCGTTTTGCCCGGAATATTCGAGGTAGGCGCCCCATTTTACGGTATGGTTTCCAATGATCTTGGTCGTCGTGTTCGTCCAGCCGTAGACGAATCCGGCCCACGAACCGGGATACGGTCCGGCATCAAGCGTCGTCAATCCCTGGATGCGAATGCTCGGAACCTTCTCCGGCGCGAGTTTCGTGCCGGGGAACAGGAACGGATAATTCAGCCCGTATTGCGAACGCAGGCACGGCGTGCAATAGCTGCCGAACTGGATGTCGCCCTTGCCGTCCGAATTGGCCGAGAACGTGAACTCGTTGAGGAACGTCGGCGAGAACGTGCTGGTCAGGCTGGCTGCGCCGATTCGATTCGGCCGCGACCACACTTCTTCCATGCGCCCGAACGTGTCTTCGAACGGCGTATTGAAATGCCAAGGCGTATTGGTGCCGCGGACGGACAGGTGCTGCCGCTCGTTGATCAGGTAGTCGACTTTGAAGGTGTCTTTGCGTAAGTCCGAGTGAGTCGGCTTGGTCCCGATCCAGTTCGAGGCGCCCTGCTGAAAACCGGGCACCGGGGCCGGAAAGATATTCAAGAGCGCCTGGCCGTTGTGGCTGATCCGGTCCGCCGGAATGATGTTGCCCGGGAAGGGCGCGCCGCTCAGCGGATCATTGATGATCCTCACCCTTCGGAAAAACGGATTGGCGGCGTTGAGCAGCTCGCTGAAATCGCCGTTGCGCATCGCCAGGCTGGGCACGACGCCGGTGTTGGTGTTGCTATAGCGGCGCTTGATCCACTCCTCGGCGTAAAAGAAAAACAGCTTCTGACGCTCCGTGTTGAAGCGTTTGGGGATGAACACCGGACCGCCGACGTCGAATCCATATTGATTGAATCGGTATGGCGCCGGGCCCCTCGCGACCTCGGGGATCGGGCTATGATTGCGCGTCCAGGTGTTTGCATCGAGCGCAGAGTTGCGGAAGTTCTCGACAAGGTCGCCGTGAAAATCGCGTGTGCCGCTTTTGGTCACGAACCGAATCTGGCCCGCCGACGAGCGCCCGTACTCAGCCGAATAATCAGCCGTGAGCACCTGCACTTCCTGCACAGTATCTACGTCCAGCGCGCCGAGCATTGATCCTGAAGATCGCGTTCTCGTGGCGACCGCTCCATCCACCATGACCACATACTCATCCGGACGGCCGCCGTTGATGTTGAAACTGCCGTTGCTGACGCTGTCGGGATCGAAGGCGCCGATGCCCTGGCTGCCGACCACTCCGGGCGTGAGCGCCGCAAGGTAGATCGGATTGCGGCCGTTCAGCGTCAGGTTCTGAATTTGCGCATTTTCAATGGTGCTGCCCACGTGGGCTGAATCCGTCTGCACCTGAACGGCGGAAGCCTCCACATTCACTTGTTCAGACACCGCGCCGACCTGCAGGCCGACGTCAACGCTGATCTTGGCTGCGGCGTCGAGCACGATGCCCGATTTCACGAACCGTTTGAAACCGGGGGCCTCAACCGCCACCGAGTATTTGCCCACGAACAGCTGCGGAAACACATAGTAGCCGTCGGAGTTCGTGGTCGCTTTTTTCGATTCGCCGGTGCCTTCGTTTGTGGCTGTTACCGACGCCCCGGGAACCACTGCGCCCGTCTCATCGCGAACAAATCCAGAGATCTGTCCGGAATCGAATTGCGCGAACGCGGTGTGGAATGCGAGAAGCGTAAGCAGGACTACACGGCTTAGTCTCATTGTCTGCACCCCTGTACGAATTTTGAAAACCGCGCCCTTGGCGGTTGCGGTTGTGTTTAGCGGCACTATAGCAGCACGGATCTCAAGCCAGATCCACCGCGATCACCTCATGCAGGCGGATTGCCGGTATATGAACGGTTAGGACGCCATTTGCCAGCTGGTGAGCGGGCGTCGCGCCGGCGGTCAATAATCGTACAGACTTGATCCGGCGCCCGTCGGGAACGCGAATGCGCGCCTCCTGGGGCGGCGCCGGTATCAATTCGCGCACCGGACCCTTCATCATCATGGGATTGGTCAGGTTCACCAGATGCGCCGTCATCGAGTCTTTCTGCATCCATAGCGAGACATCCAGAACGCCGCTGCCGCGCACGCTCAGCGGCTGTTCTTCGTTCGTCGCCCACGCCACGGCGTTTTGAATGACGCGCGCGTGGTCGGTTGCAAGAACTTCCCAGAACGTGCGGTCAATATCGAATGGGAAATAGACGACGCGCCCGCCCCGTGTCTCGCGCAGGTACACGCCAGGAATATTCGTCCTGGGAACCCGCGGATAAACCTCCTCCATAGGCAGGTCCGGATACGACGGGACCAGCGTCAACGGCGAGTATTTCTGCGGCGAATTCGCCCGGACATGGACCCAGTTCGTTCCGTTAATGATGCGCGTCGCATCTTCCAGTCCGGCGACCAGCGGGTGAAAACGGCCGGTGTCAGGATCCTTCTCCACGTTGAGGTACGAATTATGGATGTTAGTTTCGATTCGCCCGTCAAATGAAGCGCCAAACAGGTCGGCCAGACCGAAATCAGCGCGCCGCGAGCCCCACTCATCGTAAAGCGACGTCTCAAATGTCGCGATGAGGCTTCCGCCGCGCTCCACGAAATCCGAGAGCTGGCGGCACTGCTCCAAGGAAAGCGCGGCGATATTGGGCAGAATGAGCGTTCGATACTGCGCGACATGTTCCGCATCGAGCAGGCGGTCGTGCACCATGTCAAACGGCACGCGCGCCTCCACCAGCGCCTGATAGAAGCCCAGCGCGTGATCCTCCACCTTTGCGTGCGCTTGGGGACCGCCGTAGAAAGTGGCCGTCTGTTGCGAGTACACCAGCGCCACGCGCGCCAGGGATTTCTCATTTCTCAGATAGCGCTCATTCTTGTAATGCCAACCGTACAGCTCCTCGACGACGCTGAGCCACCGGTGGTCAATGATCTTGCCGTTGAATTTTGTAAACCATGGCCGGAGATTGTGCGCGATCCCGTCGGCCACCCACAAGCGGATCTCGTCGCCGCTTTGCACGGAATCCTTCCAGCGGTACGGTTCTTCGAGTCCCATGCTGAAGATGCCGACGATGGCCTTGCGTCCCATCGTGGCGCCGTATTCTTTGCCATTTTTCCCGTTAGTCCAGGGCGGCATCAACCCGCGCCGCGCCTGGCGGTCGGCGAACAGCGTGGGCGCCAGCTCGCCGATGGTCTTCATGTCCAGATCGCTGAGCGCTCCCCCGCCGGCATTTGCAATGAAGCTGGCGTTCGGGTTGATTTTCTTGATCTCCGCATCCCACAGCTTCCACAACTCGAACAGCCGCGCCTGCCGCCACAGAATGTACTGCCGGCGCGCGGGATCCCGCGGATCGGACGTGCGCGGCAAATCGAAACCGGAGAACTGCTTAAAATTTGCGCGGCAGTGCTCGCAGTAGCACATGCCCGACCCGGACCAGCGGTTGCTGAAGATGCCGTCGACCTTATACTCCCGCACAATCTCGCGCGTGACCTCGGTCATGAACTCAAAATTGTAAGGACCGAGCGCGCATGTCACCCATAATTCCGGATCGGCCCAGTGCCGGCGCTTCTGACCCTGCGCATCAACTGCGATCCAGTCCGGATGAGCCTCGTAGACGTCCTGATGCGCGGCATGAGGGTCTGTGCGCGCGATGACATTCATACCGAGTCTGCGGCATCCCGTTACCAGTTCTCCAAACGGATCTCGGGCGCCGAGAAACTTGCTGCGGTAATGCAGCGGGATTTTCGTCGGATAATAGGCGACGCAGCCGCCGGCGGACAGACAGACTGCATCGGAGTGCGTGCGGCGGAAGTAGTCCAGCCAAAAGGCGGGATCAAAGTTGCCGGGATCGTCTTCAACCAGCGTGAGCTGCGCCCAGCGCATGGGCCGGTCGTACCAAGGAGAAGTCTCGGCGCCACGCGCCATGGATGCAACCCCCACCGCCGCCTGCTGCATGAACTGGCGTCGCGTGGTCATGCGCCGCGCGCAGAGGTCCACGTCTGCGCACCGTATCGGGCGGGGCTGGACGTCCGCTGCCAGCTAGTCAATATGCTCATACGCGGCAAGCGTCAGGAACTCCGGAAACTCCGCAGCCTCGGTCATCTCTTGAAACAACCGCGCGGCCAGATCAAACTTTCCGCTGTCGAATCGCGCTGCGCCCCACTGCTGGCGGGTCTTCTCCAGAACGCGCGGGATCGCCTTCACCACCGTGTCTACGCTCAGCGTGGCGCCGGTATTCATGCGTGCGCCATGATGAGCCCACTGCCATAGCTGAGCGCGTGAAATCTCGGCCGTCGCGGTGTCTTCCATCAGGTTGTAAATCGGAACGCAGCCGTTGCCCCGCAGCCAGGACTCGAGGTATTGAATTCCGACGTCAATATTGACCTCCAATCCCTGCTCCGTAATCTCGCCGTCTGGAACCGTCAACAGGTCCGAGGCGCGAACCTTCACATCGGGACGTCGCCGCGAAATCTGGTTCGGCTGCGGCATGTGCTCGTCGAACACGGCCTTGGCTACGCCCACCAGTCCGGGATGGGCAACCCAGGTCCCATCATGTCCGGCCTTTACTTCGCGCAGCTTATCCTGCCGGACCTTCTCAATGGCGCGCTGATTCGCCTCCGGGTCGTTCTTGATGGGAATCTGGGCAGCCATTCCGCCCATCGCGTGAATGCCGCGGCGGTGGCATGTTTCGATCAGCAGGTCGACGTATGACTTCAGGAAATGGCGCTCCATCGTGACCTGGGCGCGGTCCGGCAGCACCCAATCGGCGCGATGGCTGAACTTCTTGATGAAACTGAATATGTAATCCCAGCGGCCGCAGTTCAGACCAGCGGAGTGGTCCCGCAGCTCAAACAGAATCTCGTCCATTTCAAAAGCCGCAGGGATCGTTTCAATCAATACGGTGGCGCGAATCGCGCCGCGGGGAATGCCGACATAGTCCTCGGCGAAATTGAAGACGTCATTCCAAAGCCGCGCTTCGAGATGGCTCTCCATCTTGGGGAGATAAAAATAGGGTCCGGTCCCGTTCTCAATGAGGGTGGCAGCGTTGTGAAAGAAATACAGGCCAAAATCGAACAGCGAGGCCGATATCGGCTCGCCGCCCGCGAGCGCGTGTTTCTCGACAAGGTGCCATCCGCGCGGCCGCACCAGCAGAACCGCCGTTTTTTCCGCCAGCCGGTAGTGCTTGCCTTCCGGACTTGCGTACTCGATCACGCCGCGGACGGCGTCTTTCAGATTCACCTGGCCGTCGATGTTGTTGCGCCAGGTCGGCGAGTTCGAGTCCTCGAAATCCGCCATGAAGACGTTCGCGCCGGAGTTCAGCGCGTTGATAATCATTTTGCGGTCTACGGGACCTGTGATCTCTACGCGACGGTCCTCAAGATCGCGAGGAATCGGCGCAACCTGCCATTCGCTGTTGCGGACCTCCGCTGTTTCCGGCAGAAAATCGAACAGCCTGCCGGCGCGGAGCTCAGCCAGGCGCTCGGCGCGGCGCTGCAATAGCTGCCGGCGCGCCGGTTCAAAGCGGGTCGCGAGCGCTGACAGAAAGGCTAGCGCCGGCGGGGTGAGAATTTCCGCTTCGGCGCGCCCCATGGGCGCCTTAGTGGTAATTTCTTTTTCGGAGATTTCCGGACTGGCTCCAGTTTGTGTGCTCATAAAACTCCTGCGAACCGCTGCGAGTGAAGCGTAGCGCGCCGGCGTGTCAGGAATTGATAGTATTGCCCGCTTGGGCGGGGTGTCAAGCATCTGAGCCCAATTTGGCTGAGCCGGTGGACTTCGGCACGCGCGGCGTGGTTGATTTGAAATAGCGCCGATCTATGCGATATCTCGCGTTCGAAAGCAGACGGGCCAAAGAAATCGCCGAACTGATCCGGCGACAAGGCGGCGACGTTTTGGTCGCCCCCGCTATGCGCGAGGTCCCGCTTGAGCACAATGCAGAGGTGTTCGAATTCGCTGAACGGCTTTTTTCGGGCAGCTTTGATATGGTCGTGTTCCTCACCGGAGTCGGGGTCCGGGCGTTAAATGCCGCGCTGAGGGAGCGCTATGGCCCGCAGGCGTTTCCAGATGCGCTTCGCAAGGTCGTCGTCGCTGCACGGGGCCCGAAGCCGGTTGCGGCGCTCCGCGAATTGAACGTCCCGGCGGCGCTTCAGGCGCCCGAGCCCAATACGTGGCGGGAACTGCTGGCCGTAACCGAGGGACGGCCGGAGCGGAGAATCGCCGTGCAGGAATACGGTCGGTCGAATCCTGAATTGTTGAGCGCCCTTCGCGCTCGCGGCGCGGAAGTCACGCCTGTGCGCGTCTATCGATGGGACCTCCCGGAGGACCTGGGACCGTTGCGCGAAGCCTCGCGGCGGCTGGCTGCGCATGAGTTCGATATCGTCCTGTTCACCAGCGGCGCGCAGATCGATCATCTGTTTCGAATTGCGCGCGACCTCGGGATCGAAGAAGCCGTTCGAAGCGGTCTTCGGAGCGCGGTTCTCGGCTCTATTGGCCCCACGACCACGGAGGCGCTCGAAGAATACGGCTTGCGCCCCAGTCTCGAGCCCAGTCATCCGAAAATGGGCTTTCTGGTCAGAGAGGCCGCGGAGTTCGCCGCCAAGGTGCGCTGATGGGGAAGCAGGGGGCCGGCAACCTATGGCAGATGATTGGCAAATACACCTCGATCGCCTTCCTGTTGCCCTCCGCCGTCTTCGTCGGCTACGCCATCGGATACGGGCTCGATAAATTGTTTGGCTCGACATATTTGAGGATTGTCTTTCTGATCGTCGGTATCGCAGCGGGAATGATCGAACTTGTGCGCGAGCTTTCCAAAGAGGCCAAGGAGGCGGAATCGGAGGCCCGGAGACAGTCGAATTCTACGAAAACGCCTTAGCGCGGATTGACCGGTTCGGCGCCGCCATTATGGTCGCCGGAATCGTGGGCGCAGCCGCAGTGCGCGGCTGGCGCGGCGCTGCGGCGTTTGCGCTGGGGGCCGCGCTCGCCGTTGGAAATTATCATCTCTGGAAGCGCGCGACTGCGGCAATCGGCGTTGCGGGCAGGCGGCCGAGGACGGCCTCGGCCATTTTTCTGGGAGTGCGCTATCTGATTCTCGGCGCGATTCTGTTTGCTATAATTAAGTTCTTTGAAGTCAGCGCAGTGGCGCTTCTTGCCGGTCTGCTGGTCCCCGCGGCGGCCGTTCTTGTCGAAATCATTTACGAACTCTTTAACTAATGCACAAGTTAACTGCCTTCCTGAATGAGAACTTTGGCAATACCGCCAACCAGCTGCTGGATGCTCTGCATATGCCGGCGGCGGACCGGACTCATCCGTGGCAGGAATGGCTGGTCACGGAAATTTTCGTATTTCTCATCCTGGTGGTCGGCGCGGCCATGTTGCGCGGCTCACTGTCGGCGGTGAAGCCGGGGAAGGCTCAGCTTATCGTCGAAACCGTCTACGGGTTTCTGCGCAATACCGCCGACGAAGTCGGCATTCACCATAGCTCGAAATACGCGCCCTATTTCGCCACGTTATTTATTTTCATACTGGCATGCAACCTCATCGGCATCATTCCAGCCTTCGAATCGCCCACTATGTTCCCCTGGGTGCCGTGCGGTCTGGCTGTCGCGACCTTCTGTTACTACAACTTTATGGGCTTTCGGGAACAGGGATTTTGGCCGTACCTGAAGCATTTCGCAGGGCCGATCTGGTGGCTTGCGCCGCTGATGATTCCCATTGAAATCGTCAGCCATCTGGCAAGGCCGCTGTCGCTCACCATACGTCTGTTTGCGAATATGTTCGCCGGCGAGCAGGTCACCATCGCATTCCTGAAGCTGACATTGCTGATCGCCCCGGCGATTTTCATGGGCCTGCACGTTTTCGTTTCATTTTTGCAGGCGTATATATTCGCGCTGCTCGCTATGATTTATGTCGGCGGCGCGATCGCGCACGAGCATTAATACTAGGCATCATCGCCCCAGTGTGAGGGCGGCGGGCTCAGACCACGCCGTCAACCACCTCCTGAGGGCGAATTCATAGAAAGGAGAAGACAGTGAAAACGAAAGCGCTTCTGTTGTTCGTCATTCTGTTCGCGCTCGCGACGCCGACATTCGCGCAGGGGCCCGGCGCGCAGACGGCCAGCCCCCTCGATCTGCGGCCCGTTGCGGCGGTAATCGGTATGGCCATTGCGTCCGGTCTGTGCGGCCTGGCGCAGGGCCGGGCGACTGCCGGGGCGAGCGAGGCAATGGGACGCAACCCCGCGGCTTCGGCGGCGATCCGGTTCGCGCTCATCCTGGGACTTGTACTGATCGAGTCGCTGGCGCTGTACACGCTGGTCATCGTATTCCTTCGGACCTAGTCGACAAGCCGCGAGTGGCCGCGAATAGAAATATTCCGGTTCACTCGCGGCTCTGGCCCATGAAGCTTCACGGCATCTTCTCCCCTATCGCCACGCCTTTCGATTACAAGGGCGATCTCTACCGCGCCAAGCTCCAACACAACATCGAGAAGTGGAATCAGACCAATCTCGCCGGGTACGTGGTCTGCGGGTCGACCGGCGAAAGCGTCTTTCTCACCGCCGACGAAAAGG
Source organism: Bryobacteraceae bacterium (assembly GCA_035652975.1). Taxonomy (GTDB): domain Bacteria; phylum Acidobacteriota; class Terriglobia; order Bryobacterales; family Bryobacteraceae; genus TMP-7. Next base: position 15,623 of record DASRCT010000070.1, on the reverse strand, counting down.
CGACGCTGTGGGAATGGGCCGCGGAATTTGCGGCTTCGAACAAAATTCTGATCGCCGGGACCGGCATGGAGAGCGTGCGGGAAACGGTAGCGCTTACCAATCGCGCCGCTGCACTGGGCTACAAAGCCGCAATGGTGAGGACGCCGCATTATTACCGGAATCTCGCGGCGAAGCCCGATATCCAAGCTCTCTATTTTCGCGCCGTCGCCGATCAGGTTCACGTGCCGGTCATCATTTATAACTGGCCTCAGGCGACCGGGGTCGACATCGCCGCCGAGACAGTCGCCGAGCTTTCGCACCATCCGAACATCATTGCGATCAAAGAGAGTTCTGGAAACATGGAAAAGGTGATGCAGATCGTGCGCGAAGCGAAAGAGGGTTTTCAAACCCTGGTCGGCTCCGCCCCCACGCTGTGGCCCTCGCTATCGGTCGGCGCCGCCGGCGCCGTGCTCGCCTTCGCGAACGCTGCGCCCTACGCAGCCATCACGATCTGGGAGGCGCACCGCTCCCGCGATGTTGAAACGGCGCGGGACTGGCAGTCGCGAATTGCAAAGGCGGCCCGCCTCGTGACGGCAGTCTATGGCATCCCCGGCCTGAAATACGCCATGGACCTCAACGGATATTATGGCGGCCCGCCGCGATTGCCGCTGGCGCCGGCATGTCCCCGGGCTCAGCAAGAGATTGCGAAGGCCTTCGCCGGGATTCGCGGCTAGGCGCCCAGAGCTCGAAGGCGCGTCAGTTCCTCTTCGGTGACCAGCCGCTCCAGATCCAGCAGCAATTTGGGACGCCCGTACGGCTTGCCGGCGCACCGGAGTTGCACTACGTTTCCGCGAATGTCGCGCTCCCTGACTTCCAACACATCGGTGAGCTTGTCGGCCAGCACGCCAACATGCGCTGGCGCGGCCTTCGCTCCCACTTCGAGTACGATCACGGAAGCCTGCGGGCGCGTCTTCTTGCCCGCGAGGCCCAGCCGCGCACGCAAATCGACGACCGGGAGTTCGCGGCCGTTAACATGCACCGTACCCTTGACCAAATCGAGGCCATCGTCCAGGGGGCGGAGGGAGCTGGCGGGCGCCACGGTCCGTACGCGCTGCGCCTCGACGACGAAATAGCGGCGGGCGATCTGGAAAGCAACGTACTTCCCCGGGCGGGTATGGACACAACCACTGGAACTCGCCATTGAAGGGCTCCAAGCTCCTTATCGGCGCTTCCAGTGTTTCCCTTAACCCCGCGCTGCTTTAAATTCGCTCGGTAACCGCCGCCGTTACGTCCTCGGTCGTACTCGAGCCTCCCAGATCGGGCGTGCGAACGCGTCCATCGGCCAGCACCGCTCGAACCGCGCGCTCGACCGCCTGGGCCGCCGGGGCCACGCCGAGATGATCCAGCATCATGCCCGCCGAAAGGATCGCCGCGAGCGGATTCACCACGCCCCGGCCGGCGATGTCAGGCGCCGAGCCATGCACAGGCTCGAACATCGACGGGTTGCGGCGCGTGGGATCCAGGTTCGCACTGGGGGCCAGGCCGATGCTGCCGGTCACGATCGCGGAAAGATCGCTGAGGATGTCCCCGAACAGGTTCGACCCCACAACAACGTCAAAGCTGTCCGGCCGGCGGACGAAATTCATGGCGGCCGCATCGACCAGCAGCGACTCGGTGGCGACGTCGGGATATTCGTTCGCCACCGCCGCGAAGGTACGGTCCCAGAGGACCATTCCGAATCCTTGGGCGTTCGATTTGGTAATTGACGCCAGGCGCTTGCGCCGCTTTCGCGCCAGTTCGAAGGCAAACCGGATCACCCGTTCGACGCCCCGCCGCGTGAACACCGAGGTTTGGATGGCGACCTCGTCCGGCTGGGCGTGATACACGAATCCACCGACCTGAGCGTATTCACCTTCCGTATTTTCCCGAACCACCACCATATCGATATCGCCGCCCTTGTACTTCGTCAGCGGGCTGTCCACGCCGGGATACAAAATCGCGGGACGCACATTGGCGTATTGATCAAACGTCCGGCGGATCGGAAGCAACAGGCCATTGAGAGTGACATGGTCCGGGATGTCGGGATGACCGACGGCCCCCAGTAAAATCGCATCCGAGGGCCGGAGCCGGTCAAGCGCATCGGGCGGCATCATGCGACCGTGCTCGAAATAGTAGTCCGACCCCCATTCATGATGCGTATATTCAAATGAGACGTCGAACCTGCGCGATACGCGCTCCAGCACCCTGAGGGCCGCAGGCGTCACCTCCCGCCCGACGCCGTCCCCAGCGATTACGGCGATGGCGAATGTTGGCATAGGAACCCATATTATCGCCGGCCTGTTGCGCGGAGGCATGAACCGGCTCACATCCAGGCGAACAGAATGCGCGTCGCTTTGCGCGCAGGCCGGAATAGGCCGCGAATTGCTTACAAATTTATTGGAATTTATAATTAATTACGTTGCAAATAGCCCTTAATATATGCATAATAAGTCCCAAAGAGGACATTCTCTCAGCCGCGCCGGGATCCGGCCGATGCCGGCCGGCTGTGTGAATTTCGGTCGCGTCATGGCGCGGCCTCCCGGGCGCGCGGTCCGCCGTTTTCCGGCTGGCCGCGCGTTGTACTGCAGCCCGCCATAGAAAACAGCGCGGAGCTTTCGCTCCGCGCGGTCATGGATCGGGCGATAAACCGCTGGTCAGGCCGTTCGCATCGACTCGGCTTTGTCGCCGCTGAGGGCCGCCTGCGCCGCCGCCAGGCGCGCGATGGGTACGCGGTACGGAGAGCACGATACGTAGTTCATTCCTACGCGGTAACAGAACTCCACGGAGCTTGGTTCGCCGCCGTGCTCGCCGCAGATGCCGACCTCGAGATCCGGGCGGGTGCGACGCCCCCGCTCGACCGCGATCTTCACCAGCTGGCCGACGCCGTTCTGATCGAGAACTGCGAAGGGGTCCGCCTTAAAAATCTTCTTGCTCTCGTAATCCTTCGAGAACTTGACGTAGTCGTCGCGGGACAAGCCCATCGTCGTCTGGGTGAGATCATTGGTCCCGAAGCTGAAAAATTCGGCTTCGGTCGCGATCTGGTCCGCCGTGATCGCCGCGCGCGGGATCTCGATCATGGTGCCGATCATGTAATGCTGATCCTTCATGCCGGCGGCTTCTAGAACCTCGTCGGCGACGCGCTTGACGATGGCCTTCTGATTCGCCAGTTCCTCCACGCTGCCGACCAGCGGAATCATCACTTCGGGCACAACCTTGACGCCCTTCTTGGCCGCCTGCACCACGCCCTCGAATATGGCGCGGGCTTGCATCTCCGTAATCTCGGGATAGGTGATGCCGAGGCGGCAGCCGCGATGGCCGAGCATGGGGTTGAACTCGTGCAGTTCTTCAACCCGGTGCAGCAGCTGGGGCAGAACGGTCTTGAGATTTTTGACCTCGGCCCCCAGGGAGGCATACTTCTCGGCGAGCGCCCGCTTCTGCTTGATCGTGGCGTAGGGCAGCGTGGCGATCTCCACCATGAGCTCTTCCCGCTTGGGCACAAATTCATGCAGCGGCGGATCGAGCGTGCGGATGACTACCGGGAAGCCGTCCATGGCTTCAAACAAGCCGGCGAAATCCTTCCGCTGCAGCGGCAGCAGCTTCTGGATGGCTTTTTTGCGGGTCTTTTCATCACGGGCCAGAATCATGGCCTGCATGTGCTCGATGCGGCCCGGCCCGAAGAACATATGCTCGGTGCGGCACAGGCCGATGCCTTCAGCGCCGAACTTGCGAGCGACCTTGGCGTCGCGCGGGATATCCGCGTTCGCCCGGACGCCGAATTTGCCGCGGAATTCGTCAGCCCAGCTCATGAACTTCGCAAGGAATCCCGAGGACGGATCGGCGTCGATCGTGTTGGCCTGCCCGGCGAACACCTCGCCGGTCGAGCCGTCGATGGAGATCCAGTCGCCTTCTTTCAGCACCTGGCCGGTCTTGCGCACAATGATCTGCTTCTTGGCTTCATCGACAGCGAGCTCTTCAGCGCCGGCGACGCACGGAGCGCCCATGCCGCGCGCCACCACCGCGGCGTGGCTGGTCATGCCGCCGCGCGCGGTCAGAATCCCCTTCGAGACTTCCATCCCGTGGATGTCATCCGGAACCGTCTCTTTGCGAACCAGGATGACCGGCTGCTTCTTGGCCTGCTCGACAGCCTCATCGGCGGTAAATACAACGTGGCCAACCGCGGCGCCCGGCGAAGCGGGAAGTCCGGTCGCAATCCGGGTGAGCGATTTCTTGGACGCCGGATCGAGCGCAGGGTGCAGCAACTGGTCGAGCTGATTGGGCTCGACGCGCATGACCGCTTCCTGTTTCGTGATCAGGCCCTCTTCCACCATATCGACGGCGATGCGGACCGCCGCCGGCCCGGTGCGCTTGCCGTTGCGCGTTTGCAGCATGTACAGCTTTTCGTTTTCGATGGTGAATTCGAAATCCTGTACATCCCGGTAGTGCCGCTCAAGCATGCCGGTGATCTCGCGAAGTTGCGCGTAGGCCTGAGGCATCACCTGCTCGAGCTCCGCAATCGGCCGCGGCGTGCGAATGCCAGCGACGACGTCCTCGCCCTGAGCATTGATCAGGAACTCGCCGTAGAACTTGTTTTCGCCGGTGGCCGGGTTGCGCGTGAAGCCCACTCCCGTGGCGGATTTCTCGCCCATGTTGCCGAATACCATGGCCTGCACGTTTACAGCGGTGCCGAGGTCGTCGGGAATCTTGTTCATCCGGCGGTAATATTCCGCGCGCGGATTCCACCAGGAGCGAAACACGGCGTCGCGCGCGGCGTTGAGCTGCTCGCGGGCGTCCTGCGGGAATGGCCTGCCCGTCCTCTTCTGGACAAGCTTCTTGTACTCCGCAATGACCGCCTTCAGATCATCGGCGCCGAGGTCCGTATCAAATTTCGCCTTGGCCTTCTTTTTTCGCTCCTCGAAAATGTGCTCGAATTCATCCTTCGGAATCTCGAGGACGACGTTGCCGAACATCTGAATGAAGCGCCGGTAGCAATCGTAGGCAAACCGCGGATTGCCGCTCTTTCTCGCCAGGGCTTCCACCGTCTGATCGTTGAGGCCCAAGTTCAAAATGGTGTCCATCATGCCCGGCATCGAGAACTTGGCGCCGGACCGCACGCTGACCAGCAGCGGATTTTCCGGATCACCGAGCTTCTGACCCATGCGCTCCTCGAGCTGGGCCAGCTTCTCATCGATCTCACGCTGGATCTCGGGCGGGATCTGCTTGTTGTTGTTGAAGTAGATATTGCAGACTTCTGTGGAAATGGTAAATCCGGGCGGAACCGGCACGCCGGCCCGCGACATCTCCGCGAGCCCGGCGCCCTTGCCGCCGAGCGTGTCTTTCATCTTGCCATCGCCGTCGGCGGTTCCATTCCCGAAGGCATACACGTATTGCTTCATGAAGAAAGCTCCCTGTAAGTGGTCGGTGGCCAGTGGCTGGCGTTCCGTCTGTGAATCATTGCGTAACGATCTCCGAAAAATCAGCGATCGTTGAGAACTCAGTCAGCAAATCGTGCAACAAGGCGAGCCGGTTGCGCCGAACGTCCGGGTCCGGGGCGTTGACCAGAACCTTGTCAAAAAAGAGATCGATGGCGGGGCGCAGCGAGGCGATCGCCTCCAGCGCAGCCGGGTATTCGCTTTGTCGCGCGATGTCCCGCACGCGCCGAAATTCACTGTAGAGTTGCTGCTCCGGTCCCGGCTCGAGAAGACCCTCACGGCAGGCGTCGCCGCCCTTGAATTCTGCCTGACGCAGGATGTTTTGGATTCGCTTGAAACTTGCGGCAAGGGGCTCGAAATTCTGAGTGGGACGGACGGCCTGCAGCGCGGCAAGGCGAGCTTCTACATCGACCAGGTTGTCCCAACCGGAGGCAAGGACCGCATTCACCTCGTCGTACCTGAAGCCGCGAACCTCGCGGAAGTAATATTTGACGCGATCCAGGAGGAATTCACCAAGCTGTGCATCGCCGCCGGTGAGTTCGCCCAGCGGGAGCTCGAGTTTACCTTCCACCAGGATGCGGACCACGCCTTGCGCGGCGCGTCGCAGCGCGAAGGGGTCTTTCGATCCGGTCGGGATCAGGCCGATCGCAAAACAACCGCGCAGCGTGTCGAGCTTGTCCGCCAGCGACAGCAGCCGCCCGGCCGGGGTGGCAGGGATCGCGTCTTCCATGCTGGAAGGCTTGTACTGGTCGTAGATGGCGCGCCAGACCTCCTCGGCCTCACCCTGCGCTTTAGCGTATAAGCCGCCGACCACGCCCTGCAGCTCGGTGAATTCTTTGACCATCTCGGTAGTCAGGTCGCATTTCGAGAGCATGGCCGCCCGTTCCACAACCGCGACCTCCGCTCCGGTCTTCCGCGCCAGATCGCCGGCTAGCGCCGCAATGCGCTCCGTTTTCTCCAGATAAGAGCCCAGCTTCGCCTGGAAGGTGACGTTTGCAAGCTCAGGGATCCGGTCCGCGAGCTTCCTCTGCTGATCGACCTCCCAGAAAAACTGCGCGTCGTTAAAACGGGCGCGCAGCACCCGCTCGTTTCCGCGCCGGACCAGTCCTTCGGGGTCCGCGTCCGTGTTCATGACGGCGATGAAGCGCGGAGCGAGCCGCCCCGCGGCGTCTTCCACCGAAAAGTACTTCTGATGATGGCGCATCACCGTCACCAGCACTTCTTCGGGAAGTTCGAGATAGCGCTCGTCGAAGCAACCGAGAACGGGCGTCGGCATCTCGGTGATGTAGACCAGCGTATTCAGCAGATCCGGATCGGGCTTGGGGCGCAGTCCGGTCCCGTCGAGAAGGGCCTTGGTTTCCGCTTCAATCTTCTCACGGCGCTTTTTAGCTTCAAGCAGGACGCCATTGTCGCCCAGAGCCGCATCGAAGGTTTCGATTGTGACCGGAATCGCCGGTTTGCCGAGCTTGCGATGGCCGCGCGTAACGCTGCCGGCACGCACGCCCGCGATTTCAAACGGGACGACCGTATTTCCAAGCAACGCGACCAGCCAGCGGATAGGGCGGATGAAGCGGATCGCGCGATCGGCAGTCCAGTACATTGTTTTGGGCCACTCAATGCGCAGAATCAGGCCGGGCAGGGCCTCAGACAGAATGTCAGCGGCGGCCCGGCCCTGTATTCTCTTCCGGAAGGCGAAATATTCGCCCCGCGCCGTTGCTTGCGTTTCGAGCGAATCCGGCGAGACGCCCATCTTCTTGGCGAATCCGGCCGCGGCGGCCGGCCCCGCGGCTTTCGGCGGGCCGACGACGAGCTCCTCTCGGTCGGGCTGGCGCTCCTCAACGTCATCCACGCGCACGACCAGCCTTCTCGGCGTCGCGTCGCCGCGCGGGATCGTCGCGCCGAGGCGACTTTCGTCAAGCAGAGCGACCGTATTCTGAACCAACTGGGCGAGAGCGGACTCGATCATCCAATCCGGAATTTCTTCGGTTCCGATCTCGAGCAGGAAGGGCAGGCTCACGCGTGCACCTCCGCGCGCTGCCCCGCCCCGCTCTGCTCCGCCACGGACTGTTGATCCAACCAGATCGCCGCAACCGCCACCGCAATCTTCCGGACGCGCCCGATCACGCCCACGCGCTCCGTCACGCTGATCGCGCCGCGCGAATCGAGCAGGTTGAACAGATTCGAGCACTTCAGAACGTGATCATATGCGGCGAGCGTCGGGAACCGGCGCTTATCCGGAAATTTGGGATAGAGGTCGATCAACCGCTGCGCTTCGCCCTCATGCAGCGCCAGCAATTTCCACAACGTATCGATGTCGGCCAGCTCGAAATTGTAAACGGAATTCTGGAGCTCATCGGCGTAGCGAACGTCGCGGTATGTCACTGGCGGCGTCCACACGATGTCATAAACGCTGTCCTTGCCTTGGAGAAATGCCACGATGCGCTCCATGCCATAGGTCAGCTCTGCGGGCGGCAGCTCCAGGTCGATTCCGCCGCACTGCTGAAAATACGTAAACTGCGTGATCTCGAGGCCGTCGAGCATTACCTGCCAGCCGATGCCCCACGCGCCGAGCGTCGGCGATTCCCAGTTATCTTCCTCGAACTTGATGTCGTGTTTGGCGAGATCAATGCCGATAGCTTCCAGGCTGGCGAGGTACTGGTCGATGACGTCATCCGGCGACGGTTTGAGAATCACCTGGAACTGCTGGTGTTTATATAAGCGGTTCGGATTATCGCCATAGCGCCCGTCGGCCGGCCGGCGGCTCGGTTGTATGTAGCCCACCCGGTATGGCGTGGGGCCCAGCACGCGAAGAAAGGTTTCAGGCGCCATGGTGCCGGCGCCGACCTCCACGTCGTACGGCTCTGTGATCACACAGCCGCGCTCTGACCAATAATTCTTTAGCTTGAAAATCGTCTGCTGGAAGGAATCCATGGTACGGACTCAGCCGGTTAAAGCGCCTCCAATAGCGGAACGGTCAGCAGTCTGCGTTCAATATGCTCTTCAATGCGCCGCGCGAGGAAGCGCCGGAGATCCTTGGCCGTCGTCTTATCCCAATTTCGGAGCGGTAAGGCTCCGATCGGCGTCTTCAGCATTTCCATCGCGATTGCTCTCGATTCCTGACTCACCTGCAGGTCGGGCAGAAACCCGGATAACCGGACCGCCCACAGCGTGAAATACAACGCCGCCGTCCAGACGTTGCCGCGGCTATGAAGATACTCCAGCACAGCGGCCAGCAACCGGAAAAACCGGTCGTCAGCCTCGGCCGCAGGCAGCAATTGCTCGCTGATTTCGGCGAAATAGTCGAGCATTACGCCAGCCGGGTAGTCGGAGACCAGATCGAACTGGGACCGGATTAACTCGCAGGAATCGACCCTCACCAGCTCCCGGTTTTCTCTTTGAAAATAAGAAATCCGGACGTGGGAGAGCCGCTCGAGCCCCGAGCCGAAATTAGTTTTCAGCCTACGCGCCCGCCTTGCCACTCCGCGCAGCTTGCCCTGGTCCCGGGTGAGAAAACTCACGATCAGATCGGATTCCCGCAGCGGATAGGTCCGCAGAACGAAGGCTTCGCTTACCCGAGCCGGCATAGGTTAAACCGGCGCAAACTTCAGCGTAACATACGACCGTTGACAAATGGCTGCCTTGCGTCAGTGGCCGAGCCAAGCGCTGTCGTGCTTGGGCCGGATGGTGGACCGATACCGTTTCGCAATGCTTGCCGGCTGCGCGCATCCCAGCTTCACGTTTGTTTACGGCCGAGCGCACTCCCGCTCCTATGCTCTTCCGGCGGCAGCAGGACCAATTACCGCCGGCCAGTTTCAGGAGTTTGCATTCTCAACGGCTGGCGTATCGGCGATGGAATGCGGCCCAGCCGACCCGCTGGCGATCGAATTCCGTATCCGTGATCGACGCCACGATCACGGCCAGGATTCCCCGGCGCCTCACTTCTGCGGCTCCGGCTTCTTGCTGGTCCATTCGCCGATCCAGTCAAGAAATGTCCTGTACCACAGAAGGCTGTTCTGCGGTTTCAATATCCAATGACCCTCATCCGGAAACAGGAGCAGCTTGGACGGAACCTTTTGCATCTGAAGCGCGGTGAAACATTGCAGCCCCTGCCCATAGGGCACACGGTAATCCAGCTCGCCGTGAATCACCAGCGTCGGCGTTTTGAAGTTTTCCACGTAATAGCTGGGCGAGAGCTTTACGTAGAGTTCCGGATTTTGCCAGGGCATCCCCTTAAATTCCCAAAGCGGGAACCAAAGCTCTTCCGTCTCGCCGGCCATGCTGCGCAGATCGAACGGGCCGGCGTGAGACACCAGCGCTTTGAAGCGGTCTGTGTGGCCGAGAATCCAATTCACCATGTACCCGCCGTAGGATCCGCCCGCCGCGGCCATCCGGTCAGGATCGACAAACGGCTGTGTGGCGATATGGTCCACCGCCGCCATGATGTCTTCGTATGCTTTGCCGCCCCAGTCCGCATTGATCTCGTCGGTAAACTTCTGCCCGTAGCCGAGCGACCCGCGAGGATTCGGCATGACGACCACATACCCGGCGCCGGCGAAGACCTGGGGATTCCATCGGTAGCTCCAGTCCTCGCCCCACTCGCCCTGGGGACCGCCGTGAATCAGGAACAGCACCGGATATTTGGCAGAAGCGCTGAAGTTTGGAGGTTTAGCCATAAAGCAGTGCACCCGCGCGCCATCGGCGCCCTCCACCCAGAACTCTTCTAAAGGCGGGAGCCAGTACTGCGTGAGCAGCGCATCGTTCAAATGACTCAGCGCGGCAGGCGCCCCGCTGCCTGGCGACGCACGATAAATCTCAGCCGGACGGTTCCCGCGCTGCTCGGTGTAGATGACCGTCTTGCCGTCCATAGTGAACTGAACGTCGTCGATGAACGCCGGTCCGGAAATGATCGTGCGAAATGGGCCTCCGTTTACCGACACCATTTCTAGAGGCGTGCGGCCGCGGTCGATCGCCGTGAAGAACAGCCGTGTTGCGTCCGGCGACCAGACGATGCTCTCGACGGACCGGTCCAACGTATCCGTCAGTACGCGCGTCTTTCCCGTCGCGCGCTCCAGTACGACAAGCTGCCAGCGGTCGCTCTCATAACCGGGCCTCGCCTGCGCGCGATAGGCCAGCCATTTTCCGTCCGGGGAATATACAGGTTCGGCGTCCGCCGCGGGATTGCTGGTGATCTTTTTGGATTCGCCGCCGTCGATCGGAACTGTGTACAGATCCGAATTCGTGCTCGTCGCCAGATCGGCGTCGGCGTTCATCGCGTACGCAACCTCGTTCGATTCGGGTGAAATGGCGTAGTCTTCGGGCCCGCCAAGCGAAAATGGAGGCACGTCGCGATCGCCTGGCGTAAGATCGTGCACTGGACCGCCCGCGATGTCCATGGACATGAGGTGTTGGCGGCGACTGCTCCGCCATGAGATCCAGTGCCGGTACAGCAAGGATGTATATATGCGCGCATGAACTTTGCTGTTCTTCTCGCTTTCGATCTTTAACCTGTTGCAGGCGTCATCGAATTTGCCGCCGGCGCTGCACTCCGGATAAACCGCGCTGAGAAAGACAATTTTTTTGCCGTCGGGGGAAACCAGCACGCCTGTCGCTTCTGTGGCGATATTCGTCAGTTGTTTCGGCTCGGACCCATCCGGATTCATCGCCCAGACCTGCGAGGAACCGCTCCGCGTCGAAATAAACACGATGCGCCGGGAGTCGGGCGTCCACCGCGGCCGCTCGTTATCGCCGGAATTCGTGATGCTCTTTGGCGCGCCGCCTGCCAGCGGGACCACATAGATCTGCTTCGGCTTGGCGTTGGCCGCAAGATCGACCGTCTGCACCGTGAAGGCGACCAGCTTCGCATCCGGCGATAGTCGCGGCTCGCTGATTCTGGCCAGCTTCATCATTGCGTCCGCCGTAAAGGGCTGATTCTGCGCCAGCGTCAAAGCGGCGGTCACTGCGGCGGTCACTAGGGGAAGAGCGAACACGCGCGACGGCATACGGTACCAGTTTATGCTTGCCGGCGCGCGACTCCATCACGAACGCGCAGCTGGAAGAGCCTGCCGGCGCGCTCTCACCCGTCGCAGCCAGCAAGCCGGTTACAACCATGGCCGGATGGATCCGTGGGACGGAGACGTCAAACCTGTCGCCACTTTGTTACGATGGCTAGTTACCGCGCATGATTCGCTCCTACCGCGGCATTACGCCGAAAATTGCCGCTTCAGCTTACGTGGACCGAAGCGCTCAAATCATTGGGGACGTGACAATCGGCGAACGTTCCAGCATATGGCCGGGGGCGGTGGCGCGGGGCGATGTCAATTCTATCCGGATCGGGGATGAGACCAGCATCCAGGATAACTGTGTGCTGCATTGCGACGCCGGCCCGTTTCCGCTCGTAATTGGCAGCCGCGTTACCGTGGGTCACCAGGCGATGTTGCACGGCTGCACGATCGAAGACGACTGCGTAATTGGCATCGGGGCCATCGTGCTGAATGGCGCCCGGATCGGCAGGGGATCGGTGATCGCAGCTGGCGCGCTGGTGCCTGAAGGGATGACTGTGCCGCCGGCGAGCATGGTCATGGGCGTCCCGGGAAAGGTCCGGCGCGAGGTCACCGAAGCGGAAGAGCAGCGGTTTCGCGAAAACGCCAGGCATTACGTGGACGCCTGTCGCATTTACCGCGAAGAGCCCTCGTAACTCCCGCGGCGGTTTTTGAAACAGGAAATGATCAAGGCTGTAAAAGGCGCGCGCGATATCCTTCCACCCTCGAGTTCCGTCTGGAACCGCGTGGAAGCGGCGGCGCGGAGCGTGTTCGAATCGTACAATTACAGAGAAATTCGCACGCCCATCCTCGAGGAAACTCGTCTCTTTGCGCGCAGCGTCGGCGAAGAGACCGACATCGTCGGCAAGGAAATGTACACCTTCGAAGACCGCGACGGAACCTCTCTGACGCTGCGGCCGGAAGCCACCGCGTCGGTGATGCGCGCCTACATCGAACACCGTCTGGACCAGCAGCCCGGACTCAAGAAGTTGTACTACATGGGACCGATGTTCCGCCGCGAGCGCCCGCAGAAAGGCCGCTTCCGGCAGTTCTACCAGATTGGCGCCGAGGCTATCGGCTCCGACTCGCCGATGGTCGATGCGGAAGTCATCGAAATGGTGATCGAAATCCTGGAACGCGCAGGACTGAGCGGGTTTCAACTGCTCATTAACTCGGTGGGCGACGCGAAGTGCCGCCCGAAATTCATTGGGGTTCTGCGAGAGCGCCTGCGCGAGGCGGCCCCGCGAATGTGCGCCGATTGTCAGCGCCGCGCCGAAACCAATCCCCTGCGCGTGCTGGACTGCAAAGTTCCCGCAGATCAGCCGGTAATCGATTCGCTGCCCTCGATCCTCGATTCGCTGTGCGAGGAGTGCCGCGCGCATTTCGAGGCGGTGCAGCAATATCTCACGGACCGCGGCATCCCCTTTGAGATCCGGCCGAGGCTGGTCCGCGGTCTCGATTACTATATGCGGACGACGTTTGAGATCGTGCACGGCGCGCTCGGCGCTCAAAATTCCGTGCTCGGCGGGGGGCGGTACGATGGCCTGGCGGAAGCGCTCGGATCGAAGACGCCGGCCCCCGGCGTCGGATTTTCGATTGGAGAGGACCGCTTGGTGATGACTGTCGAAGAGACCCATCCCGGGGCGCTCGCTCAATCGCTGGATGTGTTCATTGCGCCGCTCGGCGAAGAGGCCCGGAGACACAGCGGCGTGCTGGCGCGCGATTTGCGGCGCGGCGGGCTGAGGATCGAGGTGTCCACAGAGGAAAAGCTGAAAAGAGCGCTCGAAGTGGCAGATAAGTTGGGCGCGCGCTTCGCGCTCCTGGTGGGTGAGAACGAGATGCAAGCCGGCAAGTACCAGCTGAAGAATATGGCGTCCGGCGAACAGAAAGCGGTGGCGCGCGAGGAAATCGCCGCGGCTGTAAATCATACCGAATAAAACAAATGCAAACTGTACAACTCGACTTCTTGGGCGATCTTCGCCGCACTAACACCTGCGGCGAGTTGCGCGCCTCCGACGCCGGGCGGCGGGCGCTGCTCATGGGCTGGGTCCACCGGCGGCGCGACCTCGGCGGCGTCATTTTCATCCATCTCCGCGACCGCGACGGCGTAACGCAGCTTGTGTTCCACGAAGACGTTGACCCCGAGGTGCATCGCAAGGCCGAAATGCTGGGCGCAGAGTACGTGATCGCGGCGGAAGGACGCGTCGACAAGCGCACCCCCGATACGGTCAATCCCAACATCCCCACCGGCGAGGTCGAGCTGGTGGTGGACAAGCTCTGGATTCTGAATGAATCGCGCACGCCGCCGTTCCCCATGGAAGAGACCGTCGACGTCAAAGAAGACGTGCGGCTGAAGTATCGCTATGTCGACCTCCGCCGCCCGCACATGCAGCGCAATGTGATGCTCCGGTCGGCGATTTCGAAGGCGGTTCGTGATGTACTCTGCTCGCAGGGTTTTCTCGAGATCGAAACGCCCTTTCTGACCCGCTCAACGCCTGAGGGCGCGCGCGACTTTCTCGTGCCCTGCCGCATACAGCCAGGAACCTTCTACGCGCTGCCGCAGTCGCCGCAGCTGTTCAAGCAGATCCTGATGGTTAGCGGGTACGAAAAGTATTTCCAGATCGTACGTTGCTTCCGCGACGAAGACCTGCGCGCGGACCGGCAATACGAATTCACGCAAATCGACCTCGAAATGTCGTTCGCGCAGCAGGAGCAAATTTACGAAACGATTGAGCCGTTGATGCAAAAGGTGTGCGAAGTCTCCGGGCATCCCGTGCCTGCGGCTCCCTTTGTGCGCATGACCTATGCGGAGGCCATGCGCTCCTATGGCGTCGACAAGCCGGACATGCGGCTGCCGGCGTTCTATTCCGTCGAGGATCTGTTCGAAGGCGCGGGGCTGACTGCCCCAGGGCTGCCGCTGGTGGCCATTCGTATTCCTAAAGTTGGCCAGATCAGCCGGAAGGAGCGGGACGACCTCAAAGCGTATGGGCAGGAGCGGGGCCTCCGCGTCTACGACGACATGAAGCGGCTGGAGCGAGATTTTCCGGCTCCGATGGCCAAGGTTCGCCAACGCGCGAACGCCGCTGAAGACGACCTCCTGCTTCTGGCGGGGTGGCCCGGGGAGCCAAAGGGCCGTCGGCCCGAGGAGACTGTGCTACAAGCCTGCGGCCAGTTGCGCCTGTTTGCGGCGCAGAAGTACGCAGATCGCCATAAGCTGCTCGATCCGTGCGACTTCCGGTTTCTGTGGGTCGTCGATTTTCCTATGTTCGAGTGGGATGAGGAGGAGAACCGCTGGGTGGCGGCTCACCATCCGTTTACTTCAGTGCATGACGAAGATATCGAGAAGCTCACCACTGATCCTGTGCGCTGCCGCGCGAAATCATACGACCTGGTGCTGAACGGCATCGAGCTTGGATCGGGTTCGATTCGTATTCACCGGCGCGATGTGCAGTCAAAGGTTTTTGCGGCGTTGGGGTTGAACGCAGAGGAGGCCAAACAGAAATTCGGATTCCTCCTTGAGGCTCTCGAGTACGGAGCTCCGCCTCACGGCGGAATCGCACTTGGTCTCGACCGGCTGGTAATGATTATGGCAGGCGAGAGTTCGATCCGCGAAGTAATTCCCTTTCCGAAGACGGCGAAAGGAACGGATTTGATGTGCGACGCGCCGTCGCCCGTGCCGGAACGGCAGCTCAAGGAACTCGGCATCCGGAGCGTCGCGGCCGCAAAACTGTGAGACTGGCGCGGATCGGCTCACGCGAGCCGGCGCCGCACGGGTGATGCGCCGGATGCGCCAGCGTTTATTGCCAGCTATTGTTCAGCTCGAAAGGTATTCAGCCGCGCAGCTCGCGATTCAGGCCTTCGGCGGCTTGTCCACGGCTTTCCACTTTTTCTCGTCCCAGTACAGCGTCTTGCCTTCGCGGTAGGACTGCACGGCGAGGTTAATGACAATCTGCGCCTTCGCGCCGGTCTCAACGTCAAGATGCGGCTTTTCGCGCGTGCGCATGCATTGGATGAAGTTGTCGATATGGCGGTACATCATGTCATCCATGCCCGCCTTGCGCACTTCCGGATCCTTGTCGCGAGAATGATCGACGGGAATTTTGATCTCTTCAGTCCCGAACTTGTAATTGGGATTGAT
>DASRCT010000069.1:0-115623 GCA_035652975.1 Bryobacteraceae bacterium | reverse complement strand
GCCGTACGGGCAAACGGCTCGATCGAGTTTTCGAGCGAACTTCTCCAGCGCGCCGGCTTCGTTCTCGCCGCGCTTCTCAGCCTGCGAGCAAGGGCCTGACTTAATCAAAATTCGTCAGGCCTTGAAATCCTCGCGCAGCTTGTTTGAAGAGCCAGCGGATCACGCGAGTATCGTTGTAACAGTAGCCCACGATATGGTTCAGGGTTGAAAAGCAGTGCGGCTGGCAGGATTGCTTGGATACGGGACGCGGAGTTGACCATCTTATAGCCCTGCCGCTTTTTTTCCAGGAGCCAGTCAATCACTTCGTCAAACTTTGGCAAATCCTCTGGCCTGAGAAAGGTATCGTTGTCAGCCAGATGTTTGAAATGCGGCTGGTGCATCATCGGCGACTCGTTCACGACGTCTCCTCTGGTTAAAGAGCGTCAAATGCACTAGATGCGGGCGCCTGCGCCGTCGGTACGCGTCAGGTTCGTTACTTGTGGATGAATCAGTCCAACTGCCGCAAGCACGACTCCAGCACATCCATGGCGAAATCCGCCTGATCGCGAGTGATCACCAGCGGGGGACTGAGGCGGAGCGAGCTGGGTCCCGCGCCAAGAATGAGCAGGCCGTGTTCGAAAGCGAGCCTGACCGCGCGGTCGCGGAGTTGGGGTGCGCGCTCGCGGGTGCTCTTGTCCAGCACAAGCTCAATGCCAATCATCAGTCCGAGGCCGCGGACCTCGCCCACGTGACCGAATCGCTGCGGCCATTCGCGCATACGCGCCATCATGTGCGCGCCGATGCGCCTGGCGTTTTCTATAAGTCCCCCTTCGAGCAGATCCATGGTGGCGAGCGCCGCCGCGACCGCCACCGGATTGCCGCCGAAGGTCGAAGCGTGAGCCCCGGGCGCCCACGTCATCAAGTCAGCGCGCGCGATCATCGCGCTGAGCGGCAGCCCGCTGGCGATTCCCTTGGCTGTGGTCAGAATATCGGGAACAAAATTAAAGTGGTCGCAAGCCCACCATCGCCCTGTGCGCCCCATTCCTGTCTGAACTTCGTCTGCAATGATCAGAATGCCGCGGCGGTCAGCGATGTCGCGCAGACCGCGCAAGAATTCTGGCGGTGGAACCACGTACCCGCCTTCGCCCTGCACGGGCTCGAAGATGATCGCCGCCACCTCCTCGGGAGGCGCGATCGTGCGGAACAGGGTGTCTTCAATGAAGGACAGCGACTCGGCTGCACACTCGGCAGGCGATTTTCCGGATCGATACGGGTCCGGATAAGGCGCATGAAAAACACCCCCAAGCAGCGTGCCAAAACCCTTCCGCTGAACACTCTTGCTGGCCGTCAGAGACAGGGACCCTAAGGTGCGCCCGTGAAAACCGCCGAAAAACGCGATGAATTTATCGCGGCCAGTTGCATAGCGCGCCAGCTTCATGGCCGCTTCGGTCGCCTCC
This sequence comes from Bryobacteraceae bacterium, assembly GCA_035652975.1. GTDB lineage: Bacteria > Acidobacteriota > Terriglobia > Bryobacterales > Bryobacteraceae > TMP-7. The sequence continues at coordinate 114,187 of DASRCT010000069.1, read as the reverse complement.
GTGCCGGAGTTGCCGAAGTAGATCCGGCGCGGGACATCGCCCGGCGCCACTGCGGCCAGGCGCTCCGCCAGCGTCACCATGCTCTCGTAGTAAAAATCGGTGCCGGACATGTGGATAAGCTGCGCCGATTGGCGTTGAATAGCCTCGACCACCTGGGGATGGCAATGGCCCGTCGCCACAACGGCGATCCCGGCGTTGAAATCCAGAAAGCGGTTGCCGTCGGGATCATGGACCATTGCGCCTTCGGCCCGCTCCGCAACCAGGGGATACGACCGCGTGTAGGAGGGCGAGATGACCTTGCGGTCTCGCTCAATGATTGCGCGGGCGCGTGGACCGGGCAGCTCCGTTATGATACGAGGAAGGTCCGGACGCACTGCCTCCGTCGTAGACATAGCTTTACTCCTTGCAAGTTCTGCGGGAAATTCAGATGAGCGCCGGGGGAGCTGCGCTCAGTCGCAGCCAAAAAGAAAGGGACGAGCTGTGGCTGGGGCGCCCATGGCCTGACTTAAATTTAACCCACTTGATTGGATTCTTCCAATACCCCTTTGGTTACGAGGGGACTAGCATCGCGTCGCGGTTCCAGGGCTATGCCAGGATGCAGATATCTTTAAGGTTTCGGTAGTCTTCCGCGTAATCCAGGCCATAGCCGACTACGAATTCATCCGGAATCTGGAACCCGACATATGCGACGTCCACCGGACGCAGGCGTCGTTCTGGTTTGTCGATCAACGCAGCGATGCGAAGCGACTTCGGCTTACGCTGACTCAACAGCCCGATCAGATATGTCAGCGTAACCCCGCTGTCGACAATATCTTCGACGATGAGAACGTCATAGCCTTCAATCGATACGTCCAGATCCTTGGTGACGCGGACCTCGCCTGAAGACGTCTTCCCCCGGCCATAGCTCGAGATGCCCATGAATTCAAGCCGCGCGGGCGTCTTCATTGCGCGCGCCAGATCGGCGAGAAAAAAACAGGCGCCTTTCAAAATGGCGATGAGATAGACCGGGCCGCCATTATAGTCCTTGTCGATTTGAGCGCCTAGTTCCTGGATGCGTCTGTGGATCTGCTCGGCGGTGAGAAAGACGCGGAGGGAGTCGGCCATAAATCAATCGGCGGCGCGCAGCCGAGCGCTGCCAGGGCCGATATGGATGTGCGCGCCGGTCGCTTTGCCGGGAACGGCTGCGCGGAATGCGTAATACGGAATGTCGTTTTTCTCGAGATATGCGCGGAGCCAGACGCCTTCTTTTTGATCGGGGTTCAAGGCGACGTCCACGCGGCCGCGATGGTCAAAGCCGAGCGCGCGATGCGCATTCGTCTCGCCATTAGCGCTGACCGGGAGCGGCTTGTGAAATTCGCGCTGGTACGCCTCCGCGATGCGTCGAATGTCGGCAGGCGAAATCTGCCCGTCGCCCTCAAAATGCACCATGACGGCGCTGTCCACCGCGGAGGTTGCGGTCTGCATCCTGCCGCCCTGTTCGAGCTCGAACTCACGCCGCGCCGACGCAATAATCTGTTCGATCAGCTTCGCTCGAGAATTTGCGAGATCCAGGGTAAGCTGGCGGCTCGCCAGCTCCTCCTCGAGCGCTTGCAGTTCGCCCCGCGCCATCACGCCAGCATCAACCAGCTTTTGTCGTTGTTCAAGCTTCTTCTGCTGGCGGTCGTACCGGCGCTGCGCCGCCGCGATCATCTGGCGACCCTGATCTTCGGTCAAATCCTGCGCCGAGAGATTGCCAAACAGCGTCCGCTGAAGGATTTCGTAATCCTGCGCGTCTCCGAGGGCCGCCTCGGCTTCCTCAAGACGCGCCGGGGCAACTGCGCCCGCAGCAACCAGCTGTCTTAGTCGCTCAATCTCGTTCTCGGCTCGCGACAGTTCGGAAGGCTTCTGCGCGAGCACGGGAAATACGCACAGAAACACTCCTGCAACCCGGAGAAAACGCATGTAGTTCCAGTATAACAGGGGGTTCGTTGAATTCCTCAGCCCGGCGCCTGTTCGCTATCATAGAGAAGGGGTGTCACTGCCGGAAGCGCCGTCCAATACAGACCCGTTCTGGCTTACTGCCGTCCGCGCCGCAGAATCCAAAAAGGCTTACGACATCCGCGTGCTCGATCTCCGCGAGATCGCCTCATTTACGGACTTTTTTGTCATCTGTAGCGGAGCGAACCCTCGCCAGATTCAGGCGATCAGCGAAGCTGTAGGCGAAGAACTCGCAAAGCGCGGAGAACATCCGATCAGCGTCGAGGGATTTCAGAACGCGGAGTGGGTGCTGGCAGATTACGGCGACTACATCGTCCATGTCTTTTCCGACAGCGCGCGGGAATACTACGACCTGGAGCGCTTGTGGCGGCACGCGAAAGAGTTGAAGGCGCCGGCCGCCGGGCGCGCTTGACACTGCGAGCGGCTGAACTCAGTTCAGCCGCTCGCGTCAGCCGCCAACCTCAATGATTTCAGCGGTGGCCGCCGAAGCCGCGCGCGCCACCCGACATCCGTGCGCCGTTCAATCCGCCCGGCCGCGAGAAGCTGCTCGCTCCAGGGCCTCCGATTCCGGGTCCCAGGCGCGGGTGGATGCCCGAGTTTACCCGCCCCGCGCCAGCGATCACTCCCGGACTGCGGTGTACGTGAGGAGTGTAGTAATAATACGTCGAACCGTAGAACACAAACGGCGAGTAGAAGCCCCAGCCAAAGGGGCTATACAGCAGGCCGTCGCCCGGCAGGAACGAATACGCCCCAAACCAGGGATTCCAATACCATCCCCCGCCAAACCAGCCATAGTTGTTCACCACTACCGTTCTGGCACTCGCGGCGCTCGCTTCAGACAGGTACTCGGAGCGAACTTTGCTCCAGGCGTAGAGCGGATCTGCTTCTGCTGCCGCCTTCTTGTCAAACTTCTCTGCCTTCAGCGGCTCGTTCACGTTGACTTCTCTGCCGCCTTTTACCTCTACCGAGCGATCATCCGCGGAAACCCGAGCCTTGCCGTCATAAACCGCGACGAGACCCCGATCGGCATCGAAGCTGTAGAGCCCGCTCTTCAGCAGAGCGATCTGCGCTGCGCCTTCCTGAATCCGGATGTTGTTTTCCTTATGAACAACCGTGGCTTCCACCATCGCACGGCCATTCAGAAGCTGTACGCGGGTGTCCGTCAGCCCAGGAGAGATCATTCGGACGGCGCTGTTATCACCCAGCCGCAGGAACACGCCCGGCGTCAGCAATAACTCAGCTTTCCCTTCTGTAGTCGACAATATCTGTCCGGGCGCCAGTTCGGCCGACCCGATCGATTTCGAATTCAACCCCGTTCCGTCAATTGTGGCGGCGCCCTCAACGTAATTGAGCACGCCAGGATGGGGCGGAATCGCACCAAACAGCGCAACCGAACCGGCCAGCGCCGCCATAAATGCTAACCGCCCTAGTCTCAGCATATCGTTACCTCTATTACATTCGATGTAACGTGGACGGAGTCGGTTGCTTTGAAGCCGGAACATGCTCAGCTGAATCGCCCGCTACGGCCGGCGCAGCCATCCCGCAGGATCTTGGTTTGAAATCCTGGGGCTCAGCTGGCATCTTATTTGTGCATAGGCGACAATGGCGCGCAGGAACAACGAGGCGCCCGCATCGAGCGATCGACGGCCCTGCAGTGCGGAAGTTCGAATCCTATTTGAACGAAGGGAGGTCCGGTCATGAACAGGAGAGACGCGCTGGGCATTGTAACCGGCGCCGGCATTGCGGCTGCCACCCCGCCTCCATCAAGCGGCATGATCTACCGTACGCTCGGAACGACAGGCGTACAGGTATCGGCGATCGGTCTCGGCGGGTATCACATCGGCGAGCCGGATGATCCCAAAGTTGGCGTCCGGCTCATCCGTACCGCGCTCGATCGAGGTATAAACTTCCTGGATAATTGCTGGGATTATCACGACGGCGAAAGCGAGCGCCGGATGGGTGACGCCCTGCGGGACGGCTACCGGCAAAAAGCTTTTCTCATGACGAAATTTGACAGCCGGACGAAACAAGGGACGGCGCGGCAGATCGACGAGTCCCTGAAAAGGCTTCAGACGGACGTCATTGACCTCATGCAATTCCACGAAAACATCCGCCTGGAAGATCCGGACCGTTTCTTCGAGGGTCCGGCTGAGGCGCTTCTCGAAGCCAAGAAAGCCGGCAAAATCCGCTATATCGGCTTTACCGGTCACAAAGACCCCATCGTGCATTTGCGAATGCTTGAGCAGGCCGATGCGCAGGGTTTTCATTTCGACGCCTGCCAGATGCCGCTGAACGTAATGGATGCGCATTTTCGCAGCTTCGCCTGCCACGTGGTCCCGGAGTGCGTCAAGCGAGGCATCGCCGTCCTGGGGATGAAACCGATGGGCAATGGCAATGTGCTCAAGAGCGGAGTGGTCACGCCAATCGAGTGTTTGCATTACGCATTGACGCTTCCCACTTCAGTCGTGATTACAGGATGCGAGAGGCTGGAGTACCTGGATCAGGCCTTTGAAGCCGCGCGTACATTTAAGCCCATGAGTTCCGGCCAGGTGGAAGCGCTGCTTGCGAAAACGAAACAAGCCGCCATGACTGGCAAATTCGAGCCGTTCAAGACCACCACGATCTTCGACGGCACGGCGCAGCATCCGCAGTGGATGGCGTAAATTGTTTGGTTATCGCTTGGGAGGCTCTATCCGCTCCACGCCGAGGTACGGCCGCAGCGCGTCGGGAATTACCACGCTGCCGTCCTTCTGCTGGTAATTCTCGAGGATTGCAACCCAGGTCCGGCCTACTGCGAGCCCGCTGCCATTGAGCGTGTGTACGAATTCCGACTTACCCTTGCCGGCCTTTGCCCGAATATTGGCGCGCCGCGCCTGAAACGCCTCGAAATTGGAACAGGACGAAATCTCTTTATACGCATTCTGGCCCGGCAGCCAAACCTCGATATCGAAGGTCTTTGCCGAAGAAAAACCCATGTCACCGGTGCACAGCACGACGCGGCGGTACGGCAAACCGAGCCTCTCAAGAATGTCTTCTGCATCGCGCGTGAGTTTCTCCAGTTCCTCGTAGCTCTGATCCGGACGCGTGAACTTAACCAGCTCCACTTTCTGGAACTGGTGCTGCCGGATAATGCCTCGGACATCGCGACCGTAGGAGCCGGCTTCGCTCCGGAAGCAGGGCGTGTACGCGCACAGGCGGATGGGCAGGTCATCGGCGTTCAAGGTCTCGGAGCGATACAGGTTCGTTACCGGCACCTCCGCGGTTGGAACCAGCCACAAATCGAACTTTTCGACTTTGAAGAGATCATCAGCGAACTTCGGAAGATTACCCGTTCCGAACAGGCTTTGCGAGTTGACCAGGAACGGCGGCAGCACTTCCGTATAGCCGTGCTCGCGCGTATGCACGTCGAGCATGAAATTGATCAGCGCGCGCTCGAGCCGGGCGCCAAGCCCCCAGTAGACGGCAAAACGAGCGCCCGTGATTTTCGCTGCGCGCTCCAGGTCCAGGAGGCCCAGCTCCGGTCCAAGATCCCAGTGCGCCTTCGGCGCAAAGTCGAACTGCCGCGGCTCGCCCCAGCAGCGGATCTGAACATTCTCCTCCGAGCTTCTGCCCGTTGGAACCGATTCATGCGGGATGTTCGGTATTCCGGCCAGCAACTCCTCGAAGGACTCATCGAGCTTCTTGACCTTCGCGTCGAGCTCGGCGATGCGGTCGCCAATATCCCGCACCTTCTGCTGCTCAGCCGCAGTGTCCTTGCCCTCGCGGCGCAGTTTTCCGATTTCAGCGGTCTCTTTGTTGCGCTGCGCCTTCAACTGCTCGGATTCGGTGACGGCTGCGCGGCGCTGGGCGTCAAGACTGCGGAAGTACGCAAGATCCAGAACGAATCCGCGCGCAGCGAGACGATCCGCAGCCGCGTCCAGGTTGGCGCGGAACCAGGACAAGTCGTGCATTTCGCTTAGCGCCGTTCGCCGATCGGGATCCACGGCCGGCCGACTGGCGAACCAATGTACTCGGCCCTTGGCCGGATAAGGCGGTTATTGCGATACTGCTCCAGAATGTGCGCTGTCCAGCCCGACATGCGGCTGACGGCGAAGATCGGCGTAAACAGATCAATGGGAATGCCGAGGGAATAGTACGTTGAGGCCGAGTAAAAGTCGACGTTGGCGTTGAGGTCCTTCAGTTCTTTGACCGTCTGCTCGATCTGGCGCGACGTCTCATAAAGATCGATGTGGCCCGTGCGGCGTCCGATCTCCTCGGAGAGCTGCTTGAGGTGAATCGCCCGGGGATCGAGCGTGCGGTAGACGCGATGGCCGAAGCCAGGAACCTTTTTCTTGTTCGCGAGCCGGTCGCGAACCATCTGGAGCGCTTTTTGAGCATTGCCGGCCTCCAGAAGCAACCTGATCACGTCTTCGTTGGCGCCGCCGTGCAGCGGACCCTTCAGCGCGCCAATAGCCGACGTCACCGCGGAGTGGATGTCGGACAACGTCGCGGCTGTCACCCGGCCGGCGAAGGTCGAAGCGTTGAGTTCATGATCCGCATGCAGAATCAGCGCTACATCGAAGGCGCGCTCCATCACGTCGTCCGGCCGCTTGCCCGTCAGCGTGTACAGGAAATTCGCCGCAAAGCCCAGCGCTGGATCGCCTTCAATCACCGGCTGCTTCTTGCGCAGCCGATCGAACGTCGTCACGATGGTCGCGGTTTGAGCCACGAGGCGGTGCGCCTTGGTGACATTCGCTTCGGTTGACATCTCCTTGGCGAGCGGATCGTACAGGCCGAGCATTGAAACGGCCGTACGTAGGACGTCCATGGGGGCCCCGTCCGGAACGGAACCGAGAAAATCGGCGACCGGGCGAGGAATCGGCCGGTATTCCACGAGGCTGTGCTTCAGATAATCCAGTTCGGCCTGATTCGGCAGCCTGCCGTTCCATAACAGGAAGACGACCTCCTCGAAGGTAGCGTTGTCCGCCAAGGTGTGAATGTCGTAGCCCTGATAAGCGAGAACGCCGGCTTCTCCGTCAATGAAGCAAATATCGGATTGCGTGGCGATGACGCCCTCGAGACCCGCGCCCGTCGTGACAGCCATAAGAGTTTTGTCCTTGTTCTCTCCCGCGAATTTCGCGCCGCGCGCCAGCGGCGGCTCGAGCGGCATGCAGCGCGGCGGTTTCGTTCTGATTTTAAAACTTTAGAGACGTGGGCGCAGCTCTTTCCCGCCTCGAGAGTCGTCCACAGGGTCAGCAGCGCGCCTTCGACGCCCTCCCAGCTGCGCCGCTATTGCGATCGCGCCGCGCGAGCGCGTCTCTCCAACTCCTCGGGAGCGACATCCTCTTGGTGCGTGGCGATCCACCACATGTTGCCAAAGGCATCCTGAACTCCTGCGTTGCGGTCGCCGTAGAACTGGTCAGCCGGCGCCATCACCGAAACAGCGCCGGCGTCCAGCGCGCGTTTGTACACTGCATCGACGTCCTCCACGTACACATAGAGAGCCGCCGGCATCGGCTTCCAGCGCCCGCCAGGCTCGCCCATCATGACCACCGAGTCGCCAATTTTCACCTCAGCATGCATGATCCGGCCATCGGGCGTCTTCATCATCTCCTTTTCGGTTGCGCCGAAGACCTGCTTGAGAAAATCGACCAATTTCAAGGCGTCCTGAACCACTAGATACGGAGTCACATGATGATATTCGCTCGGAAGATAGCTGACTGCCATATCACCTCATTGTATGCCTTGCGGCCCCGGCGGACTCCGGTAAACTTGAAGCGGAGATGGAACGCCTGACGCTCACCGGCACACGTCCGACCCCGGAGGCCGCGCTCCGGCCAACCGGCCTTACGCGCGACGACCTCGTAAAAGCGTTTCGCACTCTGTACTTGTCGCGCCGCATCGATGACCGCGAAATTCTGCTGAAACGGCAGAACAGAATCTTTTTCCAGATCAGCGGCGCCGGCCATGAAGCTATCGGAGCAGCTGCGGGCGCGGCTATGCGGCCGGGCCATGACTGGTTCTATCCGTATTACCGCGATCGAGCCTTATGTCTGGCGCTCGGCGTCACGGCCGAGGAGATGCTGCTGGGAAGCGTCGGCGCCGCGGCGGACCCCGCTTCGGGCGGGCGCCAAATGCCCTCGCACTGGTCGTCGCCCAAGCTGCACATTGTGACCGGCTCCTCGCCCACAGGCACGCAGTTTGTGCAGTCGGTAGGCTGCGCCAACGCGGCGCGGTACCTGGATCCCGCCTCTGATGAAGTGACTCTCGTGTGCTCTGGCGAGGGCGCTACCAGCGAGGGAGAGTTTTGGGAGTCGCTCAATATCGCGTGCCTGGACCGTTTACCGCTCATCTTTCTCATCGAAGACAACGGGTATGCAATATCGGTGCCGATCGAGCGTCAGACTGCGGGCGGAAACATCGCCCGCCTGGTGGATCGGTTTCCGCATCTGCATGTCGTCGAAGTCGACGGCACCGATTACATCGCATCCTTCCACGCCATGACGGAGGCGGCGGCGCATTGCCGCGCGCGCAAAGGTCCCGCCCTCGTGCATGCGCGGGTGGTGCGCTTGTACTCGCATTCGCTCTCCGATGACGAGCGGCTGTACAAGACGGAGCGCGAGCGCCGAGATGAGGCCGCGCGCGACCCGATCGTGCGGTTTCCGGAATACCTGCTGAGCGAAGGCATCCTGGATTCTCGCGCAATCGAACGGATTACGCACGAGGTGGACCTCGAAATCCAGCAGGCGACCGAGCGGGTGTTGAAATCGCCGCCGCCGGCGCGAGGTTCGGCGCTCGACTTCCTGTACTCAGACCGGATCGACCCGACTTCGAGCGAATTCGAAGCCGAACCTCGCTACGAAGGCGAGCCGCGCACTATGGTGGACGCCATCAATCGCACTCTGTTCGAAGAAATGCGCCGCGACGAGCGAGTTATCGTATTCGGCGAGGACGTGGCTGACTGCAGCCGCGAAGAGAATCTTCGCGAAGTCAAAGGCAAGGGCGGCGTGTTCAAGGCGACGGCGGGATTGCAGATCGAGTTTGGCGCCCGGAGGTGCTTCAATACGCCAATCGCAGAGGCGTCGATCGTCGGACGCGCGATCGGCATGGCCACGCGAGGCTTGAAGCCGGTCGCCGAAATCCAGTTCTTCGACTATATCTGGCCGGCAATGATGCAGATCCGGGACGAGATGGCCAATATGCGCTGGCGCTCGAATAACGGATTCTCATGCCCGGCGGTGATCCGCGTCGCAATCGGCGGATATTTGAACGGCGGGGCCATCTATCACAGCCAGTGCGGCGAATCGATTTTCACGCACATTCCCGGACTTCGAGTGGTGATGCCGTCCAATGCGCTGGACGCATGCGGGCTCTTGCGCACAGCGATCCGCTGCGACGATCCTGTGCTGTTTCTCGAACATAAACGCCTCTACCGAGAGCCTTACAACCGCGCGCCGCACCCGGGGCCGGATTTCACGATTCCGTTCGGAAAGGCGCGGATTGCCAAGACCGGTCAGTCGCTGACGATTATCACCTACGGCGCGTTGGTTCAAAAATCGCTGCAAGCCGCGGCACAGCTCGAGCAGCGCATGCCAGATCGCACCATCGAAGTCATCGACCTTCGCAGCCTGTCGCCCTATGACTGGTCGGCAATTTCCGCTTCGGTCCGCAAAACCAACCGCGTCATCATCGTTCACGAGGATTGCCTCTCCTGGGGCTACGGCGCGGAAATCGCCGCCCGGATCGCAAGCGAGCTGTTCGCGTGTCTGGACGCTCCGGTAGGACGAGTGGCGGCGCTGGATACCTGGGTCGGATACCACCCCCTGCTCGAAGCGGAGATCCTGCCACAGGTGGAAGACATAGCAGGCGAAGCGGAGCGCGTTCTGGCGTACTGACGTTTATGCTTGTTCGGGGCGCTGGGCGCCGCCGGGCGTGAGCCAGATTTCGGCGAGCTTCCGGGCGTCGCTGTTCAGGTCCACGGACCAGCTCCCTGTGCGCTCGCCGTTTACGTATGAATCCGCAATAACGCCGTCAGGCGTGGGACGCAGCTCCAGACGCCGCTCTCGGGCGTCCAGTCGCAGCGCCGACCCCGCCCAGGAGATATACACCTTGGTGCGCAACCCGAAGCCGATTCGCGTCGCTTCCGTCATCAGTTGCTGCGCGAAGGGACCTTTGCGCAAGCGCTCCGCCCACGGCTGCGCGGCCCGCGCCCGCTCGCCCTCGGAGTGGCGCTGCTCGGCAGCCCTGCGCGTTTGCCCGGGATCGCGTTCCTGGCGCTCTTCAAGACCTTTCAAAGTATTTTCAAGATTATTGATAAAGCTCATGTATTATGTCCTTTTCACCCGCAGATTGCGAATAATTCTATAAAAGTCCGGGTTAATTCGCGGCCACGTCGAGCGTCACTGTGACGGTGGCCCGGATCTCGACGCCGCCGGGCTCCACCGGCGTGGATGCGCGCACAGCTTCAGCGGCCATGGCCATTCGCGGCCGGATGGGCTCCGTGAACGTGGTTTCCGCCGAGCGAAGGCCGAGCACCCGCACGCCCAGCGCCGCCGCAATGGCCTCCGCGTTGGCGCGCGCCGCTTGCGCGGCCTGCTTCAGCGCCTGGACGCGGGCCGGTTGTTCATCATGAAGCAGGAATTGTATGCCTTCGATGTGATTGGCGCCAGCCCGCGTCGCCGCGTCGATCAGACGGCCGACGGAAGGGAGGTCGCGCGTCGTCGCTTGCACCGTATTCGATGCAGTGTATCCGGAAATCGTGGGCGATCCGCCCGCCGGCGGCGTCGGATATCGGTAATTGGGCTGAATCCTGTATCCGATCGTGCGCAGCTCGCCGCTTGCGCCGAGCGCCTTCTTCAACGCCTGCAACAGAGCGTTGACTTGCGTTGCATTTTGCGAGGCTGCGGCTTCCGCCGTGGATGCCTGGGTCACAATGCCCAGGCTCAGCACCGCCTCGTCCGGTTTTACCGTCACCACGCCCTCGCCGCTTGCGCGAACGAACGGCGACGCATTGCGGGACGGACTCTGCGCAATCACTGGGACGGCAACGGCTACGACGGCAATCGCAAGGCGGTTCCTCACATTGCGAGAGACGGCGCCCGCTGCGGCCGGTTACATATCTTTCTGGTCAATCAATGGCCGCCCGCCTGCTTGCGCCTAAGCTGCTGTTCCAGAAACTCCTTCAACGCAACCGCCTGGTTGTGCGCAGCGTCCTTAGCGCCAAAGACCAGCGTGATCCGGCCCCGTCGCGCAGCCTCAGCGAGGGGCCGCCACGCCTGCTCGTTGCCGCGCAACTCCTCAAAGTAGCGCTTGCGAAACTCATCCCATTTCGCCGGATCGTGGCCGAACCACTTGCGCAGCGCGTCGCTCGGCGCGATGTCTTTCACCCAAGCCTCGATTTCGAGAGCCTCTTTCTTAATGCCGCGCGGCCACAAGCGATCGACCAGGTAACGCGCGCCGTCGCCGGACGACGGTGGATCGTACGCTCGCTTGACCTGGATGCTCACTGCTGGAAATCCAGCATAGTCGAATTACGAAACGAATTGTTCGCCGGGCGATTGAATTGGAACCCGTGCTTGGAATAGTCTGACTAATGGCCCGGCGAGGGGCCGACCGTCCGCGTAAAGGGCTTAGCCCGCTCGAGTTCGTTTCGTAATTGAACCTGACTTCCTGCCCGGCTTCAGCGGACGGCGGGCGAACCATAGGAAGGAAGGTGGCATGAGTTCTGCACGCGATTCCTCCACCGAGCTAGGCCGGCCGTTGCCGGGCCGGGCCAATCTGATCCATTTACGAAACGAAGCCAAACAGCGCCTGAAAGACATGCGGCGGACCGACCCTGTCGCGAAACTCGCGGACGCGCAACAGGCCACCGCGCGCCGCTACGGCTTTGCAAGCTGGCGCAAGCTGAAGGCCTACGTCGATGCTTTGAATGATTGCGGAGAACGCCTGATCGGCGCCGTCCGCGCCGGCGACACGGCAACGATGCGGGGCGTGCTCGACCGCTACCCTGAGCTCGTCAACGCCACAATGGATGCGAATGAGCGGATCCGGCCGAGCGATGCGCTCGCGATGCGCCTGATTCACCTGGCCATCGCGGAGAATCAGTTCGAAGCGGCGAAGCTGCTGGTTGAGCGCGGGGCGGATCTGAATGTCCGCAACGCGGATGGCCGTCTGCCGCTGCACGACTGTTTTGAACTCGGCCGCGACAGGTTCCGCGACTTGCTGCTGAACGCCGGCGCCGAGCCGGATGTATGCGCGGCGGCAGCATACGGAATGTGCAAGCGTCTTCGCGAAATCCTGGAGCGCGATCCGGCCAGCGCCAACGATCTAAAGACGGGCATATCGCCGGTCGGTTGGAGCATTTACGGGCAGCAGCCCGAATCGATTCAGATTCTGATCGAGCACGGCGCCATTCTGAATCGCCCGCCTTACGATGCCGCCGCATGGGGCGTCGCGGCGCACGTGGCGAACAAGCAGATGGCGCGACTGCTGCTGGAGCACGGCGCGGATCCGAACTGCCGCGATGAGAACGGCAATACGCCGACGCACCTGGCTATCAGGAGCCGCATCGTGCGGAATCCGTCGGCATTCATCGAACTTCTGCTGGCCTCAGGCGCAGATCCTACGATTACGAATGGCGACGGTCGCACTCCACTGGATGAGGCGATGATCGAGTCCGGCAAAATGGCGGAAACATATTTTCCGGCTCGGCTCATTGCGCAGAAGGAACTGAGTCGCGCAATCGAACTGCTGCGGCGCGCGGCCGGGCGCAGCGAACCGGTATGAAAAGGAAAAGCGGGATAATAGGGGTGCCAAACACGTCGGGAATCTCTATGAGGGCACTGCTAATCCTGCTCTTCGGGGCGCTGGCGTCCGCCGCCCAGGACCAGCCCCAGAAGCTGAACATCACCACGCACGAACTGCCGAACGGGCTGAAGCTCGTGCTTGCCGAAGATCACAGCCGTCCTGTGATCAACTTGCAGGTCTGGTATCACGTCGGATCGAAGGATGAGCGGCCCGGGCGAACAGGCTTCGCCCACCTGTTCGAGCACATGATGTTTCGCGGTTCCAAAAACGTCGGCCCCGAAGAGCACATGCGGCTTGTCCTGCAGGCTGGCGGCCAGGTGAACGCATATACGGCGTTCGACCAGACAGTCTATTGGGAAAGCTTCCCCTCCAACTACCTCGACCGCATGCTGTGGCTCGAAGCCGACCGCATGTCCTCGCTCGCAATTACGGATGCGACGTTCCAGAAGGAGCGCGAGGTGGTCAAGGAGGAACGGCGGCTGCGGTACGAGAATCCGCCCTATGGAATGCTGTTCGAGCGGGTTCTGAATGCGCTCTACCAGCAGTATCCCTATAAACACCTGCCGATTGGCAGCATGCAAGACCTGAACAACGCCACCGCAGGCGACGTTCAGGACTTCTTTAACACCTATTACGTGCCAAATAACGCGACCCTGGTGATCGTCGGCGATTTCGATTCGAAAAACGCAATCGCATCGGCGACGAAATACTTCGGCCCGATTCCGCGCAGCAAGAGGCCGGTTCCGCGCGTGACGGCAACGGAGCCGCAGCAGACCGAACTGCGCGAAGTGAACGCCGAGATCGCCAATGCGCCGCTGCCGGTGGTTGTAAAGGCGTATCACATGCCGCCGCTCGGTCACCCGGACAGCTACGCGCTGGATCTCGCTTCGCAGATCCTCTCGGCCGGCCAGAGTTCGCGGCTATATAAGAAGCTCGTCTACGAAGACCAGTCCGCGCTGGCGGCGCAGGGGCAATCGCAATTGCTGGAAGGTCCGTCGTTCTTCTTTGCGTACGGAATTATCAACCAGGGCAAAGACGTGAAGGCCGTGGCCGACGGATTGGAGGCCGCGCTCGAGCGCATGCGCAAGGAGCCGGTCTCGGCCGACGAGCTCGCCAAAGCGAAGCAGCAGGTCACATCGCACTACATCATCGGGCGGCAGCGTATGCAGCAGAAGGCGGATGCGCTGGGCCGTCTGGCGGTGCTGCTCGGCGATCCGCGGCTGTACAACGCGGAACTGGATCGATATCGTAGGGTGACGGCCGCCGATATCCAGCGCGTGTGCGCTAAGTATCTCGTGCCGTCCAACGAGACGCGCGTGTGGATCGCGGCGGCGAAGTCGGCCGCGAGCGGGAGCCGCTAGAAAGAGAGGGTCAGATGACAGGCGCGCCAATCACAGTGCTTTCCACGCTGCTTCTCGCCCAGGTCGTCTTCGCGCAGGCCGCAAAGCAATCTCCCCCTCCGCCTGCCCCTGCGCGCCCATTCGCGTTTCCAAGGGTTGCAAGCCAGACGCTGCCGAATGGGTTGACGGTCTTCGTTGTGGAGGACCACCGGCAAGCGCTCGTTTCCTATCGCGTCTTGATTAACGCCGGCGCGATTGCGCAGGATCCTCAGAAGGCAGGCCTGGCCGAAATGACCGCCGAGCTGCTGCGCAATGGCGGCACAAAGACGCGCACGTCGCAGCAGATCGCAAAGCTCGTGGATGACGCTGGCGGCAGTCTGGAGGCGCGCGCCGGCGAAGATGACGCAAGAGTGGTCGGCGTGTTCCTGAAATCAACCGCGGATCTCGGCCTGGATCTGATTTCCGACATCCTGCTGAACCCGGTCTTCGACGAGAAGGAGTTCGAGCGTCTGCGGCGGCAACAGTTGTCGGGATTGCAGATCGGACTGAACGATCCGCAATTCCTGCTGCACTGGCTGGCGCCGCGCGTCGTTTATGGCCGCCACCCCTACGCGTATCCCAACGACGGAACGCCGGAAACGATTCGCGCTCTCAAGCGCGACGATATTGTAGCCTTCCATCGCGAACGCTACGTGCCGGCCGGCGCGTTTCTGGCCATCGCAGGCGACATCGCTCCAGAGGAGGCGTTCGCCAAAGCGAAGAAATACCTCGGCGAGTGGAAGGGCCGGACGCCGGCCCCGCTGGAGATAGCGCCGCCGCCTCCGCCGCAGGCGAGGATTGTTGTGCTCGACAAGCCGGACGCCGTGCAGTCGCGCATCTACGTCGGCCACCTGGGCATCCCTCGTAAGTCGCCGGATTACATCCCGCTCAGCATCGCGAACTACATCTACGGCGGCGCATTCACCAGCCGCCTGAACATGAAGCTTCGCGCAAACGAAGGTTTGACGTATGGCGCGAGCAGCCAGCTGCAGGCGTTCCGTCAGACCGGCGCATTCGTCACCGACACCTTCACGCGCACGGAAAAGACCGTCGAGGCGGTGAAGATGATCGCCGCGCTTCAAAGAGAATTCGCCGCAACCCCGGTGACCGAATCTGAACTGGCCGATGCCAAGTCGTACCTCTCCGGCGTCTTTGCGCTCGCGATCGAGACTCCCGACGCGGTTGCCGACCGTGTTCTGATAGCGGCGTCCAACGGACTACCCGCCGATTACTGGCAAACCTACACGGAAAGGATCCGGTCGACCACGCCCGAGCAGGTGATTGCCGCTGTGAAGAAACATTACAACCCGGACAAAATGGCCATCGCCATCGTCGGGAATGCTTCACAGTTCGCAAAGGATCTGGAGTCTTTCGGACCCGTTACGATAATCCAGCTCGCGGATTTCGATGTGATGGCGCCCGACCTCAGACGGGCGAAAAGGACAGCCCCGGCCGCGAGCCAGGAGTAAGGGCCGGCACGAGCCCTCCGCTATTTCCGCCCCGGTGGGTCGACCGCGACGTCAAAGCGCGCTTCTTTCCACATGCGCTGACGCATATCGCCGAGCCATTCATCCCGAATGCGCCGGTTCAGGTCGATGGTCCAGACCGCAACAGCGCCGCGCTCGGCCGCGCGCGCTCGCACCTCGCCGTTCGGATCGACGATTTCGGTCGGGTAGTCGTAGCCGGAGCTTACAAGATAGATCTGGTTCTCGATGGCCCGAGCTGCGCCCAGGGTCGTATTGCCGCCCCAAATGGGCATAAGGATCATCTCCGCTCCGCGGAGCGCCAGCGCACGCGCGGGATCGGGGTATTGCACGTCCCAGCAAATCATCATTCCAATCGTGCCGAAATCGGTGCGAAAGACCGGATAATCCGATCCGGCGGTGATGCCGCCCTCGACCTCTTCGCGCGGCAGATACACCTTCCGATACTTTCCGGCCAGCCGGCCTTCGCGGTCGATCAGAACGGCGGTGTTGTAGATCGTTGCGTTTTCCCGTTCGAGGACGCCGGCCACGATCCAGGCGCGCCGCGAGCGCGCAACCTCTCCCAAGCGCGCGGTGGTCGGTCCAGGCAACGGTTCAGCTACATCTCCGTACTTCTTGCCGGTTCCGACCAGCGTGATCGCCTCGGGAAGCAAAATGATGTCGGCGTTTCGGGGAACCGTGCGCGAGATCGCCGCAATGAACTCCCCCACAGGATCGGATTTCGCGGAGGGACGGAAATTCAATGTGGCTACCGTGACAGTTCGGGAGGGAGGCGCCGGAATCGCTTCGAACGAGATATCGTCCCACCACACGGTTGCGCGCGGCGCATTGAGCAACAGCAGCTCGATTCTGACTGCGGACGCTCCTTGCGGAGAGGCCGCATCGAGCGTAATGCGATTCCAATCGCCTTCCGCAGCTACGGCTGTCGCATAATCAGGCTGGTCGGTTCGATGGCCCGAAGCGCTCATCCAGTCCAGACGCGCGAGCACCTGTCGCGGAGCATAATCGAGCCCTTCGGCCCGATACCAGGCTGTCAGCCGGTACCACTTGCCGGGCTCGACTCGCAACTCGCGCTGCCATCCGCCGAATACCGCTGGATTGCTGTCTCCCGACAGGACCATCGACCTGCCCTCCCCTCTGTGCGAGTGCACGGCGTCGACATATCCTCGCGGCGCAATCTCCGGCCGCGGCGACCAGACGGTCCAGCCCTGGTTCGAAAGATTGGCTGCGGCGAGCGCAGTCCCGGTCAGCGCGATAACAATTGCCAGCTGCATGACACGAGTATATGCCGTAATACGATTTGTGAAAATCCGCGCCATTTTTGTGCAGATCTCCCTTGACAGCAGGAAATCCCGGGGTATTCTGAACCAAGGTCTTCTTCGAAAAAGGAGGTCGCCCATGCGGCGAGCGAACCCCGGCAAACCTCCGCGGCATGTTGCTGCGGCGCGGGTTGAGCCACAAGGAGGAAACATGCCGGCTGACGAGCAAACCAAAGTCAGGCTGGATCAATTCACATCCCGCGTTGTTCCCGATCCGAAGAATCCGGGCGATGCGCTTCTCATCACCGGCTTTCTTGGAGCTTCATCTGAACCCGAGCATACGCGCATCTATTTTGACGCCTCGCTGACGCGCTACGTGGATGCCGCTACCAGTGACATACTCCACACCGAACCGCTGCCCAAAGAGCAGTCTCCGCTGGGCGGCTCATATATCTGGTTGAAACGCGACGCGGAGGTTTTGTTCGGAAAAGCCGGGACCGACCGGGCCAAGGCCAAGTTTTTCGAAGGTCCGGTAATGGCGGCCTACGGCAACCAGTTCGGGGGAACGGCGGGCCCGGCGGCCGGAGGGTTCGAAGCCGCCGCAGGATGGGGCGGCTTTGGCGGATATGGGGGCGGTGGAGGATTCGGAGGCGGAGGAGGAGGCGCAATTTTCTCCGCGCCTGTCGTTTGTCAGCCGTCGCCCTTCTGTCCGCCCAGCGTGCATCACATCTGCCCAACACAGGTGTGTACGCACGCCATATTCTGTCCTTCCTTTGTGGTCGTGTGCCATACGCTTGTATGCCAGGTGCAGAGTTTCGCATGCCAGGCGTCGCCCGGATGTCCGCCGCCGCCGCCGGGCACGCCGGTGCAATTCCCAGGCGCGATGGGCGCAATGGGCATGGCGGCGCAGGCCCCAGTTGGCGGGCCAGCCGGCCCTGTGCCGATCCATACGGCGGTAATCGTCTGTCATCCGACGCCGCTGTGCCCCAGCGTTTTCTGCTCGCACCACATTTACTGCCTGACGCCGGCCTGCCCGGTGCTGACGCCTTTCTGCCCGGTGCACACGCCGTTTTGCCCAGTGCTGACGGCTACATGTCCCATTACGCCGGCATGCCCCGTGCAGACGCCTGCATGTCCGATCCAGACGCTTGCCTGTCCAATTCAGACCGCAGGGTGTCCGGGGCCTGGCCCCGGTCCGGGACCGGTGTTCGGCGCGGGCGCGCAGATGGCCGGCGGAGCGCAAGGAGCCCAGCCGCAATACCAGGTCTGGCCTTCAGCGTATTGCCGGTCGTTCTTCCTGCCCTGCATCAGCCAGCAACACCCATGCACGCCGGCATGCCCCATGTAGCCCCGACCCGGTCGTGAGGAAGCGGCGGACAAGCGTCCGCCGCTCGCCCGGACATGATGCTCTCGGCGCCCCTTCTCGTACATTACTTGCTTGAACGCGGCTTCGTTAACGCGGACGCCGTCGTCGATGGCGGTTTGACCATTGAGGAGTTGCCGCGCCGAAATAACAATTTCAAGGTGGTGGATCGCAGCGGGCGCGGCTTCTTTCTCAAGCAGGTCCGCCGTTGGGACGGCGAGTCCTTACGAACGTTGCAATGCGAGGCGCAATGCTACGCCTTGCCGGCCAAACACGCCGACTTTGCGGATCTCGCCAGCGTTATGCCGAAGTTTCATTCCTATGATCAGCGCCGCGCCGTGCTTGCCACGGAACTCCTGAAAGATGCGGAAACCGTCGCCGAGCATCATTTCCGCAATGAGTCGTTTCCTGTTGATGTCGCGGAACAGCTCGGTCGCGCGTTTGGGAATTGCCACCGGAAGATCAAGACAAAATCGTACGGCGAACTGACCGCGATTTTTCCGCGGCGGTCGCCATGGGTGCTGGCTCTCCACCAGATGACTCCGCATATGTTCCCGGAGTTGAGCGGCGCGAACTATCAGCTTCTGGGCATCGTGAAGCAATTTCCGGAGTACGGGCGAGAACTCGACCGTCTGCGCGCGGAGTGGCGCTTCGATACGCTCGTCCACGGAGATATCAAGTGGGATAACTGTCTGCTCTCACCGAACGGCGACGGCAAGCGGTCGCTCAAAATCATCGATTGGGAACTGGCCGACTGGGGCGATCCCTGTTGGGACGTCGCAGCCATTTTTAATGCATACCTGTCGTTCTGGGTGCAGTCGTTGCCTGCGCATGGGGCGCAGAACGCCGAAATCCTGGTGGCGCAAACGCGATATCCGGTCGACAATATGCAGCCAGCCATGCGGGTGTTCTGGCGAACCTATTGCGATTGCCTGGGCGTGGCGGCGAAGAAGCGGCGCGAACTCCTGGACCGCACGGTGCGCTACTGCGGCGCGAGAATGGTTCAATCCGCGTTCGAATCGCTTCAATTTGCACAGCAGTTGAATCAGGGCGCGATCCTGCTGCTGCAGGCCAGCCTGAATGTGTTGACCAGACCCGCTGAAGCCGCGCGCGAGCTGCTGGGGATTGAGTCCGCATGACCGCGCTACGGAGCGAGCTGGCGCGAATTGTTGAAGCCGCCGCATTCGTGTCGCCGGCTGCGTTCGTGTTCGCGGGCCAGCCGTCAAGCGGCCAATTGGCGCCTGTCGCCGGCGTCACATTATCGCCGGAGATGCCGCCGGTTGTTATGGAGCTGATGACGCGCCTATATGAATCGTGCTACTCGCGGCGATTTGAAGGATCCGTGGCGCCGCTCGCTGCGCCGCAATCGCCGGATGACCCCGAGTGGGTGGAGTCACTTTCGCGGGCAAACCGCTCGCGGGAGCGGTGGGAAAACGGATGGCAGGTTGTCGCGAGCCTGCCGTCCGGGCAGTGGCTGGCCAGGCGGGGCTCGCTGACGCGCGCGCTATGGCCCGGCGAATTTCTGAGGCGAGATGCCCCCGGCGCTCCCGTGTCTCCGGGCGCGCTGGTCAGCGTCTATTTCCCGCGTGAATCGCGCGCCATGCAGCCCGGGTTTTATTTCGTTTTCGGCGAGACTCCGGCCGATGTGTTCGACGATTTCGCGCTGGTGCGGTTTTATTGGAACGTCAGACCGGAAGGAGGCGCTGCGCTGGTTGAGTCCCTGTCCACTTCCCTCAACCGCTGGTTCATTCCGTTCCGGTTCAAGATTCTTAACCACCGCGGCGCATTCACACGCTTGGACGCCGCAATTCTATACGCGCCGCGCCGGTACGCGCGTGTTGTTCTCGAGCTGTGCAGCGAAATCCGGCAGCGGATCCAGACTGCGCTCGGCGAGGAGACTCCGCTGTTCACGCTGCGGCTTGCCGCAGGCCTGGGGTTCGCGGAAGATCCGGGTATTACTGAAAGCTTCGGCATGTCGCGCTGCCGGCTGCTCGCCGAAGCCATCTGGCTCGCGCACTCCCGGGGCGCCACGCGCACAGACGACCGGATGCGGATCATCGAGGAGCATTTCGGGGCCCACGGAATCGACCTGGACCGCCCGTGGCTCAATCCGGGATCTGCGCCGCCTTTCGAATTCACCGAATCTGAGGCTCGCGCCGCATGAGCGCGTTCCTGGAGACGGCCGTTTCGATCGCCCTGCGCCTGTGCCGCGACGCAATTTGGGCCGGCGACCGCTGCAACTGGGTTGGCCCTGCGATGGAGGGCAGCGGGTGGACCATCGTTCACAAATCGCTCGGACCCGATTTGTACTCGGGCACAAGCGGCATCGCGCTGTTCCTTGCCGAAATCGCAACTCGAACAGACGAGCGCCTGGTGCGCAAGACGGCTCGGGGAGCGGCCGCGCACGCATCCTCGCGCGTGGAGGATATTCCACCCTCGCTGCGGATCGGGTTTTATTCAGGCCTCACAGGAATTGCGTGGGCGCTGGAGCGGTCCGGAGCCCTCATCGGCGAACAGGCCTTGTGCGAGCGGAGCAGTGCGCTGATGGAGCAGTTGCGCGCCGTGGATATTCATCAGCAGCCGCTCGATGTCTTGAGCGGCTGCGCCGGCGCGATCCCTGTGTTGCTGTCGCTCGCCCGGTTCCGATCCGAATTCACCGATCTGGCGCTCCGCTGCGGGGAACGACTTTTGAATACGGCTGTTCGCGAAAACGAGGGCTGGTCCTGGAAAACCATCGACGCGCCGGGCATGAGTCCGTCGCGAAATCTCACCGGTTATTCGCACGGAGCCGCGGGCATCGGTTGGTCGCTGCTCGAACTCGGCCATGCCACGGGGGATGCGCGCTTTTGCGCCGCGGCGTTCGAGGCGTTCCGCTACGAGCGCAGCCATTACAGCGCGCAGTTCGAAAACTGGCCGGATTTCCGCGATTATCTCCGTCCACCGGAACAACGGAATACGCCAGTGTACGCCAATGCGTGGTGCCACGGAGCGCCCGGCATTGGGCTCTCGCGGCTGCGGGCTTGGGAGCTCACGCGTGATCCGGTTTGCAGGCAGGAAATCGAGATTGCGATCCGCACTACCTCGCGCTCACTCGAGAGTCCCCAGGCCGCCACCGCCGGATTCTCTCTGTGCCACGGATGCGCCGGCAATGCAGATCTGCTGATTGAAGCGGCGCGGATGATGAATGAGCCTGGCCATCGCGCCAGGGCGGAAGCTGTCGCGAAAGCCGGCATCGAACAGTTCGAGGCTCAACGGCTTCCGTGGCCGTGCGGGATTCCGGGCGCCGCCGAAACGCCGGGCCTGATGCTGGGGACCGCGGGCATCGGCTATTTTTACTTGCGCCTCGATGATCCGCAGCTTTCGAGCGTCCTCATTCTACATCCGGGGCCTCGCTGAAGCGCCGGATTTCAGAACAACAGCAGCGCCGCGGCCCGTCAGCCAGTCGATCGCGCGGGTCCGGCGGGCGGGATAGCGCAAAATCTGATATAAACACTAACGCCTTTTACTTCATCGGGAGCATTTATGGAGAATCGACGCGATTTCTTGAAAACCGGCCTCACGGGAATTGCCGGCGCGCTAGCCCCCCAGGCGGCTTCAGCCCAGGCGCCGCGCAAAATGATCGGCATCCAGGTGGGCGCCGTGTCGTTTGTCGACGAGGGTACGGATCGCGTGCTCGACATCTTGCAAGAGCGCGGCGCCGTGAACACGATCTTTCTCGCAACGTTCACTTACGGTCGCGGCATCGCCGGCCGGCAAGTGCCGGGGCAGCCGCTGCCGGATCACGGAAAGCAGGAATACGATCTCGACTTTCATGGCGGCAACTACGGCACGGTGCACCCGCAATACTACAAGGATGCCGGCGTGAAACCGGAGGCGACCCGCGCGCCCGATCACGGCAATCTGGACATCATCGCCGAGGTGTTGCCGAAGGCCAAGAAGCGCGGAATGCGCGTAATTTTATGGTCCGAAGACGTGTGGCGATACGATCTTCCGGGCATCGAGAAATTGCAGGAAGTGGACCTGTACGGCCGCAAGGTCCATCGCACGTGCGTGCATAACCCGTACCACCGCAACTTTCTCAACGGGCTGGTCGAAGATTACACGCGCTCCTACGAGATCGATGGCCTCATGTGGGGTTCCGAGCGGCAGGGCGCGCTGGGAACGGCCATTGGCGCAAGTCACGGAGGGGCGCGCAGCGATCCCGGCTCGGTCGGGTGCTTCTGCGAATTCTGCGAGCGCCGCGGTCGTGAGCAGGGGATCGATGTCGGGCGGGTGAAGCAAGGCTATCGCGAGCTGGAGAAATACGTTCGCGCGCGGCGCAGCGGCAGCCGGCCCGTGGACGGCGATTACGTCACGTTCTGGCGCATTTTGATGCGTTATCCCGAAATCCTGGCATGGGAACAGTTCTGGCATGACGGCTTACGCGAAATCTACGCTGCGATGTATGAAAAGGCGCACTCTATAAAGCCGAATATTCAGGTGGGCTGGCACATCTGGCACAACAATTCGTTCAGCCCGTTTTACCGCGCGCAGCAGGATTTGCAGGTCTTAGCGAAATGCTCCGATTTTTTGAAGATGGTGATGTATCACAACTGCGCGGGCGAGCGGATGGCCAGCTACATCGACAGCGTGGCCGGGACCATTTACGGCGATTTGCCGAAGCAGGACCTGCTCGAGTTCGAGTATCACATCATGAACGACCGGGAGCGGTCATATGAAGAGATTCCCTTCACCGGCATGTCCGCGGATTACGTTTTTCGCGAAGCCAAGCGAGCCATGGACGGCGCCGCCGGAACCAGGACGCTGATCTGGCCCGGAATCGACATCGATATTCCGACCGCGCCCAATCACAGCAAGAGCACTCCGCAGGGCACAAAAGACGCCGTACTGGCGGCGTTCCGCGCCAACGTTCCGGGCGTGTTGTTGTCGCGCAAATATTCGGAAATGAAACTTGCCAATCTGAGCGGCGCTGGAGACGCCGTACGGGAGCTGAAGTTCGCATGAGCACGCGCCGCGAATTCATCGCGTCAGCAGCCGCTACGCTGCTGGTTCCGGCGGCCCCGGCTGCGCCGGGCGGACAGCCGTGGTACCGCCGCACATACCGCTGGGGCCAGACGAACATTACTGAGAAAGATCCAGCGCGTTATGACATCCCATGGTGGCGCGAGTTCTGGAAGCGCACCGAGGTGCAGGGGGTGATCATCAACGCCGGCGGAATTGTCGCTTATTATCCGAGCAAATTTCCATTGCAGCATCGCGCGGAGTTTCTGGGCGGCCGCGATCTGTTTGGCGAGTTGTGCCGGGCTGCCCACGACGACGGCCTGGTCGTGCTGGCTCGTATGGATTCAAATCGCGCGTCGGAGGAGTTTTTCCGCGCGCACCCGGACTGGTTCACTCGCGACGCCGACGGCAACCCGTACCGCGCCGCCGACAAATACATCACTTGCGTGAACAGCCCCTATTACGACGAGTACATCCCCGGCGTCATGAGGGAAATCATCGAACGCGGACATCCGGAAGGCTTCGCCGACAACAGCTGGAGCGGACTCCAGCGTGACAGCATCTGCTATTGCGAAAATTGCGCTCGCAAGTTTCGCGACAAGACCGGCGAGGCGCTCCCCAAAAGGCATGATTGGAATGACCCCGTCTACCGGAAGTGGATCGAGTGGAACTACGCGCGGCGCATCGAGATCTGGGATTTGAACAACCGCGCGACCAAGGCGGCGGGCGGCCCTGACTGCCTGTGGATCGGAATGAACAGCGGCAATATTCCCAGCCAGAGCCGCTCGTTCCGCGACTTCAAAGCAATCCTCGAGCGCGCCGAGATGATTCTGCTTGATCATCAAGCGCGCGGCGCCGCCGGATTCCAGGAGAACGCCGACACAGGCAAGCTGGTTCATGGCGTGCTCGGGTGGGACAAGTTGGCGCCGGAGAGCATGGCAATGTATCAGGCCGGCCGCAATTCGTTTCGCCTGGCGAGCAAGCCGGCCGCGGAAGCGCGCATGTGGATGATTGAGGGATTTGCCGGCGGCATCCAGCCGTGGTGGCATCACATCAGCGCCTATCATGAGGACCGGCGTATGTATCACACGGCCGAGCCGCTAATGCGCTGGTACAAAGAGAACGAGCAATACCTGGTGAACCGGCGGCCCTATGCCACCGTAGGGCTGATCTGGTCGCAGCGCAACACCGATTTCTACGGCCACAACGAAGCCGCCGATCTGGTCGAAGCCCCCTATCGGGGATTTGAGCAGGCCCTGGTGCGCGCGCGCATTCCGTACACGCCGGTGCACATCGATTACATCGAACGCGAAGGAAAGGATTGCAAGGCGCTGATCCTTCCCAATGTCGCCTCTATGTCCAACGCGCAATGCGAAGCGGTCCGCCGTTTCGTCGCAAACGGCGGATCGCTGATCGCCACGGGGGTCACAAGTCTGTATACGGAATGGGGCGACGCCCGCGGCGACTTCGCCCTGGCGGACCTCTTCGGCGCGCACATGACCAATGCAGCGGGCGAGGAGCGTAAGTGGGCGGCGCAGAACCAGCATACGTATCTGCGGCTGCATCCTGAGCTGCGCGCCGGGGTTTGGGGACCGAAGTCCGGCGATGAGCCGCCGGCCACGGGTCAACGGCATGCGGTGTTGCGCGGCTTTGAAGAGACTGACATCCTGCCATTCGGCGGCATTGTCGGGCCGCTGCGAACAGAGCCTGGCGCCGTCGTGCCGCTCACGTTTATTCCGGCGTTCCCGATTTACCCGCCGGAAACGGCCTGGATGCGGCAGCCGGATACAAATATTCCGGGACTGGTGATCAAGGATCGGGTCGCCTTCATGCCGGCCGACATCGACCGGCGCTTCGCGCGCGATCCTTTGCCGGATTATGGCGATCTGCTCGCAAACCTGGTTCGCTGGGCCGCCGGCGAGAGCATTCCGCTTCAGCTCACCGGTCACGGTCTGTTTGATTGCAATCTGTACACGCAGCCCGGACGGCTGATTGTGCATATCGCCAACCTGACGAATGCCGGCAGGATGCCAATCGATGAAGTGGTCCCGTCGGGACCGCTGCGGATGCGGGTCAGGTTGCCGGCCGATGTTCGGTCACGGCAGGCGAAACTGCTCGTGGCGCGTACGAGCCTGCCCATCCGCCGCGACCAAGAATGGGCGGAGGTTCCCCTTAACTCCATCAGCGATCACGAAGTGCTCGTATTCGAGTAGGCGCCGATGAACCTCATCGACCGGCTCGATTCGTTGTTGCGGACCGCGCATGGAGGCGAGTTCGCGATGCTGGACCAGAGCCTGCGGCCGAGATCGTCTGAATACAGGTAAGCGCTCGCCGCAGAGATCGGCTTTCACAGGTTCGGATGCGACGCAGCCAGCGCGGATATTGTGTTTGCGCCGATGGCTGCGGCGGCGCGGATGAAACGACGCCGCGCGGCGGCGCGCGGTCGATCGGCCAGTTGAGTTCGGGATACTACGTGCTCGAGAAGCCGTAGTAATTACTTGCCGAGAAACTCTCCGATCGGCGCAAGCGCCTCGTTGTGATCGCAGAAGATCTTGAACATCACCAGCATGGGGACGGCCAGCAGCGCGCCGGGTATGCCCCACAGCCAGCCCCAAAAGGTCACGCCAGTGAAAATAACTACCGGGTTGAGCATCAGCCGCCGCCCCATGATGTACGGCGTTACGAAATTGCCCTCAATCGCCGCAAGCGCGAGATAACAAGCCGGCGCAAGCAGCGCGTGACCGAGCGATGGGAACGTAGCGGTCGCGACCAGCGTCACGATTGTGATGGTGGTGAGGGCGCCGAGATAGGGTATGAAATTCAGAACCGCGCCCATCGTCCCCCACAGAGCGGGGTTCGGCAGGCCGATGAGCCAGAACGCGACGCCTCCGGCAGCGCCCAGGCAAGCGTTGATTGCGGCGACGGTCACCAGGTATCGCGAGATCTGAAACTCGATTTCGCGCGCGATCGTGACTGCCCGCTTTTTGTCTTCAAGACGGGGCAGTACGTGAATCAACTTTCGCAGGAACAGGTCGCCGGATGCCAGCAGAAAGTACAGCAGGATCGTCAGCACGGCGAGCCCAGCCACCACCTGCCACCCCTGTGTGATCAGGCTTTCAAGGAGCGACGGCCGCCTGATGACAACGGGCAGCGGCTTCGGACCGGAAGCCGCCGGCGCCTCTGTTAATCGATCCGTCGCCTTCGAAACCTGCTCGACGGGGCCGCGAACCTTCTTTACGCTGTTTTCGATCCTCTGCGCCAGCCGGGGCGCGCGGTCGACCCATTGCACAATGGGTCCGTAGAATTCGAAGGCCACGAGCCCAATGATCGCAAAACACGCAATCATGACCAGACCCGCGCCCGCTGCCTCCGGTATATGAAGCCGCGCCAGCGCCCGGACAGCCGGCCACAGCAGGAAATTGAGAACAATGGCCAGCATTATCGGCAGAAAGAATTCGCGAGCCAGATACAGCGTGTAAAAACACGCCAGGATGAAGAGTCCCGTGAGCGCGATGGATCGTATCCCCAGCGGACTTTGGAAGGCCTCGGCCAGCTTGCCGAGGTCGGCCGGCGGACCCTCCTCGCCCGCACCGCTAATCAGCGCGCTTCCGTCTGAGTCGTTCACGTTCCATGATTTGACGCGCTGAGCGGCGCCGGCGCTACAAACTTGCTGCCTTGACGGATTGAAATCTTTGCGGCGGTTGCCTCGTCCAAGAAAATGTGATGGGTATGTTTCTGTCCAGACGCGGGGTCATTGCATTGCTGGGAATTGTGCCGCTGTCCGTGGGAGTTCTCTTGGCGAAGGATTCAAACGACTCCCGGTTTAAAGGTAAATGGGTTTTAGACCGGGGCGCCAGTACGGCCACATTTGATATTCCTGACAATCTGATGCAGGAGATCAAATCCAAGGGTTCCGACCTGACTATTGTTACCACCTGGAGGGAGCCTCGGAATGGCATCGCGCCTCTCGGTCTGCTCGGGGTTATGACTACCCAGTACCAAATCGGGCTCAACGGCCAGGAAACCACCAACTACGTAGGACCGTTTAAAGTCGTGTCAAAAACCACGGAGAACGGCAATCAGCTCGTCACCGACTGGACCGCAGCGGACCAAAACGGCAAAATCGTAACGGGCCATTGGACGCGCACCGTGTCCGATGATGGGCGCCAGATGACGCTTGAGATTCAAGAACAGGAGACCGGGGGCTCCAACAACAGCGCCAAGCTGGTCTTTCGAAAGAAATAACCGCGCGTCACGGCTCGCTGTAATTCCGGCTTACAGAACAGCTCTCCGAGCGGAGCTCCCCGTTTCCAACCCGTTGCGGCGTCAGCCGGTCGGCATCTGCCGGTTGCATTACAGACGAATGGGACGGCCCGGACTCATGGTATTCCGCGTCGGCGTTCACACGCCATAAATCGTAGCTACCGCCCAGAACGTTTCGTGCTGCGAAAATCCCGGTCAACATGGAATGGTCCTGATTGTTGTAGCGGTGCATCCCATTGCGTCCGATGACCTGAAAATTCGGGAGCATACCAAGGAACTGGCGTATTGAAGCCACGGCCGCGCGATAGGCGCCGTCATATACCGGATACGCCTTCGGCATTCGGACCACAGCTCCATCTACTATCTGGCCGGGGTGCGCCAACCCAATCGCTGTCAACTCCCGCGAGGCAAGCTGAATGAGGTCTGGATCGTCCATCCGCCACAACTCATCGCCTTCAAAGCAAAAATACTCCATCCCCACGCAGGTCATTTTTGGATCGGGCGTCATTTCCACGCTCCAGTTCTTATAATTCTGAATCCGACCCACTTTGACCGAGTTGTCATGGATATAAATCCAGTTGTCCGGAAACAGCGACTCTGCATTCACCACCAGCGCTACCGTCAAAAAATCACGGTAATGCAGGCCCGACGCCGCCTGCTCGAGTTGCGGACTCGCAATGGGTCGAAGGGCGCGAATCATGTCGCGCATAGGCATGCTGCTGATGAATTGCCGGCCCGGGTAGTATCGTCCGCCGGCGCGCACGCCGAGCACTCGGCCCGGCTCCCATTGGATTTGATCAACTGGCGCGTGCGTCACCACTTCGCATCCCGCCTGCTCAATCAGTTCCTTCATCCGAGTCCACATCATCCCCGGACCGCGTCGCGGATAGTGAAACTGATCAATCAGCGTTTTGATCACCCGCCCGCCGGAGCGCTTCGGGAGAAGCGCGTGAGTCACTGCGGACCATAAGGACAGATCCTTGATGCGCTGAGCCCCCCACTCGGAGCCGATTTCACTGCAAGGGATTCCCCAAACCTTCTCCGTATAGGACTTGAAGAACATTTCGAACAGACGGCGGCCGAAGCGGTTCGATACCCACGTGCCAAAGTCATTCTCCGGGCGGACCGGAAAGATCTGCGCCCGAAGGAAGCTTGCCGCGCACAGCATCGACTCGAAAACCCCAAGCTGCCGCAATGCATCGAGCGGCTCGAGCGGATATTTGAAGAACTTATTGCGGTAAAAGATTCTGGAGAGCCGCGGTCGCACGAGAAAATCCGATCCCAGCACTTCCGACCATATCTGATTAATCTCGGCGCTCTTTGAAAAGAACCTGTGGCCGCCGATATCGAACAGATATCCTTTGTACTCGACGGTCTGCGACAAACCGCCGAAGGCGCCTGACGCTTCCAGCACAATGGAGCGGACGCCCGCTCTCGAGAGCTCGTACGCCGCGCTCAGGCCGGCCGGTCCCGCCCCGATAATAACAACCGGTTCGACTTGAGTGGCCAGCTTTGTAAGGGAATCGGCGCTGCGCACACCCTGCTATCGGACTGGCGCGCGCCAGCCATTAGACCGGGGCGAGAAGGCGGATCGCGCTTCTCCGGCGAGCGTCGGCGTAAAGTCAAGGCATTCACCAGCCGAACTGCTTAAGTGAGGACTTACGCTGTGCCCAACCGCAAGATGAGGCGGAAGCCTGCTCGCGGAACCGCGCTTGCGCGAGCCACGCGCACCAGAGCTCGGTTGATGAGATGAGTCTGCAATCAGCCTGGCCGCGGCTACGAAAAGGCCTGATGTCAGCGTGGACGCCTTGCGCGCTCATGCTGGCTCTCGCACCCGTGTACATTCATGGCGCTCTGATCCCGGCGGTGAGCGCAGCCTATCACGATGACAGCGTGTACATCGTTACTGCGCGCGCGCTGGCGCGCGGCGAAGGCTACCGCATCTCCAGCCTTCCTGGCGCGATCCATCAGACCAAGTATCCGCCCCTCTATCCCGCCGTTCTCGCGTTGCTGTGGATCATCTTTCCCCAATTCCCCGCAAACATAATTGCGTTCAAGCTAGCTTCTGTCATATTCGCGGCTCTGTGGATCT
Source organism: Bryobacteraceae bacterium (assembly GCA_035652975.1). GTDB lineage: Bacteria > Acidobacteriota > Terriglobia > Bryobacterales > Bryobacteraceae > TMP-7. Next base: position 84,584 of record DASRCT010000069.1, on the reverse strand, counting down.
GGGCTACTCACCGGCTATGCCGGCAAATGGGCTTATCGACCACTGCTGCGGCATGGATCTGCTTCGCCGCCCTTGGAGCGCGCTGGTCGGTCCTGCTTTCGACGCTCGCGCTGCCGGATGCTCTGTTCTGGTTTCTGAGCGCTTGGGGCGCTTTGCGGATTCTCGATCTCAGCAAATCGGATCGCGACAACCCGGCGCACATTATGGCGGCGGCGGCGATCGTCGCCGCCGCCATCCTCACCAGAAGCGTTGGCCTATCCTTGATTCCCGCCGCTCTCGCCGCATTCCTGCTCCGAAAGCGGTTTCGTCTGGCCGCCGCCTTTGCCGTGTCCGCCGGAGCGTTCATTGCGCCCTGGATGTTGTGGCAGCACGCTCATCGGGCGCCTGTTGATCACGTACTCGCCTACTATTCAAAGGCATGCTATACGGGCGGAACCATCATGAGCATCGGTTGGGAGCGCGCACTGAACGTCATCATCACAAATACCTTGATGATGATAGAGGGATTCGAGGTATTGACAGGCGCCTCAGTGAGCATGGCCGGTTTCCTCGCCAGCTTGACCCTGTCCATATTCGTCCTTCGAGGCATGGCGGCGGACCTCCGAAAGCCGTTCTGTTTCGCGCCCTTATGGTTTGGAGCCTACAGTCTCACCCTGATCGCCTGGGTTTGGCTGCCGGTCCGATACGAAGCACCGCTGCTGCCGCTCGGTTTGATCTGGGTCGTGAAAACAGCTCTCGAACTGAAAAGCAAACGCCTGAAGACTGCGGTGGCCGGCGTGCTGATAGCCGCCGCCGTGTCCTGCGCGGCTGTGACATGCGCCACTGAGCTTCGATGGTATCAGCCGCCGGCGTCAGCCCTTGTTGATGCCGCCGAGGAATTCCGAAGGTTACGCAACCTTACCAGCTGGGCAGCGGAACATACAGATCCAAGCGCCGTACTCGCTGCCAATATCGATCCCGCAGTGTACTTGCTCACACAGCGCAAATCGATCCGGCTGTTCACCTACGATCCGTACACGCTGATCTACGAAGAAGAGCAGACGCGCGAGCCAGTCGGCAGCCTCCACACCTTCACGGAACACATCCTGAACAATCGTATTGATTACCTTCTGATTACCGATCTGAACGTATTCGTTGAGGGCGAATTCCTGCGCCGTTTACTCGGCCGCGCTGTTGTAGCCTGCCCGAGCGCGTTTCAGATTATCATGCGAGATCGCGACCCTCGCTACTTCGTTATGCGGGTACACCGCGACGCGCTGGCCCGGTGCGCTGGCGCCGCGGGAGGGACTGTCGCGCGGAGCTGGCCCTAGCGCAACAGCCACATTCAAGTCGCCTTCCACTCTGTTCCGGCTGACGCCGCCGACAATCCTCCGGCCGCTGCCGAGCAACGCGCGCCCGGCGCGATCCCAGATCGCGAGCGCCAGCCTACGATGCGGCCATATGAGAACAATCCAAAGCTACCAAGCATGCTCGTCGTTGCAGTATAGTCGAAACCATGAAATTGAAATTTGCGACGCTTGCCTGCGTATGCGCGTGCGCCTGCGCGCAGCCAGGACCGCGAACAGAGCTGTTGTGGCCTGAGGGCGCGCCTGGCGCGGTGGGATCGGAGGACGTCGACAAGCCCTCCCTCACGTCCTATCTCCCCGATCCGGCCGCGGCCGTCGGAACTGCGATTGTCATCTGCCCGGGCGGCGGTTACCGCAATCTCGCCATGGATCATGAGGGCAAGCAGGTGGCCGAATGGTTGAACAGCCTGGGCGTCGCGGCGTTCGTCTTAAAATACCGGCTCGGACCGCGCTATCACCATCCGGCGATGATGCAGGACGTCCAGCGCGCAATCCAGATGGTTCGCAAACGCGCTCCCGAGCTGAAAGTCGCGCCGGATCACATCGGCGTTATGGGATTTTCCGCCGGCGGCCACTTGGCGTCCACCGCTGCCACGCACTTTGCCAAGGATGGCGATGGCGTCAGCAGCCGTCCCGACTTCGCGATCCTCTGCTACCCCGTCATCACGATGAAGGAATCCTTCGTCCACAAAGGCTCGCGCGAAAACCTGCTTGGCAAGAATCCTGACCCGAAGCTGATGGACGAAATGTCGAATGAGACTCAGGTGACGGCTCAGACGCCGCCAACATTCCTGTTCCACACCAGCGACGACCCCGGAGTTCCCGTTGAAAACAGCGTCTACTTCTACCTGGCGCTGCGCAAGGCTGGCGTGCCCGCCGAAATGCACCTATTCGAGCACGGACGTCATGGCGTTGGCCTCGCGCAGAATGATCCGGCGCTCAAAATCTGGCCCTCGCTCTTGGAGAACTGGCTTCGAGCCCGCAATCTGATTCCTCGAAAGACGTCTTGACGCGCTCGGCTGCCCCTTGACGCGAGCACCAACTCTTGGGCGTGCGCGATGCCGCGCTGACTGAGAGTGCTGTCCTGCCCGCGCCGGCGGGCGGCGTTGCTCAATGAGAAGGGGTCAGGCCCCAGAGCCAACCTGTTCTCGCGCTGCTTTCCGGTCCAGGTAATTCGTGCGGCTCTTCTGGATGACGCGGCGCGCCTCGTCCGGCCCGCCCCAGCCTTCCATACGCGTCGCGCGGCCCTCTAATTCCTTGTAAATTGTGAAAAAATGCTCGATCTCCCGCCGTACGTGCGGGAAGATCTGGTCCATGGTGTGGATCTGATCGTAGCGGGGATCGCGGCGCGGTACGGCAATAATTTTTTGATCCTTTTCCTGCTGATCCACCATGTATAGGATCCCGACCGGCCGGACTTCGAACAGGCACCCTGTAAAGCTAGGCGCCTGCACCAGCACCAATACGTCCATTGGATCGCCATCTTCGGCGAGCGTGCCGGGAATGAACCCGTAGTCGCCGGGATAGTGCATCGGCGAGTATAGCGTGCGGTCCAAACGGAATACTCCAAGCTCGCCATCGTATTCATATTTGTTCGCCGATCCCTTGGGAATCTCCACAATAACCCTGACCGCTTCCGGGCAGTCCGGCCCTGGATCAATGTCATAGAGCTTCACACGGTCAGATTAGCGCATCGGCGATTCTGTTGCCCCAATGCCTCACAGACAGCAGCGCAGATTGCTCGAAATCGGCCCAGACGAGCCCTTGCACCCTCTACCCGTCATAGTCGATTTTCTGACGCGACAGCCCGATTGCGCGGGTATTAACCCGCCGCGAGCAGCTTGGAAATGTCGTTGTAGATCACGAACATCACAACCGCCATCAAAAACACGAAGCCGACCTTGATCACGGCTTCCTTCACTTGGAGGCTGAGGTCGCGGCGGAGCAGCATCTCGATGATGAGCAACAGGATTACGCCGCCATCGAGAATCGGAATAGGCAGCAGGTTAAAAATCGCCAGGTTCAGGCTGACCATCGACATTAGTTCCAGGAACGCGATCGGACCCTCGCGCGCCGCCTCGCCCGAAAGTTGGGCGATGCGGATGGGACCCTCGATCGAGCGCGCTGACATCTTCCTTTCGACAATGCCTTGCAGGAACTTATAGATCAGACCGGCGCTGCGGATATTGGCCTTCACCGACTCCCGGATGGCGTCGGGGAGCGACAGTTGAGTGATGATCATCTTCGGCTCGATCGTCACGCCAATGACCCACCTCGATTGGCCATTGACATCGGCCTTAACGGGCCTCACCTTCACCGAACGTGTTTTACCATCCCGTTGATACACAATCTCGACCGGTTGCCCGCCCGCGGCGTTGATCACCGTCGCCAATTTGGAGAGACTGCGGATCGGCTGGCCATCAATGCTGACCAGCGTATCCCCGCGCCGTAAGCCTTCCTTGCCGGCATCCTTCGTTTCATCCACGCTGGCGATCTGGACCTGCATCGCTTCGAACCATCCGGCCGAACCGACGCCGTACTTTTCGTCAAAAACTGGCGTCACGGCCAGCAGTTCCCGCCGGCCGTCACGCTCCACCGCAATATGGAGGGGCCGACCGGGATTGCTCATCTCCTTGAAGCGGATGTCGTCCCAGGTAGGGTTCGTTTTGTCATCGATCTGGACAATGCGGTCGCCCTCGCGGATTCCGGCTTTGGCTGCGGCGGAATCTGGCGCCACATATCCCACCACGGGCGAGTGGACAACAGGCAGTTTCGGGAAGCGCACCATGAACAACCCGGTCAGTACAGCAACCGCCAGCAGGACGTTCATGAACGGTCCGGCGGCGGCGATGATCAACCGCTGCCAGCGCGGCTTGGCCAGGAGAGATCGCGGATCAGAGCCGGACTCATCACCCGGCTGCTCGCCTGCCATCTTCACATAACCGCCGTATAGGATTGCCGAAAAGCGGAAATCCGTCTCACCCCTCCGGAACCCGAACAGGCGTGGGCCGAAGCCGAAACTGAATGTCTCAACGCGAACGTCAAAAAAGCGCGCCGCCCAGTAGTGACCGAGTTCGTGGATCAGGATCATGATCCCGATCAGAACCAGCAGCCACCACACGTTTTGCAGAATCACCATAATTAGTTGTAAGCCCTTAACGATACGGGCCTGTCCGCCCGCCGAGCCGCAATCTCCCGTGCCAGCATCCTCGATTCCTCGTCAATCGCAAGCACGTCATCAACGGAAGCCGGTTCCCGGCAAGGGGCGGCTGCCAGAGTCTCCTCCACAACCTCGGCGATGCCGTTGAACGAAAGCCGTTCCTCTAAAAATGCCTCTACCGCGATTTCATCGGCCGCGTTCAGAGTACAGGTTGCCGATCCGCCGGCGCGCTGCGCCTCGTAAGCCAGGCGCAGCAATGGAAATTTGTCAAGATCAGGCGGATAAAATTCCCACTGCCGCATCGCAGTCCAATCCAAGCGCGGCGCCGGGGCCGAACCCCTCTGCGGATAGGTCAACGCGTACTGGATCGGCATTCTCATGTCCGTGGCCGAGACCTGCGCGATTATGCTTCCGTCCACGAACTCCACCATCGCGTGCACGGTTGATTGAGGATGCACGACAACGTCCACTTCGCCAGGAGCGAAATCGAAGAGCCAGCAGGCCTCGATAACCTCGAACCCTTTATTCATCAATGTCGCCGAATCGATCGTAATCCGCCGCCCCATTCTCCAGGTGGGATGCTTCAGAGCCTGCTCGGGAGTGATATGGGGGAAATCCTCGATAGGGGTATTGCGGAAGGGTCCGCCTGAGGCGGTCAGAATCAGCCTTCGGACTTCCGAGCGCTTCCCTGCGCGAAGGCATTGATGAGCCCCGTTATGCTCGCTGTCGACGGGGATCAGCTCGGTTCCGGACTGTCGAGCCGCTTCAATCATCAGCTTACCACTTGCGACCAGGACCTCTTTGTTCGCAAGCCCAATCCGTTTGCCGAGCCGCACAGCCTCGTACGTCGCTTCCAATCCGGCCACGCCCACGATTGCAGACAGAACGAAGTCCACCTGGGGATCTATGGCTGCCTGAACCCGCGAACGAGGCCCATAACTGAGTTCCGGCCATCGGGCGCGCGGAATGCCCGCTCCAGAAAGCCTGTCTGTTAGATTCCGCAAAACCGTTTCGGTCGCAACTACAACAACTTGCGGATGGAATTCGATGATCTGGTCAACCAGGAGCTCGACGTTCCGGCCGGCTACAAGGGCAAACACCTCAAACTGACCGGAATGCCGCCGGATAACATCCAGCGTGTTGACGCCAATCGACCCGGTCGAGCCAAGGAGGCAGATCTTGGTCACTTGGCGCCATCATAACAGAAGAGGCCAGCTCTCCGGTATGAGTCGTCCGCTCAGTGGGTTGAGGGAAAAGGGTGGGCGCGGACCCGAAAAAGCCCCGAATCCGCAGCCCTATTGAAACAACTGCCGGTTGCGCCGCAACACTGCCGGCATGTCAAGATCGTTCAAAGGCATTGGCGGCTCCTTCGGCGACGAAACGAACTCGGCCGCAGCCGCGGCGGGTTCTTCCGCCGCGAGCGGCGCATCGCCAGGCGCTTCCGGTTCGACCAGCGGAGGCGCTGGAGGCTCAACCGGCGCCGGATCGAGGAATGGGGCCGGGCGCTTCGCCTCAAATTTCAGCTCCGGTGGGACCTCGCGCTGGAATCCGGTCGCAATAACGGTGATCTTGACCTCGTCCTCGAGCGACTCGTTCAGCACTACGCCGAAATTGATTTGAACGTCGTCGTTTTCCGTTGCCGCGCGGATCAGTGTACAGGCTTCGTTCACTTCGTGCAGCCCAAGCTGGCTGGACGCCGTGATGTTGATCAGCAGGCCGCGGGCGCCCTTCACGCCGCCGGACTCCATCAGCGGCGAATCGATAGCTTTCTGGGCTGCTTCGACCGCGGCGCGCGATCCGCGAGCCGAGGCCGTGCCCATCATGGCATGGCCCATACCGTTCATGATCGCCCGGATGTCGGAAAAGTCGCGGTTGATCAAACCCGGCGTAGTAATAATGTCAGCGATGCCCTGAACCGCCTGGCGCAGAACGTCGTCGGCCATCCTGAATGCTTCAAAGAAGCTTGCGCCCTTAGGAGCAAGACTCAGCAGGCGGTCGTTTGGAATGGTGATCACCGTGTCGACGGTGGCCGCCAGGTCCGCCAGGCCGCGTTCAGCCGCCTTCATGCGCCGCGCGCCCTCGAAGCCGAACGGGCGGGTCACCACCGCGACGGTCAGCGCATTCAATTCCTTGGCCAGCGATGCGACCACCGGCGCCGCGCCCGTGCCGGTCCCGCCGCCCAGTCCCGCCGTGACGAAGACCATGTCCGCGCCTTCCAGGATCTCAATAATCCGCTCGGTATCCTCTAGCGCCGCCTGACGGCCGACATTTGGATCCGAGCCCGCGCCAAGGCCGTTGGTGACCTTCGCCCCGATCGCCAGTTTATTGGGGACCGGGGAGGCGTTCAGCGCTTGAAGATCGGTGTTGAGAATATAGAATTCCACTCCGGTCAACCCGTCAGCCAGCATACGCGCAACGGCATTCGATCCGCCGCCGCCGACGCCGACGACCTTGATTCGGGTTCCCAGAAGCATTTCGTCCTCGATCACGTATTTCAGTCCGTCGCCCTTTGCTTCCGCCATCAGCTCTCCTTCGGGGTTACCTCAACACCATGCCAACCAGTCCCGGCGCTTTTCGTCGCACATCGCGCCGGGTCTTCAACTTCGCTGAGTACATTGCCAGTCCGGCGACTGTTGTCCAGACCGGGTTGTCGAGCTCCTCCGGCCAGTCCTTGATCCCGATCGCCAGTCCGTTGCGCGCCGGACAATTCAGCACCCGCTCCGCCATGTCACACATGCCGTTCAGCAGGGATCCGCCGCCGCACAGAACAACTCCCTCGAGCAGGCTCTGCTCCATTCCGACCTTCTGGATTTCCTGCCTGGCGTACATGAAGATCTCCTCGGCCCGCGCCTCAATGATTTCGTTTAACTCCCGCCGCGCCGCTTCCCTCGGCGCGCGCCCGTCAGCGCACGGCACTTCGATATAGCTGTTGTCCGCCGTCAGCCCGACGACGGCGCAGCCATACTCCTCCTTCAAGCGCTCGGCGTCTTCATAGGAAACCTTCAGCACCCACGCGATATCGCGCGTGAAGTGGTCGCTCCAGACCGGCAGGCTTGCAGCGAGCATCAGCGCTTCGCCGTCGTAAATCACCAGATCCGTCGAGTGCAGGCCGATGTCGATCAGCGCCGCGCCCCGCGCGCGATCCTCGGCCAGCAGTGCAGCGTAGGCCGCGGCGATCGGTTCGAAAACGGTCTCTTCCACGGCGAGGTGCGCCTGGTGAACGGCGTCCACAAGGCATGCGTGTTCGTGGGCTGACGCGGTCACGGCATGCACATTCGCCTCCAGCCGCGAGCACGTGTGCCGCCGCGGATTTCGATATCCGGCGCGGCCGTCCAGGATGAAATCCTGGGGGAACACGTGCAGCAGCATGCGGTCGTCTTCCAGGCGCACGCGCGTCGCCCGGTCCACCGCGTATTCCATCTCCTCCTGCTGGATTTCGCGCGGTCGGCCGAATTCATACACGCCGCGCGCATATCCGCCTTGCACGGCGGCGCCGCCAATTCCGACCACGCAAGAGTCCACCAAGGTCTGGGCGTTCTTCTCAGCTTCCTGGATGGCGCGCCGCATGGAATCGGAAAGCGCGAACGAGTCGGCCAGGCGACCCTTTAAGAATCCGTGCGATTGCGTCTCGCCATAGCCGAGAAAACGCATTCGCATGTCTTCGAGCGCGCAGATGACGCAACGCGTGCGCGCGCTGCCGGCGTCGAGACCTACCGCAAGCTGCGTCCTTACCGCCATCGCGCGTACTCCCCCCTGCCGCTCGCTCCAGCTGCGGCTCCGCACGCGCCTGGCAGGCTGCGATTTTCGTCACGGAGCCGCGACTGAAGCGAGGAGTCGTACATCACTTGCCCTCCACGGCCGTAATGCGGTCTTCCAGCCGCAGATCGAGCGTCCGCGCCGCAGGCAGCCGGCGCTCGATCTCGGCGTAATGCCCGATAAAATTCTCCAGGCGCTGAGCGAAGTCGTGGTCGCCGAGCATGAGCGCCACGACGTGATCCCCCGCGCGGACCGTCGCCTTCAGGTTTTCGGCGTCGGAGACGTCCACCTCCGATACGCGATCGCCCATGGGCCCGATATCCTTCATCAGCCGCATCATGCGGTGAATCCGGTCGCGCCGCAATGAGAGCGGATCGACCGCGCGGATCCCGTTGACAACGGGGAGGCGAAAAGAAGAATGCCGCGGCTGCTCGAGAATAACGCCGTCCTGGTCAATCAGCGCGACGCGCGCGATCCGTCCCGCGTCGGACGGCAGTTCAACAAAGGCTACGGGCGTCCGCTCCTCGACTTGCACCAGGATGCGGTTCGGCCAGATTCGGGAGATTGAAGCGTCGCGTATCCAATCCACGGCCCGCAGTTCGTCCCGCCGCTGCTGGAGCGGCATCAGGTAGACGCTCCTTCCGAAGTCGCGCGAAAACACGCGCAGCACCTTCATGCGCGAAGCGTACTTGATCCCCCGGACTTCCAGGTTGGGGCTTTCCAGGCCGTACTCGGGCGTCGGCAGTTGAAAGCGCGGGTCGCGGATCAAAAACAGCTCCACCCGGTGATACCCATACAGGGCGCCCACCAGAATCGCGCCTGTCGCGATAATGCGAACGGCGTATCGCAACACGCCGGTCAGCGGCCGCTGTTTCGCTCCACCATCCGCCTTACGCGCCATTGGCCTTCCCTTTCAGCCGTTCGAGGATCAGATCGCCAGCCTGCCACACGTTGCCGGCGCCGAGCGTCATCACCACATCGCCGGGTTTCGCCTCTTCCAACACCGCTCTGACCGCCTCATCGGCGCTTCCGACATACTGGGCGCGGCGATGCCCGAACTCGCGCATTCTCGCCGCCAGGAGGTCCGCCGTGACGCCCTCGATTGGTTTTTCCGAGGCCGCGTAAATATCCAGCACGTAAACGGCGTCGGCCTGGTTGAAGGACCGTGCGAAGTCATCCATCAGCGCCTGCGTCCGCGTGTAGCGGTGCGGCTGAAAGATCGCGAGCACGCGGCCGTAGTGGCATTGTTTGGCGGCCGCAAGGGTTGCCCGGATTTCGGTAGGATGATGCCCGTAGTCGTCGATGACCGTAATGCCCCGCTCCTGGCCGCGCATCTGGAATCGCCGATCAACGCCTGTGAAGCCAGCCAGCGCCTCGCGGATGCGGTCGGGCGGCACGTCCAGCTCCAGCGCAACGGCGACTGTGGCGGCCGCATTGAGCACATTGTGAAAACCGGGAAGCCGCAGCCTGAACTGGCCCAGATCTTTGCGGCGAAAGCGCAGGCGGAACTCGCTCGAGAAGTGGCCGCAATTGGCGTCGCTAATCGCAAGATCCACCTGGGCATTGGCGCCGTAGGTAATCGTGCGCCGGTTCACCGCCGGCAGGATTCGCTGAACATTCTCATCATCCAGACACAGTACGGCCGCGCCGTAGAACGGAACCTTATTGATGAACTCCTCGAAGGCCGACCGGATCTGATCGATATCCTTGTAGTGGTCCAGGTGCTCCCGGTCGATGTTGGTGACCACCGCCAGAATCGGCGACAGCTTCAAAAAGGAGCCATCGCTCTCGTCCGATTCGACGACCAGAAAGTCGCTGCGGCCCACCCGGGCGTTAGAACCGCCCATTGAGGCCACGCGACCGCCGACGACGATTGTCGGGTCAAACCCGGCGTCGCTGAGAATATGGCCGACCATGGAGGTGGTGGTCGTCTTGCCGTGGCTACCGGCGATCGCAATACCGTACTTGAGGCGCATTAACTCCGCCAGCAGCTCGCCGCGCGGGATGACCGGGATGTTGCGGCGGCGCGCTTCCTCGATCTCCGGATTGTGCGGGTCAACGGCGGAGCTCACCACCACCGCGCTGGCATTGCCCACGTTCGCCGCGTCGTGACCCTCATAGATGACGGCGCCGAGCGAAGCGAGGCGCTCAGTGATCGGGCTCAGCTTCACATCCGAACCGCTGATCCTGTAGCCCAGGCTCAGCAGCACCTCGGCGATTCCGCTCATTCCGATGCCGCCGATTCCCGTGAAGTGGAAGTGCTGCTGCTTAAAAAACACTTTTATCTCGTATTGTTTCGGAGTTGCCGGGACGTGTCAATGGAAGAAACGGAAAAACGGAGAAAAATCTCACCGTTGCTCTCCATGCGCGAATTCCTCCAGAACGTCCGCCGCGCGCTCGGCCGCGCGAGGCCGCGCAAAGCGCCGCACCGCAGCGCCAAGCTCGTCCAGCGCTCCGGGCCGGGAGGCCAGGCTGGTCACTTCATCAAACAGCCGCCGCCCGTTCATTTCCGAATCGGCGACCACGCGCGCCGCGCCGGCGTTGGCTAAGGCCTCAGCGTTTCGGAGCTGGTGATTGTCCGCGGCGAAGGGGAACGGCACCAGGATCGAGGGCTTGCCCGAGGCCGCGATCTCCGCAACGGTATTCGCGCCAGAGCGGCAGATGACCATGTCGGCCGCGGCGAAGGCGGCAGGCATGTCGGAGATAAACGGAGTCACCTCGCCCTCCATGCCCGATTGAGCAAATTGCCGCGCAATCTCCTCATGCTCGGCGATCCCTGTCTGATGAAGAAAGCGCACTCGAAACCGCGACTCCCGGAACAGCGGCCAGCTTTGCTGAGCCGCGCGGTTGAGCGTCCGGGATCCCTGGCTGCCGCCGGTAATCAACAAGGTCAGCGAGTCGCCGCGCGGCTTTGGCGGCACTTGGAAAAACTCGGGCCGGACGGGCACCCCAGTAATCTCGCTGCGCCCGCGCGGAAAATAGCGCTCGGCTTCAGGGAAGCTGAGCAGCGCGCGGGCGACGAACCGGCCCAGGCGCCGATTGACCAAGCCCGGCATGGCGTTGGGTTCCATGACAACGATCGGAATCCGGCGCCGGATGGCGGCTAACATCACCGGCGCCGCGACATATCCGCCCATACTGAAGACCGCCGCCGGCCGGCGCTGGTCAAGATGCGCCAGCGCCCGCCGGACGCTTCCCGGGATCATGCGCAGCGTCTTCACTGCGCTCCGCCATCCCACGCGCTTGAGGCCGCCAATCTCAATCCATTCGATCGGGAATCCGGCGGCCGGCACAAGCTTCGCCTCCAGCCCGCGCTCGGTCCCGATGAACACCGGCTGGTGCCCTCGCGCGGCCAAGACCCGCGCGACGGCCAGGGCCGGAATCACATGGCCGCCCGTGCCTCCGCCCGCCATGATGAATCGCGCGCTCATCCGGCATGTTCGCTGACGCTGAGCAGCATGCCAAGCGACGCCAGCGTACTGAACAGCGAGCTGCCGCCGGAGCTGATCATCGGCAGCGGAATGCCCTTGGTGGGCGCCAAGTCGAGAACCACGCTCATGTTGATGAACGCCTGGATCACAATCGTCGCCGTCACGCCCAGCGCCAAGTAGCGGCCAAAGTCATCCGTCGCCACCCAGAACAAGCGCAGCCCCCGCCATAGAATGATCAGGAAACCGGCAATCAGCGCGGTGCAGCCCCACATCCCGAGCTCTTCGCCGACCACCGCGTAAATGAAGTCGGTGTGCGCTTCCGGCAGATACAGGAGCTTTTGCTTGCCCTGCATCAACCCGACTCCGAGCACGCCGCCGGCGCCCACCGCGATCTTGGACTGACGAGCCTGATAGCTCGGATCGTGCGCGCCGACCGCGGCCTGGTGCAGGTAATTCTTGATTCGGCCGCCGGGATCGATACGGTCAAGCAGCGTGTAGTCGGGATCAAGATAGCCGGCGATGCGGGCCAACCGGTAGGGCTTCAGCAGTACTGCAACTCCGGCCAGCAGTACGCCTGCCGCAAGTGCGCCAATGAAGTAGCGCCTGTCCAGCCCCGCCACATAAAACACGACGGCGGCCGTCAGCACCAGCACCACGGCTGTCCCTAGATCCGCGATTACGACAGTGAGGGCGAGCATCACAATGGCCATCGATGCGGGAAGCAGCGTGTGACGGTCGTTAATGACCCGCGAGCGCAGCGTGAGAAAGTACGCCAGAAAGATCGCAAGCGCCGGCTTCGCAAATTCGCTGGGCTGAAGCGACAGCCCTCCCAGCCGGAACCAGCGATGGTTCCGCGCATCCAGAAAATAGACCGCCACCAGCATCGCGAGCACCACGCCCAGGCACGCGAAGGCTGCGCCGGGATTCTGCAACACCCGGTAATCTTTGCGCTTGAAGTACATCAAGGCCAAGAACGAGATGAAGGCCCATCCGAGCTGCCGGATGAAAAAATGCGCGCTAGAGCCAAACTTGAGCTCGGCGACAACCGAGGATGCGCTGTACACGATGACCAGCCCGAAGCTCACCATGAGAACCGTAGTAATGAACAGGGTCCAGTCCGTGCGGATGCGTTGAGCCACTACCTTTCCTCCGAATTCAGTTTTCTCACCAGCTCTTTAAAGACCTCGCCGCGGTGTTCGAAAGACCGAAACTGATCGAAGCTCGCGCAGGCAGGCGCCAGCAGGACCGTATCCCCCGGGCGCGCCTGCCGATGCGCAGTGCGCACCGCCGTCTCCATATCGCCGCACCGGATCAGCGGCAGCGCCCCGTTGAGATGATCCGCGATCTTCTCCGCTGCGCTCCCGATGAGCAGCGCGGCGCGCCCTTTGCGGCGGAGAGCGGAGCGGAGCGGCGAATAGTCGCTGCCCTTGTCCTTTCCCCCGAGGATGATCCACAGACCGCCGGCGAACGAATCGATGGCTTTCAGCGTGGCGTCGACGCTGGTCGCCTTCGAATCGTTGTAATAATCCACGCCATCAATGCTGCACACGAACTCAATGCGGTGCTCTACGCCTGGAAAGGTTTTAACGGCCGCGGCGATTTGATCGAGCGTTGCGCCGGCGATTCGCGCGGCGCATGCCGCGGCCATGACGTTTTCCACATTGTGGAGGCCGCGCAGCGGAATCTCCTGACGCCGCATCAGCGCCTCGCCGCCGCTGACGATCTTGTCTCCGCACAGCGCGAAGCCTGTCGGAACGGCCTGTTTGGAACTGAACCACTGCACCGCGGCGCGCGTCCGCCGGGCAAAAGATGCGCACACCGGGTCGTCCAGATTCAACACGGCAAAGCCGTCCTCGCGCTGGGTCTCGAACAGGCGGGCCTTTGCGTCCGCGTATCTCTCAAAGGTTCCGTGCCGGTCCAGGTGATTCTGCGTCACATTAAGGCAGACGGCGACATCAGCCTTGAATTCTTGTATCGTCTCGAGCTGAAAGCTTGACAGCTCGAGCACGTTCCACTGGTCCGGGCGGGACGTCCGGACCATGGCCGCTGGCGGCGTTCCAATGTTGCCGCCCACCTGGCAGGCGATCCCGCTCTCGCGCAAGATATGTCCGGCGAGCGCCGTGGTAGTTGTCTTGCCATTCGATCCGGTAATGCCGATGACCGGTCCGTTGAGAAAATATCCGGCCAACTCGAGCTCGCCAATGACGGGGAAATCGGCCGGGAGGGTCTCAAGCGGCACTCCCGGAGACTGCACGATCAGATCGGCGCCCGCAAACGCGTCCGCCGACTGCTGAAACAGCTCCACTCCCAGCGAGGCGAGCCGCGCGCGCATCTGTTCGGTCGGATTTAGGTCCACGGCTCTCGGCTTTGCGCCGCGCTCGAGCAGAAGCTCCACTGCGGCGAAGCCCGAGCGGCCCATCCCGGCTACCGCCACCGTCTTGCCGCGCAACTCTCTGGGCATGCCTACCTCAACTTCAACGTCGTCAATGCGAACAGCGCCATCACCACTCCCAGAATCCAAAACCGGGTGATGATCTTCGATTCCTGCCATCCCAGGGCTTCGAAATGGTGGTGGAGCGGCGCCATCTTGAAAATGCGTTTGCGGCGCAGCTTGTAGCTGCCCACCTGGAGGATGACCGACAGCGCCTCCAGCACATACACGCCGCCAATAAAGACCAGCAGAATTTCCTGCTTGATCAGCACGGCGACAGTGCCGAGACTGCCCCCGAGCGCCAGCGAGCCCACATCGCCCATGAAAATCTGAGCCGGATGCGCGTTGTACCACAGGAAACCGATGGCCGCGCCGGTCAGCGCGCCGCAGAATACGGCTAACTCGCCGGCGCCCGGAAGGCGGGCGATATCCAGATACTCGGCCAGCCTGGCGTGGCCGCTGACATAGGCCAGCGCGGTCATGGCCCCGGCTGCAATGACCATGAGTCCGATGGCCAGCCCGTCCAGACCGTCCGTCAGATTCACCGCATTGCTCGCCCCCACCAGAATGAAAGCAATGAACAGATAGAACCCGATGAACGCGAGCGGATACGTCCAGTAGTTATGCAAAAGGGGCGAGATGAGAAGATCCGGCTTGAACTCCTTAAAGAACGGCACGTTCATGTTGGTGGAGTAAGCGCCGCGGGCGTGCAGCAGCAGCAGAATAAAGCCGATGACCAGCGCTACGAGCACTTGAAGCAGGATTTTCATGCGCGCCGTAAGTCCCAGATTCTGCATTTTCCGGAGCTTGGCGTAATCGTCGCAGAACCCGATTGCGCCGAAGCCGATCATGCCCAGCATCGCGATCCACACATACGGGTTTCTGAGATTGGCCCACAGCAGGGTGGAGAGAAGCACTGAAATGAGAATCAGCAGCCCGCCCATGGTCGGCGTGCCCGCCTTCTTGCGATGGCTCGCCGGTCCTTCTTCGCGAATGTACTGGCCGACCTGAAATTCTCGCAGCTTGGCAATGAGCCACGGCCCCAGAAGGATGGACAGAAACAGCGCGGTCAGGCTTGCGAACGCCGTTCGAAACGTATTGAACTGGAACAGGCGGAACGGCGAAAAGTAGTGGAACAGCTTCTCATAGAGCAGCCAGTACAACATGAGGGCCTACCCGAGGAACCTTTCCAACGCCCTCTCGACATGCACGCCCCGCGAGCCCTTGAACAGGATCGCGTCGCCTCTGCGAGCCATCTTGCTGACATGCTCTCCAGCGCTCTCGGGATCATCGAAAAAAAACGCGGCGTCTGTTGCCAGTCCGCCCTCAATGGCTGCGTCCACCATTTTCCGGGCCACGCCGCGTATTCCAACGAGCACCGAGATCCCCGACATCGCGGCATATCGGCCAATGTCGCGATGCAAGGGCTCGGCCCAGCGGCCGAGTTCGAGCATCTCCCCGAGCACGGCAATGCGTCGAAGCGCCGGCGTATCGCGCAGCACATCCAGCATCGCCTTGACGGCGTCGGGATTCGCATTATAGCAATCGTCGTAAATCAAAATCCCATTGCGCTCGATCAGCCTCCCGCGCATTTGCGCGGGAGTGAACGTCCGCGCCGCTTCCCGTAATTGCTCGGGGGGTATGCCATAGAGACCGGCTACTGCGATTCCGGCCAGCAAATTAGAGACTCCATGTCGACCAAAAACGGGACTGTTAAAACTGACGTCTCCGACGCGGAAGCGCACCCCCTCGAGCGAGTACTCGACGTCTTCGGCCCGTACATCGGCCTCAGCCGACAGACCGAAACGCACGACCCGCCCCGAAAACGCGGCGCCAAAGCGGTTCACGCGGGGATCATCGGCGTTCAACACGGCGATCCCGTCAGGCGGCAGAGATTCGATCAGTTCCCGTTTGGCCGCTGCGATGCCATCCACGGAATCGAAGGCTTCGATGTGCGCATATCCGACATTGGTCACAACGCCGATGTCCGGTCTGGCGATTCGGGACAAATTGCGGATCTCGCCGGCATGGTTCATCCCGATCTCGATCACGGCGACGCGCGCCTCCTCTGGCAGGCGCAAGATCGAGAGGGGGACCCCCACGTGATTATTGTAGTTCCCCGCCGTCTTGCCCACCGCCAATTTGGTCGCCAGCATGTGCGCGATAGCGTCTTTGGTGGTTGTTTTCCCTGCGCTTCCGGTGACGCCCACTACGCTGCCGCCCCACGCCGCGCGAGCCCACGCTGCCGCCCGCTGAAGCGCTGCAAGCGTATCCTCCACCTTCAGCAAAGGCCCCGGCGCCGCAATCTCCCGATCCACCACCGCAGCCACAGCGCCTCTGTCGAATGCGGCCGAGACGTGATCATGTCCGTCGTGATGCGGCCCGCGCAGCGCAAAGAACAGATCGCCGGGGAGCAGTGTGCGGGTATCGGTGGACCAGCCGGTCACCAATCCGGCGGCGCCGCCAACAGCCCCGATCGCCCGTGCAACGCACGGCAGGTCAAACTTCATCCCGCCTCGACTGACCTCTGACCGCCCCGCGGCTATCCGCCATAGCCGAAGCCCCGCAGAACCTCCGCCGCCGCCTCGCGGTCGTCAAAATGAACGGTCTGGTTTTTAAAGATTTGATAGGGTTCGTGTCCTTTACCGGCAATCAGCACGATGTCGCCGCGTTCCGCGTTCTGAATCGCGATCCGGATGGCCTTGGCCCGGTCGGGCTCAACCACGTGCGGGGTGTCGAATCGGCGCAGTCCGACCAGGGCGTCATTAATAATGTCCAACGGATCTTCGGAGCGCGGATTGTCAGAGGTCAGGACCACAAAATCGCTATTCTCGGCCGCCGCCATTCCCATGAGCGGACGCTTGG
This sequence comes from Bryobacteraceae bacterium, assembly GCA_035652975.1. Taxonomy (GTDB): domain Bacteria; phylum Acidobacteriota; class Terriglobia; order Bryobacterales; family Bryobacteraceae; genus TMP-7. The sequence goes on along the minus strand of DASRCT010000069.1, from coordinate 67,595 downwards.
CGCGATCGCGATCTCCGCCGCAGCCAAATACGGTGATGACGCGCTTCGGCTTCAACGCGCGCGCGACGGCGATCAGGTTTCTCAGCGCATCATCCGTATGCGCATAATCCACCACCACCAGGAACGGCTGCCCCAGGTCGACGCGCTCAAACCTGCCCGGCACGGAGCGGCACGCTGCAATTCCTTTGCTGATCGTTGGCATGTCGATGTCGTAGGTAATCCCAGTGCAGATTGCCGCCAGGATGTTGTAAACGTTGTGGCGGCCCAGCAGGGGGGAAAGGATTTCATACCGTTCCCCGCGCGCATTCAGGCGGAAGCGCAGACCGTCAAAACTGAACGCAACTTCTTCAGCGCGGTACTCCGCGTCAGCGCCGAAGCCGTACCAGAGCCGGCGGACGCCCGGCGGCGGATCGATGCGGCGGGCATACTCATCATCCGCGTTCAGAACCGACCACGCGGGCGGCGGCGCATCCTCCGGAGCGAACAACAGCCGCTTCGCGGCGAAGTAGTCTTCCATCGTACCGTGAAAATCGAGGTGGTCGCGCGTGAGGTTCGTGAAAACGGAGGTATGAAACCGGATTCCGTAGACGCGCCCGAGCGCCAGGCCATGCGAAGATGCTTCCATGGTTGCGTTCTGGCCGCCCACATTCACCAGCTCATGAAAAATTCGAAACAGATCGAGCGATTCCGGAGTGGTGTTCGCAGCCGCCATCTTGCGGCCCGCCAGATGGTACTCGATGGTGCCGATCAGCGCGGTCGTGCGCCCCGCGGCGCGCAATACGGAATCTATCAAGTACGACGTAGTCGTCTTCCCATTCGTTCCGGTGACGCCTGTGACGCCGATCCGTTCGTCCGGCGCCCCGTAGAAAGTTCGCGCCGCCTTCGCCAGAGCCTTGCGGCCATGCTCGACCTGAATCCACGGGCCCGTAAATCCTTGGGGCGGCTCCAGCTCGCTCACGACGCCGATGGCTCCACGTTCCATCGCCTGCGCTGCGAACATACGGCCATCCACCTTTGCGCCCGGAAATGCAAAGAATAAGAATCCGCGCCCTACCTTCCGGGAATCGTATTCCAACCCGGCGACCTCGCAATGATCAATTTGCGCCGGCATCGGCCGCTTGAGCCGGACTCCGCTGAGGACGTCACGTACTGTCATGATCTGACCACTGGCCACTGACCACTGGCCGCTATCTCGCGAACACTACGCGCACTTTCTCGCCCGGCGGCAGCGGCGCGCCAGGCAGAGGCGCCTGCGCCCGCGCGACTCCGTGCCCGATCACTTCGACCTGCATGCCCGCCCCCGCAGCTGTCTGAATTACATCCCGAACGGTTTTGCCCTGAAAATCGGGTACGCGCGGACCGTCGACTGGATTGCTCTGAACCGCTGCTTTTGCAAAAAGACGCTGGTCCAGGGACGTTGGCGGGCCCTGGACCAGCATTGGAGGAACGGAGAACTCCAGTTCCGGCGCAAGCTCCGGATCGAGACCCGCGATAGCGACATCGTCCATGTCCACGCGCTCATGCTTCTCTTCGGGGAGCTCGTCGGGCAAATCCTTCGGCACATCGCGCAGCCGGAGCGCTGCGGTCGCAACCTCACGGAACACAGGAGCGGCGACCTGCCCCCCGTAGCCGGCCGTTCCGGAGGTGCCATTCAGCGTGACGGCGATGGCGATAGCCGGATTCGTAACCGGCGCGAAGCCGATGAAGGATCCATTGTAGTGATGCGTGTACTGATGCGTCGCGAAGTCGTAGATCTGCGCTGTGCCGGTCTTGCCACCGGACGTGTAGCCGCTCAGGCGCGCCGTCTTATGCCCCGTTCCATAGGGAAGGATTACGACTCCCTCCATCATCTGCCGCATCGTAATGGCCGTCTCGGGCCGAAGCACTCGAACCGGCTTCAGTTGGGGCTCCACCTCCGGCGGTTCGCCCGGCCGCTGCTTCTTCAAAATGAGTTTCGGCGGAATCTTCAGGCCGCCGTTGGCGATAATCGAGCACAACTGCGCCAGTTGCATGGCCGTCACGCTCACCTCGTGACCCATCGACATGGAAGCGAGCGAGGTGCTGCCCCAACGGCTCAGCTTTCGAACCACGCCGCTCGATTCCGAAGGGAGCGGAATGCCGGTGCGGCTGCCGAATCCCAAGCGCCGCATATATTCGTACATGTTCTCCGGCCCCACCCGGAGTCCGATTTGGATCGCTCCGATGTTGCTCGAGCGCGCCAGCACGTCGGCCATTGAGAGCAGCCCGTAGCCATGGTGCGCTTCGTGAATGGTGCGCGATCCGAGCCGCAGCACGCCGTTGCCGCAATTCACGACCGTCGACGGCCGCATCGATGTGGTTTCCAGAGCGGCCGACAGAGTCACGACTTTAAATACCGAGCCAGGTTCGTACGGGGAAGTGATCGCCAGGTTATTGCGCCAGGAGAGCGGCTGCTTTGGACCGGGCGGTTCATTTGGGTCAAAGGTGGGGTAGTTCGCCATGGCCAGCACTTCACCCGTACGCGGATCCATGACCACCACGCTGCCGCTGCGGGCGTGACTGTTCTGTGCGGCTTGCGCGATGGCGCGCTCGGCGACGAACTGGATTCGCGAATCAATGGTGGTGGTAATGTCTTTGCCGGGAACGGGCTTGCTCTCCACCTCCGACGCATAGGCGTTATTCTTCACGTCGCGGAGCAGCGTCACCTCGCCCGGATATCCTTGGAGCTCTTCATTGAGAGACAACTCCAGCCCGGAGTTGCCCTGCTGGTCGAAATCCACGCTGCCGACAACGTGCGACGCAAGCTGACCGTTGGTGTAGAAGCGATGGCTTTCCGTACGGAACTCGATCCAGTCGAGCTTCATGCTGCGCAGCCGCTTCGATTCCTCCAGAGAGATGCGGCGCTTGACCCACATGAAGCCGCTTTGCCGTTCGGCTGCATCCTTCAACTTTGCGTAGAGTGTCGTTGCATCCAGGTCCAGGACGCCGGCGAGGATCTGCGCAGCCACGCCTAGGTCCGGAATGCGCCGGGGATTTACACACACGGAGTCGACAGGAAGGCTTTTTGCGAGCGGGATCCCGTTGCGGTCGAAAATTGTTCCGCGCGGGGCTTCAATTTTCAGCGGCTTTTCGTGCTGTTGCTGGGCCAGTCGCTCGAATTCGGCATGGGAAATGATCTGAAGATGAACAAGCCGCAGGATGAGTATTGCCGCCCAGGCCAGCGCAACGCGCGCCAGCACTTGAACCCGCCTGGTCGATTCGAGTTCGTACATCCTGCACTTCGATTCTCAGGCGACGGCGCGCGCCGGCGGGGGCATGCGGCACGAACAGTCATGCCGGAGCAGTTCGGCCATACGCCACGCGCGGTCGCGCGGCGAGGTGCAATCCGCCCGCTCAGGTCCGCCGCGCTGTGTCGGAACAAAGCCCCGCCCGCCGTCCGGCCGAAGCTCGTGCAAGGCCGGCAACGCGCCCGGGCCCACCGGCCCGATGAAGTACCACGCGTGGTTCACGTTCCCGGCCGCGTCGATGGCCAGCGTAAACCGCAGCCCCGAGCCGTCACTTGCGATATGGCGCGTGACCACCCACAGCGGCCCGCCGTTTTGGCGCGCCAGGGTCCGGGCGCTGGCCGCGAACGCCGGCATCATCCATTCAGGCGCAGGCCCGCTGAAATACAGCATGTGCCCCAGTCCGGCAAGCGTCGCATATTGCGGGCATTGAGCGGGGTTGTATTCAATTGAAAAAATGCTGGGCGGCAAAGACCCAAAGCGCTGGCGCAAGCCGCGCTCCGCGCCCGGCTCCGTTCCCTCCGCCACAATTCGACCGTCCGCGTCTAACGCGCAGTAACGGAGGTATTCACCGCCCGAGACCAATCCGATGGTGAGCATGGCAAGCCCGGATGATCTGTTACTGCCGGTTCGCGGCCGTTTTGTTCATGGCCAGCGACCCGCTCTTATCGCCTTCGAGATAGACGATTCGCTGTGGCGCGGGGTCGACGAAGGACTGCATACGCGCCAGTTCTTCCAACCGCTGCGGGCTGAGCAGCCTCGCTTCCTCCACCTCGAGCGCGGCGCGCTCCGTCATAAGCCGCTGCTGTTCCTGCTTGAGGTTCTGGATCTGATATCCCGCCATCAGCCCATAGGCGCTCGGCAGCAGCACGCCGATGAATAAAAGGACGCCAAGACCGGCGGCTGCGATCAGCTTCCAGCATGCGCCTCTCGCCTGGGGGTCCGCCTCGCGCACCACGCGCGAATTATTAATGTCTTTAACAAAAAAGTAGATATCCTCGTTCGGAATGGCGCGCAGAACGTACGGATCATGTTCGCGCCGCGCTGCGACGCGAGTCCCCGCTTCGGCGTAGGCCTTCGACCCTACGAAGCGGTGAAAAACGGTAGCCAACGATGCCATGCTCAGTTCCCCTGCTTTGTTATCCAACTCCTACTGCCAGGCGCGCGCCAGACGGCCGCTGCTCTGCTTGCGTTCTACTTCATTTCCACCGCACGCAGCTTGGCGCTGCGCGACGGCGGGTTGCTCTGTATCTCCCGCTCAGAAGGACGCACGACATGCCTGGTCAGCAATATCGCCGCCCCGGAGCGAGACAGCTCTTGAAACTTCTGCTTCACCTTGCGGTCTTCGAGCGACATGAACGTGATGATCACGATGCGGCCCCCGGGGACGACCAGCCGCGGCGCCCTCTCCAACAGCGCATCGAGTTCCTCCAGTTCGGCGTTCACCGCCAGCCGCAAAGCCATGAAGGTGCGCGTCGCAGGATGAATGCGCTCCGTTCGCGGCGCGACCGATTCGATTACATGCGCCAAATGCGCCGTGCTGCGGATCGGTCGCGCCCGAACGATGGCTCTGGCTATTCTCCGCGACCTCCTTTCCTCGCCAAGCTCGTAAATCAGGTTGGCGAGATCCTTCTCGGCTGAAAAATTCACAATGTCGGCGGCCGTCGTTGGCTGCGAACGATCCATCCGCATATCGAGCGGCCCTTCCGAGGTGATGGAAAATCCGCGCTCCGCTGCGGTCAACTGGTAACGGCTCACGCCCAGGTCCGCCAGCAACCCGTTCACGCGCTCCACGCCAAACACGCGCAACGCCTGGTCCAGCTCCGAAAACCGCCCGTGATGAAACCGGATCCGGTCCGCGCAATCCGCTGTGTTCTGCCGCGCGATTTCGAGCGAGTCCACATCGCGATCGTTCGCGATTACAAAACCGGAGGTCAACCTCCGCGCGATCGCGCCGGCATGGCCGCCCAGCCCGCATGTCGCGTCCAGGTACACGCCGCCGGGCTGGAGCGCAAGGTACTCCAGGACCTCTTCGAGCATGACCGGGACGTGCATACATATGTGTTACTTCAGTCCCTTCTTTTCCAATGCGCGCAGCTTCTCGGCGGCATTTTCGTACGCCCTGCGCTTGCGATCCTCATACACTTCCTTGCCGTAAACGTTCATGCGGCCCTTCTGACACTCGATCCAGACCGGCTGGTTCTCGAGATTTAACATCTGGCGCAGCTCCTGAGGGACCAGCACGCGACCCTGGCCGTCGATTTCCGAATCCGCGCCGAGATCGTTGGCGATAAATTTCACGTCTTCCACGATCTCGGGGTCTTCGGTCGCGGTCTCCAGCAGAATTTCGTTTTCTTTCCAGACTGAGATCGGATAGATTCGAGCTATGCGAACGTCGAGCGAGGTGATGAACACGCGTTTTTCGCCCAGATCCATCAGGTACTGCTGGAAAACCGCGGGAAGCTTCAGCCGGCCTTTCTCGTCGACGCGGGCCGGGTATATGCCTCTGGGCGGCTCCGCCGCCGGCCTTGTGTTAGCTTCCACTTTAGACCACTATTGACCCTTTCAGGCCACCCGAGAGCGATTGTCACACACCCTCCGGGTGAAATCAATACCTTTCTGCATTTAAAGGGGTTATACGCCTTCTGTTCGCCAGGGATGGACTGACCCTGCCGAATTGGGGACTGCGGGCCAGCCGCTAAGGCAGCCCGGCGGTACGCTCTCTGGCTTCATTTGAGGCGGCGTATGAAGCGGTAGATATAAAAAAAGGACGGCGACACTGGTCCCGTGGCAGAGACGATTGAAATGCGGAGGCTGCGCTAGCGACGGCTGGCCGGCGGCACTATGCCGTTCATGCGAGCATAGACGACCATCTGCCCGTAGTGATCGAAGGCATGCCAAATATTCTCGTTTGCAATCGCCAGCCTCGGTGTTTTGCGGGTCCCGAAGGGGGGCGGGATGAGCTCGGTTGCATTTTGATCCGTGATGGTGGCCATTGCCTGATGCGCATAGGCAAAGGCGTCCTTCAGGTACTTTACGATGTCGTCTTTACTTTTGAGCGATGCGGGGCCGTTTTCATTCGGGCCGGGTTCACTCGGGTTTTTTTGGCCGAGCAGGGCCGCCGACACCATGTACATCACCGCCGCGGTGTGGGAAACCTGCTGTGCGAAGGTGCGGACGCCTTTAAATTCCCCTTGGGTTGGAGCAAATGAGTACTTGTCAGCGGGCATGGCTTCGGCGAGCGGAAGAAACTCGTTTTCGACCATTCTGAGCTGATTATCAAGAATTTTCCCGATCGAGGCCGTCGGAGCGTCGGCGGCAACGAGAGGAAGAGCGCACAGCAAAACGAACCCGAATTTCATTGCGGGCCCTCCAGCGGGTGATTATACGACAAGCCGGTTGTTCGCCTATTGGAGAATTTTAATCGCGGTCTGCGGTTCCCGCGGAAAATTCATACAATAGCTTCAGCGTATGCGGAGACGCTTGGCCGCGACCGTTCCAGCGATTCTCACCTGTGCATTGGCGGCGCCGCCGGCTGGATATTTCAGCGGCACGGTGTATCCAGTCCTTCAGAAGGCCGGTTGCAGCGGGTGCCACAATCCGGAAGGCGTCGCCTCGGCGACACGGCTTCATTTCCCGGACGCCGACGCCGGACCGGCTGCCATTGAAGCTTTTGGAAGGTCGCTCTCGATTTTGGTGGACCGGGATCATCCCGAAGAGTCGCTGCTGCTTAAGAAGCCGACGCGACGGGCGCCGCATGCGGGCGGGCTGCGCATCCGGCCGGGGACTCCGGAAGAAGCGGCGCTGAGGACCTGGATCGAGTATTTGGCCACGCTCTCGGCGCCCGCCGGCGCGCGCGCGAACACGGACGCCCCACCCCCGCCTGTCAAGGTAGCCCCTGCGCTCCGATTCCTGACGCACGCGCAGTACAACAACACAATTCGCGACCTGCTCCACGACGACGCCCGCCTCGCTGACCAGTTTCCGCCTGAGGACTTTGTCAACGGGTTTAAGGGCCAGTATCAATCGCAGAGTATTTCGCCGTTGATGGCCGAAGCCTACGCGGCAGCCGCAGAGAAGCTTGCCCGGAGCGCATTCCGGGGCGGCGACTCGCATCATCTGATTCCCTGCAACCCGACCGGGCCGGACGACGCAGGCTGCCGAGACGCTTTTATCCAGGGATTCGGGAAACGCGCCTTTCGCCGTCCTCTGACGAGCGCGGAAAGAACCCGCTATGCGCGGCTATTTGAGCAGGAAGCGGGCCAGGCGCAGGATTTCCTGGCGGGCGCGCGGATCGTGATGGAAGCGATGCTGCAATCGCCGAATTTTCTGGCGCGCGTGGAAAACGGCGCAGCGCCTGAATGGCGCCGTTACGAGACCGCAAGCCGGCTTTCGTATTTCCTGTGGAACAGCACGCCTGACGACGCTCTCATGAACAGCGCGGAGAAGGGCGAACTCGATTCTCCTGCCGGAGTGGAGCGGGTTGCCCGGCGGATGCTTCAAGATGTGAGAGCCCGCGCGGCCGTGGATGAGTTCCTGGCCGAATGGCTGCGCTTTGATCGCGCCGCCTCGATGGTCAAGGACCGCCGGATATTTCCGATGTTCACGCCCGAGCTGGCCGCCGCGATGACGGAAGAGACGCTCCGGCTGGGGCGGGATCTGGTCTGGAACAACGGTAATTTCATGAAACTGTTTTCGGCCGATTACAGTTTTCTCAGCGCAAATTTGGCGGCATTATATAACGTTCCTGCGCCGGGCGTTGAATTTGGCCGCGTGTCGCTGCCGCCCAGCACAGGGCGCGCCGGCGTTTTGGGGCAGGCGCTGTTCCTGGCTGCGTCGAGTAAGCCGGAAGAAACCTCCCCCACGGCTCGTGGTCTCTTTGTGCGTGAGCAGTTCCTGTGCCAGACGGTGCCGCCGCCTCCGCCCGGAGTCAACACGAATCTGCCGGCGCTCCACAAGGACCGCCCGCTGACGAACCAGGAGCGGCTGGCCTTGCATACGGAGAACGAGAGCTGCCGGAGCTGTCACGCGCTCATCGACCCGATCGGTTTTGGCCTCGAGAAGTATGACGCCCTAGGCCAGCGTCGCGAGAAACTGAAGCTCACGTTTTACCCCGAGCACGGCGAACGGGCAGCGCCGCAAACCGTCGAGCTGGCTCTCGAGGCCAAGGGATTTATAGCAGGCATTCCGAATTCGGAGTTCACGAATCCGGCCGAGCTCGGTCGGGTGCTGGAGAGGACGCCGCAATGCCAGCAATGCGTCGTTCGACAACTGTTCCGCTACGCGGCGGGACGGCGTGAAACCAGAACCGATCAATTGGTGATCGAACAGGCGTACGATGATTTCAAGAGCTCCGGGTTTCGGTTTCAGGAGCTCATGGTTGCGTTAAGCAAGTATCTGACGTTTCCACCGGGAAGGGATAGCACGGATGGCCTCGGTACACACTAAGCAGCGAACGATTTCACGGCGCAGGATTCTGCAAGGGCTGGTGACGGCGACCAAGGCGCAGGTATTCGTTGGTCTGCCGCCGCTCGCCGCGATGTTCAACAGCTCCGGCACAGCCTTTGCAGACGAGCGGACGCCGCCCACGCGGTTCGTACTTTGGTTCAACGGCAACGGAATTCCCGAGAAATACTGGATTCCCGAGGAGACCGGTCCGGATTTCGTGTTCTCCCCGTGCCTGGCGCCGCTCGCGCCCTTGCGAGACCACGTGCACATCATCACCGGGCTGGATAATCCGGCAGCGCGGCTGCCCGGACCCGGCAACGACCATCATCGCTCGATGAGCGCGCTGATGACGGGAACGCAGTTTACCGGACGCGGAGCGGGAGGCCCGTCGATTGACCAGGCGATTGCGGCGCGGGTGGGGGGCGAGACGCGCTTTCGATCATTGCAAATCGGCGTCAGTCAGGAGTCGTTTGGCGAGAGTATCCAGCGCAACATGAGCTGGGCCGGCCGCGACCGGGCGCTTCCGCCGGAGATGACGCCGGCAAAGCTGTTCGACCGGCTGTTCGGGGCGCGAGATTCAGAATGGATCAGGCGAAAGCACAGCATTCTCGACGCCGTAAGCGAAGACGCCGCCACATTGCGAAAAGAGCTCGGCCGGGAGGACCAAGTGCGCCTGGAAGAGCACCTTGCGTCGATTCGCGATGTGGAACGGGCGATCGCAAGTCTTCCCCCGGAATATCACCGAATCGATCCGCCAGAGGTCGAGGATATGAAGGACTGGCCGCGCATTGCGCGTCTTCAGAGCGATCTGCTGGCGCACGCATTGGCCTCGGGCCAGACGCGCGTTGCGTCTTACATGTTGACCAAGTGCCAGGGACTGTCGCGGTTTCCGTGGCTCGGGTATACGGCAGCGCGGCATCACGATTACACACACAGCGACGGCAAGGCGCCGGGGGCTGACGGTCCGACGGGCCAGCGGATTTTGCGCGATATCTGCCGCTGGCACGCGCAGGAGTTCGCCTATTTTCTGAGTAAGTTGCGGGCGACGCCGGAAGGCGAGAAAACGCTGCTTGACCGCTGCGCGATCATCTACGTGCACGAGCACGCCGAAGCGAACCAGCACAAGAACAACGGCATGTCCGTGATCGTAGCGGGTCACGCAGGCGGGCTGAAGACCGGCTTGCATACGCGCACGACGGGAACAGTGGCCGATCTGTATCTCGCGGTAGCGAACCGGGCGATGGGAGCGAAGCTCGAATCGTTTCCCAGCGCGAGCCGCGAGTTGCCGGGCGTCTTTGCGTAGAACTAGCGTTTCACGCGGCGCCCGGGGCGCGCCTGTTGGAGGCGCTCCGCCGCCGCTTGCGTGATTTTGGTTTCGGCGCAGTCCACCCAGCGAAGATCCGGGAGCGATTCAATCAACGGAATCAATTCGTCGCCAACGCGCGGGTCGCCCCAGACATTCAGCGATCGCAGCTTGCGGAAGTTTTTTAAGACCATCAGCCCGTTGACCGAGAGTTGCGTCTGGCTGATATCCAGCGATTCGAGGTTCTGAAGCGAGGCGAGCTTCTGAAAGCCGGCGTCGGTGATTTTGGCGCCGCGCAGAGTGAGCTCGCGCAGGTTTGTCAATCCGGCGATGACGTCAAGCCCCTGGTCGGTCAGCGCAACCGACCACAAGCCCGAATCGGTGCGCTGCGAACCGCTCAGGTCGAGCGACGTGAGGGCCGGGAAGAGGCGCAACGCCGTCAACGCCGCGTCCGACATCTTGTTGCCGCCAAAGCTGAGCGCGTGGAGGTTCGGCAAATTGGACAGCGGCTCGAGGCCCGCGTCGGTAACAAGCGCGTACCCGATATCGAGCGACTCCAGGGTTGCGATATTGGCCAGGTGCGCGACGCCCGCATCTGTAATTTTGGTCCCCCGAACGTTTAGCGCGCGAAGCCGCTTCCAGTTCTTCATGGCGGCCATTGCGCCATCGCCGATCTGCTCAGCGAAGTACAGGTTCATTGCTTCAACCGACGGCAAATTTTTCAAGCGCTGAAACCCGATATCGGTGATGCGGGTATGGGAGAGATCGATACGCTTCAGGGTCGTGAGCTTTCCGATTGCGGCGAGGTCAGCGTCATCGATCCAGGACGCGCGGAAATCGGCTTCGACGGCGTTGGCCAATGCGTCCTGAACGATGCGGCCGCCGCGGGATTCAGCCCAGTCTGCCCCGATATCCAGGCCGTAAGCCGCCCCTGCGATGGCGATCAGGACTGGGATGAGGCGCTGCATCAGCTATGTCTCCGGTTGGGCAGCGAGGAGTCGCGATCGAAGATGATATTGCAGCCCGGCAACGCCTGCTTGATCGCTTCGTATCCCTTCTGCGTGATGAGCGTGTGATACAGGTTCAGAAGTTGCAGTTTCTTCATGGCGCTGAGCGCAGCCGCACTGGCGTCGGTTAACCCGCTGCTGTCTAAGTGCAGCTCCGCGAGATCGGGCAACGCGGACTGAAGCGCCCTCAAGCCCTTGTCGGATAGCGCGGTGTAATCCAAGTTGAGGCGCTTCAGCGCATGCAGTTGCGCGATGGCGGGCGCGCCGTCGTCGGTGATGCGGGTCCGCGCCGCCGATAGCGCTTCGAGCTGGTTCAGACCGGCGAGCGAGAACAACCCCGCATTGGTGATTCGCGTATATCCCAGGTCCAGCTCGCGGAGAGCGGACAGCCCGCCAAGGAGCTTTAAAGCAGCATCGCCGATATCGGTCGAACTCAAGTCGAGCATTTCGACAGCGCGCATTTTTGCCAGCGCCAGGGCGCCCGCATCCGTGATGTCGGTGTATTTCAACCGCAGCCGCCGCAGATTGGGCAGCGCGGCGAGCGACGCCAGACCCGCATCGTTGACCGGGGCGCCCGAGAGCTCCACATCTTCCAGGGGCAGCGCGGCGAGCGCTGAGAAACCACGTCCTTCGACTTGGGTATTATTCAGGCGCAGCCGACGGAGCTGGCGCAGGCTGGCGAGTTTCGAGAGGCCGGCGTCAGAGAACGCCGTAGCGCTGAGGTCGAGTTCTCTAAGAGTTTTGAGCGACGCCAGCGCTTGAGCGGCTGCGTCGCCGATCTGCGCTCCTGCAAGCGAAAGCTTCTCGAGCGCTGGAAGTCCGGCGAGGTAGGAGAGCTGAGCGTCTGAAAGCGGAGTTCGCGCGAGATCGGCTTCCGCTACATGCGCCTTGCGCCAGGCGACGCGTCCGCGCAACTTTGCGATCCACTGCGCAATCGCCTGTTCGGTGCTTTGTCCGGGCTTGCTGCGTCGCAGCGAGACATCGGCGGATGGGGCGACAGTCGGGTCCTCGAATTCAATGCCGCACCCCGGAACAGCAGCCCGAAATGCTTCAACGCCGCTCGCGGTCACGCGCGTATAGCGAACATCCAGCGCGGCGAGTTTCTTCAGGCTTTGCAGCCTGGCGAGGCCCGCATCCGTGATGTGCGTCCGGTACAGATTCAGCTCTTCGAGGTTCGTAAGGGCGCCAAGCGCTGGGGCGCTCTCATCCGTGAGCAGCGCGCCGAGTACGTTTAAATCGCGAAGTTTCGAGAGGCCGGCGAGCTGGCGGATGCCGGCGTCAGTCACCTTCGTCCCATACAAATCGAGCGACTCCAGAGTTTTCAGGCCGGCAATGCGCTTCAGACCGGCATCGGTGATCAGCGTGTTCCGCAGCGAAAGCCGCCGGAGACGCGACATTTTCTCCAGATAGGAGGCGCCGTCGTCATCAAACGGCGTATCGGTCAGATCCAGATCTTCGAGATTTTTAAATGCGGCGAGCGACGGGCCTTTGACCTTGGTCTGCGCCAAACGCAGCTCGCGCAGCTGTTCCAGGCTGCCAAGATGCGCCAGACCTTTGTCCTGGACGTTGATATTGGTGAGGAAGTGCAGGCTGAACCAGAGCTTTTCCAGCTGGTGCAGGCCGGCAAGCGCGGCGAGTTCGTCATTTGCGTCAAGCCGACTGCCTGCTCCCGGATTGAAGATGGCGCCGGGCAAGAGCAGTTCGCGCAGCTGCTTCATATCGCTGAGGTTCCACAGCTCTTTGGGCTCGATTTTCGTTCCCACCAGATCCACGGCGCTTACATGAAAATCACCGTCCGGCAGATCGGAGACGGAACGAATGACGCCGGAGCGTCCCGCGATCTGGAGATTGCCTCCCGCGCGAATCACCCACTCGGCGGCCTTCCGCTCAGGCATGGATGGCTTGGGCGCGGCGGTCTGACTGCGTTGCTGCCTGAAGCCAGGCCCATACAGAATCATTCCGGGCCGGGCGCCGGTATGTTTGCCGTGGTCCAGAACGACGACGCCGTTCACCACCACGAATTCGACGCCAGTAGCGTACTGGCGCGGCTTTTCCCACGTAGCGTTATCGATGATGCTCCGAGGGTTGAAGACAGTCACATCAGCCCACATGCCGGGCCGGAGCAGACCGCGATCGTACTGGCGAATTTTGACGGCGTTTGCGGAGGTCATCTTACGCACGGCGTCTTCGAGCGTCAGGATCTTTTGCTCTCGAACATAGCGGCCGAGCACGCGAGGAAACGTCCCGAAATATCTCGGATGCGGGCGTCCTTCGTCGCCCGACTCTGCGATCGCGGAGCCGTCCGAGCCGATGGAGACAAACGGCTGGCGAAGCGCGTACTGCATGTCGTTTTCATCGTGGTGGAAATAAATGGCCGGCACTGAGCCGCCGTTGTCTTCAAGCACGCGGAACAGAACGTCAATTGGATTTCCGCCAAGGGCTTGGATTACTTCGTTCATGCGACGGCCTTCAAAGCGCTTATAGGCGGGATTGGAGAGCGAAACGAGGAGCATGCCCTCCCAGGAGCCCGTGGCTGTATAGTGGTCGTACCAGTTGGAGCCGGGGATGCCGTGTTCGATTTCGTTGACCAGTCGCGCGTGCAGGCTCGGATCTTTCAACCGGCGCAGCATCGCTTGAACGCCGCCCTCATGCGCCCATGGCGGGATGATGCTGGACAGATTATTCTGTCCAGCTCGGTAGGGATAGACGTTGGCCGTGACATCCTGGCCGGCGGCGCGAGCTTGCGCGATTTCGGACACCAGCTCCGGCATTCTTCCCCACAGCGCATGGTCTGCGATTTTCAGGTGTATGATGTCGACTGGCACTCCGGCCTTGCGGCCGATCTCCATCGCTTCCGCCGCGGCTTCGAATACGCCTTTGCCCTCGGTGCGGAGGTGGGTCGAGTAGACGCCGCCGAATGGCGCAGCGGCTTTGCACATCGCGATGAGAGTATTTGTGTCGATCCAAGACCCTGGAGGACCGCTGAGCGAACTGGCGACGCCGAGCGCGCCCTGTTCCATGGCTGTTCGCACCAGCGCCTGCATTTCAGCCAGTTCGGTTTCCGAGGGCGGCCCAGCGTTTTCGCCGTGCACGTAAGTCCAAACCTGGCTGGAGCCGATATAAGACCCGATATTGGTCGACACGCCGCGCTCTTTGATGCGCCGGAAATAACCCGCGAAATCGGTCCAGTCGGCGCGCCCGGTTTTCGGCTGCTTGCCGCCGATGGGCGCAGCCGATCCGCCTTCGCCCAGGATCATGGAGGTGACGCCCTGCCGGATCATGCTCTGAGCGTCGCCATCTGCGAGTATCGTGTAATCGGAATGGTTGTGAATATCGATAAAGCCTGGCGCGACCACGAGGCCGTTTGCATCGATAACGCGCCGCGCCGCGGCGTCTCCCAGCGGTCCGATGGCTGCAATTTTCTGCCCGCGTATCGCCACATCGCCGTGAAAAGCCGGGGCGCCGCTGCCATCGACGATCAGGCCGCCGCGGATCACAATGTCGTAGGGTTGCGCAAATGCGGCTTCCACCAGAAGCGCCGAAAACAGCAATGCGCGTTTCATGAGCACGATTTTATCGTGGCGGTTCTTCGATGGAATAAAGCTGATTGGCGGCGAGGGGGCCCAGTCTCTGGCGGATTCCTGAAGGCCAGGCGATGTCCACCGATGTCACGGCTGTATCGCCGCCCAGTCCGAAATGCACCGTGGGGTCGCTGGAGCAGCCGTAGCCCGTAGACGTGATCACCCGATTCCACTGCGCGCTGCGTGCGGAGGCGATGTGAATCATCGCGCCGACGCCATCACGATTACTGGTCCGCCCGGTCAAGCGAAAGGCGATCCAGTTTCCGGCTTTGGTTGTATTCCGCAGCACCACCGGCGCTTCGTTGAGCCGCGTGGCGACGAGATCCACGCGTCCATCGCGGTCAAAATCGCCGTAGGCGAGGCCGCGGTGCTGCGCTATGCCGGAAAGCGTTTGCGTGTCGAACCTCGCGCCGCCCTTATTCAAGAAGACGAGCAGCGGCTGGCGTGTCACTCGACCGGACAGTTCGGCGTTATCCATGACATCTCCCGCAGCGACAGCCAAGTCTTTCGTTCCGTCATTGTTCAGGTCGGCGACAGCATTACTCCAGCCGGTCCAGGCGATGCTGGACCTCCCAAGTCGGCTGGGGTGCGTGATGTCGGCGAACTCCATGCCCCCTATATTGCGAAACAGCGGAAACGTTTCGTTCGCAAGAGCGGTGATAAAGAGGTCTTCACGGCCGTCGTTGTCGATATCGCGGAATTCGACGCCCATGGATGACAAGGCCTTTCCATCAGGCCCCCAAGCGACGCCCGCGGAGCCGCCCACCTCGTGAAAGCGACCGCCGCCTCCGTTGTGCAGCAGAAAGTTCGGCGTCGTATCGTTGGCGACGAAAACATCGAGACGTCCGTCGCCGTCGTAGTCGCCGAATGTAAGACCCATGCCTTTGCCTTTCAGCGCGCCGATTCCGGACGGAACAGATACGTCCTCAAAGCGGCCGTTGCCCAGGTTGTGGTAGAGAGCATTTGCTTGCGGCTCGTAGTAGCTGGGGTGGCAGTACTGGCGGAAGGCCGTACGCCCACCCGCATCGGCCGGCGCTCCGCAAAAAATCTCCTTGCCCGGATCCCAAACCACGTAATGGACGACAAAAAGGTCGAGCAGGCCATCATTGTCGTAGTCAAACCAGCCTGCCGCAACCGACCACTTGCCCTGCTCGTTCAAACCGCTTTTCGCGGTGACATCTTCGAAGCTGCCGTCGCCGCGATTGCGGTACAAGGCGCTCGCCGCGACGCCGGCGACAAACAGGTCAATATTGCCATCGTTATCGAAATCGCCAGCCGCGGCGCCCATCGAATATCCCGAGCCCGCAAGGCCGGCGCGCATCGTAACATCCTGAAATGCACCGTCGCGATTGTTGCGAAAGAGGCGGTTGTAGAAGCTGGAATCGGTCTTTTGCAGCGCCGGACTGGTTGCGCCATTTGCAATGAAAATATCGGGCCAGCCATCGTTGTCGTAATCGAATACGGCCACGCCGGCGATCATGGTCTCGATCAGGTGCTTTTCGCCGGTCGCGCCGTTTTTCACCAACATGGGGAGCGCCGTGGCTTGGAACGCGACCGGAGCCGCCGCCCTTGCGAGCGACTCCGGTCCGTAGGCCTGAATCGCCTTCTGCACACGTTCGAGTTCAGCGGCCGCTCCGGCTTCGCGCAGCAGGCGCAGGCTCTCCTCTGCACGACCGGCGCGGAACAAGAAAAGACCATACTCCTTGCGCGCTGTCGGCTCGCCGGCCAAGACCGCTTGCCGGAAGCGCCGCTCCGCCTCGACGGTCTTGCCCAACGCCGCAAGCGTCAACGCCATACCTAAGAGCACGCGGCCGTTGCGTTGCCCCGCCGCGCTGAGCGCTATCCGATAGGCCTGTTCCGCCGGCGCATACTGGCCCAACGTGTAACGAGCGCGGGCCAGGTAATAACAGGCGTTTTCTTCGCGCACATTTTCTTTGCAGGCGCGTTCGAAGGCAGGCTCCGCCTGGCGGTAGTCCTCGCGGGCCGCGTAGGACATGCCGAGCAGCTTCCAAACGCGCGCATCGTGCGGATGCTGCGAGAGGTAACTGCGAAAGATTTGCGCCGCCGCGCTGAAATCCCGGCGCTCAAACGCGTTCAGACCCTTCGCAATTTCGTCCGGCGAAGCGCGCATCCAGAGGCCCGCCAGCGCTGCAATGGCTGCAAATCGCGCCGGCGTTGACATAAACTTCCCCGACACATGAAGTCGGCGGAACACGTCCCCGCTTGCGGGGTCCTGCGCCGCCCGGAGCGATCGGGCTTCGTGGATCAGGGTACGAATCTGTTCAGGGGCGAGAACGCGATAAAGGCTAACGTGATCGCGACCTGACGACGCGCGCTTCGGGACATCATTGCTGCACCAGGAAGACGTCGTAAGCCCAGCGTCCGATTGAGGAATGCTTTGCGTCGCCGACTTTGGCGCGAAAACGGAACTGATTGCCGTAACGATCCACCCATTTCTTCTCCTGGTAGTGAAGATCGATGGACTCGATTCTGATGGCGGCGAGTGTGAAGAACTCCTCAGACGTTGATATGCCATCGTGGTTCTTATCCTGCCAGAGAATCGCCGTTTCGTACCGCGGCCGGGCAAATCGAAATCTACGCCATCGGCAGCGCTTGTCAAAACTGAACCCGTCACCGAGCACGTCGATAATGATGGGCTTCCCCCACACTGCCACGCTCCGCCGCTGTGGAACTGACCTCGATTTTGCGCTCAAGAGTAAACGCATATTTTGGCCGGCTGCCGGTGGCCTGTCCGTGCAACGAGCAAGTTGCTGTCAGCACCAGGCTCAATAGCCTGCCAGTTCGCCAGTTGCCATTGGCAGCATTCGTTAGTTCCATGCTGCCCTCCCACTTATTTCACCACGGCCGCACCATAAAATAGCCGGACTCACCAACGCCGTCAATAGTCAAATCGAGGATTTATGGCCCCGCGCCGCTGCGGCCGCCTGGAAGCAACGGGCGAAGCAGGCTGCCGACATCGTGTATTTCGTCCGGCGAAATCCAGATGCAGCCGGCGGGACGGGCGCCGGCTTGCGGGCGGATGAGCCAATCCCATCTCCGGACACCCCGCGCGGTAGAATGAAATCAAGCGCATCCCGCCCACGCAGTGCACGCCTGGTCCCGTTCGTACGTCAGAGGTATTGTGATTCCCCGACTCGTGTGGGCTTTGCTCGCCTCCGCGCCGCTGTGGGCCGCCGATCCGGATATCTCTAAGCTGCTCAAGCGAGTAGAGGAGCGGTACAACCACGCACAATCGCTCGAGGTGGCGTTCCGGGAGTCCTACACGGCGCAGGGTCGCCGCCGGACCGAATCCGGTCAGCTCTATCTGCGTAAACCCGGCCGTATGCGGTGGGAATACACAACCCCGGCCGGCAAGCTCTTCGTTTCCGACGGCAAGAACGTGTACTTCTACAGCCCTGATACCAATCGCGCGGAGAAGATGAAGCTGAAAGAAACCGAGGACATGCGGGCCCCCATGGCCTTCCTCCTCGGCCGGTTGGATTTCCACAAGGATTTCAAGGAGTTCCAGGCGAAACCCGAGGGCCGCGGCGCGATCCAGATTACGGCCATCCCGAAGTCCGACAAACTGCCGTATCGGGAGGTCTCGTTCGTCGTTGACGAAACGAACTCCCGGATCAGCCGCCTTGTCGTCAGCGGTCAGGACGCTTCGGTCCTCGAGTTCGAGTTCTCCGGCGAAAAGCTGAACGCGCCCGTTGCAGACGCCCAGTTCCGTTTCGAGGTTCCGAAAGGGGCCGAATTCGTCGATGAGACGGCCTCGCCGGAGGGCGCACAGTAGATCATGCAGGAGTGGACGCTCAAGTACGCCGACGCCCGCGGCGAGATCCATCAGCAGGTGGCGGTCGCCAGCTCCGAGCGCGAACTGCGTGAGCGCTATGCGCAGCAGGGCTTTCTCATTTACTCGATCAAGCCGCGGAGTGAGCTGGCGAGTATTGCGAAGCCCGCGGGCAAGCGTCAGAAGCTCAACCTCGAGAAGTTTCTTATTTTTAATCAACAGTTCGTAACGCTGATTCGAGCGGGTCTGCCAATTCTGAAGGCGCTCGATCTGCTGGCCGACCGCCTCACGGATCCGAAGCTGGGCAAGCACGTCAGGGCGGTGCGCGATGAGGTGCGCAACGGCGCACTGCTGTCGGACGCGTTCGCCCGGCAGGGCGTCTTCCCTCCGATCTACGTTACGTCGGTCATGGCGGGCGAAAAGAGCGGCGCTCTCGGAGAAGTGCTCGATCGCTACATCCAGTATCAGCGCCTGTCGATGTCGGTGAGGAAAAAGATACTGCTCTCGCTGCTCTACCCTTGCGTGCTGATTGTGCTGGTTGCGTGCCTGATTGTTTTTCTGGTCACATACGTGGTCCCCAGCTTCGCCCAGCTCTATAGCAGCATGCAGGCGCAGCTTCCGGAAATTACGCAGATTCTCATAGCAGTCGGCACGACGGCTCGGGGATACATTCTGTTGATATTCGGGTGTATTGCGCTGGGAGCGATTCTTTTCCGCGTGTGGTCGAAAACGGAGAGCGGAAGGGATTCGGTGGACCGCATGAAGTTGCGTACGCCCGTGTTCGGGGAGGTCTGGATCAAGTACCAGGTGGCGCAGTTCTCGCGCGTGCTGAGCACGCTGTTGGTAGGCGGCATCCCGCTGCTCCAGGCTTTGCAAACGGCTTCCGAGTCGCTGGGCACGCTGCTGCTGAAACGGACGCTCGAATCCGCCAGCCAAATGGTTCGCGAAGGCCAGTCCCTGTCGAGATCGCTGGCGGCGACGAAGGTGTTCCCCGGCCTGTCCATCGACATGATCGAGGTGGGTGAATCGACTGGAGCGCTGCCGCAGATGCTGAACAGCGTCGCCGAATTCTACGAAGAGGACGTGAACACGCGCATGACGGCGGCGATGGCGCTGATCGAGCCGGCCATCATGATTTTCATGGGCACGTTTGTGGCGTTCGTATTGATCGCGTTGTATATGCCGATCTTCTCGCTGGCTGATACGGCCGGCCGGCCGCCGGGCGGTTAGACTCACGGAGGTATGGAATGGCAGCGGGAGAAAAAATCCATCTGACCGACCCGGCGCACGAAGCCGAGCAGGCGCGCCGCCTGGCCATGCGCTACCGGTGCGAGTTCGTGGACCTGCGCGAGGTCCGCATCAACCCTGATTTGTTTCATTCCGTTCCGGTGGACATGATGTTCCGGTACAACTTCGTGCCCATCGACTCGCAAAACGGAACGCTCGAGATCGCTCTCGCCGATCCGCGCAATCTGAACCTGATCGATGAGCTGGCCATCCTGCTCAACAAGAAGCTGAGGGTAAAGGTCGCCACGCTTTCGCAGATCGCCGACCTGTTGAAGAAGACTGAACAGTCGCAGCGCGTGCTGGAAGAGGTCACCGAAGGCTTCACGCTGGACGTGGTGGGCGAGGAAGAGAACGCCGACGAGACGCTGTCGATCGACAAGCTTGCTGCTTCGGATTCCGACATCGCGCCGGTGATCAAGCTGGTGGACACCACGATTTTTAACGCGCTGGAGCGGCGCGCGAGCGACATTCATATTGAAACGCGCGATCAGGAAGTTGCGATCAAGTACCGCATCGACGGAGTGCTCCACTACGCGATGCCGCCGATTGCCAAGGACTGGCACTCGACCATCATTTCGCGCATTAAGGTTATGAGCGAGCTGGACATCGCTGAGCGCCGCGTACCGCAGGACGGGCGTTTCCGCGTGCGCTACAAGAACCGCCTCATCGACTTCCGCGTGTCGATCATGCCCACCATCCACGGCGAAGACGCCGTGCTCCGCGTGCTCGACAAGGAATCGATGAGCGAGAAGTTCGCCAAGCTCTCGCTCGATGTGGTCGGCTTCTCGGACTCGGATCTGGTAAAATTCCGGCGGTATATCAAGGAGCCGTACGGAATGGTGCTGGTAACCGGACCTACAGGCTCCGGCAAGACCACGACGCTTTACGCCGCGCTCAGCGAGATCAAGAACGACGAAGACAAGATCATCACCATCGAAGACCCGGTCGAGTATCAGATCAAGGGCATCACGCAAATCCCGGTGAACGAAAAGAAGGGTCTGACGTTCGCCCGCGGGCTGCGCTCCATTCTGCGGCACGATCCGGACAAGATCATGGTGGGCGAGATCCGCGACCAGGAGACCGCGCAAATCGCCATTAACGCCGCGCTCACCGGACACCTGGTGTTCACTACCGTTCACGCCAACAATGTGCTGGACGTGCTGGGCCGTTTTCTGAACATGGGCGTGGAGCCGTACAACTTTGTCTCGGCGCTGAACTGCATTCTGGCGCAGCGGCTGGTCCGCGTCATCTGCGAGCACTGCAAGCACCGCGTTCACTACCCGGACGCGTATCTGACGGAAAGCGGCCTCGACCCCTCTGTGTGGCGCGATGTTCCTATGTATGAAGGCAAGGGCTGCTTTGAGTGCGGCGGCACCGGTTTTCGCGGCCGGACGGCTATTCATGAATTGCTGGACCTGAGCGAGCATATCCGCGAAATGATTCTCGATAAACGGCCCAGCTCGGAGATCAAGCGCGTGGCGCGGGAAGAGGGCATGACATTTCTGCGTGAATCGGCCGTCGAGAAGGTGCGGCTGGGGACAACGACCCTGAAGGAGATCAACAAGGTCACGTTTATCGAATGACCTCTTGAAATGGCCCTGTTCGATTACATTCAAAGGCTCTGGAGCGATCCGCCGCCCGAGTACGCCTTCGAAATTTCCGAGGCCGGCATTGCATTTACGCCGTGCGCCAGCGCGGGGCAGATGCAATTCCGTCCATTTGAACCGGAGGTTCTGAGCGTCTCGCCCGTCCATGACAATCTGAACAAGCCGGAGGCGTTCGCCGCGCACGTGGCGGCGCTTGCGCCCTCGCCGAATGTGCGCAAGCGCCGGTCTGCCGCGCTGATCCTTCCGGATTACGCCGCGCGGGTCCAAGTGCTCGATTTTGACTCGTTCCCCGCTCTGGCTGAAGAGCAGCTGGCGCTGGTGCGGTTCCGGGCGAGGAAGAGCGTTCCGTTTGATGTGGAATCGGCGGTAGTGAGCTACTGGGTTCAGCCTTCGAACGGGAGTGGAAAGGTGGACGTGGTGGCGGCGATCATAGCGCTTGAGATTGTCGCGCGCTATGAGGCGCCGTTCCGCGCCGCCGGGTTTCAGCCGGGGTTTGTGACGACTTCCGCGCTCGCGGCCTTGAATCTGGCGCCGCGCGCCGGCCGCTTCATCCTGCTGAAGCTCAGCGGCCGCGCGCTGAGCGCGCTTGCGCTCGAAAACGACCGCCTGAAGCTTACCCGCTGCGTTGAGCTGGATCGCGTCGAAAGCGACGATATTCTCGCAGTGCTCTATCCCACGCTTGCCTATATGGAAGATGAGTTGTCTGCGGGGCCGGAGAAACTGTTGTTGTGCGGCTTCGGCGATCGCGCGCGCGATTGGGCGACCCGCTGGCAAAGCGAGTTGAACCTGCCAGTTGAAGCGCTGGGTTCGCGCTTTGGGACGCCCGGGCCATATAACTCCGGACTGCTTGGATATCTGACCGGATGGGGAGGCGGCGCTTGAGAATCCCGATTAATCTTGCCAGCGAGCCCTTCCGAAACGACCGTCCGGTCCTGGCGGCGTCGCTGGGCGGAAGCATCGCGCTCGGCGTTCTCCTGGTTGTGCTGGTCTCAAGCATTATCTCCGCGCGCAGCCGCGCTGCCAACCTGCGGGACACGGTGGACCGGCTCAGCCGTCAGGTTCAGGTCCTTTCAAACCGGCAGGCGGAGCTGGACAGCGCGCTGCGTCAGGCGGGGAACGCCGAAGTGCTCGATCGCAGCGTGCTGTTGAACACGCTGATTGAGCGTAAGAGCATCAGTTGGACGCGCATTTTCGCTGACCTGGATAAAGTTCTGCCTTACAATGTGCGGCTGATCTATATCCGGTTGCCGCAGATCACTTCACAAAATCGCGTGACGCTGGACATGGTGGTCGGCGCGCAGAGTCCGGAGCCGGTATTCGAGTTCTTGCGGCGCGTGGAAGCGTCGCCCCTGTTCGGTCCCGCCGAAGTTCCGGTGTTTATGCCGCCCGCGCAGAATGAGCCGCTTTATCGTTATCGCGTGAGCGTCAGCTATGCGCAGAAGCTGTGACGGAGAACGCCGGACATGAAGATTGACATATCCCGCATCTGGCCGCCGCGAACTCCGACGGCGGTGGCGCAACTCGCGCTCGCGATCATGCTGATGGCAGATCTGGTCGCCGCATACTTTGTGTGGCGTCCGCCGGGCGGGTCGCCCGCACAGCTGGAGCAGGAGATTGCAGAGCTCCAGGCGCAGCTTGCGCAGCGTCGCGCGCTGCTGGCGCGGACGCAAGTCAATGTCAAAAAAGTCGAGCTCGGCCGCAGCGAAGGCGACGCATTTATCCAAACCTATTTCCTGAATGAGCGCACCGCCTATTCCACAATACTCAGCGAGCTGCAAGCCGCGGAGAAGGAAGCGAAGATCAAACCCAAGGATCACTCCTTCTCGGCGGCTGAGCCGATTGAGGGCAGCGACAATCTCAGCATGCTGACGATTACCGCCAATTGTGAGGGCGCGTATGCAAATCTGATCGACTTGATCAACCGCATCGACCGTTCGCCGCGCCTGCTGATTATTGAGAGCCTGAATGCGACCCCGCAGCAGGGGGGCGCTGCTTTGGCGATCAACCTGAGGTTGAACGCCTTCGTTCGCGGAGATTCAGTTGAATGAAGAGACGGATCCAGCCGCGGATGAAGGTGGGGGCCGAGCCCAAGAAGGTCGCGATACTGGTGGGGCTGCTGTTGGTGGCGGGGGTGCTGTACTTCATGAATTCGTCCGGCGGCGCTCCGGAACCGAATGCGCCGGCCTCGGCCGCGAGCCGGCCGCGCACGGCCGCTCCCGCGTCGGGCGCTCGCACGCCCGCGCGCCCGGGGTCGATTGCTCGAGCGCCGGGCCGGACCAATCCGCAGGGCCGCATCTCCACGCAGGAGTTCCGGCCAACGCTGAAACCCAAGGAGCCGCTTGATCCCTCGCGCATCGATCCGACTCTGCGGCTGGATCTGCTGGCGAAGCTGAAGAACGTTCGGCCGGACGGCGTCTCTCGGAGCCTGTTTGATTTCGGCGCGGCGCCGGCGGCGGAGCCTGTCAAAATCGAGAAGGTTGCTCCTGTGCATCCGGGCCAGACGGCGAAGTTTATCGGTCCAGTGGCGCCCAAACCGCCGCCACCGAAGGTGGACCCCCCTCCGCCGCCGATTCCATTGAAATTTTACGGCTACACGAACGCGGCCCGAACCGGACCCAAGCGCGCATTCTTTCTCGAGGGAGAAGACATCTTTATTGCGGGAGAAGGCGATATTATCAAGAGCCGCTATAAGGTAGTCCGCATTGGCGTGAATTCGGCCGTCGTGGAGGACACCGCCAACAAGCACCAGCAGACGCTTCCGCTCGAACAGGAGCAGGCCGGATGAAGGTGGTGCTGGCTGGCGCTGGTCCGCGGCGGAGGTCCCGCCGTGACAGTGAGCGCGGCTTCGCGCTGCTGTTCATCTTTGTCCTGATGGCGGGAATCGCAATCGGCATGCTCGTGGAGTTGCCGCGCGTCGCGTTCGAGACGCAGCGGGAGCGCGAGGAAATGCTGATCGAGCGCGGCGAGCAGTATCAGCGCGCCATCGGCCTGTATGTGAAGACGATCAAGCGCTATCCCGCCAAAATCGAAGATCTTGAAAGCACGAATAACATGCGCTTTCTGCGACGGCGCTACATCGATCCGATGACCGGAAAGGACGAGTGGCGGCTGATCCACGTGGGTCCAAACGGCCAGCTGCTCGACTCGCTCGTAAAGAAGCCGACGCAGAGCACGGCGACGAAGGACGGTAAAGCGGCGGATGCGCAGAGCGCGGAAAATTCGATGAATGCGGATCCGAGCAATACAGTGGGCGTGAACAACGCGGCGCCGGAGGTTAACCAGGCCGTGCGCGCGCGCCCCAGCGATCAGGTGGGTCTGGCGGGTGTGGTGAACCAGCAAAACCCGTCTGCCTATCCGCAGCCGCCGCCGACATACGCCGCAGCGGCCCAGCCGAACGGGCAGCCGCAGCCCTACGCGCCGGCGTCCGGCCCGCAACCGTATTCTCCAGCGTTGCCTGTGGTGGGTATGCAGCCCGCTCCGCAGTACGCCCCCGGTCAGCAGCCGCCGGTTGCGGGACAGCCGGTCCAGCAGTATCTCCCCGGGCAGCTGCCGCCTGCTCCGGGACAGCCTGTCCAGCAATATTTGCCTGGGCAGCCGCTGCCGCCCGGTTACAATCCATACGGGGCGCAACCGGGACAACCACCGGCTGCGATTGTCTCCGGCCAAACGGTCTATCCGGGCGTCGTGCCGCCGGGCGCGCAGCAAGCGATGCCGTACGGGCCAGGCCAGCCGGTTTCCTTCCAGCCGGCGCAGCCCGGTATGCCGCAGTCCCAGGCGGCGCAAATTTATAATCCGATGCAGAACATCCCCGGAGTGATTGCGCCCCCCCAAGGCCAAGTGGCGCAGCCCGGACTGCCGCAATATCGCCAGCCCCCGCAAGCGGTCCAGCAATATCAGCAACCAAGTCAAACCGGAAGCGTCAACCTTCCGCCCGGTTCCACGGTTCAGGGACAGATGACGGCGCAGCAGATGATTCAGAGTATTCTGACGAGTCCGCGGCAGCCACCCCCGAGCGCTTTTAACAACCAGGGCTTTGGCGGCGGGATTGCCGGAGTCGCCACGACCTATAAGTCCCCATCAATCAAGATCTACAACGACAGGCAGAAATATCAGGAGTGGGAGTTCATCTACGATCCGAAGAAGGATCCGGCGCTGAACCCGACAATCGCGACAGGCGGCGCGCCAGCCGGGGCGACCTCTTCGCCGACCGGCTCTCCATCCAGCGGGCTTTCGAACGCATCCGGCAGCTCGTTTTCGAGTACTTCGGGCAGCTCGTTTTCGAACGGCGGTCTGTCCGGTTCACCGCAGCCTGCCCCGGCGTCCGGCGCCCGGTGAGGAGCGAGCCGCAGGCTAGTACCTTCGGTTTGTTGTCCGGCGCGTTTGGGTGTGATTAACTGAAGTGAGTTCATGGCCTCAGTAGCTGATCGGCTGCCGGACGAAACGCGTCGGGCGGTTCCGGAGCACGCCGTCCCGTGGGGGGCCGTAGTGTGGTTCGGCGCGCTGATGCTGCTGTGCTACTGGCCCGTTCTCAAGCGGCTGGTGCTGCAATGGTATAACGACGAGGATATGGGACACGGCTTCTTTGTCCCGCTGATGGCAGCGTACATCTTTTGGCAGCGCCGCGAAGACATCCTCAACGCCGCGAAGCCAAATTACTGGGGCCTCGCCATCATGGCCTATGCGGCGCTTCAGCTAATGATCGGCGCGCTGGGCGCGGAGCTGTTCCTCCAGCGGACAGCATTTTTGTTCACATTGGTGGGAGCTGTCGTGCTGTTAGGCGGCGTTCCTGCGCTGAAGAGGTCCGCTTTTCCGCTTGCGCTGCTTGCATTCATGATCCCGCTGCCGGCGATCGTGTATAACCAGATCACGTTTAAGCTTCAACTGCTCGCCAGCCGCATCGCGGAAGGGGCCTTGATGCTGCTCGGCGCGCCGGTGCTGCGTGAAGGCAACATCCTCGAACTCGCAAATCAGCGCCTGAACGTTGTTGAGGCGTGCAGCGGCATCCGCTCGCTGCTTTCGCTGGGGTTCCTGTCTTTGGTTTACGCCTACTTCTTCGACTCCAAGCCATGGATGAGATGGGCTTTGCTGGCGGCCGCAATACCCATCGCGGTTATGGCGAACGCCGGCCGTGTGACGATCAGCGGCATCCTGAGCGAATACAATCCTGAACTGGCCAAAGGCTTCTTGCACATGCTCGAAGGGTGGATCATTTTTATGGTTGCGGTGGTGCTGATGATTATTACCCACCAGGTTCTGAACTCGATCTACAGGATGGTCCACAACCGACATGACCAGACCGGCGCAACTGCTCAATAGCGTTCCCGCGCGCCTGTTGACGCTGTTTCTTCTCGCACAGGCGGCGGTATTCTACGGCCTGTCGCGCCAGGAGGCGCCGGTCTCTTCTCCGCCGCTGAGCACGTTTCCGACAGCGGTTGGGAACTGGCAGATGGTCGCCGACAGCCCGGTTGACGAGGATACCCGCGATATTCTCAAGGCCGACGACCTTTTGAGCCGGATCTATGAGGCGGGAGGCGACGGTCGCACCCTGACCAGCCTGTTTATCGCGGCGTTCCGATCCCAGCGCACGGGTAAAGCGCCACACTCGCCGAAGAATTGTCTGCCGGGTTCCGGTTGGACGCAGATCGTCTCCGACACGATTCCGATCGATTTTCCGGGACGCGGCCCCACGGAAGTGAATCACTATGTTGTGGCGAAGGGCGAAGAGCGCAGCGCCGTTCTGTATTGGTATCAGTCCTGGAACCGCATTGTTGCAAATGAGTACCGCGCCAAGATGTTTGTTGTGCTTGACGCCATGCGCTACAACCGCACCGATACCGCGCTGGTCCGCATCGTTGCGCCGATCTTCGGGGGCGACGACGCGGCGGCAACCCGGCGGGCGGTGGAGTTCGCCAAGGCGGTGTTTCCAGACA
Organism: Bryobacteraceae bacterium; assembly: GCA_035652975.1. Taxonomy (GTDB): domain Bacteria; phylum Acidobacteriota; class Terriglobia; order Bryobacterales; family Bryobacteraceae; genus TMP-7. Next base: position 40,376 of record DASRCT010000069.1, on the reverse strand, counting down.
TCGAGGCGCACCTGCCGCGCTAGGATTACTGAGCCATCAGCTCCTCGGGCTCGCGGACGACATCACCGCGATCGAAGAAGCGGTACAGCGCCGGCACTACCACCAGGGTCAAAAGCGTCGATGTCACCAGACCGCCGATAACGACTATGGCCAGCGGGCGCTGCACTTCCGAGCCTGGTCCGGTGGCGAACAGGAAGGGAATGAGCCCCAACGCCGCCACCGTGGCGGTCATCATCACCGGACGGAAACGCATCTTGGCGCCCTCCATAATCGCCCGCCGCTGCTCGATGCCAGACTCGCGCAGGTTGCGAATATAGGAGACCAGGACTACGCCGTTCAACACGGCGATGCCCCACAGGGCGATGAATCCGACCGACGCGGGCACCGAAAGATACTCGCCGCTCAAAAACAGTCCCGCCACGCCGCCGATCGAGGCGAAGGGCAGGACCAGAATGATCAGGGAGGCGAATCGCAGCGAGCGAAATAACAGGAACAACAGGAAGAAAATCGCTCCGATGGTGATGGGAACGATGATCATCAGATGACGCCGTGCGCGGATCATATTTTCAAACTGGCCGCCCCAGTCGTAGTAGTAGCCAGAGGGCAACGGCACTTCGCGACCGACCTTCCGCTGCAGCTCGCTTACGTATCCGCCGAGATCCCGGTCGCGCACGTTGATTCCAACGACAATGCGACGTTTACCCATTTCGCGCTTGATTTGCGAAGGTCCTTCGAGCAGCTCGACTTTGGCCAGACTCTCGAGCGGAATCTGCTCGCCATCGGCGGTTCGAAGCAGGATATTGCGAATGGCGGTGATGCTGTTGCGCAGCGGCTCGGGGAAGCGCACCACCGCCTGGAATCGCCGCTCGCCCTCATAGATTTCCGTCACCGGTTTTCCGCCGACGGCGGCTTCGATGACGTCATGGACGTCGGAGGCGTTGAGGCCGTGCCTTGCGATGGCCTGACGGTCAATGGTGACCGTCAAGTTCTGCTGGCCGCCCACGCGGTCCACCTTAATATCTCCCGTGCCCCGGATGGTGTGCGCCACCCGAGCCACTTCATTAGCCTTCTCGATCAGCGTGTCCAGGTCATCGCCGAAGATCTTCACGGCGACATCAGCGCGAACGCCGGTGACCATTTCGTCGACGCGATCCGAAATCGGCTGCGCCATGACGACGTTGACGCCCGGGAGGGTGGAAATGCGTTCGCGCACGGCGTCGGCGATGCGGTCCTGCGGCCAGTCCTTCCGCTCGTCCATGGGCTTGAGCTGGATCATCATGTCCGTCTCGTTGTATCCCGCCGGATCCACGGGAGATTCGCCGCGGCCGAGGCGGGAGACGACGTGCTTCACTCCGGGGATGCGGTTGATCATGCGGATCGCCTCCATTTCCATGCGGATCGATTCATCCAGTGAAATATTTGGAGCGCGGTCCATGTTGGGTGAGATTGTGCCTTCTTTCAACTCCGGGATGAACGAAGTTCCCAAGAACGGGAACAGCGCCATCGAAGCCGCAAAAAGAACCAGGGCGGCGGCGATCGTTTTCTTCTCGTTGTGCGTCGCCCACCGTAAGACCGCCGTGTAGGGCTTTTTCAACACACGCACGACCACCGTCTCGTGTTCGGCGCCGCCTTTCAACAAGTACGAGGACAGGACCGGAGAGAGGGTGAGCGAAAGCACTAGCGAGATGCCGAGCGCGATCGCGATGGTATAGGCGAGCGGCGCGAACATCTTCCCCTCCATGCCCTGCAGCGTCATCAGGGGAAGGAATACGAGGATGATGATGCAGATGCCGAATATGACCGGCGTTCCGACCTCCATGACAGCCTCATAGACGACGCGCATGCGATCCAGGCGCGGATTTCGGCCTAGCTTGGAGAAGACATTCTCCACGACAACCACGGAGCCATCGACCATCAGTCCGATGGCGATCGCGAGCCCGCCCAGGGACATCAGGTTTGCGGACATGCCGAGATGGTTCATGACGACAAACGTCAGAGCGGGCGTCAGCACCAGGGTCGCGATGACAATCAAGCTGGAGCGGATGTCGCCGAGAAATAGAAAAAGAATGACGATGACCAGGATGATGCCTTCAATAAGGACCTCGGTAACGGTGTGAAGGGCGGCGTCCACCAGTTCGGAGCGGTCGTAATACGGCACAATGCGCAAGCCGCCGGGCAGCATGCCTTTGGAGTTGATCTCCTCCACGCGAGCCTTGACATTCCGCACAATCTCTTTTGCGTTGCCGCCCGCGATCATCATGACGATGCCTCCGACCGCCTCGGTGTAGCCGCCTTTGATCATGGCGCCATACCGGACCTCCTCGCCGAATCGCACCTCGGCGACGTCGCGGATGTAGACGGGCGTGCCGTTGGCTTCCTTCAGCACGACGGAGCGGATGTCATCCAGAGTCTTGATCAGGCCGACGCCGCGCACCAGGTAAATCTCGGGGCCGCGCGGGAGGATTCCGCCGCTCGAATTGGCATTGTTGCGCGCGAGCGCCTCTTCGACATCGCGGATGGTCACTCCGTAGTAGCGCATCTTGAAGGGATCGACGAGCACCTGGTACTGCTTCACGTATCCGCCGGTGGAGTTGATCTCGGCCACGCCCGGAATGGAGCGCAGAAGCGGTCGCGCGACCCAGTCCTGAATAATGCGGCGCTCCACCAGCTCCTGCTTGGTCAACGCGCGCTGCCCATCGGAAGGGCTTTCGAGGGTGTACTGATAGACTTCGCTCAGGGCTGTTGACACCGGACCCATCACCGGAACAATGCCCGGCGGCACCCGGCTGCGCACATCCGCGAGGCGCTCGGACACCAGCTGACGCGCGAAGTACAGCGGGGTGTCATCAGTGAATACCAGCGTGACGATGGACAGTCCGGGCTCGTTTTGCGAGCGCATCTCTGTCAATCCCGGCAGACCGGTCATGCCGATCTCGACGGGTACGGTCACCATCCGTTCCACTTCATCGGGCGAGCGGCCCGGGACCTCGGTGGCCACCTGAACCTGAACGTTAGTTACGTCGGGGAAGGCGTCCACCGACAGTTTGCGCGTGGCGTCGATTCCGAACGCGAGCGCAATGATTGCCACAACTACGATAACGATTCGCTGCTTGAGAGCAGACCGAACAACTGCGCTCAGCACGTTTTACGCTCCCTCGGCGCCGCCCTGCATGAGCAAACGCTTGCGCTCGTTATTCAGGTGGAAGGCGCCATCCAGCACGATCTTTTCGCCGGGGCGGAGGCCGTCGGTCAACGCGCGGCCGGCGGGAAATTCGGGACCGAGCGTCACACGCCGAAGCTCAAACCTGGCGGGACCGGTCTGGACGAAAACGTTGTCCTCGTTGTTCTCCCGCACGATGGCGTTCAGCGGGATGATGCGCCGGCGCTCGGCGCTGTCCAGGAGCGTTATGGTAGCGAGCATCGCGGGTTTGTACTTTCGCTCGGGGTTAGGGACGTCCATTCGCATCCGGACCGTCCGCGTCTCGGGGTTGACAACCGGACTGACATAGGACAGTTTGCCTGTGATCGTCTCGCCGGGAAGCGCGGGAATTTCGGCCTGGACGGCCTTTCCAGTTCGGATGCGCCCCGCGCTTTGCTCCGGGACGTCGGCCACCAGCCACACGTTCGACAGATCCGCGACTACGCAGATGATCTCAGCCGCCTGGACCACTTGTCCAATCGTGACCTTGCGCTCCAGCACTCGCCCGCTGATGCTGGAGACCACCTGGATCAGCGAATCGATGGCGCGCGTCGTCTGGAGGTTCTTGAGGCCGTCATCGGATACTCCCAGCACCTTGAGTTGCTGCCGGGCCGAAGCGAGTTCCGCAGCAGCCTGCTGAAGCTCCGTTTCACGGCGCAGCAGCTCCGCCTCGCCGATGACGCCGGCATCGAGGAGTTGCCGCGCGCGGACGACGGCCCGCTCGGCCAGCTGGCGCTGAGAGTCGGCCTTGAGAAAGACGGACTCGAGCGCCGAGAGATCAGTGCTGTGAATGGTGGCTAGGACCTGCCCGCGAACGACGGCCTGGCCTTCGATGACGTCCAGGTCCATAATGCGCCCAGACACGGGCGCGTTGATCCGCGCCACTCGGGTTTCGTCCGCTTCGATGCGGCCCGCCACGCGCAAGGTTGCGCTGACCTCCCTCCATTCCGGCTCGCCGACTTTGATGTCCCGCATCAGATCAGGCCGCACGGCGATCTCAAGTGGATTGCGCGGGGGCGAGGTCGCGTCGACCTTGGTCTCAGAGCCTCGCGCGCCACAGCCGGCAAGAGCCAGCGCGCCAAACGCACATATCAGCATAAGAATGTTTGGCATGTCAGGGTTTTCCATTCCGCAAGTCGACAGCGCCGAGCTGCTCGAGATTGATGAGGGCTGCCTCACGGTCAAACTGTGCATTCAGGTAGTCAAGGCGCGCGCTTCGCAGCACGCGCTGGGCATCGAGCACTTCGATGATGCCGCGCTCTCCAAAGCGGAACGCGGCTTCGGCGGCGTTCAGGGCGGCTTCCGCCTCGCGCAGCGCTCCGGCTTCAAACATCGCGACCTGACGGTTTGCGACCTCGTACTGCCCGTAGGCGCTCTCCAGCGCAGCGGTGATCTCCAGACGCCGCAGGTCGGCGATCGCTCCGGCGCGATGCTGAGCCGCCACCGCCTCGGCGATCGGACCTTCGCGCTTGTTCCAAACCGGGATCGGCAACGTGACTCCCACCCGGTATTGCGCTGCGTCGGGCTGGCGGAACATATCCGCCCACAAAGTGGGCTGCGGCTTGGCGAGCGCGTGTTCGAGATTCAGGCGCGCGGCGGCGCGCCGGGCCTCGTTGTCAGCGAGGGCGACAGCCGGATGCTTGGCGAGCACTTCCTGGCGCAGCGCGTCCAGGCTGGGCAGCATCATGGCAGGATGAAGTTCGTCCTGGGGCTCGAAGTCCCGCTCAAGCGGCGCTCCAATGGCGGCGTACAGCGCCGAAAGCGCGGAGTTCAAACGCAGCCGGCTGCTCTGCACTTGAATCCGCGCGGTAGCGACTTCGGCGTCGGCGCGGACCAGCTCGAGCCGCGCCGCCTCGCCCACTTTGACCTGAACCTGTATTCGACGCTGCAAATCTTCGAGCAGCCGCAAGTTGTCTTGGGCCAACTCCAGCTCAGCTTTGCGCCGCATTGCTTCGTAAAAGGCCTGTTTGACGCGGGCGCGCACTTCCAGCCGGGTTTCAGCCAGGGAAAGGCGACTGGACTCGCGTCCGAGCTGGGCGGCGGCGATGCGGGCGCTGCGCAGCGACGGCAATTCGATCGGCTGGCTGAAGGTGAAGCCCTGCAGCATTCCGGGGACGCTGCTGTCTTGTATTGCGCGCTGGCCTCCGAAGCCGCCGATGGTGATATCCGGATTAATGTAGGCGCGGGCCGTCGCGATGCCGGCCTGGGCCTCTTCGATGGAGGCGGCCGCGGCCTTGAATTGCGGGTTGTATTGTTCGGCTAGGGCAAGCGCTTCATCCAAGCTGAGGCGCCTTTTCGGCTCGATCGGCTCCGGACGTTCGGCGCGTTCCTGCTGGCGCGCGGGACTGGGCGGAGTGACGTGGAGGGGCCCTTGTTGAGCGGACGGACGGACCGGGGCGGAGGCGGCTTGAGAGGCCGCCAGGGGAAGTCCTGCCGCACTCATGAGAACGGTGATGAGCAGCGGCGCGCTGCCTGTATGGAGAAGCACTGCCCGGAAGATTGCAATCCCGGCGCCGGACTAATGTATTGACCAAGTGCGCTCAGGATCGTCCCGCTGTACGATATGGAACGATCACACAAGCCGACTGTGTCCCAAATCGTACAACGGCGCGATTATGGAATAAGAAATCTCCGCCGGATGCAAAATTGCAGGAACAGGCGCGATGTACCCAGCGGGGCTGGTAAGTCCGGATCTTTACGCGGCGCGGTTTTCGCCAGCCTTCGACGCCGCCAGAGAGGAGCGCATGCGTGATGCGCGCTGGCAAGGGGCGCTGATTGCGGTTGCCATCGCAGCGCTCGCAATCGCGCACTGGTATGTTCCGCGGGGCAACCGACAGATTCACAATCTGCTGTATCACCTCGATTTTCTGCCCATTGTTGCGGCGGGCATGCTGTTTGGGTGGCGCAGCGCGGGCGTCGCAACGGCTGTCACGGCGGCGGCGGAGGCGCCGCAGATATTGGTCTTGTGGCGCCATGACGTCGTATACGCCATGGATCAGGTGGGCGAAATCGTCGTGTTTGGTCTGGCGGGCGTCATTGTGGGCTGGTTCGTCGATCGCGAACGCAGACAACGGACAAGGCTCGAGCATACCAAGCGCGAACTGGAGCGTGTGTATACGGAACTGCGGGAAAATCTGGACCGGCTGCGCAAAGCCGAGCGCATGTTCGCTGTGGCGCAGCTTTCCGCGAGTCTCGCGCACGAGATCCGCAATCCTCTGGCCAGTATTTCGGGGGCTGCGGGAATTCTCAAGCGCGGCCACGGCAACCCTGAGAATGTGCGGGACTGCCTGGAAATCATCGACAAGGAATCGCAGCGGTTGAACAAGCTGCTGACGAATTTTCTCGAATTTGCGCGCCCGCGCGCGCCGCGCTTTCAGCGAACCGATCTCGGCGCGGTGATTGACTCCGTCGTCGCGCTTGCGGGTCATTCGCCGGGCGCCAGCAAGATTGAATTTCAGCGAGAAATCGACGGTCCTCTGCCGGAAGTAGAGTGCGATCCGGAACAATTAAAGCAGGTGCTGTTGAATCTTGTGATTAATGCGATGGAGGCGACCGGCGCTGGCCGCGTCCGTCTGTCTGCCAGCGCTCGCGACGGCACGGCCACCATCGCCGTTCAGGATCAGGGCGCGGGCATCCCCGCCGACCAGCAGGAACGCATTTTCGATCCGTTTTTCACCACCAAAGAGCACGGCACCGGATTGGGTCTGGCGATTGCCGCGAAAATCGTCGAACAGCACGGCGGCGTATTAAGAGCCGAAAGCGCTCCGGGCCGCGGCGTAACGATGGTTGTGGAGCTGCCCGTGGAGCGGAAACACGGCGTATGAACCGGAATCTGATTCTGGTGGTCGACGACGACTCGAGCCTTCGCCGGGTGATGAAGATGCAACTTGAGGAGGCGGGCTATGATGTGGCGCTCGCGGCCGATGGCGGCGAGGCGCGCGAAATCATTGACCGCAAGCATCCGAAGTTGGTCATTACTGACCTTCGCATGCCGGTCTCCGATGGCATGGACGTCTTGCGCTATGTTCGCGAGGAGCGGCTGGAGACGACGGTGATCATCATCACCGCTTTCGCCACCGTGGAAACGGCGGTGCAGGCCTTAAAGGCAGGCGCTTACGACTACGTCACCAAGCCGATTGACTACGACGCCCTGGTGTTGGCCGTTCATCGCGCCATGGAGCGCCAGAATCTGCTCGAGGAGGTTCGCAATCTGCGGACCGCGCTCGACCAGAAGTACGGATTCGAAAATATCGTCGGTCATTCCAAGGCGTTGCTGCGCGTGCTGGAGATGGCGTCTCGCGTGGCGCAGCACGATTCGACGGTCCTCATTCGCGGCGAAACGGGGACCGGCAAGGAGTTGCTGGCGCGGGCCATTCATCACAACAGCCGTCGGCGTTCAAAGCCCTTCGTCACGATCAATTGCGGCGCGATACCGAAGGAGCTGCTCGAATCCGAGCTGTTCGGCTACACGCGCGGCGCTTTCAGCGGCGCGTATGCGGCCAAGGCCGGCAAAATCGAAATGGCGGATGGCGGGACGCTGTTTTTGGACGAGGTGGGCGAGCTTCCTCTGGACATGCAAGTGAAGCTGCTCCGGCTCTTGCAGCATGGCGAGGTGGATAAGATCGGCGCCACCGGCACAGCCTTCGTAGACGTTCGCGTCATCGCAGCCACCAATCGCGACTTGCAGGCGATGATCGAAGACGGGACTTTTCGCGAGGACTTGTACTATCGGCTGGCAGTCGTGCCGCTGGTGTTGCCGCCATTGCGCGAGCGACGCGAGGATATCCCGGAGCTGGTGCAGCATCTCTTCCGCAAGATGAAGGAGCGGCATAGTCTGCCGGCGCTTCGCCTCAGCAGCGGCGTCAGCTCAGCGCTGGCGCGGTACGGATGGCCGGGGAACGTGCGTGAGCTGGAAAATGTCATTGAGCGGATGGTGGTGCTGGCCTCGGGGGACGAGGTGACCACAGCGGATTTGCCGGAAGAGATCGGGGCGTCGAAAGCGCCGGTGAGCAATCCCTTCGTGGTGGACCTTCCGGAGCAGGGCGTCAGCCTGGAAGCAGTGGAGCGCGACCTCATTTTACGCGCGCTTGAGAAATTCAACTGGAATCAGACTCAGGCGGCGCGATATCTCGATATCAGCCGGCGGACGCTGATTTACCGCATGGAGAAGCATGGTCTGAGCCGTGAAGGCGAGGTGGCATAGCGTTCGCCGCGCGTCAGCGCCGGGAAGCTATTCAGGGCGTTTCTCAAAAACCTCCTTTGCGACCGCGAGCGCCGAGAAGGCGCTCGGCCACCCCGCGTAAAAGGCGAGATGCGTGATGACCTCTGCCCCCTGCTCTCGAGTAAGTCCATTATCCATCGCCTTGTTCAAATGAAAGGCAATCTGCGCAGCTTGACCGTTGGCAATGAGCGCAGCGACGGTCGCCAGACTTCGGTCGCGCGGCGCCAGGTCAGGGCGAAGCCAAAGATCGCGGAACAAAACATCGGTTGTGTACTGCACGATTCCGGGAGCGACGCGGCCAAACTGCTGTCCAACGCTGGTCGCGCGCTTCTCCTCGGCGGCCTTGTCCAGGGGCAGCAGCGTCGGAGACGCGGCGGGGAGCTGATCCGCTCCGATATGGCGTTCGGAAAACACCTTTTTTGCAACCGCGGCTGCGGACATGGCGTTCGCCCAGCCGGAGTAGAAGGCCAAGTGCGTGATGATCTCAGAAATCTCCCGCGGTTTGACGCCGCTGTCGATTGCGAGGCCCAAATAGTAGGGCATTGCGATCGTCTGGCCGCGCGCTATTAGAGCCGCGAGCGTAATGAGGCTTCGGTCCCGCATTGTCAGACCGGGCCGCTTCCAGAGGTCAGCCAGAGGCCCTTGCGCATATCTCTCGAGCGCAGGCGCTACAGTCCTCACATCGCTCAAAGTTTGCATCGCATTCACCTTACTTCCATGCTCTGTGGACTGACCGGGGGCGGGCAACATCAAGGCCAGATACGCATTGGCGGCGGCGACAACCCTGAGCAGGTTGATTTTGCGCTTCTGTCGCGAGGCGCACCCGGACTGTCTCTCACCGCGGACCAGCGCCGAACATATCTCGGGCCGATGTTCGGCGGCGGGTCGTCGACCGGCTGCAAGCCCCGGCAGGCCACAGATCCGGTCCGCACACGCACGTTGCGGACAGGCGAATGATCGCATCAGTCGGTTCGATACTTTCGGTTCCGGGCGCTCCTCGAAACGCGTATGGTGCGGCCCGTACAGAACCGTCCCTCGCATAGCATCTCCTTTCCAATTTCGATCATTACGCCAAAGATCCAGGTCAACGATAGGTCATGCGCTCCAGCTCTTCGGGGTACCGCGCGCCTTGCACTTCAATACGCGACGCCGCGTCATCGATTTCCCGAAGATCATCCGGCGTCAGCTCAACCGCCACAGCGCCGATGTTCTCTTCCACGCGCGATAGTTTCGTCGTGCCCGGAATGGGAACGATCCAGGGCTTTTGGGCAAGCAGCCAGGCAAGAGCAATCTGAGCCGGCGTGGCGTTTTTGCGCGTTGCCACGCGCTGGAGCAGAGCCACCAGCGCTTGATTCGCTTTGCGCGCTTCAGGCGTGAATCGCGGAATGCGGCTGCGCAAATCGTCGGTGGGAAAGGTGGTCTGTTCGTTGATCTTTCCGGTCAGAAAACCCTTGCCGAGCGGACTGTAAGGAACAAATCCGATGCCCAGCTCTTCGAGCGCCGGAATCACTTCAGCTTCGGGCCGCTTCCACCACAGCGAATACTCGCTTTGGACCGCGGCGACCGGCTGCACGGCATGCGCGCGGCGGATGGTCTGTGCGGCTGCTTCCGACATGCCAAAGTGTTTGACCTTGCCTTGCTGAATCAGGTCCTTGACGGCGCCGGCGACCTCTTCGATCGGCACGTCGGGGTCCACCCGATGCTGATAGAAGAGGTCAATCCTCTCCACCCCCAGGCGTTTGAGCGAGCCTTCCACGCCCCGCTTCACTGTCTCAGGCCGGCTGTCCAGACCCACGTTCCGGGGCGCGCCATCCTGCTCCTCGAACTTGAACCCGAATTTTGTCGCGATAACCACTTGACCGCGGAACGGCGCCAGCGCCTCTCCGACAAGCTCCTCATTGGCAAAAGGGCCGTATACCTGCGCCGTGTCAAAAAAGGTGACGCCCCGCTCCACAGCGCCGCGGATCACCGCGATCATCTCTCGTTTGTCTTTGGCCGGACCATAGCCGAAGCTCATGCTCATGCAGCCAAGTCCGATGGCTGAAACTTCAAGATTGCTTCTTCCAAGTTTGCGCTTTTGCATTGTTGTAACCTTGTCAGTACCGTTCCCAGGCGACGCTCCAGCGCTCGTCCGTGCGGGCTGACTTCACGATGAGTTGTTTTTCCCGAGAACTCGTATGAACGGGTGAGGTCCTTTCCAATCAGGGATCGGACCAGCGCGCCTTCAATGTGAAAGGTGAACGTGCGGGCGCGTTCGTCCACGGTGTAGACGCCCCAAGATGCCTCGTACCCGCCCAGTGAATATTGCTGGGCTGCGGCTTGCGGCCGCGGATTGCGTTCCATGACTTGCACGGACGCGTGGCCGTCGCGCGTGAAGACAAACAGGCCACAGCAGTCCATCCTGTGCAGTTTCCCATCCGCTTCAGGCCGCTCAAGCCAGGCGAGCCGCCATGCTCCCGCGAACCTCTCCCGGATATCCTCGGTCCTATCGCGGTTCTGGGTTGCGGCGACTCCGTCGATGAGCAAGATCAGGCAAATCGCAATAACATTTTTCACTCGGACTTTCTCTCCGGTTCCAACTTCAAACTAACCGGAAACGCATCAGGAGCGCTTTCCCGATCCTGCCGATTAATCCGACGCCAAGGCAGGATCAGGCAAATGTGCCGCCCCGCAAACTGATCAATCTCGGCGGGGCCGAGTAGATTTGTGACAAACCATCGTTCCTTTTGTCGTCCATTGATGTCCTAGTGCAGAGTCAGATGATCGAAGCTTCGGACGCGTCGCCGGCGCTGTCAATGCTTCTCCGGCTGGCCAGCCTCCGATGCGTCAAATCGCTGCGCGACCGGAATGTTTCGGCCACGGCGCTCGGCCAGGTTGTCCTGCCGCCGCTGGCGGCTGAGCGTGCATCCGGCAACCTCGGCGCGTGAACGTGAGCATTCACCGCCTTGAGCGAAGCTGCGCTCGCCTGCGACGCGCCGGTCAATCCCGGACCGCCTTCCTCGAGCGCCTTACGGTCCTGCGATGTATCTTGAGTGAAATCATCGCGTGAGCGCTCCGCGCTGTGTTACACCTGGATGAGTAAGTGAATCTCAACCTGTACAACGACGAACCGCCGTCGGAACGGCAGTTCGATCCGTTTCGCAACACAGATGTGCTGACGCAGCTCAAATCTCTTGACGCGCGCGCGCGCCGGAAGGGACTGCAATCACTCGACCCGCAAAGGAGCCGGCTGATCCGCATCGGCATGGAGGTCGACGGATCGGGCGTTGTGACCAAAAGTGGATATGGCGTTTTCAACCTGAGCTGGCAGAGCGAGCGCAGGCCGGAGTGGCCGCAGCAGGTGCTCGATGAAGTATCCGACATACGGGCTCGCATCCGAGAGGCGCATGGCGTGCGCCTCCAGTTTCTGATCTGGGCCGGCATGGGCGGATCCGCCGAAGACAAGTCCGCATACAACGCGGTCGGTCTGCTGAAAGGCGGGCCGCGGTGCTATGTTTTGGACTCGACCGACCCCGCGAAGCTGAAAGCCATTCTCGACGACATGACTCGGCGCTCGCGTCTGGAACTTGCAGACGCGCTCAAGCGAACGCTCGTGGTCGGAATGGCTATGGGGATGACGTCCTACGAGCCGGTAATCAATTTGGAGAAGCTGGCGATTTTGTATGACAGGTGCAAGGTCGACTCGCGCGCAAACTTCGTGTACATGACTTTGCCGGGTTCGCTCCTGGATCAGTTCGCGGCGAAACGTGGGTACCGCAGGATCGAACTGCAACTGGACGGCGCGAACTCCACTGCGGGACGGCATAGCGGTCCTCTGACGCGAGGCAGCCTGTATCCGCTGGCGCTTGCGCGCGTGGATCTGCGCGAGTGGATTGCAGGCGCGCAACTCAGTCAGCAGGACATTGAGCTGGCGTGGCGGCTGTCGGCCTTCTTCGAAGCGCAGGGCGCCGCGGGTCGCGACAAAGTCACGCTCATGCTTCCGCGGGAGTGGGCGGGCATAGGGCTGTGGACCAAGCAGGATTTTGAGGAGAGTCTCGGAAAGAGCGAACAGCTGGGCGTCAAGATCGTCATTGGCGAACGGATGAAGCTGGCGAACTATCACGCCCCCAGAAATCCTCTTCAAGATCGCGTGTTCCTGGTTATCCAGCGCAAGGGATCGGCCGGGCGGGACGCGCAGAAGGTCGCGCTGCTTCGCAGATCAGGCTATCCGGTGGCTGTAGTTACATTCCCTCCGCGCGCCATCTTGTCGGCGTACATGCAGTTCATCCACTACGTGGTGTTCGGGATCGCCTATCTTCGCGACATGAACTTCGTGACGCAGCCGGGCGTCGAGCTGTACAAAGCGATCACAAACCGGCTGTACGCAGCGGCCGAGCGCGCCGGCGGCATGGCGCACGCAAAGGAGTGGCGCAATTTTCTCAACGTCAAGGAACAAGCGCGCTGGCGCGGCGTGGTGACGCTGCGCTACGACAAAATCCCGTATCACGGCGCCGGCTCAACAGCGCCCGAGATCTACGCCGGAATCCTGCGCCGTCTGTTCGGCGCAAGATCGGCCGAGTATGGCGAGCTCACGTTTTTTGGCGATACGCGATATTCCCCGCAGGGGCGATCGGTGCGGAAGCTGCTGGACCGCGCCGCCGAGCGCTTGTTTCGAGCCGGGTTGAAGGTTCCGGCCGAGGTCTACGAAGGACCCGCAATGAATCATTCCTACCACGAGATGATTATTGGCCACGGGCGCTGTTTTTCGACAGTGCTGCTTTCGGAAAAGGCTGAGAGCCTGCCGGCGGCGGATTACGACGCCGATTATCATCGGGCGCAGTTTCTAGCAACGCAAATGGCGCTTGCGGAACGGAGCCGGCCCGTGGTCTCGATCACCCTTCGCGATCTCGGGGAGAGGTCCCTGGATGCGCTGGAGGAATTCTTTCAACAGAGCGCCCGTCATTTGAAGGCTTGACGGATGGCAAAATTTAAAGCCGCGTCGGCGAAAAAGAAAACAGCAGCGAAATCATTCGCCAACGCCATTCCCTGCCTGGCGCTGATCATTTTAGGTTTCACGCTGATCATGTTTTTGTTTTATTTGGTCTTGCGGTCGGGGTCCTAATGCGGACGGACGGACGGACGCCGGGACAAATGCGTCCCGTGAAAATTATCACCGGTTACCTCATGACCGCTGAGGGGTCGGCGCTGATCGAGGTGGGGAACACGCGCGTTCTATGCGCTGCGTCTGTGGAGGATACGGTTCCCCAATTCCTGCGCGGATCGGGCAAAGGCTGGGTTACGGCCGAATACTCGATGTTGCCGCGCGCAACAGCCACCCGCACGCCTCGTGAGATTACGAAGGGGCGGGCGTCGGGACGGACGCTCGAGATTCAACGCCTGATCGGCCGCGCGCTGCGCAGTGTGGTCGATACGAGCGCGCTTGGCGAGCGCACCATCATTGTGGACTGTGATGTTCTCCAGGCCGACGGCGGCACGAGGACCGCCTCCATCACGGGCGCCTATGTCGCTCTGGCGCTCGCGATCCGGCAATTGGCGTCATTCAACGTCATCCGCCGCTCTCCCGTACTTGATCAAGTGGCCGCCACCAGCGCGGGAATTGTCGCTGGGGAAACCTTGCTGGATCTTTGTTACGAAGAGGACTCCCAGGCAGAGGTGGACATGAACATTGTCATGACCGGGGCGGGACGCTTCGTCGAAATACAATCGACGGCCGAGAAAACGCCCTTCGATGAACGCCAGCTGGCGCAGATGCTGGATCTCGGGCGCTCGGGCATCCGGCAGTTGATTGAAATTCAGCGGAAGGCGCTGGAGACATGATTGTGCGCTGCGCCACCTCAAATCCTGGAAAGCTGAGGGAATTTCAACTGGCGGGCGAAAAATTCGGCGCGGGACAGTTCACGGTGTGCGCCCTGGAGGGGTTAAAAAGCATTCCGCCGCCGGAGGAAAATGGCGCCACATTTGAAGAGAATGCAATCGAAAAGGCCAGATATTACGGCGCAAAGACCCGAGGATGGCTCTTCGCCGACGATTCGGGTCTGGAGGTGCGGGCGCTGGGCGGAGCGCCGGGGGTCCGCTCAGCGAGATATGCGGGACCAGAAGCGACTGACGCATCCAACAATGAGCTGCTGCTTGAAAAGCTCCGCGGAGCGGTTGATCGTTCAGCGCAATTCGTCTGCGTGATCGCTTTGGTTCGCGATGGAAGACTGGAGCGGACGTTTCGCGGCGCCGTGCAAGGTCGCATTATCGAGGCGCCGCGCGGCGCTAACGGGTTCGGTTACGATCCACTCTTTTACTATGAGCCCTTCGGCTGCACATTCGGCGAAGCGGATGTCGCCGCAAAAATGAAGGTTTCCCACCGCGCAAATGCATTGCGGCAAATGTTCGAATATCTGACAAGCGTCGTTCTATGAGGGTTTCAATGGCAGCGCCTGCGCCTCCACGCTGCGAGCCCGATTAGACCGCCTCCGATCAAGGCCAGAGATGCCGGCTCCGGCGCTGGATCAGCCGGACCGGGCGCTGTGCCGGTAAACAGGATGCCGAAGGGATTCAGGGTCGTATTCGTAGCCGTCCCGACCTGAAAGACGTCGAAGGTCAGAGTGTGGGCGCCGGCGGAAATCGGTGTGGAAATTATGCCAAAGGTCTGGTCGCGGAAACCGATATACTGGCCGCTGCGTTCGGCTGGAGTGAACGCCCCCGAGCCAATAATAGACCCGTCCAGCGTGACGATGGCAGTATCGTCCGCCCACACGTACAGGGTCAAAAGTCCCGCGCCGGAAATGAACGTCTGCCCAATTCTCATGACCGGACTGGCGCCCATATATGGTTGGAAATTGGCGCCCTGATATCCCGTATCCGCGTAGGAAATCCAGACGGCAGAGTGGTCGGCCGGATCGCCGGGATTGACGGGATGGTCCGGCTTCCATAACGGATGAGGAGTTATGGCGACGGTAGTGCCGCTGCTGCCGGTGGCATATACATATACATTCAACCCGGCCATCGAATCGAAATAAATTGTGCCGGCGCGGGCTGCGGCGGCGAAAAGCAGAGAGCCCCACAATGCAGTCAGTGTGCGCGCGATCATCGAGGTTAGCGTCCTTTTGTGGTCGATTGGTGTGCTGATCTATTACATCATCCGCGGAATTCAAATATATATCAAAAATCCACAATACTGAACCTGTATGGAATAGTACTAGTACTGTCCTCGCATTCTAGCGTGTGGAATGACTTTCTGAAATGTTTTGCCGCATTTCATTTAATTCAATTTCACTCCGGGGCGGATCGCCCCCGCGGCCAAGGAACTGCTCTCGACAAGATTCGGCGATCGCGCAAATGGCTTCATGGGATTCGGCAAGCGGATTATCGACGCCAAGTCAAGACCGGTTGGAGCGCGACCATTTCAATGCAAAACCGGGCGCGCCGGTCTAAGGCCGCCGGCCTACGGGCTGGTCTCGATTCCGTCAGGCCGAGGATTCGCTCCGATCTCGCTCAAGACGGCGCTCAGGAAGGCTGTGACAGCCCGCTCGGATATGATGAGAGCATAAGGGCGCGTAGCTCAGATGGATAGAGCATCTGCCTTCTAAGCAGAGGGTCGCAGGTTCGAGTCCTGCCGCGCCTGCCAGTCCGACGTGTCGCCGGCCAAGACAACCCTGACGTCCGGAACGCCGTCTCTAGTTCACAAGAAAATCCCACCCAAAGCCCGGTCTGTCAGGTGGCCGCGTGTAGACGCCTTCAGGTCCTTTCGAGAGACTGTACTGCTCGGCCCACATTTCGTACACTTGCTTCGGACCGCCGGGCGGGGGCATGAACAGTTCGGCCCAGGGCGAATTGGTCGTGGCCATGATGAAGTGAACCGCTTCGCTTAAACCGCCGCCGTGCGGAATGACCGGAATGTCATAGGCCGCGGCGAGCGAACCGATGCGTCGCAACTCGGTCATTCCACCGCACCAGTTCACATCGGGTTGCCAGATGCTCGCCGAGTTGTGCTCCAGCAGCCGGCGGAAGCCGTATCGCGTGTATTCGTGCTCGCCGGTGACGATCCGCGTGGATTTGATCGTCGCATTGAGGCGCCCGAAGCCTTCGTAGTCATGCGGCTGAAGGCACTCTTCCATCCAATACACCTTGTACGGTTCCAGAAGCTCGGCCATCTCGAGCGTGTAGCGTTCAGTCCACGCCATCCAGCAATCCAACATGATGTCGCCCTCGCGGCCCAGCAGCTCACGCGTGCGCTTTACCAATTCGACATTTTTTCGCATACCTTCCTGGCCGTCGGCGGGTCCATGCGGCATGGCCAGCTTCAGGCGTTTGAAGCCGTATTCAATATGCTGCTCCACATCGTTGCCCGTGCAGTACGCCGGAATGCGGGGCTTCGTTTCACCCCCCAGCAGTCTGTAGACGGGAACGCCCAATGCTTTGCCGGCAAGATCCCACAGGGCAAGGTCCACCCCGCTGATTGCGTTGATTACGGCGCCAGCTCGACCGTAATACATGGTCGAGCGCCACAGAATATCCCAGATCCGTTCAATGTTGAACGGGTTTTCGTTAATGAGGAGCCTCGCCAGGTGCTTTTCGACAATCATGCCGCCGGCTGGTCCGCCATGGCCATAGCCTTTCAGCCCTTTGTTGGTGATGATCTCGACGGTAAAGGCGCCCATAGCGGGATCACTCGCCATAAACAGTGAACGTTTGGACTTGTATTCGGGGTAGATGGACATTGGACTGGCGACCTCCACCCCGCCGGTAGACCACGAACCGGGAGCAGGCGTGTAAGCCGGCGGCGGTTTGCGCGGAGACGTATTCACCAGCCGCACGCCGGTTATTTTCATGTCCGTTCCAAGCGGTTCAAACGCGGCCGCCGGCCGAACCGCCAGCGCTGCGCCGCTCAGCGCTGCTCGTTGAATAACTGATCGTCGAGTGGTCATTTCGCCCGCCTTGGTACATTTTGCGCCTCAGCCGGTCAGCTCATCGCTGACCGGGCGGCGGTTAAGAAGACTGGTCACGCTAGCGCCCGTCTATACAGCGCCAGCAAGCGGCTCCATGCTCTCTCGGCTTGGGCCTCATTGTAGACCGAGGAGTCCGGAGGACACCAGCCGTGCGCCGCGGGATAGACTTCGATTTCAGCTGGCAGATTCGCCTTGGCGAAGGTCTCCTTGAGTACGACCTTGTCATTCGGAGCTCGCTTGTCATCGTTCTCCGCGATCGCAATCAGAAACTGCGCCTTCGTCTTCGCTGCCTGGAGGTGCGGACTGTTGGGTGAATCGGTGACCAGGCCGCCGCCATGAAACGATGCGACGGCGCCAACGCGATCCGGCGCGGCGACGGCGGTGCGGAACGCGATAGGGCCGCCCATGCAGTAACCCTGGACGCCCATTTTTCGGTTCCGCGCCACTGCCTGCTGCGAGTTCAGCCAGCCCATGAACGCCTTCCCGTCCGTCATGTGCGTCGTCTCGTTCAGGGTTCGGGCCAGCGGCATGAGATCCTGAATCGGCGTGGCGGCGCCTGCCGGCGCGGTGGGGGCTTTCTTAACGCGGTAGAAGGGGTTCACAACCAGTACCGAGTATCCCGATTCCGCAAGCCTTTTGCCCATCTGGCGAAAGGCCGGACGCAACCCGAAGATATCTGGCCAAACAAGAACGCCGGGAGCTGCCCCTGTGGCGGGACGTACAAAGTAGCAATCAGCCACGCCGTCGGGCGTCGTCACGTTGACGTCAGATTCGGTTACTGTCACTGCGTTTGCAACCGGTGGCAGCAGTATGACTGCCCCTGCTCCCAACATGAATCCAAATTGTTTTCGCGTCACCAGACCACGAGCTTCATATTCTCGCCGGTCATTCTCAAAATGGTCCTGATCACACATAGGCTATGGCGCTCAGTATAGCTGGCGGCGGCAGAAGCCTGAGGACCCCTATGCTGATTGCAGCGCCTGCTTGACCGCAGCAGCCAGGCTCGCGAGTCCCGCCGCCGCGTCGGAACCGATATGGACGCGCAGCGCGCGGCGGCGGCGCTCCGCCAGGACTTCGAAATCGCCGCGCGCCTGCGCTGCTTTAACGACGCCAAAGGTGTATTTCTGTCCGGGCACTGCCAAGTCCTGCGCGTCTTCGCACGTGATTTGCAGGAACACGCCCGTGTTTGGACCGCCTTTATACGCCTGCCCGGTGGAGTGCAGGAACCGGGGCCCGAACCCGACGCAGGTTGCAATCTTCTTCGCATCGCGTACGGCATGGCGAATCTGCTGCAATGCTTCTTCGTGCGCCTGATTCATCGGAATAAACGCGAGCACAGCAAAATAATCGCCGGCTTTCGCACGATCCAGGTGCGCCTTCAAGTACGCGGCGAGCGACGGCTGGCTCGCCAGCTTCCTGAGCGCTTCCGCATTTACCGCATCGGTGTAAAGACGAATACCATCGGCTTCGAACATTGGCGTCTCGGCCGGGAGGCTTCCTTTCTCTTCGTACTCGGCCGTCAGTTTGCGAGTCGCCACTTTCGCCGCCTCCACATCGGGCTGGTCAAACGGATTGATCCCCATGACCGATCCAGCGACCGCGGTCGCGATCTCCCAGCGGAAAAATTCCGCGCCCAGGCTGTAAGCCTCTTCCATCGCAATGCGGACCACAGGCTGTCCAGCCCGCTCCAGCTCTGTGATGGCTTCATCCTGCGCCGGGTCTGGAGCGGAGTCCAGCCGCAGATACACAAATACACGATCATTCCCGTAGACTTCAGGGCTGCCCGGGCGTTCGCGATCAACAGGAATCAGGCCCTTGCCGTTCTTACCGGTAGACTCGGCCAGCAATTGTTCCAGCCACGCGCCGAGGTCGTAGATGCCGGGTGATGCAATGATCGTGACCTTGTCTCGTCCGAGCGTCGCCAGGACGCCCAGGATGACGCCCAACACGACCCCAGGGTTTTCGTCAACGGGAACCGTCGCGTCGCACGCCGCCACCATCTTCTTTGCCACATTCAGGAAACGCGTCAGATCTATGCCCATAATGGCGGCCGGAACCATGCCAAAATTCGAGAGGGCCGAATATCGGCCGCCGATGCTGTTCACTCCGGAAAAAATATGTCGAAAATGGTCGTGTTCGGCGATTTGCTGAAGCTTTGAGCCGGGATCGGTGATCGCGATGAACCGATTGCCGGCTTCCTCGGCGCCCAGCTCCTGTTTTGCGCGCTCAAAGAAGTATTGCTTGAAAATGTTGGGCTCGAGCGTGGTTCCTGACTTGCTAGACACGATAAAGACCGTACTTTCGTAGGAGATCCTGCGTTCAACGGCGCGGATCTGCGCTGGGTCAGTGGAATCCAGCACATGCAGCTCGGGGTAGCCGGCGATTTTACCGAACGTGGCGGCCAAAACTTCGGGGGCGAGGCTCGATCCTCCCATCCCTAACAGCAGCGCGTGCTTGTACCCTGCCGCCTTTACCTCTGCGGCCAAGGCTTCGAGCGGCTGGAGATGAGCGAGCTGGTCATCGGTAATCGACATCCAGCCGAGCCAGTTCGCTTCGTCCGCGCCGGTCCAGAGCGAAGGATCGCCGCTCCAGAGCCTGCGCGCCTTATCGTGTTTCTTCCAGTCCTCCAGCGTCGTGTGGACCACGGCGGCGAGATCGGGGGGAAGCGCATACTTCTGAGGGTTGATGGTTCCGCGATGCCGGCGCTCCAGACGCTGGCTGGTCGTTTGCAGCAACTGCAAAAATGCCGTATCGAATTGCCGGATGCCGTCCTCGAGGAGTCTGTCCGTCACTTCTTTCAAAGCAACGCCCGCTGCCGCCAGCGCATCCATCGCGGCGGCGGCGTTATCGACGTCTTCGGTCAGACTCTGACGCACTCGTCCGTGATCGCGAAAGGCGTCAAACGTGGCCGGCGGCATGGTGTTCACCGTGTCCGGACCGATGAGTTCCTCAACATACATGACATCGCGATATTTCGGGTTCTTGGCGCTGGTGCTTGCCCAGAGCAGGCGCTGTTTTTGCGCGCCGTGCGAGACCAGTTGTCGCCACCGGGCGCTGCTGTAGAGCTGCTGTGACCTCCGGTAGGTGAGCTTCGCGTTAGCAATGGCCGCCTTGCCCATCAATTCGGCGAGTCGCGAGCGCTCGCCCGCGTCGGCGGCGGCTTCGATTTTGGCCGCCAGCAGATCATCCACGGCCGTGTCAATGCGGCTGATGAAGAAGCTTGCGACGCTGGCCACGTTTCGAATCTCAAGGCCCCGGGCCAGCCGCTGTTCCAGCCCCGCGATGAAGGCCTCAACGACCTGCTCATACGCGGACTGCGCGAACAGAAGAGTGACGTTGACGTTTATCCCTTCGCTGATGAGCTGACGAACTGCGGGAACGCCCTCGGCAGTCCCCGGAACCTTGATCATCAGATTTGGCCGGTCGACGGCCTTCCACAGGCGGCGAGCTTCTTCGAGCGTCCCTTGCGTGTCGTGAGCCAGCGCGGGGGAGACTTCCAGGCTGACGTAGCCATCCCGCGCCCCTGACGCGTCATAAACTGGGCGCAGGATGTCCGCTGCATCCCGAACATCGCGAACGGCGATCAATTCGTACAGCGCTTTGGCGTCGTAATCGCGATATTCCGCCGCATCAAGGATGTCTTTGTATTCGGCGGCGTCCGCGATGGCCTTCTCGAATATCGACGGGTTTGAGGTCACGCCGCGCAGTCCGTCCTCTTCTATCAGCCGCCTGAGGCCGCCCCCGGTAATCAGACTGCGGCGAATGTAATCCAGCCACACCGATTGACCGAACCAGGAAAGCTCCTTGAGGGGATTCTTGGTGTGCTCTCGCGTGATCACGCTGCTCATCGTTGTTGTTCCTTTTTGTCGCCCTGTTGGACGTCCGGACCTGACTTATATCCTCGCACTGGTTGAGTCATGAATTTGGCTTGCGGCGCGGCATCGCGTTTCGGCCCGAGCGACGCCGGCGTTGCGAAACGATCGCGCGCTCGTATATTCTGCGTCCGATGCTGCGGTTTGCTGGCCTTCTCATCCCTGCTGCGCTGTGGGCTGACATGCGACCTCAGGTTCGCATCAACGCCGGTGAGATCGTGCTCGAGTTCGACCACGCTCTGCACTCCCGGGTGAGTTTGAAAGGCGCATCCGCTGTCACCGACTGGTCCGCATCGGAAAGCATCGCGATAGCAGGAAAGGTCATTCAGGACTTCGCGTTTCGAAAACAGAGCCGCCGGCCAGTTCGTGACGCGATCGGTTCAGGCCGGATATTCACCGTCACAGGTCAACGTGCAGGACTGCGAAAGGACGTCCTCATTACCGCCTATCCGTCATTTCCGGCGACTCTTGTCGTTCAGGTTCGATACGCCAACACCGGCGCCTCGCCCATCGTCGTCGACAAGTGGACGAACCACGCTTACGTGATCCCGGCGCGCGAGCAAACAGAGACGCCCTTCTGGTCGTTCCAGAGCGGTTCGTATCAGAACCGGCCGTCCTGGGTGCTGCCGCTCAAGAGCGGTTTCCATCAAGAGAATTTTCAAGGCATGAACTCCTCCGACTACGGCGGGGGAACGCCTGTGGCGGATGTGTGGCGCCGGGACGCGGGCATCGCCGTGGGGCATATTGAACTTGTTCCAAAGTTGGTGTCGCTTCCGGTGACGATGCCGGACAGCTCCCACGCCACACTGTCCGTCAGCTATGCGGCGAAAGTGACGTTGCAGCCGGGCGAGACTCTGGAAACGCTACGCACGTTCGTCACTGTTCATCACGGCGACTATTTCGCGGCGTTGCGCGAATATCGCAGGATTATGATGGCGCAGGGAGTGCGGTTTCCGCAGGCGCCGGCGCAGGCTTTCCAGCCGATCTGGTGCGCCTGGGGTTATCGCCGCGGCTTTCAGCCGGAGCAGATTTACAGAGCCCTTCCCATCGTCAACCAGCTCGGTTTCGGCTGGGTAACGCTCGATGACGGCTGGCAAACGGTCGAGGGCGATTGGAAGGTTAACCCACAGAAATTTCCGGGCGGCGACGCCGACATGAAAAAGATGGTAGACCGCATCCATGCTGACGGCTTTAAGGCGCAGCTATGGTGGGCGCCCATGTGCGTCAACCCAGAAAGCGATCTCATCAAACAGCATCCCGAGCAACTGCTGCTCAACGAAGATGGGTCGAAGCACAAGGTCACATACTGGAACGCCTTTTATCTGTGTCCGGCATCGCTGGAGGTACGGCGGGACGCTGCGCGGTTCGTGACCAAGGCCATCAAAGAATGGGGATTCGACGGATTGAAACTTGACGGGCAGTACATGAACGCAGCGCCGCTCTGCTATAACCCCGCGCATCATCATGCGTCGCCTTTGGACTCATACGAAGGCGCGCCGGGATTTTTCAAAGCGGTCTATGACGCCGCTATTCAGGCGAAGCCGGACGCGCTCGTCGAGTTCTGCCCCTGCGGAACTTCTTACTCGTTCTTCATGATGCCTTATATGAACATGGCGGTGGCGTCCGATCCGAGAAGATCCTGGCAGGTGCGCACCAAGGGGAAAACGCTCAAGGCTTTGCTTGGCGATGACATCGCCTATTTCGGCGACCATGTCGAGTTGAGCGACGAGGGCAGTGATTTCGCCTCCTCCGTGGGCGTCGGAGCGGTGGTTGGCACAGAGTTCACTTGGCCCGTCGGCTCCGGACCGGTCGGCCGCGATGGCCGCCGCCGCGGCGACCTTACGCCAGAGCGTCAGACGCATTGGGCAAAGTGGATCGCGCTGTACAAAGAGAAGCTGCTTTCAAAGGGAGAATATCTCGGGGGACTCTACGACATCGGCTTTGACGTTCCTGAAACGCATGCGATTCGAAAGGACCAGAACATGTACTACAGTTTTTATGCGCCGGAATGGAAGGGAACGGTCGAATTGCGGGGCCTCTCCAATCGCGCATACCGGGTGATTGATTACGAACATGACCATGATCTCGGCGCTGTGCATGGTCCGACCGCAAAACTGAGCATCAGCTTCTCCAAACACCTCATGCTCGAAGCAAGGCCGGAGTAGGTCAATGCGGAGGAGAGATCTGCTTGCCGCGATCTGCTTGCCGGCCGCCCGCGCGAAGGCGGCCGAGCCGCCGTTTGAACGTATTGATACGCACACGCACATGCACCGCCCCGCTCCGGCGCTGGTCGAGGCCTTGCAGCAGACGCGCTGGCGTTGCCTCAGCATCTGCGACAGCCGCGAAATCGGCGAACAGCCCTCGATTCTCAACGAAATGATCACGGGCACAAAGGCCTTGTACGCTGAAAGCTCTGGCCGAGTCGCCTGGGCCACAACGTTCGACGCGCGGCCTTTCGAACGTCCGGAGTTTGCCGAGCGTGTGATTGCGGGACTCGAACGCGACTTTAAACAGGGCGCTCTCGGCGTGAAGATTTGGAAAAACGTCGGCATGGCGATTCGGTCGAAGTCAGGTCAGTTTCTCATGCCCGATAGTCCGGCGCTCACGCCAATTCTCCAAGCCATCGAGAAGTCCGGCCATACTCTCATCACGCACCTGGCCGATCCCGACGCCGCGTGGCTGCCTCTACGGGGCGACGAATCCAGGTATTACAAGGCTCATCCGGAGTGGCACGCGTATGGTCGTCCGGAGATTCCCTCCAAGCCTGCGATCCTCGAGGCCCGCGATCGCATGCTCGCCCGCCATCGCGGGCTTCGCGTAATAGGCTGTCACCTCGGAAGCGACGAGGAGCATCTCGATCAACTCGCAAAGCGATTGGATTCCTATCCGAATTTCGCCGTTGACGTCGCTTCACGCGTCCGCTTCCTGGCGCGCATGGATCGGGACGCAGTCCGGCAG
The DNA here is from genome assembly GCA_035652975.1 of Bryobacteraceae bacterium. Classification (GTDB taxonomy): domain Bacteria; phylum Acidobacteriota; class Terriglobia; order Bryobacterales; family Bryobacteraceae; genus TMP-7. Next base: position 16,187 of record DASRCT010000069.1, on the reverse strand, counting down.
TTCGTCACCAAATATCAGGACCGTATTATTTACGCTACCGATTTCACGCTGGGCCAGCAGGATGACGAGAGGGCTGCGAAGTCTCTGCTTTCGGTTCACGAACGCGAATGGAATTATTTTGCGGGTATTCGAGATAACGCGCTGGGCTTGCCCGAACAAATCCTCCAAAAGGTCTTCCGCGACAATGCCGTGCGCTGGATTCCCGGCATTGCAGCGCGCAGTTGAATCACCGCCAGCCGCGCCCGAACTTCAATGTTGCTGAATATTCGGGCCAGCGGGGGCTGTCGTTGCGCGCGCCAGCAAGCCGCGCATGAACGAATCTTCGGGGAAGTCTTCTACATAGGACTCCAGGGCGGATTTGGCCCTGGCATACGCCTTATCGCGGATGTAGGCGAGAACGAGATGCTTCCGAACAGGCTTTGAGTAGGGATACGCCTGAACCCCGCGCTCCAGCGCCCGGATCGAATCACGGAGACGACCGGCTTCCATCAGGGCTTCACTCAGATCGATGTAGGTTGAGACTGCCGGCGTCCCTTTCTGTTCGGCTCTGGCAAGCAGATCGATCGCATCCGGGCTATGCTCGGCGAGCGCCTTCCGGCCGAGCGCCGCGAGCACCAGCGGGTCGCTTGGCAATTCGCGTTTTGCCTGTTCGAGCAGCGCAAAATATTGCGCGCGGAGCGACGGGGCTCGATTCATCAACTCGCCATAAGCCGCCAGCCGCGTAAGCAGCGGCAAAGCGATCTTCCCCGGCTGCGCGTTGAGCAACTCCAGTCCCGGCAACTCTGGGTGTTCTGCCGGGCGCGACCCCGCTTTCGGAAGGTCGCCGGGGTCGATGGGAATGCGATGATTCGTCAGCGCCGAATGCGAGATGTTGTTCACGTTTCGCTTGGGCATGTGGCAGCCGATGCAATTGTCCTGGGGCGTCGTCCGCTGGCGCGCACTGGACGCCAAACGGCAGCTTTGGCTGGTGTGGCATGTGAGACACTTGGCGCGAAAGTAGGACGGCGCGGCAACCGCATCCGGCTGGATGTGCGGATCGTGGCACGTGAGACAACTCAGTCTGCCGCTAGTGGCGCGATAGCACTGGCTCAGCTTCATCGCGGTGTGATGCTGGAGCAGATCAGAGGTCGCATCTTGGACGGGCAGGCCTATAATCGCGACGGTTTGCAACAACGGCGCGCCTGGCCGAAAGTCTGTATAGCGTTTCCCTGGGAGCAGCACCCGAGCGTCTCCGGCCTGGTGACAGGCCATACAGATGTCTTCCGCCAGGCGCGCCGGCAGCCGCGCTGGATTCACGATAGACGTGTCGGGCAAACCTCGCGCGCCGCGGCTTCTTTCCTGAACGTGGAGCATGCCTGGTCCATGGCAATTTTCGCATCCAATGGCCATCTCCGCGAATGGTGGATCGCGATACATGCCATCGCGCCCCGGCGCCGCTTGCGGCCGCCCGGCATGACATATGATGCACGCCTCGTAGATCGGCCGGCTAAATCCTTCGTCCGCTTTCTCGAATCCCGGCGAAAGATCCCACTGGCCCGCTTTCGCGTAGTAGGACAGCGGCGCCTGGAACAGGTATGCTCCGCGGCGTACAACGAAGCTGACGCCGTTCTCGCCCGATCCGATGGCATACTCGAGCTTGTGCGCCGCGTCGAAAACCGTTGCTCCATTCTTTTCTTCCGATTCGGACTGGTAGAGTGCGCCGCCTTTGTCAAACACACGATAGTCGCGGCCGAGCGCATCGTTGTGAATGTGCGCGGGCTCTCGCCAAATTCCGGCTCGAGCGATGCTGATTGAGCGCCCCATAGCCATGCGCACGTACTTGTCGTAGATCGTCTTATGACAAGCTGCGCACGCTCTCGATCCGGTATATTGAACACCCGGCGCAGTGTTTCGGAAAGCGAGCGTGGCTGCCGAAGCAGGCGCAGCACAAGCGAGCGCCAGTATCAGCTCTTTACAACCTGCCATGGCTCGGGCGTAATCCGAACTCCGACAGCGTAATTGCCGGTAAGCGGCGATTTCGCCGCCAGCTCCAGATCCCGGCCCTTTTGCGCCCATTGACAGTCTTCCTTCGCGCCGAGGATCCGTATTCGCGACTGCTCCACGGCAATAACGCCGGGGATTGTAAAGCTGCTGGACGCCGGCCGGTCCAACAGGTACGCGTACACGCTGTCGCCCTTGCGAGTGAACCGCACTTGCGGAGCGCTGGGATCCGATGGCGAAGCCTTCACCCAGGGCTCACTGTCAAACAGTCCTTCGCCGTTCACCGCCAGCCACTCGCCCAGCTTGTTCAGTCGGTCGAGCTGAATCTCAGAGATGGAGCCGTCTGCGCGAGGGCCAATATTCAACAACAGGTTTCCATTCTTGCTCACAATATCGATCAACAGCGCGATCAGTTTGTCTGGCGCAATTACCTGCTCGGGGCCCTCAAGCTGGTTGTAGCCAAAACTGAATCCCAGCCCGCGGCACGACTCCCATTTTTTCTCGGTGATCTTGTCGTACTTGGCGTATTCAGGCGTTGTGAAGTCCGAAAAATCGACCCCAAAGCGGTTATTAATGACGCCGTCCGGGACGGTGTTGTAGTAATGCGCAAAAAGACCGGGAATGTTTCCGGCTTTCGGATAACTGATGTCATTCCACATCACAGACGGCTGATAGCGGTCCGTCAACTCGGTCCAGTGCGCATCCGCGTAGCGCGCATACTCCTCGCTTTGAGGAACCATACGCCGCAGATCTGCCCTGGAGCGGATGGGATCCTTGGTGAAGGTCCAATCAAGCCCGCCCGAATAGTACAGGCCCATCCTCAAGCCTTGGGAGCGCACGGCTGATGCGAGATCGCCGACCAGATCGCGCGTCGCGGAGAGGTCGGGGCCCGGCCGGCGGGGGTTGTCCACCCTGCTAGGCCACAGCCGGAATCCATCATGATGTTTTGTGGTCAGAACAACATAACGGGCGCCAACTTTGTGAAATAACTTCGCCCATGAGTCGGGGTCCCACTTCGCCGTTGCGCGATTGAACATGGGCGCAAACTGATAGTAATCGAAGTCTTTCCCGTAGGTCTCAACGTGATGGCGGTAAGTGGGCGAATTTGTGATGCGCAGCGTATTCAAATACCACTCGGCGTATGGATTATGAACGAACCATTGCTCCGGTGGAACCTTGCCGAGCTCGCCAGTGGGCGTCGCCCAGGCGGGAACCGAATACAATCCCCAATGGATGAAAATGCCCAGCTTGGCGTTTTGGTACCAGTCAGGCACTCGATGGGTTCGGAGCGATTCCCAGTTCGGCTCCATTTTCAGGCGGTCGCTCGCCCGCTGCGCCAACGAAGTCTGTATGCCGCCGAGCGCCGCGGCGCTCAGCATGGTCTTTCCAAAATCTCGCCGTCTCATGCAGATGTCTCCCAAGTTGGCTGCGTGCACCGCAAGCCTCCTGACCGCAGTTGCAGCCGGCTGCAACGATAACTGCCATTCTATGCCACTCCTCCGCGGCTCCTCAGAGCGATGCATCCGGAATCGCGACGACCGCCAGGGCAGTTCACAATTTTCCGAAATGCTGCGGCGCGCCGCCCGCGCTGGTCCGCGAGCTCGAGAATGCCGTGGTTTCACCCGCACACAGCGGATGAAGATGAACGCTATCTGCGCCAGGCTGCAAGGAGACATTTCTACTTTGCACAAAGCGGACATCTCTATCTGGCATTCACCACCCGATGTAAGCGCTTGACAGGCCTCGACGGCCGAAGTATTCTTGCTGCAATCATCTTCCAATACGGGGAGGTTTTGTGGATCGATTTTCTCGCATGCTCTGTAAGCCGCCCGGCACAATTTTGGTGGTGATCCTTACGGTCGCAGCGCTTGCGATATCCGCCTACGCTCAGCTCTCGTCCGCTTCGGTCACCGGCGTGGTGCGGGACTCGACCGGCAGCGTCGTGCCGAACTGCAAGCTCGTGCTGAAAAACGTCGAGACCTCGGTGGAGCGCATCGCCGAATCAAACAGCGCGGGAAACTATCTTTTTCTTGGCATCACGCCCGGGCCGTACACCATCGAGGCCAGCGCGCCCGGATTCCAGACGGCCAAAATTCCACAGATCACGCTCTCCGTAAATCAGACGGCTACGATCGATGTGACGCTTCAGGTAGGGAACTTGCAGCAAACCGTGACCGTGGAGGCGTCCGGCGAGTTAGTGCAAAGCGCCACGGCCGAGCTGGGAGCGGTGGTTGCGGAGAAGCAGGTAACGGATCTACCGTTAAATGGCCGAAATTTTACGCAACTATTGTCATTATCGCCGGGCGTGGCTCCCATCAGCGTCTCCCAAAACGCGGGCGGCTTCGGCAATGTCGCCTCAGGAACTCAATTCGTATTCCCTTCGATTAATGGCCAGACCAATCGCAGCAATTTCTTCATGACCGACGGTTTGAATAACCAGGGCGCATTTCAGAGCACCTATGCAGTGCCTCCGATCGTCGACGCGATTGCGGAGTTCAAAGTCAACGCCCACGATGATCAGGCGGAGTTCGGCGGCGTGATGGGCGGCGTGATCAACGTCGCCACGAAATCTGGCACGAATGATCTGCATGGCGCGGTTTGGGAGTACCTGAGAAATGATGCCTTCAATGCTCGCAACACCTTTCAGAACAGCGTTACCGTGTTCCGGCAGAACCAGTTCGGCGCCGCTGCAGGCGGGCCGGTGCTCTTTCCCAAGCTGTACAACGGTCGAAACAAGACTTTTTTCTTTGCGGCATACGAAGGATTTCGATATTCGCAGGCGGCGAACGCATTCCGCCACTTCCCGACGGACGCGGAGTTAAGCGGCAATCTGGCCGGACAGGCGCAGGCCTTTAATCCCTTCACGACGCGCCCGGATCCGAGCAAACCAGGCGGCTTCATCCGCGATCCGTTCCCCGGCAACCAGATACCTGCCAATTTGATCGACACCCGGCTGGTGAATTTTGTCAAACAGATCCGGCCGCCTTTGTTCAACACCGGAGTCGGGAACAATAATGCGATTGACAATACGCCGTTCATCCAACACCAGAACGAGTTCACGGCGCGAATCGACCAGAACTTCAGCTCCAAGGATTTCGTTTGGTTCCGATACAGCGCGCTGTACTATGACACTTCCGGTACGGCGGGAGTGCCCGTGTACACGCATCAGGTCACCGACAATCCGGGACAGAATTACGGCGCCAGCTGGGTTCACACCTTCAGCCCGAGTCTGGTTCTCCAGGCTCAGTACGGCCGTTCACACCAGGAGACCAACAGCACGAACCTCTACACCAACGTAAGCGCCAGCGCGATTCAGGCGCTGGGCTTTGCTCCGGATTTCGCCGGCGGCTTCATTGGCGGATTCAATGTGCTGCCAAGCATTGGTATCAGCGGATACAGCACCGTCATACCGGGCATCAGCCGCTCCTTGAACCCGAACGAGACAAATGTTCATCAGTGGAAGGCGAACGTCTCCAAGATTATCGGCAGCCACACCATCCGTTTTGGCGGCGAGCTGAACAGCAGCACGTTCGAATCGTTGTACAACAATGCCAATTCCAGCTACGCCTTCCAGCAGACGAACGATCCATCTCAACCCAACGTGTTCCCCGGAAACGCCATGGCTTCGTTTTTGTTGAACGTGCCGGACAGCGCCGGACGCCGCAATGTCCACGAGACGACCCGCTGGGGAGGCGTTATGAGTTACTACTTACAGGACTCCTGGAAGGCCACTCCCCGCTTCACTGTCAACATCGGATTGCGCTACGACCGCACTTTCATCCCGCCGTACGGCAGAGAAGACACTGTGGGACAGAACGGCGGCATCGAAACCGGCGCGGTGAATTTCAACAACGGAACCTACATCGTTCAGAAGCTCCCGCCGCCATGCAGCCAGCGCGGGCGCGCGCCCTGCATTCCGGGCGATGGCACGCTGCCGGCGCACGTCGTGCTGTCCGACAACGGAAAGATTTATCACGACACCACCACGAATTGGGGTCCCCGCCTCGGTCTGGCGTATCGTCTCACCAATACGACGGCGATCCGGGCCGGCTTCGGCATATTCTACGACAACTGGGCTGCCGTGACGCAGACGTCGCAGAATTATGAAGGCTCGTGGCCCGATATCGGACAGCAGCTCGCGAACAATCTGAACGTCCCAGTGCCTGGCCAGCCGACCCCGACCGTAAACGGCCAGAATCCCTTCGCGCAAAGCGGCGCGTTCCCTGCGCCCACTCCCTTCGAGCAGGTGCAGTGGTTCTATGATCCGTACGGAAAAAATCCCTACTCCATGCAATGGAATTTCGGCGTCGCGAAACAGTTGAACACAAGCACGACCGTCTCCATCGACTATGCCGGCTCCGGCAGCCGGCGCCTGGACGTCGGCGGATACTACAACGTGGCCCTGACGCCCGGGCCCGGGAATCCTCGCGATCGCCAGCCCTTTCCCTATATCCACGCGACGTATTACGACCGGACGATCGGTCGCGGCAACTACAATTCGCTTCAGTTCCATCTGAACAAGCGCTATTCGAAAGGTCTCGCATACCAGGTGTCCTACACCTATTCGAAGTCGATCGACATCGGCTCGTCGGGATGGTACGGGGTCGAGGGCCAGTCCGTGCAGGATCCTTATCACTACAACAATGACCGCAGCGTATCCGGATTCGACCTGACCCATGTATTGAGCGTGAACGTCGTTTACGAACTGCCCTTCGGCAAAGGAAAGTCCCTCGCCACGGGCAGCCGATTTGTCGATTACGTAATCGGCGGATGGCAGATCAACAGCATCGCAACGGCGCGTTCAGGCCAGCCGTACAACATCACAGTTGCTGGCGACAGCGCTAATACCGGGAACACAGGTTATCTGCGGGCGAACTTGGTCGGCAACCCCAACCTGCCGAACCCAACCGCCCAGGCGTGGTTCAATACGGCAGCCTTTGCGGCCCCGCCCCAATATACGTTTGGAAACCTGGGCAGATACGCCATGCGGTCATCGGCGTTCTGGAATGTCGACGCGTCGGTATTCCGCGCATTTCCGTTCGCTGAAAACAGGGCCGTTGAGTTTCGCGCCGAATCGTTCAACACGCCGAACACGGTCATCATGGGTGTGCCGAATGGAAGCCTGCTCGACGCTAATTTTGGAAAGGTAACCTCGCTCGCCACGGGGAATCTGCCGCGGTCGCTGCAACTCGGCCTCAAACTTATTTTCTGAACCCGTTGTGCGATGATGCGAGCTGAAGTGCGCTCGTATTTTTCGATCGCCGGTTGCCGTCTGACGGCGGCATGTTGTGGCGCCGCTCTCTCGCTCGCCTTTGCTCAGGGGTCGCGAAACTGCGAACCGCCGCCGGAGTTGCAGGCCCAGCGTTTGGGACGGTCGCCCGGCGAGGCCGCAAACATCGCCGGCGCCTGGTTCGCCCAGCGGGGCGAGGCGCATTGCGCCGCTGTATTCTTCGGATCCGCGCTCGCTGCTGATCCCAAATCGCAGGATGCGCGCTACAACCTGGGCTTGGCCCTGTTAGAAGACCGCCAGGCGGAGCGAGCCGCAGAGACGCTTCAGGAGCTCGTCCATCGAGCGCCCGGTTCGCTGCGCGCCAGGCTGGCGCTGGGGCTTGCGCTGAAGGAGAGCGGGCGCCTGAACGAAGCAGAGTCGCAGTTCCGCGCCGCCATGGCGCTCGATGCAAGATCAGCGGCCGCCTTGCACAATCTGGGTGAAGTTCTGATTGCTGAGAAGCGTTACACCGCGGCCGCAACATACCTGCGCAGGGCGGTCGAACTCGAGCCGGACGATGTGGGCCATCACGCCGCCCTCGCCGAGGCGCTGTACGACAACGGCAGCTCCGACGAAGCTGTTCGAGTGCTGAAAAAGACCGTTGCGGAGCAGCCCCGGTCGGCCCTTGCGCTCTCCAGCCTGGGCACGCTCTATGCGCGGCAAAAACAATATGCGGACGCCGTCGAATATTTGCGCAAAGCCGTTGCAGCCGACCCGTCCGATGACGAGACGCGCCTGTCTCTTGCGAAGGCCCTGATCGGCCTGGATCGACAGGCCGAGGCGCTGCCCGTCCTTGATGCGGTTCTCAGGCGACGTCCGCGCCATCAGGAAAGCCGCTATTTGCGCGGGCTTGTCTACCGCGGCCTGGGCGAGTATCAAAAAGCGGCGGACGATCTGGAAATCGCGGCTCGCGAGAATCCCGCCGATTACGGTTCCCAATATAATCTCGGCTTCGTCCTGGCTCGCCTGAATCGTTTGCAGGAAGCGCGGCAGCATCTCGAAAAGGCGCTTCAGATTGAGCCTGATTCACAGGAGGCGCAATTCCAACTCGCCCAGCTGATGCGGCGCCTTGATCAGACAGAGATCGCGCGCAAAGAGCTGGCGGAGTTCCAAAAGCGCAAGCAGCAGGAGCAAATGGCCAATGTCGCCAGCGTCACCGCCAGTCGCGCCAACGCGGCGTTGCTGGATGGAGACGTGCAAACTGCCATCCAGGGCTATCGGGAGGCGCTGCGGCTCGATCCGGCGAATGCGAAGACCTGGTACAACCTTGCGCTCGCGCAAGAGAGATCCGGCGACGATTCCGCAGCCATCGTTTCGCTCGAGAAGTCCGTCGCGCTCGACCCGAAACTCGCCGCCGCGCGCAATGAGCTTGGTCTGCTGTACATGAAGCAAAACAGGAATCAGGATGCGGAGCGCGAGTTCAATCTGGGGCTGGCCGGCGATCCACAGTGCGCCGAATGCCAGAACAACCTCGGCGTTCTGTACGGCCGCACGGGAAAAGCCGCGACCGCGGAAAAGCTGTTTCGCCAGGCCATAGAAAACAGCCCGCGGTACACCCAGGCGCGCGTCAATCTGGCGTTGACGCTCGCCGGACTGAATCGGTTTGCCGATGCCAGGCGCGAGCTGGAGCAAACCCTGGCGCTCGAGCCGGACAATATCAAAGCTCTCACCGCCCTTGGCATGGTGCAGGGCCGCTCGCGCGACCCCGCCGCGGCGTCAACGTTTCGAAAGGTGGTCGCCCTTGATCCGCGTTCGCCGGACGCGCATTTGAACCTGGGAATCGCGCTCGCGGATCAACGCCAGCCGGAAGCCGCCCTTGATGAGTTCGCCGAGGCTGTCAGGCTGGCGCCTCGAAACGCCGCGGCGCATTACAACAAAGGGCGCGCGCTGGTGCAATTGCGGCGCTTCGAGGAAGCGTTGCCCGAACTGAAACAGGCCTGCGATCTGGATCCGGGCGTCGCAGACGCATGGTTTCAGATGGGCGCGGCGGCGCGCGAACTCCAGCAGTATGATGAGGCGATTGCGGCCCTGCGCACATCCCTGCAGCTTGATGCAAACAATCCTGAAGCTTCATTTCTTCTCGGCCAGTGCTTGCAAGCCGCCGGCAGAAGCCAGGAAGCGGTTCAAACTTGGCAGCGGACGCTTGAACTCGACCCCAATCACAGCCAGGCGCTGTACAGCTTATTCCGCGCTCTGGGTAAGAGCGATCCCGAACGGGCCAGACAATACGAGGCGCGATTCGTAGCCCTGAAGCAACAGGGAGGAATTGTTGAACGGGCGAGAACGCTCAGTAATTTCGCCATTGCGTCGGCCGAGAAGGGCGATTGGGAGGCGGCGATTTCGCAGCTTCACGAGGCGATTCAGGTTTGCGGCTCATGCGCATCGCTCGCCGCCCTCTACAAAAATCTCGGACTGATCGAATGCCAGAGCGGCAGGTTCAAAGAAGGCGAGGAAGACCTTCGCGTGGCGCTGCGCGACATGCCGGACGATGCGGAGATCGCCAACGCCTTGGAGCTGCTGCGCAAGATCCGGTCGCGATGAAGCCCGTTCGCGCCTCGACGTGCGCCGTCCGCGGCGTACAATCAACCTCAGTGGGCTTCGCGCTGCGATTGACGCTTGGCGGGCTGTTGCTCTGTTTGCCCGCCCTGACGGCGGATGTCGAATTCAATCGCGACATCCGTCCGATCCTTTCAGAGAACTGCTTCACCTGCCACGGTCCCGACCCCGGCAATCGCAAGACGGCGCTGCGGTTTGATACCGAGGAGGGCGCCAAAATCCCGCTCGGTAACAATAAGCGGGCCATTGTTCCGGGCGATCCGGATGCCAGCGAGATGTTCCGGCGCATCAGTTCAGAGAATAAGGCCATCCGGATGCCTCCAGCATACGCCGGAAAGTCCAAGCTTACGGATCGCGAGATCAGCCTCATTCGCCGCTGGATTGAGCAAGGCGCCCAATGGGAGCGCCACTGGGCGTTTATCCCGCCGAAGCGTCCGGCGCTGCCGCGCGTACACGACGCCCAGTGGCCGGCAAACGCGATTGATGATTTCGTGCTCGCGCGTCTCGAGCGGGAAGGGCTCAAGCCGTCGCCGGATGCAGATCCAGCCACGCTGCTGCGCCGCGTCTCGCTGGACCTCACAGGGCTTCCTCCAACTCAGGACGAGGTGGATGCGTTTCTGGCAGACACATCGCCCGGCGCATACGAAAAAGTCGTGGACCGCCTGCTCGCCTCGCCGCGTTACGCGGAGCGCATGGCGATCCGCTGGCTTGAAGCGGCGCGCTACGCCGACACAAATGGCTATCAAACCGACGGACCGCGCGATATGTGGCGCTGGCGCGACTGGGTCATCGACGCGTTCCGCCGCAATATGCCTTTCGACCAGTTCACCATCGAGCAGATCGCCGGAGACCTGCTGCCGAACGCTACGCTCGAGCAGAAGATCGCTACCGGCTTCCAGCGGAACCATCGCACCAGCGGCGAGGGGGGAATCATTGAGGAAGAGTTTCGCGTCGAGTACGTTGCCGATCGAACCGAGACTACCGCAACCGTTTGGCTCGGCGTGACCCTGGGCTGCGCCCGCTGCCATGACCACAAGTACGATCCCTTCACGCAGCGCGATTTTTACCGAATGTTCGCTTTCTTTAACAATGTTCCGGAGCGCGGCTTGGTCTACAACTTCGGAAACGAAGAGCCCGTAGTGAAGGCGCCGACGCCCGAGAACCAGAAACAACTGGCCGAACTGGACCGCAAGGTCGCCGAAGCGGAACGAAGGTGGTCGTCGCTCGAGCCAGAATTGACCGCGGCGCGCCGCACCTGGGAAAAATCGCTTGCGAGCCTGCCGCCATTCGAGTGGACCATCGACGGCGGCCAGGTCCTCCATTTAGGGCTGGACGGCGGAGAGCCCGTCGCCGGCTGCGAACAAAAGCGCTGCGCGCTGCCGGCGACCGCGGGTCGCCGGGGAGCAGCGCTCCTGTTTGACGGCAAGCAATTCGTTGACGCCGGAAAGGTCGCGCCGTTCGATTGGCAGGATCCCTTCACCTTTTCTGCCTGGATCAAACCGTCATCGCCCGACGGCGCTATTCTTTCGCGCGCGCAGGATTACTGGGAAGGCCAGGGCTACGCCCTGCTGTTGAAGAACGGTAAAGTACGGCTGCACGAAACCCTCCGCTTCACCGACATCAGCCTGCGTCTGGAGACGGAGCAGCCCGTCGCGATGAATGAATGGACGCACGTAGCCGTGACCTATGACGGCCGCCGCAAGGCGAAAGGCGTCCATATTTACTTCAACGGCATTCCGCAAAAGATCAAGGTTGAATTCGACGAACTGACATATCCGTTCGGCGCGAGCGAGCCGTTCCGAATCGGCGCGGGAGGGGGCCTGCGATTTCGTGGCGCAATCGACGATGTCCGGGCTTACAACGTGGCGCTCACGCCGGAAGAGATTGCGACTCTTCCGCTGCTGGAATCCGTCAACGCGCTGGCTGCCATTCCCGAACGGAACCGGACGCGCGCCCAGCAGGACAAGTTGACGTTCTGCTATCTTGACCGCTTCGCGCCAACGGAGCTGCGCGAGGCGCGCAATCATTTGATCGCCGCCCGGAATGAACGGCGTAGGTACTATGATTCCATTCCCACCGTGATGGTGATGGCCGAAGGCCCAAAGCGCGAGGCGTACGTGCTGAAGCGCGGCGCGTACGATGCGCATGGCGAGCCGGTTTCACCGGGAGTGCCCGAAGCTCTTGGCCGGCTTCGTCCGGAGTGGCCGGCGAATCGATTGGGCCTTGCCCGCTGGCTGGTGGATCCGTCGAATCCGCTGACTGCGCGCGTTACTGTCAACCGGTTCTGGCAAATGCTGTTCGGCGTCGGGCTGGTGAAAACAGTGGAGGATTTCGGCTCACAGGGCGAGTGGCCGGTCCATCAGGAGCTGCTCGACTGGCTGGCGACTGAATTCGTGCAGAGCGGTTGGAACGTCCAGCACATTCTCAAGACAATTGTCATGAGCAGGACCTACAGACAGTCATCCAGACTCACGCCGGAATTGTTGCAGCGTGACCCGGAGAATCGTTTGCTCGCCCGCGGTCCGCGGTTCCGTTTGCCCGCGGAGATGATCCGCGATCAGGCGCTTGCCGCCGCGGGACTGCTCGTCGAAAAGCTTGGCGGACCTTCCGTCAAGCCCTACCAACCGCCCGGGCTGTGGCAGGAACTCGCGGGTGGACGGGGATACGTTCATGACAGCGGCGAAGGACTCTACCGGCGCAGCCTGTACACCTATTGGAGGCGAACCATTGCGCCCCCATCTATGATTTTGTTCGACTCGCCGACGCGTGAAACGTGCACGGTTCGCGAGTCCCGGACCAATACTCCGCTTCAGGCGCTCGATTTGATGAACGATGTCACGTATGTCGAAGCTGCGCGCAAACTGGCGGAGCGAATGATGCTCCACGGCGGACCGACTCCGCAGGCGCGCATCGAGTTCGGATGGCGGCTGCTGTTGGGGCGTCGGCCCAAGGGTCGCGAATCCGCGGCGCTCATGAGCGCCCTCGAAAAGTTCCTCCGCCATTATCGGAGCGACAGTGCAGGGGCTGTGGAATTGCTCAATGAGGGACATTCGCCCTGGAATCGCTCCCTGGATCCCGCTGAACTGGCAGCCTACTCAGGAGTCGCGAGTCTGATGCTGAATCTCGATGAAACGGTCACCAAGGAGTAGCGCATGGACAACTGCTGCGCGGAAATGACGCGACGCCACTTTTTTGGACGCACAGCCGCTGGGATCGGCATCGCGGCGCTAGCGTCCCTGTTCACAACAGAGGCTAAGGGCGAACCGCTTGGCGGCTTGCCGGGACTGCCGCATTTTCCGCCCAAGGCGCGCCGCGTCATCTACCTGTTTCAGTCCGGCGGTCCTTCCCAGATGGAATTGTTCGATTACAAGCCGAAGCTGAAGGAATTTGCCGGGACCGATCTCCCGGATTCGGTTCGGATGGGGCAGCGCCTCACGGGCATGTCAGCCACTCAATCTAAGTTGCCCGTGGTGCCGTCGCGCTTCGCATTCCGGCAGCATGGTGAATCGGGCGCCTGGATCAGCGAATTGATGCCATACACGGCTCGCATCGCTGACCAGTTGACGTTCATCAAATCGATGCACACCGAGGCGATCAATCACGACCCCGCGGTTACCTTTTTCCAGACCGGAGCGCAGATCGCCGGGCGTCCGAGCATTGGCGCATGGCTGTCGTACGGGCTGGGCGCCGAAACGCAGGACCTGCCGGCATTCGTCGTTATGATCTCGCCGGGAAAGGGCGGGACCGGCCAGCCGCTGTATGACCGTCTCTGGGGCAGCGGCTTCCTGCCGACCCGATATCAGGGAGTCAAGTTCCGATCTGTTGGCGACCCGGTGCTCTATCTTTCAAACCCTCCCGGATTCTCGCGAGACCTGCGCAGGCAATACCTGGACTCCCTGCGCGAACTGAACCAGATCAAGCTCGAAGATTACGGGGATCCGGAAATCTGCACTCGAATCGCCCAATATGAGATGGCTTTCCGTATGCAGACCTCCGTTCCGGAGTTGACCGATTTATCCTCGGAGCCGGACAGCATCTTTGAGTTATACGGGCCGGATTCCAAAACGCCCGGGACCTTTGCGGCCAACTGCCTGCTGGCGCGGCGTTTGGCGGAGCGCGGAGTGCGCTTCATTCAACTGTTCCACCGCGATTGGGACCACCACGGAAATTTGCCGAAAGACCTGCCTAAGCGTTGCAAGGAAACCGACCAGCCCGCAGCCGCGCTGGTCACCGATTTGAAACAACGCGGCATGCTGGACGATACCCTCGTAATCTGGGGCGGCGAGTTCGGACGGACTGTATATTGCCAGGGGCGTCTGACATCCGATGACTATGGCCGCGACCATCATCCGCGTTGCTTTACAATGTGGTTGGCCGGCGGCGGGATTAAACCGGGGATTACGTACGGCGAGACCGACGACTACTGCTATAACATTATCAAGGATCCCGTTCACGTTCACGATTTGCAGGCCACTATTCTGCATTGCCTCGGCATCGATCACACGAAACTGACCTACAAATACCAGGGACGACATTTCCGCTTGACGGATGTCTCAGGCCAGGTGGTTAAGCCGATACTTCTCTGATTGCTGAATCACTTTCGCCTTGCAGGGAAGCAGCGTCTCGCAGGCGTTCAAGACGCATGCAGATATTTCCGTTCTGCGATAAACTGCTCGAAGGACCGGATCATTTTGTGTGATCTGCGACAGGGTCTCGGTCATCGCGCCCGTAGCTCAGGTGGATAGAGCGACTGGCTTCGAACCAGTAGGTCGGGAGTTCGAATCTCTCCGGGCGCGCCAGCTCACGTCAAAAACAGGATCATCGCCGGCGTCCCTACGGGCGTGTATCGCCCGGTGAAGGTCAAGGCGCCGGTCTGACGATTGATGCGGAAGCAGGTCACTGCGTCGCTGCGCTGGTTGCACGAATAGAGAAACCTGCCGGACGGATCGATTGCAAAGCTGCGCGGATAGTCTCCCCGGGTCCATTCCTCGCCCGAAAGCGTGGGCGCCCCGGAAGGTCCGATCGAGAACCACGCAATTGTATCATGGAGGCGATTGGCGACATAAACAAATCGTCCGTCGCCCGATACCAGCACCTCTGAAGTGAAATTCGTCCCGGCGTAGCCTTTCGGCAGCGTGGATATCGTCTGCTTGGCTGCAAGCCGTCCGCGCGCGCTGTCGTATTCGAAAAATGCCAGCGTTGAAGCCTCCTCCTGGAGACTGTAAAACCAGCGGCCGTTCGGATGAAATGCGAAATGCCGCGGTCCGTCGCCGGGCGGCAATGAAACCTCAGGAGGGTCATTCGGGGCGAGCTTGCCCGATTGTGGGTCGAATCGCCAGATCAGAATGCGGTCGAGCCCGAGATCGGTTGAAAGGACGAACCGGCCCGACGGGTCGGATTGGATCATGTGCGCATGGGAGCGATCATGACCGCTAATGGCGAAGCTGCCGGCCGGAGCGCTGGAGGCTTGCGCCGGACCCGGGCGCCCTGCGACTGATTTCACGTCCGTGGCGGGACCGAGTTTGCCGCCAGATAAAATCGGAAGCACGGCGATCGTTCCGCCATGGTAGTTTGCAACCAGCGCGTGTTTGCCGGAAGGGTGAATGCTGACATAGCAGGGTCCTGCGCCGCGCGAGCTTTCGGTATTGAGCAGCGTCAGCCGGCCTGTCGGCCGGTCGATGGCGTAGGCGCTGATGGATCCCGACTGCTCTTTTCCGTAGAAAGCTGTTTCGTTAGCCGAATACAAACGTGTGCGCGCGGGATCCAGGGCCAGCCAGGAGGGGTTGGCGTCGCTTGGGTAAAGATCGCGCCGCGTCAGCGCGCCCGTCGCCGGATCCATTTCGAAGAGATAAATCCCCTGACCGCGGCCGCGACTCCCCTCCGGACCTTGAAGAGCGCTATACGTTCCCACATATGCCAGGCGGCGCGAGGTCTGGCGCTGAGCCAAACCGGCGGGCGCGGCGGCTAGCGCGCCAGCCTGCGTCAGCCAGCGCCGGCGCGACAAAATTTCAGCAAAGCGCATGTTTGTGTTCAACGCGCTATTATCTCCCGCCGGCGTCTGGGCGGCAGCCAACAGGGCCGGGCGTGTGTTGGCCGCCTGCTCCGATCTTCGCCGAGCGGTTGAGCGGAGCCTCATGAGACGCGGCAGAGCATCCGGCGTCCGCGTCAGGAAGCCGCCAGGCGGTCGTGAGAGGTTCTATGCCGCGTAAACGCGCTCACCCGAAACCCATGTTTCGAGCACCCGCAGCCGGCAAGACGTCGGGTCGCATTCGAACCGCACGAGGTCGGCGCGATCGGCGACGGAGATCCCGCGCTGCCGGGACGCGATGCGCCCGACGCGCGCGGGATTGGTGGTGGCCATGGCAATCGCCTCGCGCAGACC
>DASRCT010000068.1:0-34389 GCA_035652975.1 Bryobacteraceae bacterium | reverse complement strand
AGCCTCCTGACGCTTGCTAAGACAAAAATGGTGACCCAAACTTCCGTACTCACACAATCTGACCTGCCGGGCATCGAACTTCTTGGCCGCGGCAAAGTTCGCGACGTGTACAGGGTTGGCGACAATCTCCTGATCGTCACGACCGATCGCATTTCGGCCTTCGACTACGTTCTTGCCACGGGAATTCCGGAAAAAGGCCGCGTACTGAACCAGCTCACACTGTTTTGGCTGGACCATTTGAAATCGCTGACGCCGAACCCTCTGATCACCGCCGACGTCGCGGGCTATCCTGCCGAGTTACAGAAGTATTCATCGCAACTCGAAGGGCGCTCGATGCTGGTGAAGCGGGCCAAGATGGTGGAGATCGAGTGCGTCGCCCGCGGGTATCTTTCGGGATCCGGATGGAAGGAATATCAGCAGCGCGGAACCGTGTGCGGCATCGCGCTCCCGCCCGGTTTGAAGGAGAGCGACAGGCTCCCGGAACCGATCTTCACGCCGGCCACCAAGGCGCAGACCGGGCATGACGAAAACATTTCATTTGACGCCATGGCCGGTCTGATTGGTTCGGAGTTGTCGGAGCGGCTGCGGCGCCTGACGCTGGCGATTTACAGCGCCGCGGCTGAGTATGCGCTGGCGCGAGGGATCATCATCGCTGATACAAAGTTCGAATTTGGCTTCGTCGGTGAAGAGCTCGTACTCGCCGATGAGGTGTTGACGCCTGATTCATCGCGATTCTGGCCGGTCGAATCGTATCGTCCCGGGGGGCCGCAGCCTTCTTACGACAAGCAATACGTGCGCGACTACCTGGAGAGCATCCACTGGAACAAGCAGCCGCCGGCGCCGGCGCTGCCCGAGGATGTCGCGCTGAAGACCAGCGAGAAATACAAGGACGCCTATCACGCGCTGACCGGACGAAGCCTGTGAATGCGCTGGACCTGGTGCTCATCGTAATCGTCGCGTTCTCGGTGATCGCCGGGTTCATGGCCGGATTTGCGCGCGTGGGCGTCGGATTAGCGGCCACTTTGCTGGGCGTTCTCTGCGGGTTTTGGTTATACGGCATCCCGGCAGGGTGGCTGGCTGAGTACCTGGGGCCGGGCGCGGCGGCGAACCTGCTCGGCTTTTTTCTCGTGTTTGCGATTTTCGTAATCGCGGGCGGCGTGATCGGAGGAATACTGGCGCGGGTGTTCAAATGGATCGGACTGTCCTGGCTGGACCGCCTGCTCGGCGCGGGCGCCGGGTTGGCTCGCGGCGCCTTGCTGGTGGTCGCCGTGGTCACGGTGATTACGGCGTTTGCGCCGAGTCCACCGCCGCGCTTCATGGCGCAATCCAGAGTGATGCCCTACGCGGCTCACGCCGCGTCAGTGCTGGCTGCGACGGCGCCGCGCTCGCTGAAGGAGCCGTTTTACCTGAGCGTCGAGAAGTTGCGCCGCATGTGGTCGAACGGCGTGCACTTTAACCCGCGGCCGGCGCGCCTCAAACCGCAAGAGCTCTGAGGCGTCATGGATCTGGTCATCTTCGATCTGGACGGCACGTTGATCGACTCAAAGGAGGATCTGACCAACTCGGTGAACGCAACTCTGAAGTGGACCGGCCGCCCGCCCGTAAGTCCGGAGGTGGTTGCCACCTACGTCGGCAACGGCGCTCCCGTCCTGGTCCGCCGCGCATTGGGATACAGCGCCAGCGAGGAAGAGATCGGGAAAGCGCTCGAGTATTTTCTTGGGTATTATCGCGAGCACATGCTCGACCACACGCGGCCCTATCCGGGAGTGCAAGAAGGATTGCGACAGTTGCAGTCGGCCGGCGTGCGCATGGCGGTTCTGACCAACAAGCCCGTGGGATTCAGCCAGGCGCTCATCGATGGCCTCGGACTGCGCGAGTATTTCTTTCGCGTATACGGGGGTAACAGCTTCGATCAGAAGAAGCCGAGTCCCGTGGGCATTGAACGGCTGCGAGAGGAAACCGGCGCGGCTCCACACCAGACTCTCATGGTCGGCGACAGCTGGGTGGACGTGAAGACCGCCCGCAACGCCGCCGTCGCAGCCGCGGGCGTCAAATGGGGACTGCAGCCCGAGAGCTTTCGCGAGGAACCGCCAGACCTGCTGGTCGAGCAGATGGCGGAGCTGACCGACTTTGTGCTGTCCCGCGCCGCGCGGCGGTTGTAACCCGCCGCTGAATGTGATTCAGCGCAGGATGGCCATACTTGCCATCGGCGGTCAACGCAACAGCGCGTTCGCTAGCCCGTAATCGAAGAACCGCCTTCTCTATGCCCGAGTTTGTCTGATATTGCCAGCGGTTGCTCTTGCGTCACCGGGCGTCGGGCCAACAGAGGCCGGATCAGCGCAGTATTGCCTTTCCTGATCCGTTGCAGGTCTAAACCCGAACCCGCCGATCGCGATGCCCAGCGCATGCCGCCCGTCATGGTTCGGGTCGAATGCGGGCGTCACGTCGAAGGCTACTTCGACCGGTCCGGCCGCGCCGGCGGCCGTGTCGAATGTCACTGTTTGCCAGCCTTGCTTCGTGAACGCATGGCTGCCGATCGGCCGCCCGTCCAGGCTGACCGTGACCGTAGTTCTTCCGAGCGCCGCAATCAGGCCCGGCCCGATCAGCGCGTTCAGGTGAAAAACGCGCGCGCCTGCGGGTCGCATCACACGGGCGGTGGCGTGGGGTTCGATCCAGCGGTAGGACCACTCGAGCCCATGCCAGCCGCGTCCAAGCTGCCAAAGCGGCGTATGGTGATCGATCTGGACATAGCACTGCTCCGGCGTATTCGCGCCGCGATAGAGAATAACCAGCTTGCGCCAGGGCTCGACCCATTCGAGAACTTCCACCGGCGGGTCATTGAGCGCGGCAAGCATATTCGGATCGCCCTCGCGCAGAAATTTCGCGCCCGGAACCAGATAACGGCACAAGCCCTGCACGCCCCAGTGATGTTCGTTCTTATCGTCGCCGATATACACGAATGCCTTCGGCTGCGGACCTTTAGTGTTGAAATTCACAATCGTAGACGCGATGGCCCGGTTCAGATTTCCCTCGGCAATCGCGGCCTTGCGCTCATGGAGGAGCTGGGTGTAATTCCACGACAGCCAGACAGCGCCGAATGCGACAGCGGGCGTCCACGACCGGATGAGCGAGGCCGCCATGATGCTTAATCCGATCAGCGGGACGTACAGGTATGCCCCGAACACGCGCCCGGGCAGGAATAGCATCGGCGTCAGGGATGCGATGAATATCGCAAGGCCGAGCCAGGTCTTACGATGGCGCGCAATGGCCGCCATCGCGACCAGAGCAAATCCGAGGTATGGAATGAGAAACACGCGCGAAGAATAGAATCGCAGCGTGGACCATAGGGCGGCGGGCGTGAAGTGGAACCGGTAGCTGTCATCTCGCGCGTTGTTGGTAAGCAGCGCCTGTGCAACCATTAGCGCCGCAATGGCGAAGAACGGCGCCAGGCGCTTCCACCGGCGCTGGCCGAGAAGCCTCTCGTAGGCGGCGAGCGCGGCCGGCAGCATGATCGCAATTTCTTTGCTCTTCAAAGCGAGCCAGAAAAAGACCAGGGCAACGATCCAGCGTCCTCGAATCCAGGCGAGCAGCGCAAGCGCGCAGAACAGGCCGCACAGCAGATCGAACAGGAACATCGGCTTCCAGTAGATCTCGCTGGTTGCCGCCGCAAATGCGAACACCAGGACGCCAGCAGCCGAAGACGCAACGGAAAATGTGAGCGCGCGCAACAGACGCCAAACCGCAAGGACAGCCGCCAGGTGGATCAGGTGAATAGCCCCGACGTACGGCCGGAAATCGAGCCCGGCGGTTCGCGCCAGCGCGGCATATAGACCATGCCCGGTGGGGCGAAAATTGTTCGCGTACAGAAGAGGCCGGCAAATGCCAGCCGCCACATCTTTCGCCGAAATGTGACGAGCCCAGGAAATGGTATCCAGATCGTCGTTTGCGAAATAGCTCCGGTACGCGCCGCGATTTGCAAGCAGGAACAGGCTCGCCAGCGCCAGAAACGCGCCGGCTGCGGGAAGCCCGTGTCGGAACGCTCTCATCCGTTCGGCGTCAGGAAATCGAAGTCGCAGCCCAGATTGGCTTGTGTGACATGTTCCAGAAACAGACGGCCGTATCCGCGATGGTACTTGGGCGGCGGCGGCGTAAATGCGTCCAAGCGGCGGCGGATCTCCTCATCGGTCAACTTCACGTCGAGGCGACGGCGCGGCACATCCAACACGATCTCGTCGCCTGTGCGTACAATCGCCAGCGGACCGCCAACCGCCGATTCAGGCGCGACGTGCAGCACCACGGTCCCGAAGCTGGTGCCGCTCATGCGCGCATCCGAGATGCGCACCATATCGGTAACGCCGCGCTCCAGCAGCTTCCTTGGCATCGGAATATGTCCCCACTCCGGGAAGCCCGGGGCGCCCTTCGGCCCGCAGTTCTTCATCACCAGAACCGTGTCCTCATCCACAGGCAGGTTGTCGCTGTCGATCTCGGCGACCATCTGCTCTCTCGATTCGAAAACGTACGCCGGGCCGCGATGTCGGAGCAGGCGCGGCGAAGCGGCCGTCTGCTTGATGACGGCGCCGTCGGGTGCGAGATTCCCATATACGATTGCGATTCCGCCCTCGTTGCTGAGAGGGGCGGACGCAGCGCGGATTACATCGCGGTTGAGCGTCTTCGCGCCGGCAAGGTTGTCGGCCAGCGTGCGGCCAGTCGCTGTCATGCAGTCCAGGTGAAGCAGCGGCCGGATCTCATTCATCACGGCCGGTACGCCGCCGGCCTCGAACAGGTCCTCCATCACGAATTCCCCGGAGGGCTTCACGTTCACGATGTAAGGCGTCCGCCGCGAGATGCGGTCGAAATCGTCAAGCGTAATACGAATGCCGAGCCGTCCCGCAATCGCAATCAGATGCACCACGGCGTTGGTGGATCCGCCCAGCGCCATCAGCATGGTGATGGCGTTCTCAAACGCCGGGCGCGTCATGATGCGTGACGGGCGCAGGTCCTCTGCGATCATTTCGACGATCCGGCGGCCGCTCAATTCGGCCATCGCCAGCCTTCGCGAGTCGGGCGCGGGAATATTCGCGCATCCCGGCAGCGTCATGCCCAGCGACTCCGCCAGGCTTGTCATGGTGGACGCCGTCCCCATGACCGCGCAATGACCCGCGGTGCGCGCAAGACAACCTTCTATCTCGTTCAGTTCCTCATCGCCGATGCGGCCGGTCCGATACAAATCGAACAGCTTGCGGCCGTCCGTGCCGGAACCGAGCTTGTTACCCTTCCACAGGCCCGCGAGCATGGGACCGCCCGGAACAACGATGGCCGGGATATCCGCGCTCGCGGCGCCCATTAGCTGCGCCGGGGTGGTCTTGTCGCACCCGCACAACAGTACGACGCCGTCAATCGGATTCGCCCGGATTGACTCCTCCACGTCCATCGCCATCAGGTTGCGGTAGAGCATCGTCGTCGGCTTCATGAACATTTCGCCAAGCGAGATGGTCGGAAACTCGAGAGGCAGACCGCCCGCGGCCCATACGCCGCGCTTCACCGCGCAGGCCACCTCCCGCAGATGCGCGTTGCAATTGTTCAACTCGCTCCAGGAGTTGCAGATTCCGACCACGGGCTTCCCATCGAAAATGTCACGCGGGAAGCCCTCGGACCGGAGCCATGCCCGGCGTGCGAGGCCATAATATTCGGGCGTCTGGAACCAGTCGCGGCTTCTCGGATTTTTCATGTGAGCGGGAGGCGAAAATCACAGGTGAGCATAACGCGATTCACAAGGTCAAGCGCGTTTGGAGGTGATTTCCTGCCGCTCTCTGATTCGCGGCAATCTGGTTCTCTCTGCAACCCGGAAGGCAGTCCGCGGCCGGACGAGAGACTCACCCGCGAGGATCGGCATGGCCAGGCCGCCTCGCTGCGCGCTGGCTCCTGTAGATCCGCTCATACCCGTCATCCGGTTCGAACACGCGGACCGTGTACGAACCCTGGGCAGGCGCCGGCGGCGCGAAGGACTCCCCCTGAACCCGCAGCGTGTAGACAATGTCGTGGGACGGCTCCCGGATGACCTGCACGCAGAACTCTTGACGTCCATCGGCCTGCACCAGCGGCAAAACCCACCCCGCGCTCGACCAGCCGTTATCGAGCTGATGAATGGTCACTGGCCAGCCGCTGGCTGGTTTGGCGCCCGGACGCCGCACGTCTTCCCGGCGCGGCCACACTGTCAGCGTGATCTGCCGCGAGTCGCGATCGAACTCCGCCATCGCAAAACCGGGCGAGCGGTCCAGGAGAAGGTTCGGCCGTTCCTCCATCTGCTCCGGGTTGAACACGGCGTGCACAGTGATCTTATTACCGAACCCGTCGACATACTCGCCCGTGTTGCGCGGGCTGTGCGCGAGCGGGTTGCGGCCCGGCGCGGGGGGAAACCAGCGGCGGGGAAAGATATTCGACAGCGCAGGGCTGCACAGCGCGAACGCGCCGTCGTTCCAGTCTTCGACGCCGTATTGCACCGTGCTTGCGATGTGCTGATCGCCGCAAAGGTGCACAGCGGCGCAGCGGCGCAGGGCGCGCACGGCGGCGTCGCGGCCGGATTGAGGCCATCCGTTCGAATCGTGATCCGCCGCGAGCACGTCGCCCTCGGCATACTGGCCCGTTCTCAGGATCGGCAGCTTCGGACAAACGGCGTCCGTGTTGGCGGGAGGCGGCAGGGTCGCGACGTTCGCGAACAGCGTTTGCGAGAGCGCCGCCTTCATCCAGACGCCGCGCCAGTCCTGCGCCCATTCATCCAGAAACTTCAACTGCCGTGGGCCGAGCAGCTCCGCGCCCGGCGCATTCCCGTCGCGTGCGGCGTTGTACGCCGGGTTCTGGGCCCAGCCGTTCACGATCTCGGCCGCCGGAACCATCACCTTCGGCGCCGACTTCCATTTGCGGTCTTCGAGGATGGCGAAACTCACGCCGCCCCAGCGCAGGTCGGTGTAATAAACGCCGATGCCCTGCTGCACCGGGGTCGGATCGTAGGGGTCCGGCAGATGGCTGGTCTGCGTCCGCTGCACCATGTTCACCCACGCCGCAGGCTCTACGTAACCGCCGCTGTCCTGCGCAGCCTGCTGGGCCGGGCCTTCGGCATGTTTGCCGCCGGCGCCCCATACGTTCCCATGAAACACATCGTGGTCGTCCGGCATGCATACCGCCGGCGTGTCGCGCAGCAGGTCGCGGAATGACCACCCGAACAGGAACCACTTCCGCAGGTAATCGAGCGTTGCGCGCTCGAGCGGAAGCCGCTCGATGCCGTAGCTGGCGACGCGCTCGTAGATCTGATCGCCCTCGAACGCGAGCAAATCGGGCTGAAAATGCCGGATCGATTCGAGCAGGTCCGTGTGCGGAAATCCGAAATCGTTCAGGCACGAAAGCACCGCAACCGTGATTTTGCGCTTGTCCACCGGATCGCGCTGGATCGTCCCGGTAAAGAAATGATCGCCGCCCATGCTGTATGCAACCCGGTATGGGGCTGGTCTGCTGGCATCCCAATTGGCGACCCGAAATGCCGCATTGCGCGCCAGCGGATCGATTCTCGACGACGCCACGGTGCGCCATTTTCCACCGCGCAAGACTTGAAGCTGGACCGGTTGGGAGCGTTCGCCCACCGGCGCCATTTGGGCGCTGAGCTTCAAGACGTTCCGGCTGACCGTATACATGGTCCAGAGGATCGGGCCGAAGGCGCGCTCAGGCCGGTGGTCCACCTTTCCGCCGGCGATCGAAAGATTGCGGAACCAGAACCGCACATTGCCTTCTCGGCCGCGCTTGCGCATGTTGATCCCGCTGTACGTGATCTCCCGGTCCGCTTCCGATTGCGAGATGTCCAGCGAACCGGCGCTGCACACCACGGCCATGCCGCCCTGAACCTTCTGCGCAGAGACGCCTGTGCGCGTCACCGAAGACAGCGCGGCGCCCCGTTCATCCAAGGCCGAAAGCAGCAGATCGAAACCGCCCGAACCAGCCGGAAGGATTTTAAGCTCCAGATCGATGGCGCGGGGAAATCCGCCAACCGGCGCCTGGCCGGGATTCGCTTCGCCGATGAAGAGCCGGCCATCGGTCGCGATTCCGGCATTCATTCCGACGCCGTAAATCGCACTGTCGCGATAATCGCCATAGATGCCTTGGATGCCGATCCTGAATCCGACAAAGCCGGGCGACAAGGCGCCCTGATCGCCTTCGAGACGCCCGCAGGTGACGCGCAGCGTTGCGGGCGCGGCTTTTGCCGACAATTCACGAGTCAGAATGTAAACGTGGCGGTCGGCTCCCGATACGATGCACTCCATGCGCCCGTTCCGGTATTGCCAGTCCTGAAGGGGATTGCTCCAAAAATTCGGCCCGATCCACGGGCGCGCGGGCTCGCCGGCGTCCTGATTGAGCAGGTCCGCGGCGATGACCGGACCCGATCCCAGCAGCAGACAGGCGGTTCGTCGATTCATACCCGCATCTGAAGACGCAGCTTTAACGCCCGATGCATCAGGCGCGGATTTCACGCCGGATTTGCGAACTTTGCTGGCGATACCGTCGCGCATCCGAATTCGCGGCCTCGCTCATGACAATCGCCTGCCCCGCGGCAGATACCGCGGAGCGCAGTAGCGGTTCGGCCTGTTCCCAGACAGCGTCCATCGCTGCGGCAATCCATAGGGATCCTCGAACTGCGCCATCATTTCGTACAGACGCGCCCGCATATCGTCGGTATGCTTCGCGTATTCCGGATCGTAGGCGGCATTGTGCATCTCCTCGGGATCGCGCTCGAGATCGTACATCTCATCGAAGTCGAACCCGTTGAAGATGTACTTGAAGCGGTCTGTGATGGCGATGCGCTGCGTGTACAGGAATTCGCCGCCGTAATAGGCGCACAGTCTCTGGTCCGGCCAGTCCGGAGCCTCCGGATTGGAGAATAGCGGCTGTAAAGCGTATCCGTCGGCGTAGGGTAGCGCCTGTGCGCCGGCCGCCTCGACGTAGGTGTGCGCCAGGTCGTGCGTCTGCACCAGGCGTCTGGAGGTCGACCCCGGGCGGATATGTCCCGGCCAGCGGATAATGAGCGGAATCCTGTATGTCTCCTCGTAGGGAATCCATCCTTTGATCCACATCCGGTGGTTGCCGCACATATCGCCGTGATCCGTGGTAAACACGACCATGGTGTTGTCCGCCTGTCCCGTCTCTTCCAGCGCGTCGAGAATGCGTCCGATCTGATGGTCGAGTTGTTCCACGGATGCGTAATAACACGCCCGGCTCTGCCGGTAATCGTCTTCCGTGACCGGACCCCATGTGGAGGATTCGCGCCGGTGCATGCCGGGCTTGCCCTCGAAGGTATCGTGGAAGCTCTTGGGGACCGGAATCGAGCGCGGGTCATAGCGGTCGAGATACTGTTTCAGCGGGAAGTAGGGATCATGGGGGTCGACGAAGTGCGTCTCGAGCAGCCACGGTTTCGATTCCTTGGCGAACCGCCGCATCATGCGGATCGCCATCTCCGCGATCTCCCAGGCATGCGCCGCCTCTTCGGGTCCTTCGGTGTAGCCCCATTCCGGGGTCGGATCATCGCCCGGCCACTGAATCATTTTTATGGGATGCCGCTTCAACGCGGCCCTTGGCCGCTCGACGCGGTCCGGATTCATGTCGTATTTGCGCAGAATGGCGGGGTCGCAGCCGTTAATCCCAGCCATTTCGTAGCCGAAATCAGCGGGACAGCGAACCCAGCTCGCATGCCATTTCCCGACGTACGCCATCCGGTACCCCGCATCGCGCAGGCGATGGGAATACAGCACAACGTTCGGGTACATATCGCGGTGCACGGAGGGCGACGAGTGGATTTGATTGAACACGCCGTTGTGCCAGTGGTAGGCGCCCGACAGAATCATCGCCCGGGCTGGGCAGCAGACCGCGCTCGGCGTATAGCTGCGCTCGAAGAGCATGCCGCCGCGCGCGAGCTTGTTCAGGTTGGGTGTGTTGCACGCGGACCTTCCCGCAATGGTTCCCCACTGCTGCTGGTCCGACATGATGTGGAGAATGTTCGGGCGGCCACTCGCGGGTCGCCGCCCCTCTTGCGCCATCAGCGCGGAGCCAGCGAGCGAGTGCGCCAGGAAATCTCTTCGATGAATCACGGTTGCCTCCAGCTACTTCTGCGAGCGCCTTGCCGGTCGGGGCAGGCCGCAGCGCCCCGGCTTAGCGGCTATGACTATCAATAATCTCGTAACGTTGTATGGAAATCGCGCGGCCCGTCTGTTCATCGGCTTCGATGATCACAGCGTGCAACTCGGGGCCATGCCGCGCCGCTTCCATGCGCACCGGCAGCGCGGTAAGAAAGCGCTTCAGAATGATCTCCTTTTCGACGCCGATCACGGAGTCATAGGGTCCCGTCATTCCCACATCGGTCTGGTAGGCCGTGCCGCCCGGCAGGATGCGCGTGTCGGCCGTTGGAATATGCGTATGCGTACCCAGGACGGCGGTCGCCCGGCCGTCGAGATACCAGCCCATCGCCATTTTTTCGCTGGTCAACTCCGCGTGGAAATCGACGATGCGCACGCGAACTGACGAATTCAGCTCCTTCAGAACACAGTCCGCTTTGCGGAAGGGGCAATGCGTAGACGGCATGTGAACTCGGCCCTGAAGATTGAGAACCCCCACAGGGTGGCCGTTTTTCGCTTCGACAATCGCGTAACCGGCGCCAGGCAGGCTGTCGTCGTAGTTCGCCGGACGGATCAGCCGCGGCTGGCGCGACAGGTATTCGTGAATTTCCTTCTTGTCCCAGATGTGATTGCCGGAGGTGAGGATATCAATTCCATAGGAGAACAGTTCTTCGGCGATCAGCGGCGTGATGCCGAAACCGCCGGCCGAATTTTCGGCATTGGCAATGGTCAAGTCGATGGCGTTTTCCGCCACGATGCGGCGTACATGCTCGGCAACAAGTTCACGGCCGGGCGAAGCGAAGATATCGCCAATAAACAGGAGGTTCATGGACAGGCGAGCGGAAAGGGCGGATTGTCAGCCGCCCGCCGCTCATGATAGGAGCGCACCACTTGACCGTGACAACCCCTGTCATTGACCCCGGAAAGACCAGGGTGGAGCCCTCCGAGCGCCGTTAGGCTTCTCCATGGCATTTGCCGGAGCCTGCACACGGGCGCATAGACGAGCCGGACTCCTTGACAAGACTATCGGATCAATTTTTTAGAGGTTGGCGCCTGTTTCGCAGGAACGCTCCTCGTTGGATAATACCATGCGAGGCCGGAGTTGCCGGCGAAGCAATTCAGCCGCCGCGCTGGACCTCGCATTCGGGTAATCGAAGCGCGCCGTGCTCTTGCAGGCCCGCCCCACCCACACGACCGCTAGGCGGCTGCTGCTGCCTGCAAAGCGGCGCCTGGCAGCGGAGCAAGCAGCATTCTCAGACGCGAATGGGTCGCGGCAATCCGCACATCCCGGTCCGGCGATTTCGGCCATTGTGCGAGAACTTCAAGACGGTAGGTCAGAAACCGGATTTCCTGGTGAACATCCTGCGATATCGCGCCAGGCATATGACCGGCGATGCTGCAAACCCAGGTTGCTTCCAGACAGTTCATGAAGCGGTTCCGTGCGTCCGATTTTCGGCTGCTAAAAGCCGGGAGTCATCAGGGCCTCACCCGCCCATCCCGGTTGAAGTCCTTGCATTTTCTTTTCCAAATACCTGTTCGATCCGCGGTGATGCGGTGTATCATGATCACAGATGAGTTCGCTTTCGCCCAGACTGCAACTTAGGGTCGCGCAGAAGCAGATCCTCACCCCGGGCCTGGTTCAAATGGTCACGGTCCTTCAGCTGAACCGGCTGGAATTAAAGGACATGATTGTTTCCGAAATTGCCCAAAATCCGGTTCTCGAAGAGGCCACCGAGGGTGGTGAGGAATTGAGCCCGGAGGAAGTGCAGGCAGCGCTGGAGGCTGAGCGGGTCGCTGAACCCGCGGACCAATCTCTGCGCGAGGTAATGGAGAGTCCGGAATTGATCGCTGGCGCCATAGCGGATCCCGAATTGGACGGCATCGGCGGCAATCGCGATGAGTCCGCCGCTGCGGGCGTGGGCGTCGAAGTGGAAGCCGAGGCCATCGAGCCTGAGGCGCCGCAGACGAAGACGGAGTCCGACCCCTTCGATGAGATCGACTTCGGATCGTATTTCGATGACTACCTCGATCCGGGCTATAAGAGTCCGGCGGCGGAGTCGGTTGAAAAGCCGTCATTTGAGACATTTCTCTCCTCGCCGGTCACGCTTGCGGATCATCTGCATTCCCAGCTGAGCGTTTTGGTCATGCCGGAAGCTGTGCGCGACGCCGCCGACAGCATCATTGGAAACCTGGACGAGAACGGATATGTGACCGCCACGCTTGAGGAGATCGCCGCCGCCGGCGAGCATGCCCTGGAGGATGTGCGGGAGGCGCTCAAGGTGGTGCAGACGCTCGATCCGGCGGGGGTCGGCGCAAGGAACGTCCAGGAGTGCCTGCTGATCCAGCTCGAGAGCCGCAACGGCAAAGGCGGCGTGGCTTGGCAAATCGTCGCTAATCATTTGAAGTTGCTGGAAAATCGCCAACTGCGCGAGATCGCGAAGGCGCTGGGCCGGCCCATGGAGCATATCCAGACGGCAGTGAATGTCATTAAACATCTGGACCCGCGGCCGGGACTTCGATATTCAGGTCCGGGAGCGCGCTCAGTCGAACCGGATGTCTACATTTTTAAAGACGGCGAAGAATATCTGATCCAGTTGAACGACGAGGACATCCCGCAGCTTCGCCTCAATCCGCAGTATCGCCGCATGCTCGATCGGGAGCATGAGCCGAGCAAGGAGATCCGCAACTACGTTAAAGAGCGATATGCCTCGGCCCTCCAGCTCATGAAGAATATCGAGCAGCGGAAGCAGACCATTCTGAAGGTGTGCCATTCGATTGTGCGCCGTCAGACGGAGTTTCTGGAGCACGGCATCGACCGGCTCAAGCCGATGATGATCAAGGAGGTCGCCGAGGAGATCGGCGTTCATCCATCCACCGTGAGCCGCGCTGTCGCCGGCAAATACGCGCATACTCCGCAAGGCGTCTTCGAGCTGCGCTATTTCTTCTCTGAAGCCGTGCAAGGACCCTCCGGCGGCGCTACTCCGCTGCTGATCCTCAAGCGAAGGGTGAAAAAAATGATCGAGGAAGAAGATCCCCGCCATCCCCTTACCGACGAGCAGATCACGGAGAGGCTTCAGGCGGAGGGCATCCAGGTAACCCGGCGCACGGTAGCGAAGTATCGCGAGGACATGAAGATACCGTCCACGCATCAAAGACGTATTCGCAACTGAATCTCCGCACCGGAGGTACTCCATGAACATCAGCTACGCAGGAAAACGCCCGGAGTTGTCGCCCGATCAGACGCGCAAACTCGACCAGAAATGGGACAAGCTTGCGAAGTTGATCGAGTGGAAAGGCCAGCGCGAAGCGCACGTCGTCATTACAACGGAGCGTCACCTCACCAATGTTGAGGTGACGTGCAATTATTACGATCATCCGCTGGTCGGCATTGGAAGCGGTCCGGATTATTTCACCGCTGCATGCGCTGCGCTGGAAAAGCTCGAGAAGCAGGCGCTGAAGGTGCGCAC
Source organism: Bryobacteraceae bacterium (assembly GCA_035652975.1). Classification (GTDB taxonomy): domain Bacteria; phylum Acidobacteriota; class Terriglobia; order Bryobacterales; family Bryobacteraceae; genus TMP-7. The sequence goes on along the minus strand of DASRCT010000068.1, from coordinate 20,771 downwards.
CAAGTTTCGCGATACCAAGCGCGGTCCGAAGGACAAGAGCCTGGAAGGAGCGTCTGAGCCCGGCGCCGTTGTCGCCGCCGAGGAAAACGAGCCCGTTGAGGCTGAACCGGTGGTTCGCATTTACCGCGTGAACCACCACGAACAGCGCAAGCCGATGACGCTGGATGAGGCGATTCTCGAAATTGAGGACCGTCCTTACATCGTGTACCGCGATGCCGACAAGGAATGCATCTCCGTACTGATTCGCCGTCCGGACGGCAATTTTGACTTGATCGAAGGATGACCATCCTCGAATCAAATGTCTGATAAAGACGGGTCGCGGCCCAGGGGCGCAGCACGCACGGATGCGCAAACCGCGCAGCCCGGTTCGGAGCGCGCCGGATCCAATTCAGACCTGAAGCAATCCGAGCTGGTGATCATCACCGGGCTGAGCGGGTCCGGCAAGGGGACCGTGCTGAAGGCGCTGGAAGACCTGGGCTACTATGCGGTGGACAATCTCCCCATCACGCTGATTCCCACTTTCGCCGACCTGATCGGCGGGTCCACGATACGCTACGCGGCGATTGTCGTGGACATCCGCGAGGGCGAGTCGTTGAGCCAGTTCCCCTCGATGTTCCGCAAGCTCCGGCGGCGCGTCCCCACCACGCTCCTGTTTCTCGAAGCCGACGATACGACCATCGTTCGCCGCTTCAGTGAAACGCGGCGGCCCCACCCGCTCGGCGCCGACAAGAGCGTGACCAAGAGCGTTGAGCAGGAGCGGCATGCGCTGGAGCCGATCCGCAAGCTGGCGGACCATATCATCAACACGTCCAAATTCAACGTTCACGAGCTGCGTGAAATTATCGGCGAGAAATTCAGCGGCGGACGCAATGAATCGAACATCCTGATTTACATCACGAGCTTCGGCTACCGGCACGGCGTGCCGCCCGACAGCGATCTGGTGTTCGATGTACGCTTTCTGCCGAACCCGAACTACATTCCGGAATTCAAACATCTCTCCGGCCGGCATCCTCGCGTTGCGCGGTACATCCGTTCGTTTCCGCAGACGGCCGAGTTTATTGACCGCATCTCGCAGTTATTGGTTTACCTGCTGCCGCACTACATCCGCGAAGGGAAGAGCTATCTCACTATCGCTTTCGGCTGCACGGGCGGGCATCACCGCTCGGTGATGATCGCGCATGAAATCTACAACCGTCTGAAAAGGGCCGGCTACCACGTCAAGGAATCGCATCGCGACCTGGTGAAGAGCTAGCCGGATGCCGGTCAGCGCAGCGTCGCCAGGACCGCCTTGCTCACTTTGGCGACAATGTGCACCTGTGGATCGACCACTTCCGCGATATCGTAACGTATCGAGGTCCCCAGGACGATGTTCGACTCGTTGGGCGAGAGCTTGTAATCTCGCTCCAGCCACCGCGCCAGTTCCGTGGTTGCCTGTTGCATCGCCTCCTGCAGCGAGCCGGCGATTCCGGAGGCCATCAGGTATTCATCGCTTTCAAACCGCGGGCCGCGAGTGCTGCGCCCTCGGATCAGGTTGACCGTAAACTCGACGTCCATGGAAGTCTCAAGCGCATCGCCGTTCAGCTCGGCATCCCCTTCCAGGGCATGGCCGTCGCCTACAAACAGCAGGGCGCCTTCGCGATACACGGGTAGATATACGGTGACGCCTTCATGCAGGCCGTTGTAATCCAAGTTGCCGCCCCACGATCCCAGCCAGCCGGAACGAAAAGCCTGATTTCCGGGCGGCGCCACGCCGACGCAGCCCAGCATCGGATGGAGTTGCACCTTGAAGTTCTTCATTCGGTCAGTCGGCTTCAACAGCGTTCCCACGTTCTCGCGGCGGTCCAGTTTCCATTCGCTGTTGAAGTCATCCTGAAACTTGGCGTCGCGGTAATAGTCGGGCTGCACCGCGCTGGGCGCGATGCGGTCGCCGCTTGCGGCGGAATCGCGGTTCAGCCGGATGCGGTGAAATTTGATCGCCAGCGTGTCGCCGGGCATGGCCCCTTCTACGTAAAACGGGCCGGTCTGGGGATTGCCGCCCAGCGAGCGGGCTACGCCGGCGGCGTCGCGCCCGCCGGCGTCGACCGTGGTTGTCCGAACCGTATCCCCCGGGTTGATATGTAAGACGGGAGCAATCGCGCCCGAAAACTGCCGGTGAAAGGTTTTCGGCTGGAATACGTGAGTCTGCGGGGCGGAGGCGATTTCGGGCGCGCGGCGCGCATTCCAGGCGAACTCTTCGTCGCCACGCTTGACCGCGCCGCTCATCTGATCTCCCTGCGCCTGACCCTCGAACGTTCCCCAATCTTTTCCGTCGGGCCGTATGGCCCTGATGGTGATGTGACCGTTCTCGATGGTTCCGTCGAGTTTCAGCTCGTTCAGCGTCCCCGAAACTTTATTGCCCGCGGTCTTTAAGCTCAACCGCGCAGCGGCAAACTCTTCGCCGAACCGGAGAAGGTGGAGATTCCAGTCGCCAGTGACGTCGGCGGCTAAGGCAAACAGGGGCAGAAGCAGTACTGCCGTGGTCCGGATCATGTACGCTTATACGTTTCAGATAGGAAATGGTTCGGTCCGAGATGTTATTGGCGCCACTCGATGCGTTCGCTGACCTCGACGCCCTCTCGCGGATACACCACCAGCCGGAAAACAACCCGGTTCGTGAGGCTGTGATAGATGACGCTGCCGTTGTGCAATTGGCTATCGTCCAGCTCGACTGTTTTCGAACTCGCGCCGTCGGCGATTTCGAGCGCTCCGCGCCGTGCGGACCGGACCGCGCGGGACTGGCGGTCCCAGCGCAGGTGCAGGCTGTCGCCAGTGTTGGAGACCGACAGCGACAGGGAATAGGGATCGCCGTTATGGGGGGCGCTTGGGCGGGGCGCCATAAGAACCGCCGCAGCGAAACCCCCGAGGGCGCCGAGCAGGAGCACGGCGAATAGCACAGTCCATATCCGCAGATGCCGGCCGAGCGGCGTGGGGGAGTTCGTTTCGTCGCGGCGGCTGGCCGGCGCCGAAACGGCTTGCAGCTTGGTATCGGGTTGAAGCGCCAGGGCTTCTTTTTCGGCGCCAACTTCAACCGGCTCGGCGGCGCGAGGTCGCTGGAGCGGCCCTGCAGCGGTCCCGCGGAGGCGCCGCCGCCCAGCCTCAACCGGTTCGTTTCGTACAAACGGGAACTCGTCGTCAGGCGCCTCGCCGAGGTCGCCGTCTCGATATGCAACGAAGCCTGCAACCGTGACCCGACTTACATACGGACGAATCAGCAGCATCACATGGGGCGCCGAGGGAAAGTAGCGGCGCATCAGACGGCGATCGGTTTCGCTCAGAGCGAGACGGTCCCGGGTGTTGCTGCGAAAATATCCGACGGCATAGCTTCGCTGCTCCTTGCCGGGCTTCCAGCGCTCGTACGCAGCCTCAAAGGAGGCCTGGTCGTTGTCCGACAGCACGTAGGATGGTCCTTGGCGGTACTCGCAGGGGACAGCTTCGAAGTCATCGATATAAACGGCCGTGTCTTCGATACGCCCGATCAGCAGACCGCCGATTTCGGCGCCGCGGCGTGGAATCGCGCCAAGACCGGTCATTGCCTCTGCACGAAGGCGGTCCATGGCGTCCAGAGAAAGATAGACAATGGTCGTTCCGCTTGGCGCTTCCCACCGGCGATAGCCCGTCGCGGCCGGCGCCGGCGCGGGCTGTGGTACAGGCAGTGGATCCATATGCGGTGACCGGGAATCTCTACTGGTTCCTTCGGCTGAATGGCGCCGGAACTTCAGTTACGATCCCGTTCCGCTGACGCTATGCTAACAGGTTGACGCCCGGAACCCTGTATGTCGTCGCGACTCCGATCGGGAATCTGGACGATATCACGCTGCGCGCGCTCGCGGTTCTTAAACAGGTCGATCTGATTGCTTGTGAAGATACGCGCCACAGCCGGAAGCTGCTGGACCATTATGGCATCCACACGCCGCTGGTCAGCTATCACGAACACAACGAAGCAGAACGCGCGCAAGAGCTGATTGCAAAGCTGCGCGGGGGCGCTTCGGTCGCGCTGATCAGCGATGCCGGCACGCCGCTGATATCCGATCCGGGCTATCGTCTGGTGCAAGCAGCGGCCGCGGCAGGCATCGCCGTAACGCCGATTCCGGGACCTTCGGCGGCCGTCGCCGCGCTCAGCGCTTCCGGGCTCCCTACGGATTCCTTTCGTTTCTGCGGCTTCCTGCCAGTCAAGGCGTCGCAGCGCGTGCGGCTGCTCTCTTCGCTTGCATCTGATCCGGCGACGCTGATCGTTTACGAGGCGCCGCACCGGATTTTCGAGACGCTCGGAGATGTATTGAAGACGCTCGGCAATCGCCGGATCGTGATTGCACGGGAACTGACCAAGATGCATGAGGAGTTCATTCGCGGTACGGTGCAGGAAGCGATTGCTTCGCTGCGCGCCCGGCCGGCCGTGAAAGGCGAACTGACGGTCCTGATCGCAAAGGCGGACGAGCCAGCGGCTTCCTCCGAGCCGGTCCGCCAGGCGGTGGCCCGGCTTGAACGCGAAGGCGTCGGGCGCATGGAGGCGATGAAACGGGTTGCGCGCGAACGCGGCATCTCCAAACGGGACGTGTACCGTGAAATGTCCGAACCGAGCCGCGAAGGAAAGGAGCCGTCGCTGTAACCTCTGTTGAGCGGCGCGGTAATCACTCGGGGAGGATACATGCGGATCACCCTTTCAGCACTTGCAGCGCTCTTCCTGGTGGCGCCGGCCTTCGGCCAGATGCAGGACAACACGCAGCCGCGCCTATCGTGCAATGGCAGTTCGGGGCAGGGCCGGCTGGTGCGACATTGCGAAATGCGGGAGCAGACCCTTCCCTTCGCCGGGCAACTGAATATCGACGGCAGAGAAAACGGCGGGATCTCGGTGCTCGGATGGAGCCGCCGGGAAGTGCTGGTGCGTATGCGCGTGGACGCTTCGGCCGCATCGGATGCGGATGCACGAGCGCTCGCGTCGCAGATTCGCGTGAATGCCGGCGCCGGACGGATTTCTGCCGAAGGTCCGGCGAACGACAGCGACCATCATTGGTCCGTGAGTTACGAAGTCTTCGTTCCCCACGACGTGAATCTCGAGCTCACGACCTACAACGGCGGCCTACACCTCTCCGATGTGCGCGGGAATATCCAATTTTCGGCTGTCAACGGCGGCGTCCACCTTACGCGGATAGGGGGCGATGTTCACGGGAAGACCACGAATGGCGGCGTTCACATCGAGCTTGCGGGAACGCGCTGGGAAGGGCAGGGTCTGGACGTTTCGACAACCAACGGCGGCATACATCTCAAGGTCCCCGAAAATTATTCGGCGAGGGTCGAGGGCTCGACTGTGAACGGCGGCTTTCATTCGGATTTCGCCGGGATGGCGCAGGGCAAGAACACGCGGCAGATCAGCGCCAACCTCGGATCCGGCGGCGCCGTGCTGAGGGTGAAAACCACCAACGGCGGCGTGCACATAGGCCGGACGTAGCAATGGCCGAGCGGCGCGTGGCTGGACTCTCGTGAACAACACGCTCCGCCATGCGCGCGGACCCGAAGCTCCGGTTCTCGAACTGACCATCCACGAAGCCTTGGCGCAGATCGCGGCGCAATTTCCCGGCGCCTCAGCGCCGGTCGAGACGGCGTAATGCCGCCGGCGTCGGAATCCTGTTGAGCCCGGGCCGTCGCTGTATGACACTGAAGTCATGAGGACGACCGTTACTCTGGATGACACATACAAACCCGACGTGCGGCGGTTGCGTGCATCTGGCGAACGGTCCGGAAGATCCACCGCGTAATCGATGACCAAGGTCGCAATCGGCGGCTTGCCGAAATACGATTGGCCGCTGATGAATACAGATGAACGGAGAGGGAAAACAAATTCAGAAGGAACGTCTGTAGTTACTTCCCTGATCCGCGTTCATCCCGGTGCATTTGCGGCCCGGATCGAAACGGAGGCTGACTGGAACCCATATCGCATTTCTTCTACTCAGACCGTTTGAAGCTCCAGTTCTGGGATTGGGGCGCAGAGGGCAAACCCTCGCTGGTGCTGGTGCACGGGGGGCTGGATCATGCGCGGAACTGGGATTGGGTTGCGCGGGCGCTGCGCGACGACTATCACGTTTACGCTCTCGATCTCCGGGGACACGGCAACAGCGCCTGGGCGCCGGGCGCGATGTACAGCGTGGCCGAGCATGTTCTGGATCTTTCGGCTCTGCTGGACATCATCGAAGATTTTCCGGTTTACCTGATCGGCCATTCGCTGGGCGGCATCATCGTAATGCACTATGCGGGCGTGTATCCGGAACGGGTGAAGAAAGCCGTTTCAATCGAAGGGCTGGGCTTCCCGCCGGGTCATCGCATTCACGGTCCAGCGCCAGACCGGTTGCGGAACTGGATTGAGAATGTGCGAATGACGGAACGGCGCGAGCCGCGGACGTATCCCACCATTGAGGCTGCGGTCAACCGCATGAAGGAGGCCAACCCGCACCTCAGCGACGAGGTCGCCCGGCATCTGACTCTGCACGGCACCAATTGGAATGCGGATGGGTCGCTGATCTGGAAATTCGACAATTATGCCCGAAATTTCCCGCCGTATGGATTTAATCCCGCCGATTTCAGCGAAATTCTGAGCCGGGTGACCTGTCCGGTGCTGCTGTTCTGGGGACTGGAGAGCCGCATTCCGGATCCGGAAAAGGACGGAAGAACCGCTCCGTTGCGCAACTACCGGCTGGTGCGGGTGCCTCAGGCGGGGCACTGGGTTCACCACGACCAGCTGGAGCTTTTCTTGCGGGAAACCAAGGCCTTTCTTGCCGGCGAGCCATACGCATCGGACGCGGCAGCCGAAATTTCGCCGCGCTGAACAGTTGCGCACGAAAGCATAAATAGCTGACAATCTCGGTAACCGTGGAGCCGGCGCAGAACAACGTCACCAGACTGCTGCTCGAGTGGGGCGGAGGGAACCGTGACGCTCTGGATGCGCTCACGCCGCTTGTCTACGACGAGCTGCGCCGTCTTGCCGGCCGCTATTTACGCCGTGAACGCGTAGATCACACGTTGCAGAGCACGGCGCTGGTGCATGAGGCGTATATGCGCCTGGTGGATCAGCGCAACGTCAAGTGGCAGAACCGGGCGCAGTTTTTCGGCCTTGCAGCGGAGCTGATCCGGCGCATCCTGGTTGATCATGCGCGGGCGAAGCAGGCGGCGAAACGCGGCGGATCGGCTGTAAAACTCGCCCTCGATGAAGCCCTGGATGCTCCTTCAGCGAGGGACCTGGAGTTGGTCCGGCTGGACGACGCATTGCAGGGTTTGGCGGAAGTGGACCCGCAGCAGAGCCGGATCGTGGAACTGCGCTATTTCGCCGGGCTGACGATTGAGGAGACGGCGGAGGCGCTGGGCGTTTCGCCGGCGACGGTGAAGCGGGACTGGGTGGTGGCCAAGGCCTGGCTAAAGCGGCAGATGGAAAAGAGCGCCTGATTTTCCATCCGCCGCCGCCGCTGCTTACTTCAGCGAAGCGATCGTGGGTTGAGGTTCTGCCGCATATGCGAGCGCCATCGCGGCCCAGGAGGCGCCGGCGGCCGAAATCCACTGATCGCGATCATGCGGGAAGCCCGACGGCTTCAGCGGCTGGAACGGAAACGCTCGCGTCTTCACGCGCCAGGTTCCGTCCTGGCATTGTGTGCCGAGCAGGAAGGCCACGCCGCGACGGTACGCGGGATCGGACACGGACATGCGGCCCGACTCATGAAGCGCGGTCATGGCCTTGCCGGTTGCGTACGCGTCGGATTCGAGGCCCGGCAACTGCGCCCAGCCGCCATCGGCCCGTTGCAACGCGGCCACCGCATTTGCCGCCGCAGCGACATCGGCAGCGGGCGCTTTCGCCCAGTACAGACCATACAGTTTCATAATCCGGTCCTCGGTAGTGCGCGGTTCCGCGTCTCGGAGCCATTGCCGGGCGCGCGCGATCCGTCCTTCGAACTCCGCCTTCCGGCCGGGCATACCGTAGAGCCGCAGAGCGCGGATGCCGAATGCCGTAGACTGTATCGAGCCGCTCTCAATCGGCGGCCGCGGCGCAATCCCCGGCCAGCTGCCGTCCGCCATCTGCTTTCCGGCGATATTGTGCACGAGTGCGGCAGTCACGCGGTCAGCGGCATGGGATTCAGCCGCCAGCGCCTCGAGCGCGTAGGCGCCGGTGACGTGAACATCGGGCACAGCGTCGCTCATTTCGAGCAGAGCCTCCTGAGCCGGCGCGATGAAGGCCAGAATCGTCTTGTACTGCTTCTGTTCGGCATCTCTATCCACCGCGACGCCGCGGGAACGCGCCAGCGCCGCGGCCTGCACGGGAAGCGTTTGATGGTGGCAGGACATGCAACCGGAGGTCTTGAAGAACACCGGCGCGCTTTTGAGCAGTGGATCGACGGCTCTGGCAACGGCTGTTTTCAAATCGGCGGGGCTGGCCGAGACCGGCGTCACCAACGGAGCGCGCGCTGCCGGAACTTCACCCTGGGCGCCGGCTTCTCTGAGCGCATCGACAATTGCCGTGCGGCCGCGCCGCGCAGCCCAGCTGAACGCCGTCTCTTCGAACGCGCCCTTGACATTGACGTCGGCGCCCGCCGCAATCAGCAAGCGGACCAGGCGCGCATCGCCGCGTTCTGACATCGCCGCCCAATGCAGCGGCTCGTAGCCCGCTCCATCGCGTGCGCGTACCCGAGCCCCTGCGGCGATCAGCATGTCCGCAATCTCCGCGTGATCGGTCGCGGCGGCGATCGCCAGAGGCGTGAAGCCCTTGAACGGGAACTGGGCGATCTCGGCGTTGACGTCCGCGCCCTTCGAAATCAGATACCGGACCACATCCGTGTTGCCGGCCCACGCGGCTTCGAACAGGGCGGTATCGCCGTTCGGATTCCTCGCGTTCACATCGAGACCGTGTTGGGCGAGCAGCTTCACCGTGCGGAGGTCGCTGCTCTTGGCCGCGAGCATCAACGCGTTCAAGCCGGGTCCGGAGAAGAAATCGGGGACGGAATCCAGCGCCTTCACGTCGGCGCCTTTTTCAATCAGCAATTTGACGACTGGATACGCGCCGTCCTGCCGTGCGGCGATCAGCAGCGGGGTTCGTCCTGCCTTGGTTCTGGCGTTGACGTCAGCGCCATGCGCGATCAGCTGGCGCGCCTTGGCGGCGTCCCCGGCGGCGACGTGCAGCGCGGTAAGCCCTTCTGGCGTGGCTGCGTTTGCGTCCGCGCCGCGCTCGAGCAGGATCTCGATGGCCATCCCGTTCGCGTACAGCGCGGCTTGCGCCAGCGCCGGCCAGCCCTCTGCGTCTTTGCAGTTCGGATCAGCGCCGCGGTTCAGAGCAGCGGTCATGCGGCCGATATCGCCGTCGCGAATTGCAGACATCAAAGCGGTGTTCGCCGCGTTTTGATCCTTGGTCAGCCTCGGCGCGGCGGGCAGGCTGGCGGCCAGCGCGATAAAAATTGCAAGCGGGTTCTTAAGGTTCATTCCAATCCTCTCGTGGGGAAACGCGCAAGTCTTGCGTCGATAAGCTCAGGCGGGTCCGAATAGAATGAATGTGATCGAGATGACGACGCGCCCGCTCATCTTACTGTTGCCCGCGCTGCTCACCGCGCAGGCCCCGCCCTTTCAAACGCTCAGCCGGATTTCGGATCAGCCGATCCTGTGGCCTCAGGGCAGCGGCTTTGAATCCGCGGGAGTCTTCAATCCCGCTGTCACTCGCGCGGGGGGCCGCTATGTGATGCTGTATCGGGCGCAGGACCAGCAGGGCATCTCGCGCCTCGGCTTCGCAAGCAGCAAGGACGGCGTGCATTTCACACGCCAGGCGCAGCCGGTCCTGTCGCCCGAAACCGACTATGAGCGCGGCGGCGGCGTCGAGGATCCGCGAATTGTGAAGATTGGAAACACGTACTATCTGACCTACACCGGATACAACGGAAAAGACGCCCAGCTCTGCCTGGCCGTATCGCGCGACCTGGAACACTGGGAGCGTAAAGGAGTGATTCTTCCGGCATACAAGGGCCGCTGGAACACGGGCTGGACGAAGTCGGGCGCAATTCTCGACCGGAAGATCGGGGGCAGGTACTGGATGTACTTCATGGGCGATGCAAAGGATCGTCCGGGACAGATGGGGGTCGCCTATTCGGCCGATCTGGGTCGCTGGACCGAGGCGCTGGATCATCCCGTGCTCGCGACGCGGCCGGGGATGTTTGACTCTAAGGTTGTGGAGCCGGGTCCGCCGCCCGTGCTGACGCGAGACGGCATTCTGCTGATCTACAACGGGGCGGATGATTCACTCGTCTACCGCACGGGCTGGGCGCTGTTTGACGTCGCGGACCCGACCCGCGTGAAGGCCCGCAGCGACCGGCCGGTCTTTGCGCCGGAGCGCGAGTGGGAGAAGGCGGGTCAGGTTCCCAACGTGGTGTTTGTCGAAGGGCTGGTGCGCAACGGGAGGTCTTGGCGCTTCTACTACGGCGCCGCAGACCGATATATTGGAGCGGCGGTCGCGGCGGCGCCGTAATTACATCGAGCCGCTGGTCTGTGACCGAGCCCGGGCGGCGCGATGAGCTGCCTGGAGGATTTCGTCCGCAATGCGCTGCGGGCGGTCGATGCCGAACATGGCGATTCCGCCGCCGCGCTCGCCTGCGGTTTCGAGAATTAAATCGCCCACGCCAACCATACGCTGGCCCATCGTCTGCCGCACGGTCACGTCCTGCACTTTGGCCATGTCGAGCGTGCGCCGCGTTTTCGAAAGCAGGCCCTCACTGAGCGTGAGATGATCACCCTCGATGGTCAGGGTGATGGAGCGCTGCCGGATATGTTTCCTGAGGGCGGGGAACACAGCAATGAACGCAATTGCGAGCAGCCAGCGTGGTTTATCCTTGAGCCAGGCGAAATAGGCGTAGGCGGCGGCGCCAAGCACAACGGCGGCTAACGTATAAGCGGCCCACACTCCCTTCATGCTGGGCCGCAAAACCCGATTTTGCGGCATCAGCGTATTATATCCTCACGGCCGTTAAGATGAGAACGATGCAAGACAAGGCTGGTGGAACGGGGCGCCGTGGTTTTCTCAAGTCGCTCGCAGCGGGCGCCGCGCAGATAGGGGCGCGCCAGGACCGCGTCGCGGCCGCGCCGCAAGCCGCGACGGAGGCGGCTTCCGGGATTCAGTACCCGAGAACATTCAGCGGGCGGCAGCTGGCGATGATTTCGTTCCCGCTCGGCGGCGTGGCGGCCGGCAGCGTCGGTCTGGGCGGTCGCGGCCAGTTGCGCGATTGGGAGATTTTCAACCGCGCCGACAAGGGCAGGTCGGTGAATTATGCGTTTCCGAGCATCTGGGTTCAGGCGGGAGATTACAAACCCATAGCGCGCGTACTTGAAGCGCGGCTGATTCCCCCATTTCAATCCGCAGGCGGGTTGAGTCCGAGCCAGGCGTCGGGGCTGACGCGGCTCGAAGCGGCGACCTTTACCGGCGAGTATCCGCTTGCGCGCATTACGTTCCAGGACAGCGAGTTGCCGGTTCAAGTCGAGTTGGAGGCATTCACGCCCATCATCCCGATCGATGCCGACGATTCCGGCCTGCCCGTCGCCATCCTGCGGTATCGCGTCACGAATCCGCTCCAGCAGGGCGCAAAGGTTTCGATCGCGTTTTCCATCGAGAATCCGGTGGGGGTTGATCCCCGCGGCGATCGCTCGGCTGCACCCCGCCGCGTCAATGAGAATCGCCAGACGCGGGAACTTGCCGGGCTGTTCATGACGAATCCCGGAGCGGCGGCGGACTCGCCCATGGCGGGTTCATTCGCGCTGGCATTTGTCCATCCCGAGAGCGGCAGAGTGACGCGTCTGCGGGGCTGGCCGCGGGCCAAGTGGTGGGCCAGCCCGTTGCTGTTCTGGGACGATTTCTCAAGCGACGGCGAACTCGGGCCGGAGGCGGCGGAGCGCAATTGGGTGGGCTCAATTTGCCTGGCTCGCGAGATTGCTCCGGGAGCAAGCGCCGAGTACACAGTCCTGCTGGCGTGGCATTTCCCCAACCGGACGCCGGCATGGTGCGGCTGGACCAGCGCATCGGAGGCGGACGGGAACGCGATCATCGGCAATTACTACGCCCGACGCTTTCGTGACGCCTGGGACGCGGCGCAATACGCGGCAGACAACCTGGCGCGGCTCGAAAGCGGCATGCGTGATTTCCTGAAGGCGATGCGCGAGACCACTGTGCCTGGGGCTGTGAAAGACGCCGCCATGTCAAACCTGTCAACGCTGGCGACGACAACCTGCTTCCGCACGGCGGACGGAAAATTCCGCGGGTTTGAAGGCGTCAACGATGATCGCGGCTGCTGCCATGGGAACTGCACGCACGTGTGGAATTACGAGACCACGACGCAGCACCTCTTCCCCTCGCTGGCGCGGTCGATGCGAGAGCAGGCCTTCGAACTTTCCGAGCGGCTCGGCGGCCTCCTGCCGATCCGGTTGGCGTTGCCCGAAGGAAAGCAGACCGGCGGGACCACGGCGGCAGACGGCACAATGGGCCAGATCATCAAAGCCTATATCGACTGGCAGCTATCCGGCGATGAGGAGTGGCTTCGACGCATGTGGCCAAAGGTGAAGAAGGCTCTTGAGTTTGCATGGATCGAAGGAGGCTGGGACGCGGACCGCGACGGAGTCATGGAGGGCGTCCAGCACAACACCTACGACGTCGAGTTCTATGGGCCAAATCCCATGTGCGGAGTCTATTATCTCGGCGCGCTGAGGGCTGCTGAGGAGATGGCGAAAGCGGCGAACGATGGCGCGTTCGCGCGGGAATGCCGCCGGCTGTTTACGAGCGGCAGCCAGTGGATCGATGCAAATCTGTTCAACGGCGAGCACTACGTCCAGAAGATCCGCGGGATCGCGGTGGAGCAGATCGCGCCGCCGCTCCGCTCCCGCGGCGGCGCCGAAGATCCTGGGCATCCCGATTTCCAGCTTGGGGAAGGCTGCCTGACGGATCAGCTGATCGGGCAGTATCTTGCTGACATCGCCGGATTGGGGCCGCTGCTCGATCCGGCGCACATCCGAACAACGATCGCGACGATTTACAAGTACAATCGCCGCAGCAGTCTCATTCATCACGATTCGGTAGAGCGCGTTTATGCGCTCAACGATGAGGCCGCTGTTCTGGTCTGCGATTACGCCGCCGGGAAGCGCCCGAAGATCCCATTTCCGTACTCGTCGGAAGCATGGACGGGCATAGAATACCTGTTTGCAACACAACTGATCTACGCTGGTATGATCCGGGAAGGCGTGCAATGCTATGAGGACGTGCGGCGGCGGTATGACGGCGAGCGCCGGGATCCGTGGGACGAGCCCGAGTGCGGACATCACTATGCGCGGGCTATGTCGGCATGGTCCGGGCTGGTGGCGCTGAGCGGATTCCGTTATAGCGGACCCGACCGTGCGGTGACGGCCGCGCCCCGGCTTCGCCAAGCCGAGTTCGCTTCTTTTTGGTCGACGGCGACCGGGTGGGGGATGTTCACGCTTTCGAGTCCGCGTGCGCGCTTCCGACTCTCCGTCAAGGGAGGAAAACTTCCGTGCCGCTCTGTCGAAATACCGGGCGAAGTCGCCGCGAGCCGGAAAGCGTCCGTGACGCTGGGGTCAGAGGCGCTTGAGTTCGACGTGCGGGCCAAAGAAGGGCGCGTGACGTTCGTGTTCGCCGAGGCGGTTGATGTAACGCCCGACAAGCCACTGGAGATTCGAATCTGACGGAGACCCGTCCACTGCTCGTTCTGGTCGGCGGATTTCTCGGGGCGGGCAAGACCCGGCTGCTGCTGACAGTGGCAGAACGCCTGCGGACGGGCGGCGCGCGCGTGGCGCTGATTACGAACGATCAGGGCGGAGCCTTGGTGGACACAAAGTTGGCTGAAGTCTCCGCTCTCGACGCCGAGGAAATCACGGGCGGATGCTTCTGCTGCCGGTTTTCCGATTTCGTGAGCGCTGCCGAACGTTTGCGCGCGAGCCATCCCGACGTGATCCTTGTTGAACCGGTAGGAAGCTGCATCGATATCTCGGCGACAGTTCTACAGCCGCTGAGAAACCTGCACAGCGACCGGTTCCAGCTGGCGCCCTACACCGTACTGGTGGATCCGCAGCGCGCGGCCGAGCTGCTTGCGCCGGCCGCGGATCCACAACTCGCGTATCTGTTCCGAAACCAGCTTGAGGAAGCTGATCTTGTCTGCTTCAGCAAGGCGGATGTGAATTCGAACTTCCCAAAGTTGCCGGCCGGATTCGCCTTGAAGCTCAGCGCTGTTACGGGCGAAGGCGTTGACCAGTGGCTGCGGGAGATTCTGGCGGGCTCGCACGTCCCCGGCAGCCGACTGCTGGATGTGGATTACGCCCGCTATGCAGATGCCGAAGCGGCGCTGGGGTGGTTGAATTGGCAGGCGGAGCTGCGGCTGCGGACGCCGCTGAGCCCCGCTCAGGTCGTTGGTCCGCTGCTGGAGGATCTCGACCGGCGGTTATCGTCGCTCGGCGCCCAGATCGCACACCTGAAAATTCTTGATGAGAGCGGCAGCGGGTATATCAAGGCGAGCGTGTGCGGCAATGGTGAAGAGCCGATCGTGCAGGGGGCGCTCGATGCATCGCCGGCCCAGATCCACCGCTTGCTGATCAACTTGCGAGCGCGCGGCGCTCCGAATCTCCTCGAGCAGGCGGTCAACGAGGCGACGGCCGAACTGGAGGCACAGCGTTCGATCCTGCATTTTGAATGCTTCCGGCCCGCGCCGCCGAAGCCGGAACGCCGGATCACAAAGGGCCAGCAACGCGCGAGCGAGCTCCCGGATGTAACATTAGACGCATGAACAGACGATACTTTCTGCTCGGCTCCATGGCCGCGGCAGGCGCCTCACGATCGGGCGCGCTGGCGAGTCCAAACGACACTGTTCGCGTGGCCTGCATCGGCGTGCACGGGCAGGGTCGGACGCATATCAGCCGGTATGCGGAAATGCGCAACGTTGAGATCGCCGCGCTTTGCGACGTCGATGAATCCGTGCTGAATTCACGGCTCGACATGGTAGAGAAGCTTGGCAAGAAGCGGCCGGCGGGCTTTACCGATGTGCGAAAACTGCTCGAAGACAAGAGTATTGACGCAATCTCCATTGCGACTCCCAACCATCACCATACGCTCCAGACCATTTGGGCCTGTCAGGCTGGCAAGGACGTGTACGTCGAGAAGCCCTGCTCGCACGATATGTTCGAAGCGCGGCAGATTGTGGCCGCGGCGAAGAAATACAACCGGGTGGTCCAGCATGGGACCAATTGCCGCTCCAACATCGCGCGCGAGGCCGTGCAGAAGATGCGCGAAGGGCTGATCGGCGATATCTACATGGCGCGCGGCCTCTGCTTCAAGTGGCGCGACACGATTGGACGCGCCACGCCGGAGCCTGTGCCGGCGGGCGTGCATTACGACCTGTGGCTGGGCCCGGCCCCGGAGCACGCGTTTACAAAAAACCGGTTTCACTACAACTGGCACTGGTTCTGGGATTACGGCAACGGCGATATAGGAAACCAAGGCATTCATCAGTTGGACGCTGCCCGGTGGGGGCTGGGCGTGACCTATCCCACCCGGGTCAGCGCGATCGGCGGACATTTCATGTTCGACGACGATCAGGAGACGCCGAACACAATGACCGCCGAGTTCGAATTCGACGAGGGCGGCAAAAAGAAGATGCTGGTGTTCGAAGTCCGGCACTGGATCACGAATCACGAGGCCGGGATCGGCGAGGGCGGCCGCTCTCCGAATACCGTGGGCGCAATTTTCTACGGCTCGAAAGGATACCTGGCGTTGTGGGATGAAGACCACGGACGCTATGAGAGCTACCTTGGCAAGGAGCAGGCGCCAGGGCCGTCGGGCCAGGACAAAGGGAACAACTGGGCGAACTTCATCGCCGCCGTGCGGTCGCGCAAACACGAGGATCTGAACGCGCCGATTGAAGAGGGCGCGATTTCAACCACGCTGGTGCATCTGGCCAACATTTCGTACCGGCTGGGCCGGTCGCTGAAATTTGACGCCGCTTCGTATTCCTGCCCCGGCGACGAAGAAGCCAACGCGATGTTCCGGCGCACGTGTCGCGCGCCGTTCGTCGTGCCTGAGAAGGTGTAAGTCGTTCCGAGGCGATCCAGCGAACGAGGGCCTGCCCCTCGCGCTGGCGGCGTCCGCAGGGCGCCCGGCCAGCGCAGCGACAGGCCGCACCGGATTCCCCTTGACATTGCAGGGCTTTGCCAACAAACTGTCGTAAAAGCGGATTTTACTGGCTCTAAACGCTCAGGAGGGATCATGGCAAGCAGCCGTCTTCTGGTTTGGGTCGCTTCCCTGTCGCTTTTCGTACTGTACTGCTATGCTGCGGAGCCGACAGGCACAATTGCCGGCGCGGTGACGGATCCGAGCGGCGCTGCGCTTGTGGGCGCAAGGATCACGGCGACCAACCTGAATACCGGTTTGAGCCGCGAAACGACGAGCGCGGCCGACGGCGGCTACGTCTTCCCGCTGCTGCCCGTGGGGACATATTCCATTGCGGTGCAAGCTCCTGGATTCCGGCGCTTCGAGCAGAAGGGCATTGAAGTGCGCGCGGACCAGAACACGACGGTCGCTGTGAAGCTGGAAATCGGCGCGACGACGGAAACCGTTTCCGTAATCGCCAACGGCGAGCTGGTGGAAACGCGGAGCAGCACGCTCAGCAAAGTTGTCACCACCCAGAGCGTTTCGGAGTTGCCGCTGAATGGCCGTAACGCAGCGGCGCTGGTTCTGCTGGCTCCCGGAACAGCGGATCTTACAGCCGGCAACGCGCGAGGCAGCGGCGACACGCAGCAGACGGCGACGTATCCCGGCGCGCAATCCATCACCTCCAACGGCGCCCGGGCCGACGACATCAACTACAACCTGGACGGCGGCAGCAATCAGGACCACTACACCAATGTCAACAACCCGTTTCCGAACCCGGATGCCGTAGAGGAATTCAGCGTGCAGACGAACAGCTATAGCGCAGAATATGGCCGCGGCGCGGGAGCGATTGTGAACGTGGTCACGAAGTCTGGTACGAACTCGTTTCATGGCCGCGCCTTCGAGTTCCTCCGCAACGGCGACCTGAACGCGCGCAACTTCTTCGCCGCTTCGCATGATCTGCTCAAGCGCAACCAGTTTGGCGGGGCGCTCGGCGGGCCCATCAAGAAGGACCGGCTATTTTTCTTCGGCACGTATCAGGGAACGCGGCTGCGCAACGTATCGCTCGCCAACACCGCGACCGTGCTGTCTGATGCGCAACGGCAGGGCGATTTTTCGAGTGTGAGCCGCCAGCTTGTCGATCCTACGACGAAACAGCCGTTTCCCGGAAACATTATACCCGCGAGCCGTCTCGATCCGGTCGCGGTGAAGCTGCTCAATTACATCCCGCACTCCACGCGCCCCGATTCTCTCATCACCTACGACCTTCCGCAGATCGATAACGAAAACCAGGCGATGGGCCGCGTAGATTACAACCTGACCAGTCACCGGCTATACGGGCGGTATTTTTTCTCCGAGTATACGCATGCTCCCACCGTTGGCAGCGTGAATCTGATTGAGGCAAGGAACGGGTACAGCGACCGTGATCAAAGCGTCTCGTTCAGCGATACGTACAATATTCGCCCGAATTTGCTGAACAATTTTATTTTCTCCTTCAACCGGATTAACGGCTCCATCTTGAGCGGGGCGCCGTTCAGCTTTCCCAGCATCGGAATTCCCATTGCGGCTTCGAATCCGCCGGAGATGGTCATTACGGTTCAAGGTTACTTCAGCATCAACACCGGCCACCCCGGTCATTTCAACCGGCAGAATTTTCATTTCGCCGACAGCCTGCACTGGATCAAAGGCTCTCATGAGATTGCGATTGGCGGCGACCTGATGAAAATGCAGGTGGATCTCATCAACACTTTCCGCCAGAACGGGAACTTCCGATTCCGCGGAACCAGTTACAGCGGCGATCCACGGTCTGACTTCATGTTGGGCGTCGTCGATCGGTTTATCCAGGGCGGCGGCGAATATGCGGCGCGGCGCGGCACGCTCGGCAGCCTGTTCATTCAGGATAATTACCGCGTCAGTCCCAAGCTCGTGCTGAATCTCGGGCTGCGGTGGGATCCGTTCTATCCGTACGGCGACACGCTGGGCCGCACGGAGTGCTACCGTCCGGGGCTGGTTTCGAAACGCTTCCCCAACGCGCCGCCGGGGTATCTGTATGAGGGCGATCCGGGATGCCCCACCGGCGGCAGCGAGCCCGCGCCTTGGAACTTTGCGCCGCGCATCGGTTTCGCCTATAACGTCGGCGGCAATGGAAAGACAGTTGTGCGCGCCGGATTTGGCCTGTTCTATCAGCCGCCGTTCGTCGAAGCGTATAACAACATGGTGGACAGCGCTCCGTGGAGCCCGCAGGTCCAGATCTTCAACGTGCCATTCGATAATCCGTACGCAAACTATCCCAATCCGTTCCCGGCGCAGTTCGCGCCGTTTATACCGCCGTCCAATGTACAGTTCATCATTCCGCCGAGTCTGGCCGTGTCCTATACGCCCGACTGGAAGCCGGGCCGGACCATGGCGTGGAACTTTACGGTGGAACGGCAGGTGCGCACCGATCTGTTGCTCCGGGTTGGATACGCAGCGTCAAAGGGCACGCATCTCGGGTACAACACGGATGTGAATGCGCCGCTGCCCAGTCCCACGGCTACGGCGGACAACGAAAGCCAGCGGCGGCCGAATCCCTATTTCCAGGAGGTGGTGGAGGACGTTTCCGGCGGGAACTCCATCTACAACTCTCTGCAAGTCTCGATGGAGAAGCGGTTTTCACACGGCTTTACCGTGAGCGCAAACTACACGTTCGCCAAGACTATTGACGAGGTTTCTTACCTTACCGATCTGTGCGGCGTGAACGTAATCAATCCGTACAACGTCAGGGCGTATCGCGCGGTGGCGGACTTCAATGTGCCCCACCGTTTCGTACTGAACTATCTGTGGCAGTTGCCGTCGCCATCGCAGGGGATCGCGAAGGCGCTGCTCGGAGGCTGGCAAACTTCGGGCATCTGGAACTGGCAAAGCGGGTTCCCGCTCAACGTCACGTCAGCGGATGATCGCGGTCTGGTGGGCATCGGGAATGACCTGGCAGACGTGGTGAAGACGCCCACCTATACCAGCGGGCCGCTGGGAGCGCGGATTCTCAAGTGGTTTGATACGTCGGCCTTTACCCAGGCGAAGCTGGGTACGTTCGGCAACGCTGGACGCAACATTCTGATCGGCCCGGGTACGTTTAATATCGACTTTTCGCTGCACAAATTCTTCACAATTCGCGAGAACCTGAAGCTGCAATACCGCGCGGAATTCTTCAACGTCCTGAATCACACGCAGTTGAACAATCCGGATACGGCTGTGCCGGACAGCAACTTCGGGCGCATCACCAGCGCACGGGCGCCGCGCATCATACAGATGGCTTTAAAATTGATTTTTTAGCCGGCAGGCGCCCACCGCCTGTGAGTATGACCCGCAGGGAATTCATGTTCCTCACGGGCGCCTGCTCTCTATCGGGGCAGGCGCCCGACTTCTCTGAGCCGCAAAACCTTTCCTTCCCGCTCAGCAGTATCGAGGGGGCGCTCACGCCGCCGGACTTGTTTTTTGTGCGCGATCATTTCCGCGAGCCAGATGTCTCTGTTCGCGACTGGAGGTTGAGGATCGAAGGGCGAGTCATGCGGCCGATGGAGTTACGTTTCGCGGACCTGGTGGAATCGCGGAACCAGAAGCTCGAAGCGGTGCTCGAGTGCGCGGGAAATGCGGCCGGCGGCTCGGCTGTGAGCAACGGGGTTTGGGAAGGCGTTCCGCTTGCCGGCCTTCTGCGCGAGGCGGGCATCGCCGAGGATGCGGCGATGGTTCTGCTCGAAGGCGCTGACGCCGGGCGGCTGACAGACAACTCGCCGGCGCTGCCATACTGCCAAGTCGTGCCTGCTGCGAAATGCCTGCGAGAGGAAAGCATGATCGCGTTCAAGCTGAACGACCATTTCCTTCCTCGGAAAAACGGATTTCCGGCGCGGGCCCTGTTCCCGGGCTGGTACGCGATGGATTCCGTGAAGTGGCTGCGAAGAATCGTGGTCTTGGGCGCCGGGGAGCGCGCCGCCGATTTTGAAGACAGTGGAATGAATCGGATCTATAACCGCGTCGTCTCTGGGGCGGGAGGCGCGCGCAAGATCACTCGTCTTTCCGAAATCGCCGTCAAGTCCGCCATTGCATGGCCTGCGGACAAGTCCAGACTGCCAGCCGCCCGCCACACCGTGCGAGGATTCGCGTGGGCGGGCAGCGCCCGGGTCCGCGCTGTCGAGGTGAGTCACAATGGGGGCCGCGTTTGGAATCCAGCGACGCTCGAAGGCGCTTCGAAGGCGTTCAGTTGGGTGCGATGGAGCTACGTCTGGGAGGCCAGAGCCGGGGAACATGTTTTACTCAGTCGAGCTACGGACGAATCCGGAAGGCAGCAGCCGCTCGCCCGCGATCCGGCGCGCAAGGACGGCTACGAATTGAACTTCTGCGCTCCGGTGCGGTGCTCTGTGGGATGAAAGCCGCAATCATCCTTCTTCTGGCGAGCAGCGGTCTCCGTGCGGCGGCCTGCGAGGAGATCCAACGCACAGAGAAGGAGCGGCTGGCCAGGTTTCAACAACTGGATCGTCTGGCGGAGGCGGCCTTCGAACAGAGACAGTATGCTGATGCGGCCCGCTATTTTCGTGAAGCCGCCTGCGTA
>DASRCT010000067.1:0-14840 GCA_035652975.1 Bryobacteraceae bacterium | reverse complement strand
CGGATGACTCGCCGGTATCCGCTCCTCCAGACTTCCGTAGCTGAACAACTCCGATTGCTGAATGTCTTCGCCGCGCATGCAGTGAAGACGTCTGGAACATTCCTTAGGTCACTTGTTTCAGCTTAGAATTTCAGCAGCCTGCTAGGCGAAATCGCGGCAAGCGGCTCCGCCCGGCGATCTTTCGCCCCCGGCTCTCTCCACGAGGACTATAATCGGAACAACGCGAGGTCTCTCCTCATGAAGTCTATTCACCTTCGTTCCTGGATTTTGCCGCTGACATTCATGGCTGCCGCCGGGACCCTGACCTACGGGCAGGGTCGTACGGGGGGCGGCGCCAATACTCCCGCAGCTCCGGCTCCGTCGGTTCCCGGCAGTCCCGGCGGCCGCACACCTGGAAGCATTCCCGGCACAATTCCCGGCCAGCCGCAGACGCCGGGGCAGCAACTCCCGTTCCCGGACACCAACCGGCCGATCTTTCTGAGCGGAAAAGTCGTCATGGATGACGGTTCGAGGCCGCCCGAGCCGGTCGCAATCGAACGCGTGTGCAACGGCATCGTGCGTCGCGAGCAGTTCACGGACTCCAAAGGCCACTTCAGTTTTCAACTGGGGCAGAACAACTACGCCTATACGGACGCCAGCACTTCATCCGACGACGGCATCGGACTGGGAAATTCACGGGGCATGAACACGCGGAACAGCATCCCCGGCATGCCGTCGCGGGGAATTTCCGAGCGCGAGCTTTTCGGATGTGAACTCCGGGCGTCGCTGCCCGGCTTCCGGTCCGACGTCATCAATCTGGCCAATCACCGGTCCATGGACAATCCCGATGTCGGCACGATCGTCTTGCACAGGCTCGGCAACGTCCAGGGGTTGACGATCAGCGCCACGAGCCTCGAAGCGCCCAAGGACGCCCGCAAGGCGTACGAAAAGGGACGCGAAGCGGCGTCCAAGGGCAAGTTTGAAGAGGCGCAAAAGCAGCTCGAAAAAGCTGTCGAGGTCTATCCGAAATATGCGGTGGCCTGGTACGAGCTCGGCAAGGTCCACCAGCATAACAAGGACCTGGAAGGCGCGCGGAAGGCGTTCGGCGAGGCGCTCAAAGCGGACCCAAAGTTCATCAGTCCGTATGACAACCTGGCGCAGATGGCGGCGCAGGAGCAGAAGTGGGAAGAAGTCGCCGACATCACGGATCGCATGATCCGCCTCAATCCGGTTGACTTCCCGAACGCCTACTATCTGAACGGCGTCGCGAACCTCAACCTGCACCGGCTGGATGCGGCGCAAAAAAGCGCGTCATATCTGGTGAGTCAGGATACCGGCCATCGCATGCCGCGCGCCAGTTATTTGCTGGGGATCGTGCTGGCGCAGAAGCAGGACTGGAACGGCGCGGCGGCGCAGCTCCGCACCTTCATCGAGCACGCTCCTCCTGGCGTAGACGTGGAAACGCCCAAGAAGCAACTGGCTGAGGTGGAGCGGGCGCTTGCGGCGCAAGGCGGAGCGGCGGAGAAGAAGGACGCCAAGCCTCAGCCCTAGCAGCGATTGCCAGTCGAGGAGCGAGCCAGGCGGCGGAGCGGCAACGACTGCGCCTCAGAGCGCTTTGTCATGCGGCGCGGAACCTGCCGGCACGCCGCCGTTTGATTCCGAGGGGCTCTGGGCGTTTCCGGGTTCGTCCTTGGCCGCGCCGCTGCCGGGCACCGGCCCCTGGCCAAAGGCCGCGGCTGAGCTGCCGGTTCCACTGGCATCCTGTTTCCGCGCGGAGTGATCCTCGTGATAGGTGATGCCTCCGCCGCCGGTGTGCTCCGGGCCGGGCGGCGGCGTATTGGAACATCCCACGAGCAGGAGCGCCAACCCTGTACCAATCAGCGAGAGTGTTTTCATCTTCTAAGATGCACATTAACACGGACGCGCAAGGTCCAGCGCTTCATTCTTGAACCGAGGCGCCCTGACCCTCGCGGGGCTGCAACCCCAGCGTCGCGAGACTCTCCGCGATTGAGCGCGCCTTCAACGGGGCGACATTCACGGCCACCAGAACGCGCTGGACGCGCCAGAGATGATCCTCGAGCGGGAAGGCGCGCGCGCCGGCGCTGTGCAGCACATCGTAATCGCGTTCGCAAGCTGGGCTGCGTCCCTGGCGGATATTCGCTTGCCGGAGAGCCCGTCTGCCAGTCTCCTGGTGAATTCCACAAGGGCGACGGTTGCGGGCGGGTGGGTTGTATCCGCGGCTGCGATCAGATCACTCACGAGCGCCTGCCGGACCGAGGCATCAGCCCGCCCGGGGAGTTTCATCAGACTCACGCCGATTCGCGCAATCGCCGCCTGATTGCGCGGCGCAACCTGCGCGACGACAACCGCGGCCCAGAGCGCCAGGCAAAGCGCGCGCATGCTACTTGAGGATCTTGAGAATATCCCGCAGCTCCTTGCGAAGTTCATCCAGCCACGGTCCGGGAGGCGGAAAGAGGACGCCTTGCGCGGGCTCAGGCGCGGCATCCCGCTTGAGCGCTGCAAGGGGAGCGGTTTCGGCGCGCCGATGCGATTCCAGCCATTTGCGAGCGCCTTCAATCGTGAATCTCTTCTCGTAGAGCAAGTGTTTAATTTCCAGGACGAGCTCGACGTCTTTGCGGCGGTACAGCCGATGGCCGGCGCCCGTTTTACGAGGCCCGAGACTTGGAAACTCCGTCTCCCAGAAGCGGAGCACGTAGGCTTTGACGCCGGTAATCCGGCTCACCTCGCCGATCCGGAAATACAGCTTGTCAGGAATCTCTTCGGCAACCGGTGTGATGGCCGCCTCAGCCATGGGAATAACATTATTTTAGTGGCTATCCTGGCAGGAATCCATCCAATTCAGGAGGCGTTACGTTCCGGGAGAGCGCTCGACCGGGTGGTCGTCGCCAAGGGCGCGGGCAGCCCCAAGCTTCAGGAGATCATTGATACTTGCCGCGAGCGCGGCATTCCGGTTCGATTTGAGCGCCGCCAGCAGTTGGATCGCACGGCGTCGACTTCGGCGCACCAGGGCGTGATCGCGCTGATTCCCGCGCGGGAGTACAGCCATGTGGAAGACTTAATCGGAGCAGCGCAGTTGCTGGTGGCGCTGGATGGAGTGGAAGACCCGCACAACCTGGGCGCGATCATTCGGACAGCGGAGGCGGCGGGCGCCGGCGGAGTGCTCATCCCGGAGCGACGCGCCGCCGGCATTACCGATGCCGCGGCGAAGGCTTCCGCCGGCGCCATCGAGCACTTGCCCGTGGCCAGAACGGGTAATTTGAGCCAGGCGCTTGAAAGACTCAAGCGCGCCGGTTTCTGGATCTATGGCCTGGACGAGCGCGGCGAAAACCTGTATGGCGGAATTGAGTTCAACCGTCCGACCGTATTTGTGCTGGGCGGCGAGGGCAAGGGTCTGCATGAACACGTCAAACGGCATTGCGACGCGCTGGTGCGAATTCCGATGTCGGGCCGGATTTCGTCGCTGAACGTCTCGGTGGCGGCGGGCGTCGCACTGTTCGAATGGCGCAGGCGCACCATGGCCGCAGCGCCGGAACCGGGCTAAAGTAGAGGAGTTATGGCTTCCCGCAACAAACCACGCCCCGGCCGGAACGCCGCGCCGTCGCCTGCCTCGAAGCGCCGTTGCGCAATCCACACTCAGAGTGTTTGAAATTGTCTGATGCCCCCGGAAAAGCTGATCGATGAGATCGATCTGCAAATCCTGGCCGCGTTGCAGGAAAACGCGCGGATTTCGTTCGCCCAACTAGCCCGGAATGTAGGACTGTCGGGACCAGCCGTTACCGAAAGAGTCAAGCGCCTGGAGGAAGAGGGCGTGATTACGGGCTATCACGCTAACGTGAATCTGGGTAAGATCGGGTATCACGTAAGCGCCTTTGTTCGCATCCAGGCGCCGCGCGAACACTTTGCGAAGATCATTTCGCTCGCCCGAAGCCTGCGGGGTGTGCGCGAGTGCGTGCACGTGGACGGGAATGAGGCGTTCTATCTGCGGGTGGCGGCGACCTCGGCAGCGGAGCTGGAAGATATCGTGGATCAGTTCCGGGCTTTCGGGGCGACTCAGGTAGCGGTGATTTTGTCGTCGCCGGTTCAGAAATACACGACATAGTAAAATTAATCCGGTGCGCAAGCCGGCTCTTCTGCTGCTTTTGGCCATTCCGCTGGCTCTCGAGGCGCGGCAGCCCGTGTATGCGCGCCGGGCGATGGTGGTCGCCCAAGAGCCGATAGCGGCTGACGTGGGGCTCGGAATTCTGAAATCCGGAGGGAACGCAATAGACGCGGCGGTCGCGGTCGGGTTCGCGCTGGGGGTCACGCATCCGTTTGCGGGCAATATCGGCGGCGGCGGTTTCATGCTGATCCGCCTGGCTGACGGCCGGACGACATTTATCGATTTCCGAGAAAAGGCGCCCGCGGCGGCGTCGCGCAATATGTACCTCGATGCGAGCGGCGCGGTGACGCGCGACAGCATCGAGGGATGGCGCGCCGCTGGCGTGCCCGGAACGGTGCGCGGATTCGAGCTGGCGCATCAAAAATACGGCCGCAAACCCTGGGCGGAGCTAGTGCGTCCCGCCGTCGAGCTGGCGCGCAAGGGATTTCCGGTCTCCTATGAGCTGGCCCAGTCACTGCGGCATTCGGCGAAACTGCTGGAAAAATTTCCGGAATCGAAGCGCATTTTTCTGAAAGACGGCGCATTGTACGATATGGGGGACTTGCTGATCCAGCCGGAGCTCGCGCGCACGCTGGAACGGATCGAAAAACAGGGCGCCGCCGGGTTTTATCTGGGAGAAACAGCGCGCCGGCTGGCGTTGGAGATGGCGCAGCATGGCGGTCTGATCACCGCGGAAGATCTGAAGAACTACAACGCCGTGGAGCGGCGCCCGCTGGAAGGCGATTATCGGGGCCGCCACATCATTACAGCGCCG
Source organism: Bryobacteraceae bacterium (assembly GCA_035652975.1). Classification (GTDB taxonomy): domain Bacteria; phylum Acidobacteriota; class Terriglobia; order Bryobacterales; family Bryobacteraceae; genus TMP-7. The sequence goes on along the minus strand of DASRCT010000067.1, from coordinate 9,927 downwards.
CCGCCGAGCTCGGGTGGAGTCGGGCTGCTCGAAATGCTGGGAATGCTCGAAGGTTCCGGCTATGAGAAGGGGGGCGCCGGATCTGCGGCGACCTTGCACTATCTTGCCGAGGTGATGCGGCGCTACTACGCCGATCGCAGCGAGTATCTGGCTGATCCGGACTTTTATCGCAATCCGGTGCAGCGGCTTCTCGATCCGGAGTACCTCCGCAAGCGGCGTCAATCGATCGACCCCGGGCGCGCCACTGCCAGCGACGGGATCGGGCCCGGCGGCCCGTTTGCGGAATCGACGGAGACCACGCACTACAACGTCGTGGACGAGGAGGGCAACGCCGCAGCCGTGACGTACACGCTCAACAACGGCTACGGCAGCGGCGTCACCGCGCCCGGACTCGGGTTCCTGCTGAATGACGAAATGGATGATTTCGCGGCGAAGCCGGGAACGCCGAACCTGTTCGGCCTGGTGCAGGGCGAGGCCAACGCCATTCAGCCCGGCAAACGGCCCCTGTCCTCAATGACGCCGACCATCGTGCTGCGCGACGGCAAGCTATACCTGCTGCTGGGAGCGCCGGGCGGCTCGCGCATCATTACCGCCGTGCTCCAGGTCCTGCTGAACGTCATCGATTTCGGCATGAACATCCAGGAAGCGATCGACGCGCCGCGAGTGCACCACCAGTGGAAACCGGACCGTCTCGAAATTGAGAAGGGCGTTTCACCGGACACGATCGCGCTGTTGAAGGAGCGCGGCCACCACATTGACGAGGCGAGACCGGTGGTGATTGCGCGCGTGGAAGCGATCCTGATCGACGGCGGCTGGCTTCAGGGCGGCCACGACGGGCGCGGCGCAGGCAAAGCGGCGGGATATTGATGCAGCGCGTTCTTTCCACTCATCTGTTCGCAAACCACAGGCTGACTACGGTCTGGCTGGACAAGATCTGGGCGTGTGGCATTTCCGCCGTGGAGATTTTTTGCGCCCGGCAGCATTTTGACTATCGCGACCAGGCGCAAATCCGCGAGCTGGGCCACTGGTTTTACGATTCGGAGCTCAGAGTCCATTCGCTGCATGCGCCGATGTACACCGACGATGTCTGGGGACGCTCCGGCCCGCACGCGGTGATCGACATCACGGAGCCGGTCAAATCCAAGCGGCTGGCCATGGTGGATGAAGTGCGCAGAGCCATCGAATTTGCTGAAACCGTGCCGTTCAAGTATCTCATCCAGCATGTCGGCGTGGCCGGGCAGGAATATGATGAGCGCCGGCTGGAGGCGGCCTTTACGGCGCTCGAAGAAATCAGCGTATTTGCGCGGCAGCGCGGCGTGGAAGTGCTGCTGGAGAACACGCCCAATGCGCTGTCGAGCGCGGAACGGCTGAATCTGTTTCTGGAGCAGACCCACCTGAATCTGCATTACTGCTTTGACATCGGACACGCGCACATGAACGAGGGGGTGGAAAATGCGTTTCGCGCGATGAAGCGCCGCATCCGTTCGACGCACATTCATGACAATAATGGGAGAGAGGACCAACACCTTTTTCCGCTGGCGTCGAAGGGCGGCACCATCAACTGGAACGCCGCCATGAACCTGTTGCGCTCCGGCCAGGACCAATATCCGCTGTTGCTGGAGCTGAGAGAGGTTCCCGGTCTGGCTCACCCGCTGGAGGCGGTTCGCGAAGTATTTGAGAAGCTCGAGAATCTTCCGGCGCCGGAGAAGACGTGAATAAGGCGCATGCAACCGACCACTACTGAAACCAAAGTTCCGCGCATCATGGTCGCGGAAGCGGGCCGGCACGCCGGCGAAACCGTCGAGATTGCTGGTTGGCTGTACAACCTGCGTAAATCCGGCAAGATTGTGTTCCCGCTGGTTCGCGACGGCTCCGGCATTATCCAGTGCGTGGCGATGAAAAATGAGCTGCCGGAAGAAACCTTCGAAGCGCTCAAGAATCTGACGCAGGAATCGTCGCTCAAAGTGACCGGAACGGTGCGCGCGGAGCGGCGGGCGCCAGGCGGCTACGAGCTGGACGTAAAGAGCGCTGAGATCGTGCAGCGGGTTCCGGAGTCAGATCCCTATCCGATCACGCCCAAAGAGCACGGCGTCGATTTCCTGATGGATCACCGTCATTTGTGGCTGCGCAGCCGGCGCCAGCATGCGATTATACGGGTGCGCCATGAGGTGGTGCGGGCGAGCCGCGATTACCTCGACTCGCACGGCTTCACGTTGGTGGACACGCCGATCTTCACGCCGTCGGCCTGTGAAGGCACCACCACGCTGTTCCCGGTGCAGTATTTCGAAGATGAAACGGTGTACCTGACGCAGTCCGGGCAGCTGTACAACGAAGCCAACGCCATGGCGTTCGGCAAAGTATACTGCTTCGGTCCGACCTTCCGCGCCGAGAAATCGAAAACGCGGCGCCACCTGACGGAATTCTGGATGGTGGAGCCGGAAATGGCGTACGCGACCCTGGAAGATATCAAGCGCGTCGCCGAGGAGCTGATCGTGTTCATCGTGGCCCGCGTGCTGGAGAACCGCCGGCGGGAGCTGGAAGAGCTCGAGCGGGACTTGAGCAGGCTGGAAGCGGTGCAAGCGCCGTTTCACCGCATGAGCTATGACGACGCGGTCAAGAAGTTGCAGGCCAAAGGCAGCGAAATCCAGTGGGGCGGCGATTTCGGCGGTACCGATGAAACGCTGCTCACCGAGGACCTGGACCGTCCGGTGATCGTTGATCGCTTTCCCACGCAGGTCAAGGCCTTCTACTTCGAACCCGACCCGGACCGGCCGGAAGTGGCGCTGGGCATGGACGTGCTGGCGCCGGAAGGATACGGAGAAATTGTGGGAGGCGGCCAGCGCATACACGATTTTCACTTACTGCTGAGGCGCATGGAAGAGCATCACCTTCCCAAAGAGGCCTTTGACTGGTATCTCGACCTCCGGAAGTTCGGCTCTGTCCCGCACTCCGGCTTTGGAATGGGCATCGAGCGGTTCGTGGCTTGGGTGTGCGGCCTCGAGCACATTCGCGAGACCATCGCATTTCCGCGCATGTTGTACAGGACGCGTCCCTAGATGCGCCGGTCGCACATCGCTATTATCGGCGCGCCGATGGACCTGGGGGCCGGGCGCCGGGGCGTGGACATGGGACCGTCGGCCATTCGGGTCGCCAATCTGAACGAGCGCGTCGCGTCGCTTGGCTATCACGTGCAGGATCTGGGCAATGTCGCGGTGGCGCAGCCGGAGAGCGTGGAGGAAGGCCGGCCAAACGCACGGTATTTGCGGGAGATCGCCGAGACCTGCGCGCGGCTTGCGGGCATGGTGGAGACCGCCGCCGGCGAGGACAAGTTTCCGCTGGTGCTGGGCGGCGACCATTCGGCGGCGATCGGCACGGTAGCGGGCCTGTCACAGCATTACCGCAAGCAGGGCCGGCGCATCGGGCTGATCTGGATCGATGCGCACGCGGACATGAACACGCCGGAGACAAGCCCCAGCGGCAATGTGCACGGGATGCCGCTCGCCTGCTGTATCGGCCTCGGTCCGGAGGAGCTGGTGACAATTGGCGGCTACGCGCCGAAAGTGGCGCCCGACAATGTTGCGATCATCGGGCTGCGCCAGGTGGACCGCGACGAGCGCTCGATTGTGCACCGAACCGGCGTGCACGCCTATACAATGCGCGACATTGACGAGCGCGGATTGCGGGCGATCATGCAGGAGGCGTTGGAGGTGGTGAATGATGGAACCGAAGGGTTTCACCTGTCGTTCGATATGGATTCGGTCGACCCGCAGGAGGCGCCCGGCGTGGGAACGCCGGTCAAGGGCGGCATCACCTACCGCGAGGCGCATCTGGCGATGGAGACGATCTGTGACTGCGAGCGCATGGTGGGACTGGAAGTGGTGGAGGTGAACCCGGTAATCGATGAAGCCAACCGGACGGGCATTCTGGCGGTGGAGCTGGTCATGTCAGCGCTGGGAAAGCGAATTCTTTGAGCCGCCAAGGGAGGCGAGCGAAGGCGGATGGGCAATCCGGGCGGCAGTCCTGCTGTTGTGCGCGATGGCGCCGGCGCGCGCCGACCGGGTCATTCTGATGAACGGGGACCGGATCTCGGGGGCGATTCAGGAACTCCAGGACGAGAAGCTCTTTCTACGCTCCGAGATGATCGGCCAGGTGACGCTGCCGTGGAAAAACGTGCGATCGATTGTGTCCACGCAGCCGCTGTACATCGTGCTCAAAAACGGCGACGTCTTTACGGGATCGCTGCTCCAATCCGATCGCGGGTTCATTTTGCAGAATTCAGAGCGGACCCTGGTTGTTCCCAAGGATGATGTCGTGATTCTGCGTTCCTTCGAACAGCAGGCCGCCTGGCAAGCCGCCGAGGAGCGGCGGCTTGCGCCGCACTTCTTCGATCCCTGGTCCGGCTACATCGACCTGGGGCTGAGCTTGACGCGCGGCAATGCAAAGGTGGCGACTTATTCCACCAGCTTGAACGGCGTGCGCGCTACAGCCCATCACAAGCTCACTCTGAATTTCACCTCGCTCTATGCGCGCAACAACACCACGCCGCCTGCGGCGGTGACGGCAAATCTGCGGCGCGGCAACGCCGAGTGGGACCTGAATATCAGCCCGCTGCAGTACGGATTCGTAACCACCTCTCTGGAGTACGACCAGTTGCAGAAGCTGCACCTGCGGGCGGTCGGCGGCCTGGGATACGGCCTCCATGTGGTCAAAACCCGCCGGAATACGTTCGATTTGTCCATCGGAACCACCGCCAACCGCGAAAGCTTCACCACCGGATTGCGGCGGCTTTCAAGCGAAGGCCTGCTCAGCGAGGAATCGACCCACATCATCAATCATTCGCTCACCCTGAAGCAGAGGTTCGTCCTCTATCCGAATCTCACCGACGCCGGCAACTACCGCATCACGTTCGACGGCTCCGCCGTGACCACGCTGCTCAGATGGCTGTCCTGGCAGGTGAGCGTCAGCGACCGGTATCTGAGCAATCCGCTTCCCGGGACGCTGCCGAATGATCTGCTGCTCACGACGGGATTCCGGCTGACGCTGCTGCCCTTATCGGACCGAAGATGAAACTGAGAGTTGCAGTGATCTATGGCGGCCGCAGCGGCGAGCATGAAATTTCGATCCGCTCAGCGAAATCCATTCTTGGCGCGCTGGACCGCGCCAAATATGAAATCACCGAGTATTTCATCACGCCGGAGGGGCGCTGGCGTCCCCGCCCGATCTTGCCGGAGCCGGGAGGCAATCCGGATATTGACGTCGTGTTTCCGGCGCTGCACGGCACCTTCGGCGAGGATGGGACGATGCAAGGGCTTCTTGAGATGGCGGAGCTGCCGTATGTGAGCGCCGGCGTGCTTGCGTCCTCGGCCGCGATGGATAAGGCGGTCATGAAGCGGCTGTGCACAGAACGCGGATTACCGGTGGTGGAGTATGTTGTTCTGGACCATAACAGCCGCGATATCGCCAAGGTCGTCGATCATCTTCCGTTCCCTGTGTTCGTAAAACCCGCGAATCTCGGCTCCTCGGTGGGGATTTCCAAGGTGAACAACCATGAGGAGCTGGACGCGGCGATCCGGCGCGCGCAGCAGTTTGATTGCAAGGTGATTGTGGAACGGGGCGTGAAGGGACGGGAGTTCGAATGCTCGGTGATGGGCAACGATCATCCGGAGGCCGCGACGCCCTGCGAAATTCTCCCCTCGCGTGAATTCTACGACTACGAGGACAAGTACCTGCTGGATACGGCGCGGACGGAGCTGCCGGCGAAGCTGCCGCCGGAGCAGATCGAACAGATCCGGCGGCTAGCGGTTGAATGCTACCGCGCTGTGGAATGCGAGATCATGGCGCGCGTCGACTTTCTGATGGAGAGCGCCACCGGGCGGATCTATATCAACGAGATCAATACCATTCCGGGCTTCACGTCGATCAGCATGTTCCCGAAAATGTGGGAGCATGCGGGCGTGCCCTTTGGAGAATTGCTGGACCGGCTGATCGGCCTGGCGATGGATCGCGCCAGCCGCCGGAGGGCGCTGCGGTACAGCAGGTAGGAACGGTTTTGCAGGATGTACGTCGATTGAAAGGGCCGCCCGGGAGCGGCCGCAGTGTTATACCCGCGCGCATGGCCGTTGTTTTCATGCTTATTCTGGCAGCCGCCGCTCTCGCGTCGGAGCCGCCGCGGAATCCCGTCGAACGCGAGCTGAAGCGGTTTATCGATGTGTTCGCCTCAGTGGAGTCGCAGGCTGCCGATCCCGTCAATTCCGAGCGCGCCATTTACGGCGGCGCAATCCCGGGGATGCTGCGACGGCTGGATCCGCATTCGGTATTTTTGGACCCGGAGCAGACCGAGCAACTGAAGCAGATGGAGAAGGCCGAGCGGAAAGGATTCGGCAGCGTCGTTTCCGTGCTGCCAGGCCGCGTGATCGTGCTCCAGACGCTGCCGGGGACGCCTTCAGCCAAGGCGGGGCTTTCGGCGGGCGACGAAATCCTGGTGATCAACGGCATTCCGCTCAACCGGCTGGAATTCGATCAGCTGGTGCAATTGCTGACTCAGGCGCGGCAACAGCAAGTCCATCTTGAGGTGCGGCGTCCCGGCAACGCGCGGCTGTTGCAGTTTACGCTTACGCCGGAGTTGATGGACGCGCCGAGCGTAGACCGGGCGTTCCTGCTGCGGCCGGGCTTCGGCTACGTACGCGTGTCGAACTTCGACGCCAAGACCGGCGAACTGCTGCATGACAGCATTGAAAAGCTGGGCGGGGCCGCATTGAAAGGGCTGGTGCTCGATCTGCGAAACAATCCCGGCGGAGTGGTGCAATCGGCCCTTCAGACGGCCTCGCTGTTTTTGAAGCCCGGGCAGAAAATTCTGACAGTGCGAGGCAGAGCGATTCAGGACGAGGACGCGAAGGTTCCCGACAACGCGAAACCCTACGCATTCCCCATGGCGGTTCTCATCAACGGCAAGACGGCAAGCGCCGCCGAGATCGTGACCGGCGCGCTGCAGGACCATGACCGCGCGACTGTTCTGGGCGAACCGAGCTACGGCAAGGGACTGGTTCAAAACGTCTACAGCCTGTCCGGCAACTCGGCTCTCGCGCTGACCACCGCATTTTACTTCACGCCGAGCGGCCGGTCGATTCAGAAGCCTTTACGGGATGGCCAGCTTGACCCGGAGAAGTTCGCGCCCAAGGGCGTGTTCCACACCGATTCGGGCCGGGTGGTCCAGGGCGGCGGCGGCATACAGCCCGACGAGGTCGTCGAGCCGGAGGCGGCGACGCGGCTGCGAATTGTGCTCGACGCAAGCGGATCGTTCACCGGCTTTGCAACGGACTATCTTCAGAAGCACAAGATTGTTCCAGACTTCGCGGTCACGCCGCAGTTGCTTGACGATTTCCAGCTCTATCTTTCGGAACGCAACATCAGACCGCCGGTGGCGGACTGGTTGCGCGACAAGCCCTGGATTGAAAGCCGGCTTCAGCAGGAAATCGTGAATCTGGCCTTCGGCGTGGAAAAAGGCGATGAGATCGAGGCAAGACAAGATCCGGTGGTCCGGAGGGCGCTGGCAAAAATCGGCGCGGGTTGACTCTACGCCCGGTCGCATTCCTCAGCGCGCACGATGAAGCGCTGAAGGGAGGGCCATCCGGGCTCTCGCAAAAGCCCGGATGGCTGCGCTTACGTGTGGTTAGGCACGGGTGAAGCGTTCCTGCGAGTTGCCGTTGCCGCCCACAACCCGACAAAGAAGACGACGACGCCGACGCACAGGCTGTTGATGAAGCGCCCAGTGCTTCCCGTATAGGCGTAGATCCATGGGGATGCGAACGTGTAGGCGCCAAGCAGCATGTTGAACCAGCTAAATCCCGCGAGTCCGGCTGGCGAGGAAAGGCGGATGGCGGCGAGAATTGCAATGATCGCGCCGACAATCCAACTGTTCCAGGCATTCGGCTTGGTGTACGCGCCGTAAACCCATGGAGACACAAACAGCCAGATGCCGGCCAGGATGTTGACCCCGCTGGCGATCTTGATCGCGCCGGCGTGCATCGTGGCGTTTTGGTTTGGTGTCACGGTTCGTTCACCTCCAATTAATTCGATGCATTGAAAACGTTTAATGTAAGCGCCGTAACGGTGTCACAGGCGCTAACGCCGGGCGCGTTGTGTCGCCAGAGCTTACAACTTGTAGCTGACCTCAGGCGCCGGCGCAAAAACCGGCCTGCGCCAGCTCTGCAGGCGGTCCAGATACAGGTAGATCACGGGCGTGATGTAGAGCGTCAGAAGCTGCGAAACGATCAAGCCGCCGACGACCGCCAGACCGAGGGGCTGGCGCGCGTCGGCGCCTTCGCCGTAGCCGAGCGCGATCGGCAGGGTCCCGAACAACGCTGCGACCGTGGTCATCATGATCGGGCGGAAGCGCAACAGGCAGCCATGGTAGATGGCGTCGTGAGCCGTACGGCCCTCGCGCCGCGCCTGGATGGCGAAGTCGATCATCATGATGGCATTCTTTTTCACCACGCCGAACAGCATGATCAGCCCCACGAAGGCGTACAGGTCCAGCTCCTTGTGAAACAGCAGCAGCGTCAGCAGCGCTCCGAAGACGGCGGAGGGCAGACCGGAGAGGATGGTGATCGGGTGAATGAAGCTTTCGTAGAGAATGCCGAGCACAATGTAGATGACCAGGACGGCGACGATCAGGAGCACGGTCAAATTACGAAACGATTCCTGGAATTCCTTGACCGTGCCCTGGAAATGCGCGGTGAGCGAGGAGGGCATGCCCATGCCGCGGAGCTTTTCTTCGACCTGCTGCGCCGCCTGGCCCAGCGAGTAGCTGGGTTTCAGGTTGAACGATACCGTCACAGCCGGGAGCTGACCGTAATGGCTGACATTCAGCGGGCCGACGCTGCGGCGGATTCGCACCACGGAATCGAGAGGGACCAACGGCCCCTGAGAAGAGTGGATATACAGCTTAGAAAGCGCATCCGGCGAGCGCTGATACCGGGGCAGCAGCTCCAGGATCACCTGGTATTCGTTGGCGGGCTGATAAATCAGCGACACTTGGCGATTGCCGAAGGAGCTCATGAGCGCATCCTGAATCTGCTGCGGGGTCACGCCGAGCGAGTGCGCGCGCTCCCGATCGATGTCGACCATCACTTGCGGGCTGGCGATCTGGAGATCGCTGTTCACATCCACGAAGCCGGGCAGAGTGGACACCGCCTGAACAACGCGCGGCGTCCAGGCATACAGATCGTTGAGATTCGTGCTCTGAAGCGTGAGCTGGTACGCGCTGGCTGAGAACTGGCCGCTCACCGTAACAGGCGGCGGATTCTGCGGAAAGGCCAGAATGCCGGGAACCATGAAGAGTTTTGGGCGCAGCTCCGCAATCGTCTCGTCGACCGACAATTTGCGTTCCGAGCGGGGCTTCATTTTGGCGAAAAATCCGCCGGTATTGCCGCCCATGAGAAACACGCCGACGTCGGCGACATTGGGATCGCGCCGTACGATTTCGGCAACCGCGTACTCATGCTGCGCCATGGACTCAAACGAGATATCCTGGCCGGCCATGGTGAACGCGAAAAAGAAGCCGCTGTCCTGGCTGGGGATAAAGCCGGTCGGCATGATCCGGAACAGCCATACCGTTCCCGCCAGCAGCACAATGGCGACGGCGAGCGTCGCAAACTGGCGGCGAAGCGCGACCCGCAGCGTACGATCATAGGTGCGGGCCATCCAGTCGAATCCCGCTTCCAGCGCTTTGTACAGGCGCCCATGCCGCGCGCCGTGATCCATTTTCAAGAAGCGGCTGCCGAGCATCGGCGTGAAGGTGAGGGAAATGAATCCCGAAATGAGAATGGCAAGCGCGATGGTCACGGAAAACTCGTGCAGCAGCCGGCCAACGATGCCGCCCATGAACAGCACCGGAATGAACACCGCCACCAGCGAGAGGGTCATGGA
>DASRCT010000066.1:0-16859 GCA_035652975.1 Bryobacteraceae bacterium | reverse complement strand
CAGGCGAGAGTTCGATCCGCGAAGTAATTCCCTTTCCGAAGACGGCGAAAGGAACGGATTTGATGTGCGACGCGCCGTCGCCCGTGCCGGAACGGCAGCTCAAGGAACTCGGCATCCGGAGCGTCGCGGCCGCAAAATTGTAAGACTCTGGCGCGAATCAGGCCTTCGGCGGCTTGTCCACAGCTTTCCACTTTTTCTCGTCCCAGTACAGCGTCTTGCCTTCGCGGTAGGACTGCACGGCGAGGTTAATGACAATCTGCGCCTTCGCGCCGGTCTCAACGTCAAGATGTGGCTTTTCGCGCGTGCGCATGCATTGGATAAAGTTGTCGATATGGCGGTACATCATGTCATCCATGCCCGCCTTGCGCACTTCCGGATCCTTGTCGCGAGAATGATCGACGGGAATTTTGATCTCTTCAGTCCCGAACTTGTAATTGGGATTGATTGGCTTCGTCGTAACTTCGCGCGTTTCGCGGTTGAATGAACGCGCCACCTCAGGACGGACCGTAATGAAATCGGTGGGGCGCTCGAACTCTCCGTGCTCCACCATGATGATGGTGCCCTCATGGCCGCGGATCATGCCGGGGATGTGCTGGCGGTTGGCCATGGATGAGCTCAGCACCAGCGAGTGGCCCTTCGCGTAGTCCGCCACCAGTTGGAACGTATCCGGCACTTCGCGGTCCTTAAACACATAGATACCGCCCATGCCGACCACCTTGTAGGGGTACTGCGGCTCATCCCAACAAATGTTGAGCGGCGACACAACATGGTAGAACAGGTCCGTCGCAATTCCCCCCGAGTAGTCCCAATATTTGCGAAACCGGAAGAAACGGTCGGGGTCATAGGGGCGTTTGGGGGCTGGCCCCAGCCAGGTATTCCAGTCGATATAATCTTCGCCCTTGCCGTTCGGACCGGCATTGGCGTCGATGGGCCAGTTCCACTCCCCTTCAATGGAGTTGCGGTGATAGGAGCCCTGGCTCATCAGCATCTGCCCGATCATGCCGTCGGCAATGGCTTTCTTGGCCTTATACCACTGGTCCGCTGAAGTCGTCTGCGAGCCCACCTGGAAAACGCGCTTTGTTTCCTTGACGGTGTTGATGAGCTGCTTCGCCTCTTCGTTGGTGTGGCACATCGGTTTTTCGCAATAGACATCCTTTCCGTTGTCCATTGCGGCCAGCGCGATCTTGGCGTGCCAGTGATCGGGGGTGGCCACGATGATCGCGTCCAGGTCCTTGCGCTCCACCACCTCGCGCCAGTCGAGCGTGCTGTCGCACTTGAAGCGTTCCGCCGCCTGTCTCTTGCGCTTCTCGTAGACGTCGCAGACCATCAGAATCTGGGTGCAGTTGTTGTTCAGCTTGCCGTATCCGTCGAACGCGCGGGCGACATACGATCCGCGCCCGCCGACTCCGACGACGCCGATGTTGATACGGTCATTAGCGCCGATGATGCGCGATGCGGAAGTCCGCCCGCCCTTGGCGAACGCGGAACCCGCCGCGCTAAGCGACGCGCCTGCCGCAGCCGCTTTTCTCAGGAAATCTCTTCGATCGAAGGGGTCTGACATGGAATCCTCTCAAAATTGTTCAGCCGCCGTCTCCGCCGGACTGCCGCCAATCGCCGCGCGCACCTACGGGCCGGCATCTCATCGATAACGGACAGCTATGTCTTAGTTTACTCTTTGTAAGGCTGCGCCGATCAGAGCGAAGTTACCCCGGCGCGATCGCGATCGGAGGCAAGCGCTCCCTGCGCGCGGTTGGAGCGCTGGAGCGCACGCCACCAGATGAGCAGGCAGGCGAGGTGCAAAAGGATGATGAACATATTCGGAATCCAGATAGTTGCACGCGTTACAAATGGGCGGACACTCTGTGCGATCGCCTCGCCCGTTGTTTCCAGGCCTAGACCCCCACTGATGAGTAACAGCTCAGATTGGGTTTTGCGAGCACGAATCATCGCAAACCATAAAATGAGGTTTAATATTGAAGCGAAAAAGGCCAGATTGCGCACGATGTTGGTCATCCAGCCACTCGTCGTTTCAGCGGGATCGTAAAGCGCCCAGGCGGAGACGCCACCGACGACGACTGAAGCGAAGCCAAGCAAGGCCAAAATTTTGGCGCGTCGGTCGGAAGGCGAAAGTGCCTTGGAGATCAACGAGAGCACCAGAATGAGAAACGAAGTCCACCGGATGATCTCGTCGATCCAGTAGTACTCGCGGAACAGTTCGCGAAATCCGGGACCGTTAAAATAGGCGGTCGCGTCTACCACGGTAGTGAGGAATAGAACGACTGAATATCCGAAGAGAACGGGGAAACGGCGGAGGGCCTTTCGGATGAGTTCGTGGATGACCAGCGCCTGAAGCGCCAAGCTCACGAAAATGAAGAAACCGAACAGGTATTTCATTGCAGAGCTACGGAAGCGCTACGGCTAGGCTGCCGCAGCTCTGCCACGACGGACTAAGCGAGCTCCCAGGGATCGGGCGGAGGTACCGGGCCAAGAGCGAGCTCCCAGGGATCGGGCGGAGGCACCGGGCCAAGAACGAGCTCCCAGGGATCGGGCGGAGGTACCGGACCAAGAGCCAGTTCCCAGGGACCAGGCTCCAGCACAGGGCCGATGGCCACCTGCTGATGGTCAGCGTTGGAATGAGTGATGGTGATAAAAGCCTTCTGGCCGGGCTGCGTCGTGCGTGCAAAACCAGCGCTCGCGCATACCGCGAAAGCCGAAAGCAAACAAACGGAGCCATTAAACACTAAGTTACGGAAGGGACGTAGCATTCTCTGTTTTCCTTTTTTTGCGGCCATGGTTCTCTATCTGAAACCGCAGCCGCTCGGGAGCTAAAGTGTACGCCTTATTGTACTTAGTGAATTGCTTAGAGCCTAGATCAGATTAACCTTAGAATTGGTACTCAGGCCCCTAAGGGTACTAGGGCCGGGGCCGCAGCGGACGTACGCCACCTGCGACGAGCGCCGCGCTGTGGCATCGGTCGGCCCACAACCCGTGGTGAGGAACCGGGCGCCCCCACGACTTCCATCAGTATTCGCGGCGCAAAGTCTTCGAGATGACGCGCTTCGCCTGCGCGATTGAGTGTTGAACGGCATCCCGGATGACCGCCCTGTGCGCCTGCATCTCGGCGCGGATGCAATCGCGATGCGCCTGCATCTCGAGTCGAATTGGCGTCACGACCCAGCGCGGCTGCGGCGGAGGGAGAGGGATGCGAGCTGATGTGATCGCCAGCATCACAAGAGTAATCGCCGCCAGAGCGAAAGCATCCGGACTATTTCGGAGCATCAGGCTGCCTCCACATTCTCCTCCACGATGCGCCCGTCGAACAGATGGATGTTTCGGTCTGCGTACTTGGCGTATCGGGGATCATGCGTAACCATACAAATTGTTGCGCCGCCGCGATGTAGTTCGCGGAGCAGCTCCATGACGGCCTCGCCGTTGGCTGAATCCAGATTTCCTGTTGGCTCATCGGCGAGCAGAATGGATGGATCGCCGACCAGTGCGCGCGCCACAGCGACGCGCTGCTGCTGGCCGCCAGAGAGCTGCGATGGGTAGTGTTTGACGCGGTGCAGCATGCCCACGCGCTCCAGCGCCTCATGGGTGCGCCTTTTGCGTTCTGAGGCGGACATGCCGCGATAGGTCAGCGGAAGCTCGACGTTTTCGTAAACCGTCAGATCGCCGATGAGGTTAAAGGCCTGAAAAATAAAGCCGATTTCGCGATTGCGGATACGCGCGCGCTCGGAGTGCTTCAGATTCTGAACGGGTTTGCCGTTGAGAATGTACGCGCCATCAGTCGGCGTATCCAGCAGCCCCAGGATCGCCAGCAGCGTGGATTTTCCGCATCCGGACGGTCCGGCGATGGAGACGTATTCGCCCTTCTGGATATCCAGGTGAATGCCGGCGAGCGCGTGCGTCTCCACTTCCTCGGTGTAAAACACCTTGGTAACGCCATTCAGGTGAATCAACGATCCATTCGGGTTCATCCGGTCTCCTTCGCTCACTGACTGATTTCTTTCTTTGACGAACGAGTCCAGCAGCCAGTTAGTTCAATCGAATTCGGTTGACATTGTCCTGCGCGGACATATCCGATAAGATCACGCGATCGCCAGGTCGCAGGCCTTCGACGACCTCGATCGTATTTACCGACGCCCGGCCCAGTTTTACGGTCGTGCGGGTTGCGCTCTTGCCATCCGGGTCGATTTTGAACAGCGTAATTGTGGTGTTGGGCTGTCCAAACACTGGTCGGCCCATGTAGACGACGTCGGCGAGTTTTTCGATCTCGATAGTTCCGTCCACGCTCAGGTCAGGCCGGGCGCCCGGCGGAAGCTCGCCTGTCAGGCGGACGTCCACGGTCACCGTGCCGTTCACTGCCGCGGGATCGATGCGCATCACTTTGCCCTCGACGACGCCGTTGCGCGTATCAATTTCCGCGTTCTGGCCGATCGCGACGTCTTTCACCTGTGTTTCCGGTATCTTCAGCTCGGCTTTCAGGTTACCGGGCTGCACTACCTTTGCGAGAATGGTTCCGGGCGTCACCCGCTGGCCGACATCTACATCCACTTCTTTCAGGACGCCCTTGGCGCCGGCGCGGACGGTCAACTGCTCCACCTGCTCCCGTTTAAGCTTGTACTGCGCTTCCAAGGTCTCGATCTGCACTTTCTGCACGTCCAGCTGGGCGCGGATTGAGTCGTCCAGAATCTTCAGCCGTTGTTGCTCATTGGCGAGCCGGCCTTTCGCTTCCTCATATTTGGCCTCGGAGAGCTTCACTTCAATATCCGGCTTCAGATTCAGTCGCAACAATTCGCGGTCGCGATCGAGCGTGAGCTTGGCCTGGGTGAAATCCGACTGCGCCTTGGCCACTGTGCTCTGCTGATCCAGGCGCTGGCTTTCGAGGCGCACCTTCAGATCCTCATACCCCGCCCTGGCCTGCTTCACCTGCCATTCGGCCGTGTTTGCGGCGACCTCCATATCAGGATTACTGAGCACCAGCAGAACGGTTTCAGGGTTCACATTCACGCCCGCCAGCTCAAGCCGCTTGATTACTCTCCCCTCCGATTGAGCGGGAATGGTCAACACATCCTGCGCTACTAAAGCGCCGAGGCCGCGCACCTGCCGGACCATAGGGCCGCGCTTTACTGTGTCGGGCCAGAGCGTGGCCATTTCCACTACGGGAGCTGCGGGTTTGAGCTGGCGCAGGCCGACTGTGGCAGAGACGGCGGCGGCGGCCAACACCGCGGCGAAGATGGAGCGGCGGATGATTCGCCGTTTCCTCGCGCCTTTGCGTTCAACGTCCATTTGTAACCTCACGTTTACGGGCACGTGCGGCGCCAAACGCGTAGCCTTGCAGATGACATGAAAGGCGTCCCTTTCTTGTTCTTGAATCGCGCCAAGGCCCCGGCAGGTGTCCGCTACTGGGACTGTGTGTACCAGTCGCAACAAAGCGGTCGAATCAGCGCCGCTTCAAGCCGACCTTCTTCGCCGCGCGGTAAATCGCCGAGAATACGCGGTCCTCGACGTCTTCGGCGAGCGGGCCGGGCTGGCCGTAGTAAATCATGCTGTCCTGGACCTCGTATCCGCCCTCGCCCAACATGCGACGCGTGGCGATATAGCACATCACGTCATTCGAATAACCGGCGACAATCAAAGGCTCGCGCTGAAATTCCCGCTTGGCGCGGAGAGCATATTCGACGACCACCTCTCCGCCGAGCGCCAGGATCGTCAGGTTGTGGTCGAATCGCACCGCCTGCACCGGATATGGCGTACGGCGAATGGGAAGCCCTTCGTTATAGGATTTCAGCATTCTCTGAGCGCGGCGCACGGCTGCCGGATTGGAGCTGGCGAGCTCATGTTCGTACTGCTCGCGGGTATGCGGCGCGAATTGAAGCTCTGTAACGGTAAATGCCGTCCGGATCGGTCCGCTGAGCGCGGTCATATCGCCCTGAATAACGCGGCTCACTTCACGGGCGAGGTTCTGGCCATGCTGTTTGGCGAGCGCCAGCGTGCCTCGCGGGTTCGGATTCTGATCTCCCGCGCAGAGGATCATGAACAGCGCTGTAGCGCCGGGGTGGGCGGTTTCGAGCTCCGCCTGTGCATAGCCCGCGTAGTCTCCGTCGATCTCATAGAAGTCGGCGCCGAGCGTCGTGCCATGACACGCGTAGCCGAATAAAACCGCGCGCAGTTTGCCGTCCGGGGAAGTCACGCGCAGCACCGGAACGGCGTGGTCGACGGGACCGGCGGGATTCACGCCGACCCGGACGGCGTTCGCTGCACTCTGACGGCGGTTGATCGCGAAGCTGGCGGCGCCGCTGGCATAAGCGACTTCAGCCGGCGCCAGGTCGCCGAGCGCGGCGGCGATGACAGTGAACAGATCTGAGGTCAGCTTACGGCTGTACTCATTCACGGGGGTCGCATCCTCAGGGGACAAATCGAACATTGTCGGCAGATTGCCCAGGACGACCGGACCCGCGTGCGTGTGGGACGAGTTAAACAGCAGCCGGCTGCGGTCCAGGCCATGCGCCTTCTGGATGCGCGCAGCGACCAGATCGGTAATGGAGCGCGGCAAGCCGACCAGGTCAGTCGTGACAATCACCACGGTGTTGTTCTTTGAGTCCGCAATTGCAAGCGCCTTGGCCCACAGCCGCTGGGCGACGCCGGTTGAAGGATGTGTCCGGTTGGCGTAGCCGGACATCCAGATGGAACCAGAAGGCGTGATATCGGCGCGCGCGACGCCTGCTCGGAGGCCTTTTGTGGCGGCGTCCGCAGCGAACGGGGCGACTAAGGACACGGCGAGCGCGGCGCGCCTGGAAATGGCGGTCACTTAAATCGGCACCTTTTCGAGAGGCACGCCCGCCTTGCACAACTCGCAGGCGCTTCCGTTTTGGTAATAGCTGGCGTCCAGCTTGGCGAGATAGTACAGCGGCAGCGGACTGAAATCTATGGTCTTGGGGTTGGGTTGGTAGATCATGACGGCCAAGCCCACGACATTGCCGCCAGCCGACTCGACGAGTCGCTTCAGCTCGGACAGCTTTTGTCCGGTGCGAAGGATATCGTCAACCAGCACAATCTGCTCGCCCGGCGTAACTTCCAGATATTGCCGGAATCGCAGCGGCTCGCCAGCGACTTCGCGCTCCGCCCAATACACCTGGCGAGCCTGTAGCGCCTCGACAACTCCATAGGCCACCGGAAGCCCTCCGGTGGCGGGAGCGACGATCGAGAGTTGGGGAATGATGGCGCGAATTTCCGGGTTGGCGCGCAGCAGCCGGCTCAGTCCCACGCTTAGGGTTTTGGCGTGCTGGTAGTAGCGCATGGCAAGCGCGACCTGCAAGTACTCGTTTGCGTGCAAGCCGTTGGAATACTCGAAATGTCCCTTGCGCAGGGCGCCGGTCCGCTTCAACAGATCGATGACTTCATCCTGCGTGGGAACCAGATGCATAGGCAGTTAATGCGCTCCCTTGCCGGTCAGAACTCGGGGGATGGTCTGCAAAATGATTTTCCAGTCGAGCGCCAGCGACCATGTATCGATGTACTGCATGTCCAGCTTCATCCAGGTTTCGAAATCCAGCCGGTCCCGCCCGGCGAGCGCCCAGAGGCAGGTCAGCCCCGGACGCATCCGCAGCCTGCGGCGCTGCCACCGCTTGTATTGTTCCACTTCTTCGGGCACGGCGGGCCGCGGCCCCACCAGCGACATATCGCCCTTCAGAACATTCCAGAGCTGCGGCAGCTCGTCGATCGAGAATTTGCGGATCCAGCGGCCGATCGCCGTCAAGCGGGGATCGTCGGGGATCTTGAAGGCGAGCTGTTTTTGGTTCAGATGCTGGAGCTGCGGCTTCAGCTGTTCCGCATCGTGGCACATCGAGCGGAATTTGTAGAATACGAACCGTCTTCCGTTCAACCCACAGCGCACCTGGCGAAAGATCGCCGGACCGGGCGATGTCAGCCGGATCAGCGCGGCGATGACGATCATGGCGGGTCCGAGCAGAATCAGTCCCGCGAGCGCCAGCACGATATCGGTGGCGCGCTTCACCATCAGCCGGATTTCATCGTGAGGGGCGGCGGAGAAGGTCAGCAGCGGCGCGTCGCCAAGCCGGTCGAGATAGACCTCGCTATTCACGTGAGGGAAGAAATCGACCGCGACCCGCGTGCGCACGCCCTCTTCGTCGCACAGCAGAAATGCCTCCTCCAGTTCCGGCAGCCGGCGGCTATCCACCGCGAAAATCACTTCGTCGACGACATGTTTGCGCAGCACGTCGTGAAGCGCGTTGCGCGGGTACACAGGATAGCTCTTCTTCAGGCGCACTTCCTGGCGCTCATCGGCTGCGTCTTCGGAAAGAAACGCAATCAGCCGGATGCCATACCGGGCCGATTCCTCGAGCGCCCGGCCCATCTCGATTGCTCGCTCGCCCGAGCCCACCACCATGACGTAGTGTGGCGCGCCGAATTCGCGCCGGATCAGTCCCACTACGCTGCCGGCTTTGATTCGAAAGGCCGCCAGCAAAGCCCACCCATACACAGCAAACAGCGCGATGAAGAAGCGGCTCAGGTCGAGACGGAGCAGGTATTCAAACAACACGACAGCGATGACGCCTACACCGCACTGGCGGAACGTGTCCCGCAGAATCACCCGGGTGTGCGCCGAATCGAGGCGGTTGTAGATTTCGAACCAATATCCCACAGCCACCCACACCAGTACGGCAAAGCCGAGCAGCAGCGCTTTGGTCTGAATTGTCAGGAAAAAAAGGTGTTGGAAGCCGAGATGAACGCGGGTCTGGTACGCGGCTTCAAAGGCGAGCGCCGTAATCAGGATATCCGAAATAGCGAATAGTACCCGGACCTTCCGGTGATGCCGGCTGAACACGTCCGCAACTCAGGATACCAAACGTTTCAGCACCAGCAGCCCGGGTGCTGTAGCGCTCGGTCATCATAACCATTTACGGCTCGGGTGGGGGCGCGAACCAGTCTGCGCTCATTGCGGGCGGATCATCCCAGGTGACTATGCGATTTCAATAGCGCAAAGCAGTCGAACGGCGTTCATAGTTGATTTCCTCCCGTTCACTCGTTACAAAAGTCGTATGTCATTTGGCTGGATCCTCCAGAGCGCTATGCGCATCGCAGCCGCCATGCTCCTGTTGACCGCTTCGGTTTTTGCGCAAGATGCCCGCGGCACGATAACCGGACGCGCTACTGATGCCACGGGGGCGGCGCTTCCGAACGCCTCGGTGCAAGTGACGAACGTCGCGACCGGCGTTTCGGTCAACGTGCGCACGAACGAAGCGGGGAATTTTGTGGTCCCGTACCTCATGCCGGGCATGTACACCCTGACGGTCGAGCAGGCTGGGTTCAGGAAATTCATCCAGGAACAATTGCAGGTGCGCACGAACGAGACCGTGGAGGTTAATCCGCAGCTTCAGGTTGGCGACGCGAAGGAGTCGGTGACGGTGAGGGCGGAGACGCCGCTGCTTGCGACCGCCGAAGTCTCGATGGGCCAGGTGGTCGACACGCGCCGCATCGAGGAGCTCCCGCTGTTTGCCGGCAACGCGCTGGACCTGGTCCAACTCGCTCCGGGCACGGTCAACGGAACGGACATGCGGCTGCGAAAGGCGCCATTTAACAATGCTCCGTCGCAGTTTTCCACCGATGGCGCCGGGAACTACAACAACGAGTTCACCATTGATGGCGTATCGAACCTGTACTCGGATGGAACTCAGCCCCGCGTGGCCTTTTCGCCGCCGCAAACCGCGATTTCCGAATTTAAAGTTCAAACCTCGGCGTTTGATGCAACAGTTGGCCACACGCTGGGATCCATCGTGAACCTGGTCACCAAAAGCGGGACGAACACGATTCATGGCGAGGCGCACGAATGGCTGCGCCACAGCATGTTTGACGCACCAACCATCTTCCAAAATCGCGCCGGGCAGAGTCTTCCTGTTTATCAGGACAACCGGTACGGCGCATCCGGCGGGGGACCGGTGGTCATTCCGCGACTATACGACGGCCGCAATAAAACGTTCTGGTACTTCACCTGGGAAGCGAACAAATTCGGCGATCCGAACAATTCTTCAACACAGACCGTACCGACCGAGGCCATGCGGCGCGGCGACCTCTCCGGATTGCTCGCGCTAGGGCCGAGCTATCAGATTTATGATCCGGCCACCACCAGGCCGGATGGAAGGGGCGGGTACGTCCGCGATCCGTTTCCGAACAATATCATTCCGGCGAACCGCCTCGATCCCGTTGCGCTCGCAATCCTGAAGTATTATCCGTTGCCCAACCAGCCCGGTACGCGCGATTTTCGAAACAATTTCTTCCTGTCCCAAAAGGCCCTTGAGGATTACTGGAGCACGATCTGGCGAGTGGATCAGAATTTCAGCGACAAACACCGCGTCTTCATTCGAATGCACCGCGATTACTGGCAGGAAGACAAGAATCACTGGTTTGGCAATCCGATCTCGAGCGGCATCATTCTGAATCGCATCAATCGGGGTCTGGCTTTTGACGACGTGTACATGTTCAGCCCGAGCTTTCTGCTGAATTTCCGGTATGGGATCACGGCGCAGGAATTTCCGGAGCGCCGCACCAGCCGGGGATTTGATCTTGCGAGCGTCGGGTTTTCGCCGGCGCTGGCGAGCTTGGTCGACAGGAATCTCGCGACGCTCCCGAACATTCAGCTTGGATACATCTCGCAACTGAGTCCGTGGGAATCGGGCGACGGCAGCACGTCATCAGCGATCAACGCCTGGGTGGCGAATTTCACCAAGACCGCGAGCAATCACACCATTCGATTCGGTCCGGAATTCCGGATTGAGGATGAATTTCGCAACCGCTACAACCTGGATGTGTCGCCGCAATTCGTCTTCAACTCGGATTACACAAGAGCCTCGGACACGTCCGCGGTGCCGCAGGCGGGAGGAGAGTATGCCTCCTTTCTTTTGGGCATTCCTGCCGGGCAGATGGGCCGCACCGCGAGCTATGCCGAGCGCGATTACTATTTCGCGCTGTACGCGCAGGATGACTGGAAAGTCACGCGCAAGCTCACGCTCAACCTGGGCCTGCGCTGGGAGCGCGAAACTCCAATTGCAGAGCGCTACAATCGCGCAGTGGCGCAGTTTGCATTCGACCAGACCAATCCCATCGAGGCAGCCGCGCGGGCCAACTACGCGACCAGTCCGATTCCCGAAATTGCCGTCGACCAGTTCCGGATCCGAGGCGGCCTGACGTTCGCGGGCGTGAATGGGAATCCGGCCCGTTACTGGCGCGGGCAAAGCGCGGGTCACTTCAATCCCCGCTTCGGACTCGCCTATCAGATCACGCCGAAAACGGTGCTGCGTTCCGGTTACGGCATTTTTTATGGATCGATCGGAGTCTTGTACACCAATACGATTCAGACCGGTTTCAGCGCCACGACGCCGATCAACGCTTCGCTCGATAACGGTCTCACGTTTGTAGCCACCACCGCCAATCCGTTCCCACAAGGGCTGCAAGCGCCGGCAGGATCGACTCTGGGGCTCCGGACGAATCTCGGCCAGTCGGTGACCGCCTTCGCGCCGGCTCGCAAGCAGCCCTATGCGCAGCGCTGGATGTTCGGACTGGAGCGTGAACTGCCGGGCTCGTTTGTGGTCGAAGCCGCGTATGTGGGCAACCGCACAACGCGTCTCTCGGTTTCGCGCGAATTCAACGGCATCCCTCTGGCGTATCTGAGCAGGTCGCCGGTGCGCGATCCGGCCACCATCGCCTACCTCGGCCAGACCTTCCCGAATCCGTTCTACGGGCTGGCGGCGCCGTACACCAAGACCATTACGCGATCGCAACTCCTGCGGCCGTATCCGCAGTTCTCGAGCGTTCAGGAACTCGATCCGGTCGGGTACGCATGGTATCACGCCTTGCAAAGCCGCATCGAAAAGCGATTCTCGCGCGGCGTTGCGTTGCAGGTCTCCTACACATGGTCGAAAGCCATGGAAGCGACGCAGTTCCTGAATGACGCAGACCCGATGCCGTCGGAAGTGATTTCGGCGATCGACCGGCCGCACCGCATTGTCGGCAGCGGAATCTGGGAGCTGCCGTTTGGCAAGCGGCGCAGGTTCGGATCGAAGTGGAACGCCGTTTTGAACTTTATCGCCGGTGAATGGCAGCTCAACGGCCTCTATCAAAAGCAGAGCGGCGCGCCGCTCGGCTTCGGCAACCGGATTTTTACGGGAACCGATCTTCGCTCGGTCGCGCTTGCGGACGACGTTCGCAGCGTCGACCACTGGCTGACCAGCGCCGGGTTCGTAACCAGTTCGTCGCAGCAGCTTGCCAGCAATGTACGAACCATGCCGCTCCGCTTCAGCTACATTCGCGGCCCCGGGCAGGAGCGATGGGACTTTTCGGCCATTAAGAACTTCAGCCTGACGGAGCGCGCGAGATTGCAGTTCCGGGGCGAATGCTATAACGCCTTCAATCACCCGAACCTGAGCGATCCGAACACGGACCCGACCAGCGCCGCCTTCGGCGTCATCACGGGCCAGAATCCGCCGAGGTCGTGGCAGTTTGCGCTGAAGATGATCTTCTAGCGGTCGGACGTCCGGCCTTGTCGCTCTGGACGCGGTTTTGATCGTCCGGAGGAGGGACTTGTTTACGGCGGAGTTTTGTCCGCTACATTGATAGCAATGGCGTCCGACACCGCCGCCGTGCGCCGGGGCGAAGAACTCGATGCGAAGGCGCTGGGCGTCTATCTGCGGGGAAAGCTAGCTGGCGCGGAGCATGGCATCGAGATCGAGCAGTTCCTCGGCGGACATTCGAATCTGACATACCTGTTGCGGGCGGGCGGGCGGGAGTATGTGCTGCGGCGGGCGCCGCTGGGTCCGGTGGCGCCGAAGGCGCACGATATGGCTCGCGAGTACCGCGTGCTGTCCGCGGTCCATCCCGTTTTTCCTGAGGCGCCCGCGGTTCACCTGTTATGTGAAGATCCCGCTATCATTGGCGCCGTGTTTTTCATCATGGAGCGAAGGCGCGGCTATGTGCTGCGGGACAGGATTCCCGGCGAGATTGCGGCGATGCGGGCGTATCCAAAGCGCATCAGTGAGGAGTTCATCGACTGCATGGCGCGGCTGCACGCGATCGATCTCGAAGGCAGCGGATTGGCCGCGCTCGGAAAGCCGGCTGGTTTCGTCGAGCGGCAGGTGCGTGGATGGGCAGATCGCTGGAGCAGGGCCAAGACCGAGGATCTGCCGGAAATGGACGATGTGATCCGATGGCTCGAGCGGAATCTGCCGTCTTCAAGCGGCGCCTCGCTGGTTCATAACGACTACAAGCTGGACAACGTGATGTTGACCGCCGCCGGCGGGCGGCTGCGAATCGCTGCGGTGCTGGATTGGGAAATGGCGACCCTTGGAGATCCGCTGGCCGACGTGGGGCTGACGTTGTGTTACTGGGCGTGGGCGAATGCTCAGCAAGTGCGGGCGGCCGGAATTCCCGCAATCACTTCAGAGCCGGGCTGGTACAATCGCGAGCAGTTTATCGAGCGCTACGCCGAAAAGACCGGCTGCGACTTGCGCGGCATTGGCTATTACGAAGTTCTGGGCGTGTTCAAGCTGGCCGTTATTCTCCAGCAGATTTATTTTCGCTATCGCCGCGGCCAGACGCAGGATGAACGGTTCGCGGGCTTCGGCGAGCGCGTGCGCGCGCTGGTGCGGTTGGGCGCCGCCATGGTGGAGCGAAGCGCGTGAGCTGCGTGTATCTGATCCGCCACGGGCAGGCGGGGACGCGCGACGCATACGATTCCCTGTCCGAACTGGGGCGCGAGCAGGCGCGGCGGCTCGGTGAATTTTTCGCGCGACAGAATATCCGGTTCGAACGCGCGCATTCCGGCGCGATGCGAAGGCATCGCGCAACGGCGGCCGAAGCGGCGGAGGCGTATCGTCGGCTCGGGCTCGAGTTTCCACCGGTCGAAGAACGCCCGGACTGGAACGAGTTTGACCTGGACGATGTGTACCGCGAGATTGCGCCGCTGCTCGCCGTTGAGGACGCTGAGTTCCGGCGGGAATACGAATCGCTGCGCGAAGCGGTTCGAGCCAGCCGCGGAGATGGCAGCGCGGATGTGCACCGGCGCTGGTCGCCTTGCGACGTCCGGGTAGTAGACGCCTGGATCCGCGGGCGATATCCTTATTCCGGCGAGTCGTGGCGGGACTTCTGCGCGCGCATCTCGTCGCTGCGCCCGAGTCTCGACGGGGCGGGTGATGCAAACATTGCGGTGTTCACATCGGCTACGCCCGCAGCGATTCTCACCGGGCTGGCCATGGAGATCGAGGATGCGCGCGTGATGCGGCTCGCCGGAGTGATGTACAACACGGCATTCACGACGCTGCGCGTGCGGGGCGACCAGATCCGGCTGCTCAGCTTCAACAACGCCCCGCATCTTTCCGAACCGCGTCTGCGCACACACAGGTGAACGATGGAATATCACGAAATCCTCTATGACGTCGCCGATCGCGTTGCGACCATCACTTTGAACCGCCCGGACAAGCTGAACGCTTGGACGGCGCGCATGTATGAAGAGGTGAACGACGCCATGTCGTCGGCCGAAGCTGATGATACGGTCCGCGCGGTCATCTTGACCGGCGCAGGGCGCGGGTTCTGCGCCGGCGCCGACATGTCGCTGTTGAGCAGCATTGCGGAAGGGGGGCTCGCGGATGGGCCGCCGCCGCTGTCACAGGCTCCAGAGCGGCCCGTCAAGCCCGGAATTCCCGTGGATTTCCAGCGGAAATACTCGTATTTTCCGTCGATTCGAAAACCCGTAATCGCGGCCGTAAACGGACCGGCTGTGGGGCTGGGGTTTATCATCGCTCTTTATTGCGATCTGCGATTTGCGTCGACGGAGGCGCGTTTCGGGACGGCTTTCGCGCGGCGGGGACTTATTGCCGAGTATGGCCTGGCCTGGATGCTGCCGCGGCTGATTGGGACGGCGAATGCGCTGGATCTGCTCCTTTCGGCGCGCATGATCGGCGCGGCGGACGCGCAGCGGATGGGGCTGGTGAACGGCGTATTCGCGGCCGGCGAATTCATGGAGCGCGTTCGCGAGTACGCAAAGGAGCTGGCCACCATGTCCTCGCCGAGATCCATGGCGATCATTAAAGCGCAGGTGTACAACGGCTTGTTGCAGACGCTGGATGAAGCGATTGAAGCCGCCGAACGGGAGATGGCGGAAAGCCTCAAATGCGACGATTTCAAGGAGGGAGTGGCGCACTTCCTGGAGAAGCGCATGCCGGCGTTCACGGGACGGTAGCCGCGGATGAACGCAGATAACGGCCAATGAATTTTGAATTTTCAGATCGCGTCAAAGACCTTCAGCGGCGCTTGACGGCGTTCATGGACGAGTATATCTATCCCAACGAGCGCCTCTACTACGAACAGATCGAGCAGGACCGGTGGCGGCCGGTCCCTATTGTTGAACAGCTGAAGCCGAAGGCTCGCGCGGCAGGCTTGTGGAACCTGTTCTTGCCGGGCGAGGGAGGCGCGGGGCTGACGAACCTGGAGTATGCGCCGCTGTGCGAGATTATGGGCCGTTCCGCCATGGCGCCGGAAGTTTTTAATTGCTCGGCGCCGGATACGGGCAACATGGAGGTGCTGGCGCGGTATGGGACGCCGGAACAGAAGGAGCGCTGGTTGAAGCCGCTGCTTGCGGGGGAGATTCGGTCTTGTTTTGCCATGACGGAGCCGCACGTCGCTTCCTCCGATGCGACCAACATCGAGGCCAGCATCCGGCGCGAGGGCGATGAGTATGTGCTGAACGGTCATAAATGGTGGACCTCCGGCGCTGGCGATCCGCGCTGCAAGGTGGCGATCTTCATGGGCAAGACGGATCCCGGCGCGCCCAAGCACAAGCAACAATCGATGATTCTGGTGCCGATGGATGCGCCCGGCGTGAAAGTCAAGCGCTTGCTGACGGTTTTTGGCTATGATCACGCGCCGCACGGTCATGGCGAGCTGCTGTTTGAAAACGTGCGCGTGCCGGCGTCCAACATTCTGCTGGGCGAGGGGCGCGGATTCGAGATCGCGCAGGGACGTCTGGGGCCCGGGCGAATTCATCACTGCATGCGGCTGATCGGCGTGGCGGAGCGCGCGCTGGAAATGATGTGCCGCAGGGTGAAATCGCGCGTGGCGTTCGGGAGGCCGCTGGCCGAGCAAGGCGTCATCCGGACGGATATCGCGAACTCCCGGATTGAGATCGAGCAGGCGCGGCTGTTGACCTTCAAAGCCGCATACACAATGGACCGGGCTGGCAACAAGGCCGCCCGCGCCGAGATTGCAATGATCAAGGTGGTCGCGCCCAGTCTGGCGCTGCGAGTCATTGATCGCGCAATACAGGCGCACGGAGGCGCGGGCGTTTCCCAGGATTTCGAATTGGCGGCGATGTGGGCGAACTCGCGGACTCTGCGGCTGGCGGATGGTCCGGATGAGGTGCACCGCGAGACGGTGGCGAAGCTCGAGCTGGCGAAATACGATCTCAGCGCGCCGGCGGCCGGGTGAGCCGCCGATGAGCGCAGATGAATCCGGCCCGGCGCTTCTACCCGCTGTTTCTCGATATCTCGGGCCAGCGCGCCGTGGTGGTCGGGGGCGGGAAGGTGGCGTACCGCAAGACCGCGGCGCTGATCGAGGCCGGCGCGCGCGTCACTGTCATAGCGCCGCGCTTCGATGAGCGATTCAGCGCCGCGCCGGTAGAGCGGATCGCGCGCGAGTATCGCGCAGGCGACCTGGCCGGCGCGCGTCTCGCATTCGCGGCGACGAACCGCCGGAACGTCAACGCCCGCGTAGCCCGCGAAGCCCGGTCCCTCGGCATTCCGGTGAATGTGGGCGACGCCCCCGCCGAGTGCGATTTCATCGTTCCGGCGCGC
>DASRCT010000065.1:0-101040 GCA_035652975.1 Bryobacteraceae bacterium | reverse complement strand
AGCAGGAGGCCCAGGCCATCGGGATGGCGAGCGCATTGTTAAAGACGTACAGGATGGGAGCAAGGAACGCGGCGACGGCGCAACCCGTGATCCGGCGGGCGATCAGGCTCATCAGGGCCAGGTTTGCGAATTGCGTGGCGAACGTCACCAGGCGATAGGGCGCGGCGTGCATACCGAAGAGGCTTGAGAGCGCGAGGAAATACACGCGCTCGCTCAGCACGCGCACCGTTCCTTGCGCCTGCGGTTCAAACAGGGCGCGGATCAGATCGCGCAGAGAATGCACTTCAAGGCGCAGGCCCAGCCACGCAAAGTCGTCCATGGTGAACCAGGCGCGCAGCGCGTACCAGTAGACGGCCAGGCAGGCCACGGCCGGGATGCCGTAATACGCGACGCGCAGCGCGCGCGAGCGGCTCATGGCTTGGCTTCGAATCCGACGGTGCTGACGATGAGGCCGAGCTCGCGATTGTCCGATTCGCTTGGCGGAAGGAATTTGTCGAGCGCGAAATTCACCGTCACGGCATTGCCGGTCATGGCGCTGGCCGGGACGTCGCGCGAGTACGTATGCTCGCCGGGCGCCGTATACGTCTCCGGCTCCAGTTTTACGCCATTCGTCGCCGCGCTGAGCGTCATGGATTTCAATTTCTGCATCTCGATGTCCGGTATGACGAATTTGAGCACAAGCGTGGCGCCCTTTTGGGCGGCGCCAGCGGGCGGTTTGGCGACGACGGAAAAGCGGCCCATGGTCCATCGCCACGCGTTCTGCTCCACCGGATGGAAGCCGCTGGTCAACTGTACGGCGGCGCGGGGGTCGGCTGCGTGGACCATGCTCGCCAGCTCCGCCGAGGAGTCCTCGGCGGCTGGCGCCGATTCGGGCTTCCGGCTCTTACACGCCGCCAGGGTCACAGCGAGCAGGACTGTAACAAAGCTTGACAGTGAAATTGGAACTAATCGCCGCATGGTTCAACTTGGACGAGACAACTGTAAAACACCGGGCCGCCGCCGATATCCGTCAGACCATCCGAGGTCAGCGCATTCGCGTTTCGCCGGTCCTCGGAGCGTTTGGCCCAGCGCACAGACGGCGCCCGGACTACGCCTTCGCGCACCGAGCCGTCGACGTCGGCGGTCAGCACAATGCTGCCGCGGTCATTGAATACGCGAACACGGTCGCCGCTCTCGATTCCACGCGCGGCCGCATCCGCCGTGTGCATGTGAAGAACACCGGTTTGGGCGTCCACGTCTGCGCGAAACCCGAATGTTGAATTCATGCTATCGTCGTTTTTCGACGACACCAACTCGAGCGGGTACCGGGCGCGCAGCGCCTCGCTGCCGAGCCGCGATTCCTGGGGGGGCGCGTAATCGAGCGCCGCCGCGCCAAACTCACACTTGCCCGAGGGCGTCCCGAACCCGCCCGCCGCGAACGGCAGAAACGGCGACGGCGCATTCAAGCGGACTGAGTGTTCACGATCCAGTCTTTCCAGCGTGATTCCGTCGAGAAAGCGGTGTCCGGAGGCGAGCAGCGCGCGGATCATGTCATCTTCGCTTTCGCGGAAGCAGGGATCGTCAAACCCCATTCGTTCGGCGAGCGCCCGGAATATCTCTACGTTGGATTTCACTTCCGCCGGCGCAGGGAGGGCCGGGCGCGCAAGCTGTAAATAATAGTGGCCGTAGGCGAGATACAGATCCGTGTGTTCGAGGAAGGTGGTTGCGGGCAGGAGCACATCGGCATAGTCGGCCGTGTCCGTCTGGAAGTGTTCCAGCACAACCGTGAACAGATCTTCCCGCCTCAAACCTTTGAGAACCAGATTTTGATTCGGCGCGACCGCAGCCGGGTTTGAGTTGTAGACCACCAGCGCTTTGACTGGCGGGTGGTCGAGTTCCGTCAAGGCCTGGCCCAGCTTCACCATATTCACCACACGCGCTTCACGCCCGAGCGCCTTGTATTGCAGATCGGGCATTTCGAGCGCCTGGCGATTGAGATGAAAAGCGTGCGACGTCGACAGCATCAGTCCGCCGCCGGCCTCCCGCCATGAACCGGTGAGCGCCGGCAGGGCAGCCACTGCTCGCACCGCGTTTCCACCACGTTCGCTGCGCTGTACGCCGTAGTTGACTCGAATCACGGCGGGACGGAGCGTGGCGTATTCACGCGCCAGCGCTACGATATCGCCGGGCGCCACCCCTGTCAGCGCCGCAACGCGCTCCGGCGGGTACTGAGCGGCCAGGCGCGCGTATTCGTCGAATCCGACCGTGTGCCGATCGATATAATCGCGATCGTGCAAGCCGTCGTTGACGATCACGTGCGCCAGACCCAGAGCCAGCGCCAGGTCGCTGCCGGGATAAATTGCGAAATGACGGTCGGCTAGGCGGGCTGTGCGCGTGGCGACCGGGTCGATGACGTAGAGCTTCGCGCCGTTGCGCCGCGCTTCCACGATGAACGGCCAAAGGTGCACGTTCGCGCCGTGAATATTGGCGCCCCAAGCGATGATGAGCTTCGACTTTGCGAACTGCTCCGGCTCTGTGCCGTAGCGCAAGCCGAGACTCGCGCTCAGCGCTGCGGCGCCGGCCGCAGAGCAGATCGTGCGGTCGAGCCTGGAGGCGCCCAGCCGGTGGAAGAAGCGGCGGTCCATGCCGGATCCGTTCAGCAACCCCATGGTCCCCGCATAGCTGTAGGGCAGGACCGACTCGGGACCAAACTCTGCGGCGATTTGCTTCAGCCGCGATGCGATCGTGTCGAGGGCTTCATCCCACGAGATGCGCTCAAAGCGTCCCTCGCCCTTTGCGCCGACGCGTTTGTGCGGATGCAGGAGCCGTTCGGGCGAATACTCGCGCTCCAGGTACCGCGCAACCTTGCCGCACAGGAATCCGCGCGTGACTGGATGATCCGGATCGCCGCGAAGCCGCGAGCCGCCGCCGCGCTCGTCGACATTAATGAGGAGCGCGCACGCATCCGGACAATCGAGCGCGCAGACGGAATGACGGATCGCGGCCATCGAGTACGTATTTCAGTATAAGCGGCGCAGAGCGCCGGCCGGTTTGGCTCGGGATTGCGCTTTCCGATGCAAAGCGTCGCGGCGGAAGATGTTTCAAAGGCTGTTTGACACAATAGGCGATAAGGGACGGGTTGGAGCGCGTTCACCGGAACTGGAAAACGCTCTATGCCAGTCCCTCGCCAGGCGATGAGGATCGCGCTTGATGCAACCCCATTGACGGAGCCTACCGGAGGCGTCCGGCGCTACACCGAGGAACTGGCGCGGGCGCTGAGCGCTTGTTATCCGAACGATGAAATCTGGCTTGTTTCCGACCAGCCGTTCGAAAGTGATCTGCTTCAGTTGCCGAACGTCCGTCGGGGTCTCGGGCCGCAATCGCCGCTTGCGCGCAAGTGGTGGTTGTGGGGCATCCGCCGCGAGCTGTCGCGGATCGGAGCGGATGTTTTTCATGGGGTCGATTTTTCGGTTCCATACCTGCCGCTGCGGCCGTCGGTTATGACCGTCCATGATCTTTCGCCCTGGCGCGAAGAGAGCATGGGGGCGGCTTCACATCGCGTGCGTCGCCGCACTCCGTTCCTGATCGGGTTGGGGGCGGCGACGATGGTGATCACGCCGACGCGCGCCATCCGCGAGGAAGTCATAGCGCGCTTCCGCGTGCATCCGGACCGGACGGCGGCGGTTCCGCTGGCTGCGCCTGAGCGTTTCAAGAGCGTGGCTGCATTGCCGCACGGCGAGCCGTTCTTCCTGTACGTGGGCACAATTGAGCCGCGGAAAAACATCGCCGTGCTTATCGACGCCTGGCGCGAGCTCAGGCGGCGGGAGAAGGTTGATCTCTGGCTGGCGGGTCGCGTTCGAAACGGATTCGAGGCGCCGCGCTATGAGCCCGGCCTGCGGATGCTCGGCGCGGTAGAGGATGAGATGCTGCCCCAGCTATATTCGCGCGCGCTGGCGTTCGTCTATCCGTCGGCGTACGAGGGATTCGGCCTGCCGGTGCTGGAGGCGATGCAGTGCGGCGCGATGGTGATTGCCTCGCGCGACCCCGCCATCTGCGAAGTGGCGGGCGGCGCCGCGGTCCAGGTGGACGCGGGCGACGCGGCTGGATGGGCGCAGGCGATGCGCGCGGCGCTGGACGAGGAGGCGCGCCGCCGGTGGCGCGAGCGCTCTTTGGAACGCGCGGCGCACTTCTCCTGGGAACAAACGGCGCGACGCACGCACGAGGTTTATGAAGAAGCCCGGCGACGGTTCTAGCGCCCTGTTTGTCACGCCCGAGCTTCCGTATCCCGCGATCGGCGGAGGCGCGCTGCGGTCGTCGTCCATTTTGGAATATCTTTGCCGCCGCTACGCGGTGGACGTCGTGGCCTTCGCCGAATGCGCGGACGCGGTTTTCGTGCCGGGCGCGCGTCGTTTGTTCGTTCTGAAGCTGCCGCGGCATTCGCGCGCCCCGCACGCGCGCGCCTGGCGCAATCTCAGCCGGTACGTCCGGGGCGCGCCGCCCCTGGTGGACCGCTTCTCCGGCTTCGACCAGGACCTTCAGCGAGCGCTTCAAGGACGCCGGTACGAGGTCGCCGTGGTCGAGCATTTGTGGTGCGCTCCCTACGCTCCGATTCTGCGTTCCCGCGCGCGGCGGCTCGTTATCGACCTGCACAATATCGAATCCGAGCTCCAGGCAAGGATCGCAACCGCGGAAAAGTGGCCGGTCTCGATGATATTCCGCCGCTTCGCCGCACGCTACCGCCGCGCCGAACGCGAATATCTTCCCGCCTTCGATGATGTTCTGGTGCCGTCGGCTGAGGACGCGCGCCGCCTCGCCGAGATTTGCCGCGCGACGGCCTATCCGAATGCGATTCCGCTCAGGGCGGCGCCCGATTGCGCCGAGGAGCATGCGATCGCCTTTAGCGGCAACCTGGAATACCACCCCAATGTCGCGGCGGTTCGATTCTTCGCCGCCGGCATATGGCCGAGGATCCGCGCGCGGCGCCCCGACCTAGAATGGCGTCTGATCGGAATGAATCCGCAAGCCGTGGAAAAAATTGTGAAGGGGGTGGACGGAGTGCGCATCATCGGCCCTGTGGGCGACGCCATCGCCGCTCTGGCGCGCGCGAAGGTGGTCGTTGCGCCGCTGCTTTCCGGGAGCGGAACCCGCTTCAAGATTCTCGAAGCGTGGGCTGCCGGACGCGCGGTGGTTTCAACCACCATCGGCGCCGAGGGCCTGTGCGCGAAAGACGGCGAGAGCCTTTTTATCGCGGACGACCCTGAGAAATTCGCCGATGTCGTGATCCGCCTGATCGACTCGCCCGCAGAACGCAGACGCGTCGGCGCCTGCGGCCGCGGCGTTTATCTGGAGCGGTACACGACCGAAGCGGCCTGGCGGGAGTTGGAGCGAGTAAACTTGTGAACTCCTATTCGGCGATTCTCTTGCGCTCGTACGGCGCCTGGATATACTTGCCCGCGACTTCCAAGGCGTTTTGCGTGTTGTCCTTGGTGCGCAGCGCCTGCTTGTATTCATTTAGCGCGCGCTCGCGCTGCCCGGTGATGTCGAAAATATTACCCAGCTTGATGTGCGACCAGACCTCCGTCCACTTCGGGTCGAGATCGCCGTTAATCGCCTCGCGGAACTCATTGGCGGCGGACTGGTAGTTGTTTTGCAGGAAAAACAGTTCTCCGACCCGGTAGTGCGCCAGCGAGCTGTTGCGCGCAACGTCCAGGGCCTTCTGATACTCCTTGAATGCTTCGTTGAATTCAGCGACCTGAACGAACTGTTCGCCGCGCCGGATTGCGACAGCCACGCGCATTTGCGGATTGAATCGCAGGACTCGCGAGTTTGGATCGAGAATCACCGCCTTCGGCTTTCCGAACGTGTCGACCGAGAACTCCGAAGACGTTCCCACCACCTCGACGCGCTTCTCTTCGGGGTTGCCCTCGGTCTCGATCTTCAGATCCACGGGCATGCGGAACGTATCCAGATCCTGCGAGATCTTGCCCATCACGCGGAAGCCCTTGGTGGTGCGAAACACGGTGTATTCCAGTTTGAATTCCGGGGCGCCGCTGGATTCGATCCACTGGATGAAAAATCCCTGAAGGTTTTGCCCGGAGACCTGCTCAGAAATTTTGCGAATGTCGTCCGTATTCACCGACTTCCAGGCGTACACATCGGGCACGGTCTTGAGCACCTTCAGGAAGGCATCATCCCCGATCACCCAGCGCAACATATTGAACACCGCCGCGCCCTTGGCCGCCGTCGCCGCCCAATATTCGGGGGAATAGTCTTCAAGGCGCGCGGCTTGGATGAGCGGCGGGTTGTCGACTGTCAACGCTTCCACATACGTGTCGCGAATGTCGCCCTCCACCGAGTTCGGACCGTTGGCGTGTTCGCGATACAGAATTTCGGCGTATCGCGCAGCGCCATTCTCGATCCACATGTGGTTGCGCGTCGTCGGCGAGACAAGGTCGCTCCACCACTGGCGCGCAATCTGGTTGGCGAGCACTCGCACGTTCACTTGAGCGCCAATCGCCTCCGGCGAAAGGAAAAGGATGCCGGGCCCTTCATAGCCATTTGGCGTGCCGGATTCCGTCTCGACAACGGTGAGATTGGCCTGCGGCGGCAGCCCGAACACGCTGGTGAAATAGGCCATCATTTTGCCGATTTCGTCGGCGTACGCCTGGGCCATCGACGCGCGCGATCGCAGATAAAACGAAGTCGTCACCCCGTTTGAGCTGATATTGGTCGGGTTGCCCTGGACGATGGCGATGCTGCCCGGAAAGGACGGCTTGTCGTAGTGCAGGGTGTAGATGACCTTCTCGCCGCCTGTCGGATCAGACCGTTCAGTTCCGCTGCCCACGACGCGATATCCCGCCGGCACGGTGATGCGCAGGTCGGCGGTGAAGCGATCCGTCGTATAGTCATTGACGGGGAACCAGCGCGCCGGATACAGCAGATATCCAATGTCGCTTTTGAGGGCGGCGAATTTGATTCCGTAAACGGGCGAGTCTTCGGATCCGGTGAGTCTGCCGTCGTAGGTGAAGGTCAGAGCAGCGGTCTGGCCTTTTGGCAGCGGCTGCGGGAGGCTCAGTCGCACGGTGAAGTCCTGCTGGGAGCGCGAAGCCGGGATCTGGCGGCCGCCGTCATCGACGACTTTAGACACGTTCAGCGCGTTATTCAGCTCAAACGCTAGTGAAGAGACGCCGTCATCTACTGCCGCGAACTGAACTTTGACGTTGGCTGCAAGCGTCTGCGTGCGCGGGTTTATGTCGGCGTCAATCGTGTAATGCCGCACGTCGATGCGCGCCGATCTGCGCTCCTGCGCAAAAATGCCGCCCGCGGTGAGCAAAACCAGAATGCCGGCCGGAAGCCAGCGGCTGCGTAGGCGACCGTTAACTGACATCCACTGTTTCCTTTTCAATAACCGATTCGATTATGGCGCATGCCGTCTCCACGGGATCGTTCGTCGGCGTCAGCGCGGCGCGCACCTCCGCCAGGCGCGTCCGCATCTGTTCGCGGGCTTCCGCATTGGCGAGCAGCTTCGTGGCTTCGTCAGCGATCCGTTGGCTGGTCATGTCGCCCTGCATCAGTTCCGGCACAATCGCCCGGCCTGCCACCAGGTTCACCATGGACAGAAACGGAACTCGCACCATTCGGCGCCCGATCGCCCAGCTGACTGGCGAAACACGGTAGAACGTAACCATCGGGACGCCTAAAAACGCGGCCTCAATCGTCACGGTGCCGCTTGCGGCAAGCGCGAGATCGGCGTGGGCGAGAAGATCCCAGGTGGAGCCCTCAATTACTTTGATGGATGCGGCGCGAAACCGTTCCCAAAAAGTACCTTCGTCGATTAAGCGTGAGAATCCGTGCGGCGCGCCGGCGACGATCGTACAAGGAAAACGGGCGCGGAGAATTGCGGCGGCTTCGGCAAGCGGCTTCAGGTGGCGGGACGCTTCGCCCGGACGGCTGCCCGGGAGCACGGCGATCAACGGGCCCGCTGGCGCGATCGAATGTTGTTCTAAGAACTGGCGCTTCGTGGTAGAAGGCCGGAGCAGACTGGCAAGCGGATGACCGATATAAGTTGTTGCAATTCCATGGCTTAGAAAAAAGGTCTCTTCAAACGGAAAGATGCACAGCAGGCGCTCGACGGTTTGCCGGATGGCGCGGACCCGGCCCGGACGCCAGGCCCACGCCTGAGGGGCGACAAGATAGACGACCGGAATTCCGAGAGACTTCAGCTTCGCCGCCACACGTAAGTGGAAGTCAGGGCTGTCGGTGAGAATCGCAACATCTGGCCGTTGCTCGGCTGCGGCTCGCACCAGCCGCCGAAACTGTCTGTAAATCCGCGGAAGATGGCCAACCACTTCCGCCAAACCCACCACCGAAAGGCTTTCGGAACGGATGACCGGGTGAACTCCCGCGTTTCTCATACGGGGTCCCGCGCATCCAAAGAATTGGGCGTCAGCATGGCGTTTGGCGAACGCGGAGACAACGGCAGCGGCGTACAGATCGCCGGAGGCTTCCCCCGCGGAAACCAAAACTCTAAGGCCCACTATGAGTTAGTCTATCAACAGCGCGATGTTTCGCGCCGCGCGTTAACAAACCTCTGCTACACTGAAATCACCCTGGCCTAACGTAAACGCAAGATGTCCGCACAACTCGATCTATCGAAGCTGAGCGTGGGACAGTTCGCCGAGCGGTTCCGCGCAGAGATGATTCCTCTCAGCAACACGTTTTCGTACTTCTGCGCCTCCATTCCTCTGAGCGAGGAGGACGTGAAGGAGTACCTGGAGGAGCCCATTGCTTCGCTTCCGCCTGCGATCGCGGCGCGCCTTCCGAAAATATCGATCATTTTTGCGCCCTACATCGAGCGGGCTAACAGCAAGGAAAAAATCGGTAAAACAGGCGATTTCATCTCGATGGAAAAGCCGCCCGACAACCGGCTCTCCTGGACCACGCAGTACAAAATCGGCAACGAGGAGGTTCTGGTTTTTGCTTTAAAGGACCAGGAGGTCGCGGAATACCACTACCGGTTTTATCACCAGATTGCAAGCGTGATCGCCGACCGATGTACGGATAGCGAGGAAGAGAGCTATATCGCCGCTCTTCGGGATGAACTGGCGAACGAGGTACACGGCGAAGTGGATGAAGAGAGCTGGCGGCTGAAACAGTCGCTGACGCGCCGTAAAGCGTTGCCGCGCCGTGACAGCAAGCTGTTCCGAGAGTATGCCCGACAGTCGTTTATCGACACGTTGACGCTGTATCTTCATGGAATTTGTTGCGATATCGATGTAGAAACCGGCCCGCGACAGTTGCCGAGCCGGTATTTGCGAAAACGGCTTCAGATTTTGCGCGGCCTCTTCCCGCCGCCTGAGGGCTACGCCGTTTTCCCGGAAGATCTGAAGAAGTAGCCTTTCAGGTCGCGGACGGTAAGATCCGGAACCCCTGGGAGGGTTGCGGAGTCCAATCTGTAGGTATGAAATATTGGGGTTATCTCGCCGCGAAACTCGTGGCGGGCGCCGGGATTGCCCTGGGCGTCCTGTGGATTATTCAGGCATCTTACCCCAAACCCCAGCCGTTCTTGTTTGGACGGGGCGCTGCGGCGGTAGCGGTCCGGCCGGATCCCTTCGCCCATGACCTCTACTACACTTTAACGATGCTGGGCTATTTTCTGTTTTGCCTCGGGCTGTTCTGTCTCATCATTCTCGATCAGCGCTACCGGTGCCGCACGTGTCTGCGGCGCCTGAGGATGCCGATCGCCACCGGTTCCTGGACGCACGTTCTTCTGGGGCCCCCGCGAACGGAGTATATTTGCCCATATGGGCACGGTACGCTGCGCGTCGCCGATCTACACGTCAGCGGCGCGAACGCGTCGGACTGGCAGCCTCATGAGGACATGTGGAAGGAGCTGATCTCGCTCGAGGACAGCAAGAAATAACTGCGACGGCGCATCGGGTGCGCGTGGGCGTCGCACTCGCGGCGCTGGCGATCCTGGTTGCGATCGGCGTGATGCTGATCCCGCCCTACTTCGAAAATGTGCAATTCCAGCGCTACCTGGACACGGTGGTGTACCAACACCGGCCGGCAGACATGCTCCGGGCGGAGATTGTGAATAAAGCCGGCCAGCTCGGACTGCCGGTGCGCGAGGGCGACATTCGCATTATTCCAAAGGGGAACGGCGTCCGCGTCGAGGTCGTCTATGTGATACGGGTGGACTTGCCGCTGTATACGGTGGATCTGCATTTTCACCCTTCCGCGGGCGGCTAAGGCGGCGGCTGCCGGCGTGAGAAAATGAGGGTGTTCCAGTCCTGATGTATTGTCCCATCGTGGAGAATCGTGGCGGTTAAAGTACACGTTCCGCGCAAGGCCCTCCTAGCCCGGTTTCTGTTGAATCCGTGGGGTCAGGTGCTTGTATTCGCAAGCCTTTTCACATGTGCGGGAATTCTTGGCGTTTTGATCTACTACGATTCCAAGTACTCCCGGCTGCTTGAAGAGAAGCTCAAGGCGGGGGCGTATCCGAATACGGCGATGTTGTTTGCAGCGCCCCGCTGGGTATCGGTCGGCGATGCCGGAACTCCGGAGAGCGTCGCCGCCGCGTTGCGGCGGAGCGGCTATGCCGAATCGCGCGGCGGCGCAATGGGCTACTACATCCGGCGCCGCGACGCGATCGACATCTATCCTGGACCGGAGTCATACAACCGTCGGCGTCCCGGCGTAATCAAGTTCGGCGGGGGGAGAATCACTGAGATTATTTCCCTGGAGGACAACAGCGAAATCGATCGCTACCCGCTTGAGCCGCAGCTCATCACAAACCTGTTCGATAAGAAGCGTGAAAAACGCCGGATCGTGCATTTCGACGACATACCGGACGTGATGAAGAAGGCGATTCTGGCGGCCGAGGACAAGCGCTTTTTCAATCACAGCGGGTTTGATCCAATCGGCATCATCCGGTCAGCCTGGGTGGACGTGAAGGAACGCAAGCGCGAGCAGGGCGCGTCCACTTTGACGATGCAACTGGCGCGGTCGCTCCTTCTCGACGCAAGCGACCGGAGCTGGCATCGTAAAATCCCGGAAATTTTCCTGACCTCCCAGCTCGAGCGGAAGCTGAGCAAGCGCGAAATTTTTGAATATTACGCCAACACGATCTACTTGGGCCAGCATGGCAGCTTCAGCATTCACGGATTCGGCGAAGGGGCCAACGTTTATTTCGGCAAGGACCTGAAACGGCTGACGCTGCCGGAGGCGGCCCTGCTCGCGGGACTGGTCCAGAGTCCGAATATGCGGAACCCGTTTCGGTATCCGGAGCGGGCGAAATCGCGGAGAAACGTTGTGCTGGGAATGATGCGCGACGCCGACTTCATTACCCAGCAACAGTATGAAGAGGCCGTCGCGGCGCCGCTCCAGGTGGTGGGCGAAGAGGCCGAGTCGTCGGACGCTCCGTATTTCGTCGATCTGGTGAACGACGTCCTGCAGACGCAGTTTCAGGATCGCGATTTCCAGAGCAGTTCCTACAAGATCTACACATCGCTCGATCTCGACCTCCAGCGCGATGCCGTGGCTGCGATCCGGACGGGTCTGGCGGAAGTGGACCCCCTGCTCAAGCGCCGGTTCAAGGGCTATGGCCAGTCGGTTCCGCTGGTGCAGGCGGCGCTGATCGCCATTGATCCGCACACGGGAGAGGTAAAGGCGCTGGTCGGCGGCCGCAACTACGGGGCGAGCCAACTGGACCGTGCGCTCTCGCGCCGGCCGCCGGGCTCTGTCTTTAAGCCTTTCGTTTATACAGCCGCGCTCGCCACCGGGTTGAGCGAAGGCGCGTCGGCGATCACGCCAGTCACGACGTTCGTGGACGAGCCCACGACATTCTACTACGACAACGATCGCACCTATCAGCCCAGCAACTTCCATGAGCAGTTCTACGGCACGGTGACGCTGCGCAAGGCGCTGACCAAATCGTTGAACATTCCAACAGTAAAGATTGCCGAGCGGGTAGGATACGACAATGTGTTGAACCTGGCGCGCGCGGCAGGCTTAAACATCGATGCGCCTCCGACTCCGGCGATCGCGCTGGGATCGGTCGGCGTTCCGCCGCTCGATGTCGCTGGCGCATACACGATCTTCGCTAACCAGGGCGTCTGGGTGAAACCGAACTATATCGAAGAAATCCGCGATCAGCATGGCTCGCTGATCTATACGAACAAGATCGAGCGAAGGCAGGTGCTTGACCCCCGCGTGGCGTACCTGATGACCAACCTGATGGAGGATGTGCTGCGCACCGGCACAGGCGCGGGCGTCCGGGCGCGGGGATTCACGCTGCCCGCCGCCGGAAAGACCGGAAGTTCGCACGACGCGTGGTTTGCCGGGTACACTTCGAAGTTGCTGTGCGTCGTGTGGGTGGGATTTGACGATTATCGCGATGTGAAGCTGGAGGGGGCGAAAGCGGCGCTGCCGATATGGACGGATTTTATGAAGCGCGCGCATCAGCATCCGGAATACCGGAACGTGGTTCCATTTGCAGCGCCGGATGGCATCGTGAGCGCCGAGATTGATCCGGATTCGGGACAACTGGCAACGAGCGCGTGCCCAACATACCGGGCGGAGGTTTTCATCGCGGGCACGCAGCCGGTGGAGCTCTGCCACCTGCACGGCGGCGCCGGAACGCGGGTTGCAAGCTGGGATACGCCTGCGCCGTCGCAACCCTCCCCGGCGCCTATTGTAGCCGCGAATCCGAACAGCGCGCAGGCGTCCAGCGGCTCCAGTTCGGTCAGCGCGATCCCGATCAATCCCCGGCCCGCGCCTCCGCAGCCCGCCGATCCGCCCAGGAAAAAGGGGTTTTGGGATCGCGTAAAGGGCATCTTCCGATAGATCGCCTGACCAGGGCATGCGGGAGCGCATGGCTTCACATGACAGACGCGCTCCAGGACAAAGCTCTCCCTGCGCCGGCCGGTAAAAGGCGACGGCGCTCTATCCAGTTCGGCGCGGTGGCGAAATTCTGGCGGAGCCGCCCGGGATTCGCGGGCGGGTTGATCACCTTGCCTTGCGGTATGTGCGCTGCTTTGTAATCGGCGCTATAGTAAACAAGCAGAGGTCACAGTATGGGTTGGGTGACGCCCGTCTCAGCAGCCGTCGCGCTGTTGCTGCCGAATTGCGCGTTGGCGCTGCAATTAACGCCGGTCGATTCGCCGTTGCTCGCGAATGCAAAACGCGTGGAAGCGCCGGTCAATCCTCAACCGAAAGTCAACGTCACGCAGGAAATGCGGGGCGATATCTATATGGCGCGCAAGCAATATCGCGACGCCGTTGAAGCCTATGAGCAGTGCCCGCAGAGCGCGGTCATCGTAAACAAAATCGGCATTGCATACCATCAGATGCTGGAGCTCGACGCCGCGAAAAAGCAGTATGAGCGGGCCATCAAGATGAACCCACGGTACGCAGAAGCGCTCAACAACTTGGGCACGGTGTACTACGCCAAAAAGAGCTACCGGCGCGCCATCGGACAATATAAAAAAGCGCTGAAGCTGGCGCCGGACTCGGCTTCGATCTACAGCAACCTGGGCACAGCCTACTGGGCGCGCAAAAAATACGACCAGGCCATGAAAGCCTATGAGCAGGCGCTCGCGCTCGACCCGGAGGTCTTCGAGCACCGCAGCACCGCGGGCGTTCTACTTCAGGAGCGCCCGATCGAAGAGCGCGCGAAATTCCACTTCTATCAGGCGAAGCTGTATGCCAAGCAGGGCATAACCGACCGCGCGCTGCTATGTCTTCGCAAAGCCCTTGAGGAAGGCTACAAAGACCGCGACAAAATCGCGGAGCAGCCCGAATTTAAGGACATGCTGAATCTTCCGGAGTTCAAAGAACTAATTGCATACCGCCCGAGGGTGCTCTGAGGAGGCGTTGGGCATCCGCCTGCGCGGCGGCGACAGTCATCCTCGTAAGCTGCAGCCGGGAGGAACGGCGGCCTGTTGAACGGCTCGCGATTCTTCCATTTGAAAATCTGACGGGAGACCGGTCTCTGGACTGGGTAGGAGAGGCGATTTCTGGCGTACTGGCCTACCAGTTGGGGGCCTCTGTGCGGATTTACCCGGTGCGAGCGGCCACGCTTAGCGACGCGATCGGCGCGAACGCCACGCGAATACTCGAGGGCTACTACACGCGCTCCGGCGCAGGACTTGCGTATCAGGCGGTGGTTGAGGATGCAGCCTCGCACCGGGATCAACGGGAGCTGTCTGCAAGCAGCGGTCTTTCGGCTGGCATCACCGATGCAGCGCGCGAGATGTCGCGGGCGCTCGACAAGCGGCAGCGGCCTTTCCCGACTCAGAACGCTGCGGCTCTGCGATTCTGGGCCGAAGCGCAGCTTGAGGCAAATCCCGCCGAGCGCGCTGCGAGGTTCGAGAAAGCGATCGCGGCCGATCCCAATTTTGGACTCGCCTATGTGGATCTGGCCGCTTTTGAACTCCAACGCGGCGACCGCGCGGGCGCGCAAAGGACACTGGCCCGGGCCAGCCAACGGTCAGGCTTGTTTTCGGACTTCGATCGCGCGCGCCTTGCGCTGCTCGATGCGACGGCCAATAATCGCCGGGATGCTCAGCGCACGGCGCTCCGGGAGTTGACGCGACTGGCAATGACCGACGCCAGACTGCTTGAGACGCTGGCCGAGGTGGAGCTTGCGTCGCGCCATTTCGACGCAGCCAGCGATGCGTACCGAACGGTGCTGGCGATGGAGCCGGGCAATGCCTCGGCAATGAATGGGCTGGGCTACGCCGAGGCATACCGTGGCAGTCTGGAAGGAGCAATTTCCGCCCTGAACCGGTACAAGACGGCAGCCCCCAATCAGCCCAATCCGCTGGACTCGCTCGCCGAAGTGCATTTTTTACTGGGCAAGTTCGGCGACGCCGAGCGATACTTTCTCGAAGCGTACAGAACGAATCCAACATTTCTGGGCGGGCAGGATCTTTTGAAAGCTGCCGAGGCGCGGCTGATGCAAGGCAATCTGTCCGGCGCTGACGAGCTGTTTCAGAAATACAACGAAGCCCGACGGAAAGGCGGCGATGCTGCCGCCTCCATTGAACAGGCGCAATGGCTGTATATGACGGGCCGGCGGAAGCAGGCTGTCTCCGCGCTGGAAACGGGCTTGGGAAACGTTCCGGCGAGCGTGCGCTCCTACGCGGAAGCGCAACTGGCGGTATGGGCGCTGGATGCCGGGGACCGGGCGCGCGCCGCGGAGTTCGCCCAGCGGGCGGCGCGCGATGCATCGAACCAGTCGCTGGCCGCGCTGGCCGCAATCTGCCGTTTCATTGCGCAGCAACGGGCGGGCGCTTCCGATTGGGAGCGCGCCGCTGAGCAGGTCTTTTCGGATCCAGCCTCGTCCGGTCTCAAGCAGGCGGCGCTCGCCTACGGATTGCTGTATGCTCGCCAGTTCGGTTCTGCGGCGCAGGTTTTGAAGCCAATGTACGCGGCCGCGAGCCCGGTCGCGGATGGCGACGTCCGGACCCTGTACGCCTGGGCGCTGGTGGAATCCGGCAAGCTGCGCGAGGCCGAGCCCCTGGTGCAACAGTACCCGATGATGCTGTCTGCCGCGCCCAATGCCGTGTTTTCGGCGCTGGTTTTCCCCCGGTTTCTGGCCCTGCGCGCGGCTGTGTTGAATTCGAGCGCGGATCTGCATCTTTTCAGAATGTATGCAGGGGACGCGCCGGGAATATCCAATGCACCGGACGACCGGCTGTCCACCATCGCCGATCAGCGGCCGTAAACCGCCCCAGCTTCCGCTTCGCGCGCCGGGCGGGATTGCGAGGCGCTTTGATTCAGAAGCTCATCCAGCTCCCTTTCGTTCAGAGTCTCCTTCTCCATCAGCCGGTTGACGATGCGGTCCAGGTCCTCACGCCGCTGTTCGAGGATGGCTTTCACGCGCTCGTAGAGTTCGTCGATGATCCGTCGGACTTCGTGATCAATCTCTTCGGCGGTGCGTTCGCTGTAGTCGCGCTCATCGACGTGAAAGGCGGAACCGAGGAATCGGGACTCGACCGGCTGTCCATAGGTG
This sequence comes from Bryobacteraceae bacterium, assembly GCA_035652975.1. Classification (GTDB taxonomy): domain Bacteria; phylum Acidobacteriota; class Terriglobia; order Bryobacterales; family Bryobacteraceae; genus TMP-7. Next base: position 85,043 of record DASRCT010000065.1, on the reverse strand, counting down.
ACATTTCCCAGGCGCTTGCTCATGCCGAACCGCGTGACCATCTGACGCGCCAGCTCCGTTGCGCGCCGCAGGTCATCTGCGGCCCCCGTGGATATCACGCCATGAAAGACTGAATCTTCCGCGGCTCTACCCCCGAGCATCACCGCAATTTGGTCTTCCAACTGTGGTTGCGTCATGAGGTAGCGCTCCTGAGTGGGCAGTTGCAACGTGTGTCCCAGGGCGCCCGTCGTTCGTGGAATGATGGAGACCCGGTGCACTGGATCCGCGTTCGGAACCGTCAGCGCGACCAGGGCGTGTCCGGCTTCGTGATAGGCGACGCGCCGCTTTTCCTCCGCAGACATCACCCGGCTCTTCTTTTCCAGCCCGAGCATCACGCGATCGATCGCGGCCTCAAGATCGGATTGCCCAACTTCATTGGCGCTTCGCCGCGCCGCGAGCAAGGCGGCTTCGTTGATTACGTTCGCCAAGTCTGCGCCCACCATGCCCGGCGTCCTCGCGGCGATGGTCCGCAGATCTACTGCCGGCGCGAGCCGGATTTTCTTGGCGTGCACCTGTAGAATCGCGAGCCGGCCCTCGAGATCGGGCCGGTCCACCAGCACCTGGCGATCAAACCGGCCGGCGCGCAACAGGGCGGGATCGAGAACCTCGGGCGTATTTGTCGCCGCCATGATGATGACGTTATTCGTCGAGTCGAAGCCGTCCATTTCGACCAGCAACTGATTCAGCGTCTGCTCCCGTTCATCGTGGCTCAGGATCAGGCCGCGGCCCGAACTGCGCGATTTCCCGATCGCGTCCAGTTCGTCGATGAACACGATGCACGGTGATTTCTTCTTAGCCTCCTCGAAGAGCTCGCGGACCCGCGCTGCGCCGACGCCGACAAACATCTCTACGAATTCCGAACCAGAGATCGAGAAGAATGGCACCTGAGCCTCGCCCGCTACCGCGCGCGCCAACAGGGTTTTGCCTGTACCCGGCGGACCGATCAGCAGCACGCCCCGCGGAATTCTGCCTCCCAAACGGCGATATTTCGCGGGGTTGCGGAGAAAGTCGACAATTTCCCGCAGCTCGGCTTTAGCCTCGTCGATTCCGGCCACATCCGCAAACGTAACCGGCATCTGACTCGAACGGTCGTAAATCTTCGCGCGGTTGCGTCCGAACTGCAGCGGACCTCCCACTGCCTGCCTGGTCTTCCATGCGCCCCAGCCGCTCAAGCCGATCAGCATCAAAAACGGCGCCCACGCCACCAGCCATGACCAGAAAGGGTTTGGCGTGTCAATACGACCGACGATTTTTACGTGATGCGCCTCCAGTTCTTTCAGGACAGGGCTCTCGTCAATGCCCGGCAAGCGCGTCGCCAGGATAACGTTCGGACCCGACGGCTGAGTGCGCGAGTTCTTGATAGTACCTACGAACTCAGTAGCTCGAATCTCGACTTCGCTGATGTGATCGGCACGGACTTCCGAAATAAAGTCGCTGAACGCGACGCGCCTGGGGCTTGCCGGCGGCGCCCAGCGTCCTAATGGCAAGACATAGGGCATAACCGCCAGGAGCGCCATCAGCCCCAAGTACAGAACGGGCACAATCCACGGATGCTTACGCAGAGCACGCCGGAGTCTGTATCTGAGTGTCGGCTGCAAGTCCATAGCAACTTTCAAGTCAGGAAAGGCGCTGGCGAGAACGCCGTCGCTCTTTCCGGGAAATATTTGAGTTATCCGGCAGCAATAACGGTCGAAAGCCCCCGCCGCAACCGGCTAGCCTCCGGAGCGAGTTCTGTTTGGCTTCTCGGAGACTCCCAGGGAATTCGATACCGGCGGTAACAACGCGGACATCGGTAATATCCCTTGATGGGCCACATGGGGTCGGGGTGCATGACCTTACACCATGCCCTCGCAATATACTCTATAAGTTCAGATACGCGCGCGAACATTCGTCACCTCATCAAACGATCACGGTTCGTGCGCAGAACTACACTTGACCTCGGTTTTTACCGGCCGGGAGCAGGGAGTCAGGCTCGAAGCCGCCCGGACCGGGTAATTCCGCGCACGGCGCTGAGAAGCGCGGCGTAGCAAGCGCTTCTGCCCCAAAAGATGCAAGAGAGCGCCGACAAGTTACAAGCGCAATGTTATAAGATCTTAGCGGCGGTAACTAAAGATCGTACGGGTCAGAGCGCGATGTAACCACGGGCAGGACCGTTTAACCATGGATCAAAAGCTATGGTGATCACATACGAGCAGGTTTTTGGCGTTGCCAAGATCGGGGACGAACTCCGCGAAGGACAGGGGGTGAATTATAAACCTTGTCCGGCGGTCGCTTCACTGCGGAAGCTGCTTACGGCGCACCCTTACCTGGCTGGCGGTAAAGTGCAGGGGACCGGACCGTTATACGTAAAAGGTCCGAATACTCACGAATTCACGCGGCACCATGCAGGTCTGGCTGTCGACATCATGCTGGACTCACGGAATACTTCCGAATTCGCGCTGGGACAAGAACTGGTCCATCTGTTCCGGCGGAATGTTGCAGTGATGAAATGGCGAAGCATCATATATGCGAATCTCATGTTCGGCCCAACAGGCGGCGTCAGCGCTGGAGGCGGGCACGAGGACCATATTCATATCGATTGGCATGATCCCAGCAACGTCCGGTGGCTGGAGCCGATCAATTCCATTCCACTACGTCTGAAATCGGGCCAATTGATTCAGCTGACGCCGAAGCAGAAGCCGAAAATCGCGAAATCCATCACCTGGACCGCTGAAGCCGAGACCGACTTCGCGACGAATCCGACCATCACCCGTGAGCTCGCCGACGTAATGACGCGACACAGCAGCGGTAGCCTGAGCCCGAGCGGTTGGAATACCGCGTCGCTGTCGGGGAAAACAGCGCTACTCAATGTCGGGCAGCTCTCCGGCAAGTGGCAGGTTTCGATCGGGGACTGGAACGGCCTGTTTTATTTCGATGAAAGGGGAGGGGTTTCCTGGGCGAACAGCGAGGCGTCGAGAAAACATCCGGGGCGGTGGTCCGTGAATGGAAGCCGCCTGGAATGGAAATTTCTCGACCCCGGCGACTTCAGGGTATTCACTGTCAACCTGCCGCTGGATACCAAGAAGATGAGCGGCACAATTCTACCGGCCGGCCAGGGGTGGTTCACCATGTCCAAGGCGGGATTGGGAATATACGTATAGAGAAGATCCCCGCGACCACCCGCAGCAAGAGCCGTGGCGTCAGCGCGCCAGTTGCAGGGCGCCAGCGGCTGGGGAAGGGAAGCGATCCGCCGTCGTTTCAACCACGTTCACGGGAGCCGCGATTTGTTCTCGATCGAACATTACGGCCGATACAATGCGCTTGCACAGCGGACAGAACAGCCAGACCGGCTCGCCATCCACTAACCGCAGCGCCTGTTCAAACAGAATCGGCAGTTCGGAACGACAATCCGGACAGCGCGCGCCAATTTGTTCGGTGGAGTTCCTGACCCCCGGCTTTCTCCGAGAGAACAGCCGCATCGCTTACCCCCTCCTGTGGTATTGCGCAAACCACATCCAGGATGCCCGGATCATTCGCGGCATAGCGACTGCCGGCTGGAGAGGTTCGCCTGTCAAACGCGTTTGAAGCGTATTAGACAAGAGCCGATCCAGGGACAGGGCGCCAGAACCGCGTACGACGATCAGCGAAGCCAGCGCTAATGCCAGCAGATGGTACTCTATGCCCTCGCCCGACTTGGTTCCGAACCAGTTCATAAACAAGCCGTAGCGCAAATGGACCAGCAAAGCCGCGACGGCCATATTCACGGCAATGCCCAATGCGCTCAAGCGGCCGAGCAGACCGAGAATCAGAAACAGCCCGCCCAGGAACTCAGCGGCGATGGCCAGCACGGCCAGCGGCGCCGGGATGCCCAGGTTGTGGCCGAAGTAAGCCAGGGTGGAACCGAAGCCCGCCCCGCCGTACCAGCCGAAGACCTTTTGGGCGCCGTGAGCGAACATCACGCTTCCAAGGATGATTCGCGCCACAGTAAGCATGCGATCGTTGGTTGTGCGCAGCAATGCAACCAGTTTCGCCTGCATGGTTCTTACTCCTTACGAGCTGATTTCATAGGCAAAAACCCTTCAAAGGAAGGGGCGCAGCGAGGCGGCGCCCTCGCTACACCCCCTTGGCGACCCGCCGAGTTTACGCAGATGCCGCCACCGGCTGAGGAGACTCGCCCGCCTGAATTGGGATCAGGCGAGGTTTCAAGGCTTCAGAGACGGGCAATGCGATGTCGAGCACGCCATCGTGAAGCCGGCAATTGACTTTCTCCAGGTCGTACCCCGTCGCTACCGGGATTTCCGCGTAGAACTTTCCGTATGGGATCTTGGTCCACGCATTCTCACCCCAAGCAGCGGGAGCCTTGCGTTCACCTTCGATAACGAGACGGCCGCTCTGAGCGGTCACCTTCACGTCCTGCTCGGTCACGCCCGGCAGGATTACGCGCAGGAAGAGCTCGTTTCCGGTGAACGCCGACTCAACAGCCGGGGTAAACGCGTACTCAGACGAGATCATTGGGGTCGAATTATAGAAATCCGAGAACAAACGATCGACAGACCGACGGAAGTCGTCCAGCGTCTGCCGGATATCACGAGTGATCATGGTATCGAACATACACTGCACCTCCTTTCGTCGTTATGTCGAATTCAGTTCAGGTCTGTGGACCCAGGAAGGATGAGCGGGTCCGGAACCGCGTACCAGCGTTTCCCTTCGGAAGCGCCTTCCAGCGTTTCCACTCTTAGAGATGCATGAGGGTTACGTGAGGTTGCAGGCGCGACCCCGGCGGCTCAGGCCCTTGCTGGCGCCTTGTGCTCCCAAGGCGGCGCCGCTCCCCCGCGATCGCGACTGAGCAACCGATCGTACATATGCTGATCGAAGGTCGTGCCCAGCGACTCGTTGTAGAGGCTGGTCAACCCGAGCGCCTCTTTCAGGTCTTCCTCAAAGTTATGGAGCGCCTGGAGCTGTTTTGCGAGCGCCGGGGCGATGCGCCCGCTGGGCGTACGCCAGAAGGTTTGATATCCGGCGTGCATGCCGACGGCGATCTCGCCGCCAATCACGAGCCCCGCCTTGCTTACGTGCGGTCGATCGCCGGCGCGGTCTTCAATGATGGCTGCGCAGCCATCCCGGCTCACACGGACGCGGCCGCTGCTCTCATGAGTTACGGTGAAGCCGTATTTTTTCGTATTCTCGATACGCTCGTCAAAGCTGGGGTTGCGAGGCTTCTCGCGACGGAAAAACATTCGATCCTATTATAATGCCCGAGATGGCCTACATCCTTTCGCTTGATGAAGGGACAACCAGCGCGCGCGCCGCGCTTTACGACTCGCAAGGTCGACGAATTGCGATGGAAAGCCGCGCCATTGCGTGCAGGTATCCCAAGCCGGGCTGGGTTGAGCAAGACCCGGAGGACATCTGGCGCGCACAGCTTGAAGCCGCCCACGCTGTGCTGGCGTCAGCGCGCGTCCCGGCGGGCGAGATCGCAGGCATTGGAATTACAAATCAACGGGAAACGACTCTGGTATGGGACCGCCGCACGGGCGAGGCTGTGGGTCCTGCGATTGTGTGGCAGTGCCGGCGCACGGCTGAGTACTGCGCCGAGCTGTCGAGGTCGCCCATTGCCGATCTGATCCGGCGCAAAACCGGTCTCGTGATTGACGCCTATTTTTCCGCAAGCAAGATCCGCTGGATTCTTGACAATGTCGCAGACGCCAGAACCAAAGCCCGCTGCGGCGACCTGGCGTTCGGCAATGTCGATACGTGGCTGATCTGGAAAATGACCAACGGCGCCGCTCACGTCACGGACGTATCCAATGCGTCCCGGACCATGTTGATGAACCTCTGCGCCGGACAATGGGATGACGAACTGCTGGGGATATTCGACATACCACGAGCCATGCTTCCGAAAATCATTCCTTCCAGCATGGTCTGCGGCGAGGCGGCGGCGGAGCACTTTGGCGCGGCGATACCGATTGCGGGGATTGCCGGGGACCAGCAGGCGGCGCTGTTCGGACAGGCATGCTTTGAGCCGGGGCTGATCAAAAATACTTATGGCACGGGTTGCTTTGCGCTGATGCATACCGGCGCAAGGGAACCGACATCGGAACACAGATTGATCGCGACCCGTGCGGCCGCGACCAGTTTGGTTGCGCAGTTTGCGATCGAAGGCAGCGTATTTATTGCAGGCGCGGCGGTGCAATGGCTGCGCGACAAGTTAGGGCTGATCGCGACCGCCGCGGATTCGGATGCGATCGCCGCATCCGTGCCAGATACGGGCGGCGTGTACTTTGTGCCCGCATTTGTGGGGCTGGGGGCTCCCCATTGGGACCCGGCGGCGCGCGGCATGATCGCCGGGATTACGGCTGGCACGACGCGGGCGCATATCGTTCGCGCCACGCTGGAGTCCATCGCCTATCAAACGCGCGAGCTGATCGACGCCATGCAGGCCGACACGGGCGAGCGGGTTCGCGAGCTGCGGGTTGACGGCGGCGCATCGGCCAACAACTTTCTGATGCAATTTCAGGCCGATCTTCTCGGCTGCCGGATCGTGCGCCCGGCGGATATCGAAACGACGGCTCTGGGCGCCGCATATCTGGCCGGGCTCGCGACCGGTTTCTACAAAGGCGTGGGTGAGCTGCGAGAGTTCTGGCGCGCCGAGCGCGTTTTTGAGCCGGCCATTTCAGGCGCGCGCCGCGACGCATTGTATGAAGGCTGGAAACGCTCCGTCGCGCGCTGCCGGATGTAGCCGGTTACTTGAGTTTGCGTCCGAAGAAATCGGCAGCGGCCGTGTAGGCGCGATGCCACGCGCTCCAGGTCAGAAAGTCGTGAATCTCATCGGGGAAGATGAGCTGCTCGCAATCGACGCGTTGATCGCGAAGCGCGGCGACCAGGCGCACGGTTTCGGAAAAGGGCACGTTGCGATCATCATCGCCGTGAATCAACAGCACCGGCGATCGCCAGGTCTTGACCGAAGCCATCGGCGAGGACTCGAAGGCGGTGCGGGCCTCGGCCGAATTCGGCTCGAAGGTTCTCAGCCTGGACCAGTCATGTACGCCGTGGAAATCGACGCCCGCCGCAAACAGATCCGAAGCGCGCGCCAAGCCCAGCGCGGTCAGATATCCACCGTAGGAGCCGCCCCACAAGCCGATGCGTTTCGGATCCACATCAGGCCGGTTGCGCAAATACAATCCGGCGCCCATGACGTCGTTGAACTCGCTTGCTCCGGAGGCGCCATAGTTAAGCGCTTCGCGAAAGTTCAATCCATAGCCGATGCCGCTTCTGTAATTCACGGACAGCACAATATAGCCCTGGCTGGCAAGATACTGATTCATCGCATACGCGTTGTTGTAATAGTACATATAGTGCCAGCCGAGAAGCATCTGGCGGCGGGATCCGCCGTGAAAGAAAAGCAGGGCGGGTCGCTTTGCCGGGCCGGCGTTTGGCGGCAGGAAGAGCTGCCCGTGAATCAGTAGGCCGTCGGAGGCCGCAAGGGTCACGGGCTGGGGTGTAACAAGCTGGCCCTCAGGAAAATCCGTGGGGATGGAATGCGGGGCGAGATCCTGCACGGTTGAGCCCTTCTGGATGGCGGCGCGGGCCGGGGCTTGCGCGCCCGAATGGAGATATGCGACTGTTCCGTTTTCCAGCGCTGCCGGCGACCACTCGATTCCGTTCCCGCGGGTGATGGACTGTGGACGATCGCCAGGCGCAGGGCCAACGCGCCAGATGTGCCGGCGGTCGATATCATCCTGATTAGACGAGTAGAGGATGGCGCGGCGATCCGGACTCAGCGCGACATGCTCGACTTCAAAATCGCCGGGTGTGAGCAGCGCGGCGTCGCCGCCATCGGTGGAGACGGAGTACAGATGCGACCACCCGTCGCGCTCCCACGGGAATACGAGCCGCCCGGCGCTGGTCCACATCACCTGCTCGTCGCCGACGGTGGCATGAAAAACGCTGCCGGGTCCGGGCTGAGCTCGCCATATCTGGCGGCCAGCGCCGGTCGCGGCGTCAGCGATGCGTATGGACCACGGCTGGTCCGCCGCACGCCGCGGGCCGAAGCGGAAGGGGCCGCTGCTCGGAATGCGGATGAAAGCGATCTGTTTCGAATCCGGCGACCATACGGGCGACATATCCGAGTCAACGCTTGGATCGAGATACTTTAAGGTCTTAGACGAGATGTCGTAGACCCCGATAAAGGCATGATCGCCGCGCTGGCTGACAAACGCGACCATGCGGCCGTCGGGCGCCCATTGAATATTGGATGAGCGGCCGCGCGATTGCGCCAACTGCGCCGGCTTTTCACCCGGACTGACGCCCGCCGACCAAATCTGGGCGTTGTGAATAAACAGGATTCGATCGCCGGAAGGCGAAGGCGCAGGAGAATTGCCGTCGGCAAGCTTGCGAGTCGACCTGTCCGCCAGCGAGATCAGCCAGATGGCCTGCTCGACGCCCTCAGGACGGCTGCGCGGGTTCGGGTTATCGCGATCTGGAAATTCGAAATCGCCGCCCTTCACATACAGCAGGCTGCGGCCATCCGGCATCCAGGCGATTTGGGCAATGTCCTGCCCGTCATCATCAACATAATTCGTGATCTGCCGCCCGCGATAGTCCGGGGGTTCCGCCACCCAGATATTTCGTACGCCGCGCGCGTTCTGCACCCAGGCCACCCGGCCGCCGGGTCCCGCGCGCAAGTCAGACGGAAAGGGAGCGGACATCACTTGTTCCAGCGTGAACTGCCCTGGCGCGGCGGCGCAGATCGCAGCGGCAAAGGCGAGGAGCGTCGACGTTTTCATCATGTGACCGCATTGTGACACGCCGGCGGATGTTGCGCAAAACGACCGGTGTACGGAGGCGGGTTGCACATCAACCCCGTTCCGGCGCTTCATGGCCGATCAGCCGGAGCGCCGCTGAGCTCGGCGGTCGAGCGCTCCCATATCGGCTGTTCCCCATCCGGGGGATACTCGCGCAGGATCTCGTGCGGTCGAAAACGGATCTTGTACTTCATCGATTGACAATCGTGGATCCAATAGCCGAGATACGCGTATTTACGGTTCGTTGCCTGCGCATAGAGAATCTGGTTCAGGATTGAAAAAGTGCCGGGCGACCGGGGGCGCCAGTCCGGATGATAGAAGCAGTAGACCAGCGAAATGGCATCCGGAACCTCGTCCATGAGCGCTACGCCGATGAGCTGGCTGCCATCGAAATAGAGCCACTGCCGGCCATGGCTGACGGCGCCAGTCAGAAACGCGTCAACGTAGGCTTCACGATCGCACTGCTGCAAAGACCAGCCCCGGTGAGCGCACATGAACCGTTGATAGCAGTTGTAAAGATCGACAATTTCGCGGCTGGCGAAGAGGGGGTGAAGCTCGGCGCGGATCGTGGCGTTCTTCCGCAAGATGCGCCGCTCGCTCAAGCCCGGCTTAAATTCGCTGACCAGCACGCGGAGGCTCCGGCAGGCGGCGCACGCCGGGCAGGCCGGGCGGAAAATCTGCCATCCGAAACGTCGATACCCGCTGGCCAACAGCTCCGAATACTCCGCCGCGGTTAGCGCGGCGACGGCGCGGACCTCAAATGAAGCGATCTCGCGCGCCAAATAGGAACAAGGTCTGGGCGTCTCTACCAGCCGAAAAATCTCATTCATAGCGGCGTGCGGCTCCAATTTATACGATGACCGTCAGGCGCTCCACTCCCGCCGAGCCGTACCCATCCCGCCGCCATCTCGCGCAGCTCACTGTATCGAATTTCCACCAAAATTCACATTTTCAAATGAATATACGTCATCAATCAAAGAAGAACCGGGCCAGAATGGACCAAAATCGCGGCCAAAATAAAAGCTCGAAATGCTTGGGGCCGGTGGCGGGAGATTAGGAAAATTTGCGTAAAGATTGGACTCCCAGGAACTCGTGCTGGAACAATTTTCACTGTTAGTGGACGAGGGCAGCCGGGCATCGGCGTTTTAAGTTGCCGCCTGACCGGGGCCGGCTGGCGGGCCATTCCTGCGACCGTTAGGCGCTTCCGAATGTTTAGCGGCAAGTCTGCCGAAGGCAGGGGACGCGGCGAGCAGAGAGGTCGCCGGCGTCCGCATTGCGGTCTTCAGCGCGCAAATGATGGCTAAGTTCTTTTATTTCGGCCTGAAACTCGACGCATTGCTCCGTTGGGAGGGAAAGATGATGCCAGTCCAGATAGGGCTGAAACGCAGCCACGATGCGCAGCGCTTCAGCCATGCACTGCGCACGAATACCCCGGTCCAGTTCCGCCCGGGCGGCGCTGATAAGAAATCTTGCGCGCTCTATATTTCGTCGTATAAAATCAGCCCGAATTTTATCGACGTCGCGCACGCCGGTTTCCGTGCATGTTACAGGCCATCATTGTTCGCGCTTCCTGAGATTTACGAACAGCAGTTCACGGCAGAGATGGCTCGATTCGTCCCGATATAACTGTTAAGAACCCGATGATGCCGGCAGGAGCGGGCATCCAACGCTTGGAGGCAAGCTAATGGCTGAACGATCCAACCAACAATCGTCTGCACAGACATCCCCCACCGTCCAACCATCGCAGCAGCCGGAGCGGACCCAATCCGGACTGGTTCGGCGGAATCGGTACGATCCCTTTCTGATGCCGTTCGGGGGCGAACTGCTCAGCCCGTTTTCGATGATGCGGCGCATGATGGACGATTTCGAGCGGGCTTTTGGCGCAATGACCTCTGGGCGCGCGAGCGGCGGAGCGGGCATGTGGTCTCCGGCCATCGAAATTTCCGAGCGGGGCAACAACCTTGTCGTATGCGCCGAGTTGCCGGGGCTGAGCAAGGATGACGTCAAGGTGGAGGCGACCGATGATGAGTTGATTATCGAGGGAGAACGCAGGCAGGAGTACGCGGGCGAGGAAGGCGGTATTCACCGGACTGAGCGTCGCTATGGGCACTTCTATCGCGCGATTCCTTTGCCCGAAAATGCGAAAGCGGAGCAGGCCAATGCGCGTTTTAATAATGGCGTCCTGGAGGTGACAATTCCCATGGATCAACAGAAATCGGGCCGGCGAAGGATTCCGCTCGAAAGTGGAACAAGCGGCTCGCCGGGGTCGGGCGCCAGCCACCCCTCCGGCTCAAAGTCGTGAAACGTACGCGCGGGCGGCTGGCGCCCGCGCGTGTCTGTCACGCGTTCAGCGCTCGGTTCATTCGTTCAATGGCTTCATCCACTTCTGCCGGGGTCTTGTAACCGATAGTTACGGCATCCACGGCGCCCAGGCCCATCACAAATTTCAGCGCCGCCTCGCGGTCTGCGGGATCGGTAAACTGACCTTCGCCAACAAGTTTCATGCCAAGCACTCCTGTGCCCTGTGCGTGAACCTTCTTGACCTGTGACACAACTTCGCTGACATCGCCGAGGTCGTTCGTGTCTCGCGTCAGCATGGTGTCCATACGAACGCCCTTGTGATTGAGGCGGAACAGGGCGACATCCAGCCAACGGTATCCGGGAAAATTGCGCAGCGCCTGAAGCCCGTGCACAGATGCGCCGTGCGTGAGGATAATCTTCTTTTGCTTGGCCTCGGAAAACGCGTCCTGAAGGCGTTGCGTCTCCGAAGGCCAGTTTGGGCTGCGAACGCAGTGCATGAGCAGAATGTCGAAATACTCGGAGTTCAGCTCGCGGCGCAGCCGGTCTATGGTCTCCTGCGGCTTGCCAGCGTCTACCAGGCGGAACTTCGTCATGAGCTTGTACGAATCGCGCGGAACGCCCTTAAGGGCTGCAGCCAGCATCTGGGGCATGCCCGTGTAGGCGTCGGCGGTTTCAAAGAATCGGATTCCGCGGTCATAGGCGTGCCGGACCAGGCGAGTGAACTGCTCCTGTCCGAGTTCGCGCTGGATTCGTCCGCCGTGTGTCCCGGTACCCAGCGCCAGGCGCGTCACCTTCACGCCAGAATTGCCGAGCGTTACCCAATCCGTTGCGGAGCGCTTTTCCGCACGGGCGGGCAATGCGCCGCCCAGGCTGCCGAGTCCGGCGGCGGCGAAAGTGGATTTGAGGAAGTCGCGTCGGGTTGGTGTATGCATGAAACCCTCGTGCAGATACGTTATCACGGCGGGCGCCTAACGTTGTATTCTGGCGGAGCCGCCCTTGGCGAACGCGCGCACCTGCGGCAGGGTGGCCATAGTCGTGTCGCCGGGGAAGGTCGTAATCAGCGCGCCATGAGCCCAGCCCAGCTTGATGGCTTCTTCGGGCGGCTCTCCGGCGAGCATGCCGTAGAACAGCCCGGCGGCGAATCCATCGCCGCCGCCGACGCGATCGTATACGTTCAGTTCGCAGGTCGGCGCAACGTAACTCTTGCCGTCAATCCACGCCACCGCGCCCCAACTGTGCCGGTTGGTGGAATGGACTTCGCGCAATGTCGTCGCCACGACTTTGATTTGCGGAAATTTCTTGACCACGTTGCCGATCATGCCCAGGAAGGCGTCGGGATCGAGTTTGGATTTCGCCGCGACTTCGGGTCCCGGAACTCCAAGTCCCTTTTGCAGGTCCTCTTCGTTTCCCACGAGCACATCGACGTTCTCAACAATGCGGGCGATGACCGAGGCGGCCTTCTTTTCACCGCCCCAGATATTCCACAATTTTTCCCGGAAATTCAGATCGAAGGAGATGACTGCACCCGCCGCCTTGGCAGCCTTCATGCCCTCAATAATCACTTCCGACGTGGTTTCCGACAGCGCTGCGAAAATGCCGCCGCTGTGGAACCAGCGCACTCCGCCGGCGAAAATTCCGGGCCAGTCGAAATCCCCCGGTTTTAATAAGGCGCCGGCTTCGTTGGAACGGTTGTAAAAGACGACGGGCGCTCGCACGCCGTAGCCGCGGTCGCTGTAAACGGTGGCCATGTTGGGGCCGTTGACGCCGTTATGCTCGAAATATTTGTAAAAAGGAGTGACGCCCATGGCCCGCACGCGCTCGGCTATGAGATCGCCGATCGGATAGTTCACCATAGCGGTAGCGATACCCGTTTTCAGCTTGAAGCAGTCGGAGAGATTCGCAGCGACATTGAACTCGCCGCCGCTGACGTGAATCTGACACTGGGTCGCCTTGCGGAAGGGGATAATGCCCGGGTCAAGACGATGAACCAGCGCGCCGACCGCAACGAAATCGAGCGCGCCCTCGCCCCGGATTTTCAGGCCGTAGTTGGATCCGCTCATGATGGTGGTCCCCTGGGTCACGCGTTGTAGGAGCCCGACGCGACGCGCCCCCCGCGGCCCGTCCAGTTGGTATGAAAGAACTGGCCGCGCGGCCGGTCCACGCGCTCGTAGGTGTGCGCGCCAAAAAAGTCCCGTTGCGCCTGGAGCAGATTCGCCGGCAAGCGCTCTGTGCGATACCCGTCGTAGAAGGCGAGCGCTGTTGAGAATGCTGGCGTGGGCGTCCCGCACTGAATGGCGGCGACGATGGCGCGCCGCCAGGAATCCTGATATTTAATCAGCGTGCTGCTGAAAAAATCGTCGAGCAGCAGGTTTGTGAGGCGAGGATTTTTGTCGTAAGCCTCTTTGATCTTGCCGAGGAATCGGCTGCGGATAATACAGCCGCCGCGCCACATCAGCGCGATGCCGCCGAAATTCAGGTTCCAGCCCTGCTCCTTGGCCGCCTCGCGCAACAGCATGTACCCCTGGGCGTAGGAGATCATTTTGGAGCAGTACAACGCGCGCCGGACGTCTTCAATGAAGGTGTTGCGATCCGCCGTGATCCTGACCGAGGGGCCGGTGAGCACCTTCGAAGCGGCCACGCGCTCCTCTTTCATTGCCGAAAGGCATCGCGCAAACACGGCCTCGCCGATCAAGGTGACCGGCGTGCCCGTCTCCAAGGCGCTGATTCCGGTCCATTTTCCGGTTCCCTTCTGGCCGGCGGCGTCCAGAATTTTATCGATCAGAGGCGCGCCATCTTCATCCTTTTTCGCGAAGATCTGAGCCGTGATGTCGATCAGATAACTGTCCAGCTCGCCCTGGTTCCATTCCGAAAAAACCGTGTGCAGTTGGTCTGCGCTGAGCCCCAGGCCCTGGCTGAGTAGATGGTAGGCCTCGCAAATGAGCTGCATGTCGCCATATTCAATGCCGTTGTGAACCATTTTCACGTAGTGGCCGGCGCCGTCCTCGCCCACCCAGTCGCAGCAAGGCGAGCCGTCGGCCACCTTGGCGGCAATGGACTGGAAAATTTCTTTGACGTGCGGCCAAGCGGCCGGATTTCCGCCAGGCATAATGGAAGGACCGAACCGCGCGCCTTCCTCGCCGCCCGACACGCCCGTCCCGATATAGAGGATGCCTTTTTCGGCAAGAGCTCTGGTGCGGCGGGTTGTATCGGGATAATGCGAGTTGCCGCCGTCGATGATGATGTCTCCTTTTTCAAGATGGGGCGTGAGAGTCTCGATCACTTCGTCGACGGTGGGTCCCGCCTTGACCATGAGCATGACGCGTCGGGGCTTCTTCAAAGCTGCAACCAGCTCCTGGATGGAATGGGCGCCCACGATCTGCGTACCCTTCGCCTCGTTCGCCAGAAAATCGTCCACTTTTGAGATTGTCCGGTTGAAGACAGCCACCCGGAACCCGTGGTCATTCATGTTGAGGACCAGGTTTTGACCCATCACGGCGAGGCCGATCAGTCCGATATCGCACGTTCCCGTTTGCATATGCGTTCTCCTGATGCGCGAAGTTCAGCGCCGGCTGCGCCGAACCGAATTTTCATTCTAACCGCCGAGCTTCGCGTTGCACTTCCAGCCTGATTGTTCTTGTGCAAAGGGCGTCGTTGCTGCCCACTCCGGAGAAGATCAGCGTCATCGTCTGTCCGTCCTTACGGATCCACTTCGCGGGGAGACGGTAGCTATGAGTTCCGGAGATGTCCCAGGATCCGGCGGCGCGCGGAGCGGAAGCGTGGCTGTGGAAGGCAGTGGTCCAAGGACCCCAGGGCTCGGGCGCATCGAAGAGGCCCCAGTCGCCGGACGCATTGTAGGCGAGCGCCAAAAGATAGCGCCGGATTCCGGGGTTGTAAACCACGTCGGAGCGCCGGCAGTTGCCCGGATAGCGGAACACTGCGCCGTGGCGTTCGATATCGCGCGTCCAGACGGGCCGGCCATGCTCGTCGAGACGCTCGAAAAACTCCAGCGCGCTGCGGTCCGTGATGCGGTCTTTCGGGATGCGCGCAAGCTCCAGTTGGTTGTCGCTTTCGTAGGCGCTGGGGCCGTCCTGAGAATAGATATAGATGAAATTGTCGCGCGCGCCAGCGTAGTTCCGGCCGAAATTCAGAAATGTCGGCGAGCCGAAGCTGGACTCGAGCTTGAAGCCGGATTCCCAAGTGCGTCCGTGGTCCTTAGACCAGAGAAGCTGCGAGTTGCCGACGTTGCGCACCAAAATGTACAGCACTCCGCCGGACATAAGCATGCCGCTCGCCTTGGGGCTCCTGGGGCCGTCTCCGATGCGTTCGCCTGCGGAACGGATATTGACGCCGCGAAAATGATCGGGCGGACCTACGATTCGAGCGAAGCCCATTCCGAGCTTCCGCCCCGTTCCCGGCTGGAATCCCCAACCGTCGCCATAAGACGTGTACTGTGCATCATCATCGGCCCAGGTGATCGGCCAGTTATCGCTGCCGAGCGCATCGCGGCGGATATCGGGCAGGAGGTCGACCTTACGGATGATGGGGCTCGGCGGGTAGGGGCTCGGTTCGACGACCGCCGCCATCAATGGCTTCAGGATGTAGCTGTAGATCGGAGTCCAGAATCCGTTCGCCGCGCTGTCCAGAGTTTGGCCATTGCGAACCACGATGAGATCGAGAGAAGGAATCACCGCAATGAACTGATGACCGGCGCCGGCGCCGGCGATCGCATCCTTGGGTACATCGGGCCAGACCCCGTCAGAGTTCGTATACCAGGCAAGACCCGAGGCTGGAGCAAACCGATCGGTCGTCCGCGGCGGTTTGGGCGTTCCAGCGTAGGCGGTTACTTGCTTCACAGCCACCCGATGCGCCAGCTCGCGCCCGTTCCAAGTTCCGCCCAGCATCATGAGCTGTCCGACGCGCGCCGCTGCGCGAGCCGTGAAGCTGGCTCCGCCCCAATTCGCATAGAGCTTGAGACCATCGAGTTCGTAACCACGTCCATAGCCGATGGACCAGGCGCTCTCAGGAATACCCAGAGGGTCGAAGATTCGGGTCTTCAGGAGGGTGCGGATATCGCCGCCGTGCAAACTTGCCGTGACGGCGTAGGCAAGCGCCGCCATGCCCGGGTTGCTATAGGCATATCTGGTCCCGGGGGCGAACAGCACGGGCGCCTGCAAGGCGATCGAGAACGGATCGGGCGATCGACGCCAGAACGCGCCTTTCCACCCCGGGAGCTGATCATGGGGAAGGGAGTCCTGCTCGGCATCTTCGATTCCAGAGGTGTGGGTTGCAAGCTGGCGAATCGTGATTTTCGATTTGAGCGGGTCAAGTTTCCACGCGGGAATATATTTGCAGGCCGGATCGTCCGGCGCGAGGAGCCCGTCGCTCAGCGCCGCCAGCAGAGACATGCCTCCCACCAGCGCCTTGGCTAAGGACGCCGTGCCATGTGGCTTATCCGATCCCCAATCCGGGGCGTACCATTCGAAGGCGATCGAGCCGCGGCGGATCAGGATCAGTCCAGATGTTCCGCGTCCAGCAAGAGCATCTCTCCAGGCCTCCAGAGCGGCAGGATCGAGTCCGGCTGCCCGCGGCGTGATCGATTTCCACGGCATCGCTTCGCCCCGAGCCGGAATTGTAAGCGCCGTCAGCAGGGCGGAAAGAAGAAAAGGATTGTGAATCCCTTTCGGAAAACGGGCGAACCTCAGACAGGCGCAAACCTGTTGCACAACGTTCCCAGTCTGACCTGTCCACGACGCATGGGACAATCTGTCCCGGAATCGCCCCGTCGAATCTGCATCCGCTTTGTATTCCACCGCTTCGGTGTGGACCCTACATTGATCGATCAGCCGCGATGCATTACCTTGCATTTCTTTTGGCAGCCTCCGTTGTGTTTGGCGGCCCCAAAATGGCGGAAGAGCTCGATTCGGTGAAATCGGGGAGTGTCGACGTCATCATACGGTACAAGCAACCGCCTTCTGAGGCGCAGCGCGCGAAAACAGCAACCAAAGGCGGGAACTTCAAGCAAGATTTTACTCTTCTTCGGTCCAGCGTCTATACAGTGCCGGCATCCGCGATCGCGGATCTGGCAGCCGACGCCGATGTTGAATTCATCAGCCCTGACCGCACAGCGCACGCGCACGTTACAATGGCGCTCCGCCGGACTATGGTTGGATCACCGCTGGCGCTGACATTGCCATGCGCGGCTTCGGCGTAGATGGAACCGGCATTGCCGTCGCGGTGCTCGACAGCGGCATCGACGACCGGGATGACCTTAAAGACGCGGCTGGGAAGAGCCGGATCGTCTATCGAGAAAGCTTCGTCCCCGGAAAGGACGCAAAGGACGAATGCGGTCACGGCAGTCATGTCGCTGGAATTATCGGCGGCAACGGCAAAAAGTCGACCGGAAGCCAGCACGATTACCAAGTCCGCGGCATCGCGCCGAACGTCAGGATCGTCGCGCTGCGCGTTCTCGACATGAATGGCGCCGGACAGGACAGTTGGGTCATCGCGGCAATCCAGAGGGCGATTGCGCTGAAAAATGTTTATAACATCGGTGTTTTGAACCTGTCGCTCGGTCGGGTCGTTTCCGATACTCAAGAACGACCCGCTCTGTTAGGCCGTCGAACAGGCGTGGAAAGTGGCATTGTGGTTGTGGCCGCGGCCGGAAATGACGGACGCGACTATTACCAGCTCAGCGGGACCAGCATGGCCGCCCCGATGGTCTTGGGAGCAGCGGCGCTGCTGCTGCAAAAATATCCTTCGTTGACTCCGGATCAGGTGAAGGCGCGCCTGATGAAGACGGCTACAAAGTTCCCGGCTGGCTACAGTATTTCGACGCACGCCACCACTGGTCAGACCTTCGTCATCCAATACGACGTGTTTACAATCGGGGCGGGATATCTGAATATCCCGGCGGCGCTCAGCAATTCCGACGTGTGGAATGGAACCGCTTTGTCGCCTCAAGTCACATACGACAGCGCTTCCGGAAATACCTGTCTGTTTTTGACCAACTATGGCGACTTCTCCGGGGGGTCGGCAGCGCCATGGGGGACGACGGCGGTGTGGGGGACTACCGCGGTGTGGGGGACTACCGCAGTATGGGGAACCACTGCAACACAGGGCTTCACCGCGGTTTGGGGCGCCACGGCCGTGTTTGGCTCCTCGACCAGCTCCGATGCCCGGGCGCTCCTGACGGCCATTCATGGCGACAAGTGAGGCGCCTCGGGGACAAATTGTCCCGCGATGAGCGCGACAATTTGTCCCTGCGTCCGCATTTGTGAACGCCTAAGGTCCGTGTACCGAGTACTTTGGTTATGGGCCCGCTGTTGCAATGCATATCGCGTACATGCGATTCACCGCATTGCTCCTGTTAGCCGCATCCGGCGCGGTTGCCGGCTCCAAGGTTTCGAAAGACCTCGATTCGGCGAAATCGGGGAAGATCGACGTCATTGTCCGTTATAAGCAAGCGCCTTCCGATGAGTACCACGCCAAAGCAGCCCGACGAGGCGCAACGCTGAAGCTGGACCTCGCGCTGGTGAAGTCCAGCGTTTACAACCTTCCCGCTTCCGCGATTCAAGATCTCGCCGCTGACGATGAGATCGAATATATCGCGCCCGATCGCACGCTGTATGCCCACGGCTACAACGGCGCGCCGCCGGATTTTGGCTGGATCACTACGGGCGCGGATGTTGCAACGCGCGCCTTCGCGCTGGATGGAACCGGGATTGCCGTCGCGGTGCTCGACAGCGGTCTGGATGATCGCGATGATCTGAGAGACGCCGCCGGGCGCAGTCGCATCGTCTACCGCGAAAGCTTTGTCCCGGGGCGCGGACCGGCGGACGAATACGGCCACGGCAGCCACGTCGCGGGCATTTTAGCCGGCAATGGCGGCCATTCGACGGGCCCGCTGTTCAAGTACACCGTTCGCGGCATCGCGCCGAACGCAAAAATCGTCGCGCTGCGCGTATTGGATGAGAATGGCGCTGGACAGGACAGTTGGGCTATCGCGGCGATCCAGCGCGCGATCGCCCTGAAAGACGTGTTCAATATCCGCGTTATGAACCTCTCTTTGGGGCGGCCGGTAGCGGAGTCATTCAAGACCGATCCGCTGTGCCAGGCCGTCGAGCGTGCGTGGAAGGCGGGAATCGTGGTCGTGGCATCGGCTGGAAATGGCGGCCGCGACAACAGCGCGGGGACGAACGGCTATGCGACCATAACGGCGCCGGGCAACGATCCCTACGTGATTACAGTCGGGGCCATGAACACAGCAGGTACTGCAACGCCCGCCGACGACAAGATCGCGACCTATAGTTCGAAGGGACCCACGCTGTTCGATCACGTGGTGAAACCCGATATCGTAGCGCCGGGAAACCGGGTATTCTCCCTTCGCGATCCGGGATCGACGCTGGACATGACGTATCCGGATAACCGTGTTCCGCTGTCGGTTTACTCATTCTTCAATATCCCCCTGACGCCCGATTACTATAACTTGAGCGGAACCAGCATGGCCGCTCCGATGGTCGCAGGGGCGGCAGCGCTGCTGATTCAAAAAGACCCAAAGCTCACGCCGGATCAGGTGAAAGCGCGACTGATGAAAACCGCGACGAAATTTCCGGCTGGCATTAGCGTCTCGACGGACCCGACAACCGGGCAGACCTTCATCAGTCAGTACGATGTGTTCACGATTGGCGCGGGATATCTGAATATTCCTGCGGCGCTGAACAACGCCGAATTGGCCTCGGGACCGGCTCTCTCGCCTCAAGCGGTGTACGATGCCACAACCGGCAACGTGTATATCGTGTGTACGGATTTCAGCGGATCCACAGCCGTTTGGGGCACGACGGCGGTGTGGGGCACGACGGCGGTATGGGGCACGACAGCGGTATGGGGCACGACGGCAGTATGGGGCACGACGGCAGTATGGGGCACAAGCGACGTCGAGGGATTCACAGCCGTCTGGGGCACGACCGCGGTTTGGGGGACCGCAACCAATGCGGCCGGATACGCCACCGCCGTGAACGGCGACCAGTAGCTGAGATATGCGACTCTCAACTTGTTTGCGCCGCGCGCTGCGGCTGCGAGTAGTGACTTCCAAGTCGACCGGCCACACCCGAACCTCCTCGTCTGGCATCGCGCATGACGGCTGGAAGCAGCCGAAACGCGAGAGTCCCCACGGGGCAGACGAGGGGCGGGAGGCGCTTCAGAATTGATGAATCCCCCCGGCGCGCGGAGCTTCGCAGCTAACTGCACCTGTAAATAAAATCAAGGCGCACAGCGGATATATCAGTCCGGCGGCGATAAACACCGGCGTATAGGAAATGGCCTGAACTACCCGGCCGATCAATAAGCTCGTCAAAAATCCGCCGATGCCGCCCGCCGTGCCCGTCAAGCCAACAACGGTAGCAACCATGTCAGCGGGAAATAAATCCCCAATGACAGTCATGTAGTTCGTAATCCAGAATCCGTGCGCGAACATTAAAAGGCTCATCAGCAAAATTGCTGTCTCAATCGTGTACACGAATACAACCAGGATTGAAACCGGCGTAAACAGCGCTGACGCGACCATCACATGCCTGCGGGCGTTTTCGACCGGCACGCCAGATTTTACCAGCCAGTCGGAGACCCAGCCTCCAAAGACCGATGAAATCCCTAAGGTGAGGAACGGAATCCAGGTCAGTTCCCCGATTCGCTCGAGGGATGCTCCGCGAACCTGGCTGAGGTACTGCGGAATCCAGAACATGTAGAAGTAGAACACTGGGTCGAACAGGAAGCGCGATGAAACCAAGGCCTGGATGTCGCGACGCCTCAGCAGATGGCGCCATGAAGCTCCAGCGTAAGAAACGGCCAACCTATCGCTACTTTGTTCAGGCGGGCGCGAGTACATCGCCAGCCAAACGGCAAGCCAGAGCGCGCCGATCACGCCCGTCAGAATGAATGCCCCGCGCCAACCTGTTCGCGCTACCGCCCACACGATCGCCGGAGGCGCGATCACGGCTCCGACCGCCGATCCACCGGAGGTCGCAAATCCCATGGCGATCGCGCGTTCTTTTTTGGAAAACCATTCCATCACACCCTTCGCAGCGCCCGGAAAGCACCCACCCTCTCCTACGCCGAGCAGCAATCGAAAAAAAGCCAGTTGCCATGCATTCTGCGAGACCGCATGCAGCAGGCTGGCTAAGCTCCACACCGCGACCGACAGCGCCAGACCCACCCGCGTGCCGAGGCGGTCGATAAGGCGCCCTCCCGCGGTGAACATCACGCTGTAGCTGAGGATAAAGGCAAATACCACCCACGAATACGCGATGTTATCCATCTTCAACTCAGCAGTGATTGTAGGAGCGAGGACAGAGAGGACCTGCCGGTCGAAAAAACTTAACCCGCACGCCAGAAACAGCAGAGTGGCGATCAACCAGCGCAAGGCGGAAGCTGTATTCACCACGAGATCGTAAGCCTGCCCGTAATTCCCTTAGCAATCAGGCGCTTGCCACTATCCGCGCGTTCATACGGAAGAGAAGTTTGGTTGTAATAATGAAGATCTCCCTGCTCCATAATCACTCTGCGATCGTTCTCGGGAAAGAAGTGAACCGTGGCATTCTTCAGGCCGTTAAGCGCCAGGCGGCGTTCAATGAAGGGGAACTCAGATATTGCCTCCACACAGGAAATCTCGCTTGCTTCCACTTGATCGACCAGGCAGCGGACCTCTTTATGCCAGGCGCGCGGAGGCGTATACCTGCTGTGACCGTTTTCAAACCAGGTCTCTGCGCCCACTAGAATCGGCGCCCCTTGCGGGAAACGCAAGTCGACTGATGCCGTTGTTGATGGCGAGTAGCAGGAAAGGAAATACCCGTTCTTATGGCGCGCCATCAGAACTAGAGGCGATCGCGTTTCGGGCGCCGGTTTGCTGAAGTGGATCGAGTATCCGAATTCGGACAGCGCCATACGCATCAGGGCTTCGCCCTGGAAGTATTGCCGGGGATCGTCAGGCAGCGGCAATCGACCGGCGCCGATCGAACAGCAAAAGCTTCCGCGAACCCACGCCAGCGTGCCGCTGCCTGCGCCCGTCGCGTTGCGGCGCGATAGCGCGATGACGCGGGTCGCCTGGCCGTCGGATGCCGTCGCAAGTACCCGCACATCGCTCGTCGAAGCAGGGGGGATGGCGTCGATCGGTCCAGCAGAGATCAAGCCGCGATGATGAATCCGTTTCGGAATTTCACCGTGTTCAATCCGGTCCAGTGGCAGCGACGTCTCCACAGTCAACTCGCCGGACAACGGCGCGCCTTGTCGAAAATGGAGCAGCCGCCGAAGCACCGGGCCGGCGTGATCAAGCGGCCCATAGAGCATTACGTTTTGGCCGCGGTTCAGCGCCTCAATCAGCAGGCGCTCCAAGTCTCCGGCCGCCACCGGCGCGTAAGCGAGAAGTATCGTGGCGTCATAGTATGACGGATTCGCGCGATAGGAGGCGGCGAACTGTCGTGTCGACACGACCGTGTTGAGGGGGAAGCCGTTATTGACTGCTCCGCGCAGGAACCAGTCGCCAAAGAATACCTCGTTGAGTCGCGGCGCCGGACCAAATGTCATGTCGTGATACTCATCGAATGGATAAATCCAGGTAACCGCTCCCGGGGCATCCGAATAATCGTCCATTGCCAAGAGAATGTGAGGGATCACTTCGTTTGGCACTTTCTCCGGCATCCGGCCAAAAGAATTATCGATCGTGAGGAATTCCAGATACGCGGGCCGCGTAATCGTCGCGTCGCCGTTGACGCGCGCCAGGCTGAGTGGAAGGTAGATGTCGTGCGGCTCCCGTCCGTACCGGTCAAGCCAGGGGCTGTTCATCCACCAGGGATCGTGTGTGTAGAAACGGAATGGATAGATATTCTCTGGCGGAAGCTCCGAAATTCGCGACAGATACCCGACGATTTCGAGGCCAAAGTCGCCATCGAGAGCGGCCCAGGGCGAGTTCGGCGGCGCGATCACGTGGAAACCGCTGCGATAAATCTCGCGAACCGGCGATGCGCTTGCCGAAAGGTCGGCGCCAACAGTAAGATTGCTGCCGCGAGTCTCAATCGGAAAGGATTTGCACTGGCTTCGGAAGTCGCGCCAGAAGGAAAGAATGGCGTCGCGGACCTCCGGCGCGCGGCGCGCGTCAAACGACTTGCCATCGAACAGAGGGCCCGTAGCGTTCCAGGGACTGAGTGAAAATCCGAGTCCGTTTGAGAACCAAATGTAATCGAAGCCGAGATCCGTCAGAAAGCGCTGACTCTGACCGCCGAGAAAAGCGCCGAACGACGTGCCCTCCGGGATTCCCTGCGGGAACGCGGCGTAGGGCCGCGGATCCGCCTTGAGCTTTGCGGTGCAATTGACCCAAGTATTAGGCCCGCGAGTGCCGCCGGTTGCGATCTCCGCGTGCCGGACGAATTTAAACGTCGATTGCGCAAATTCGCCGCCGGGATCAAACGTTGCGCCCACCACGACGGGCTTGCCGGTCACTTCGCTTCCTACCTGCTTCAGCGCCGCCACAATCCTGCGCAGGGTTCCGTAGGTCACCTGCGGAGGATTCTCCATGTACAGCCAATTCCGGCCATGCGCGCCCTTGCGCTCCGGATCATCTGCAGGCGGCGTTTTAGGAGGATTCGCGTCGCCGAGGTAGCGCGCCCAGTCAAACGCGTCATCGATCCGCCCGCGATACTCCAAGATTTCGCTGCCATCGGCCGACCAAAGCATCACCGCGATGGATTTCGTGCGGCGGAGCAACGGCGCCCACGAACGGAAGATCTGCTCGCAGACGGCGCGGATCGAATCCTCGTCGTGCGCCCGGAAGGGTTTTAAACTCACTTCAAGCGTAACGCGGTGAAAGGCGGGGTCAGGCGGCGCGTACAGCGGTCCTACCCCGACGTCTTCGGCGGATGCCGCCGATGCAAGCGCCGCCGCTATCGGCAGCCGCAGCAGGTCGCGGCGGCGAATATCTGATGCGCTCATGATTCAGCAGACTCCCGCGCCACGACAGCGCAACCAATCCGCAGGATGTTTGCGATCTTTTCAATCGCTCCCGCATGGTGGCCGATTCCCAGAGCGAAATGATGCGTCGGACCTTCCGCCGCCCAGCGTTTCAGAAACCGGCGGACGTCAGGCCGGAAGAATCCGCGCGTATTCGTGTTGCCTGTTGGCGGAATCGGTCCGCGCACGCTCTGTCCTTCGGCCACTACAAATTTATAGCGGCCTTCGCAGGTCTGGCCGATGCTCAGCATCGTGATGGGGCCTTCCTTGATCTTGAATTCGACGCTCGCGCCCGAGCCAGGCTTGCCATGATACTTGGTCAGGCTGCGCAATATTGGCCTGCCCTCGGCAATATTGATGTGATGGGGGCCGTCGTGACCGACCAGAACAAAGCCCTCGTTGAAGTCGACAGGGTGGAACTCGGCGAAACTGCCGCCAATATCCAGCCGGTCTTCGATTAACATCGCAATGCAGGTCTTCAAATCGGATTCGCCGCACATCGGAAAACCGGCCGCCGTCAGCAAAGAGTTGCCCACGATCAGGTTTGTCACGATGCGGCGGATTTCGCTGTCTGGCTCGCCCTCGTAGTAATAGGCGAGTCCGTCCAACTCATATTCATCGACGAACCGTTCGAGCGCTACTGCTACGCGCGCTGCGGTATCGAGATCTTCGTCGGTAAGTTTTCGGGTAATCGGGTCCGATTGAGGAGCCGGAGTGTCGAACACATCCAGGATCTGCTGCTTTTTTTTCTCCACATCGCTGTCGGTTACACAGCGGAAGTGCCGGAGCAAATCGTCAGGCTCGGTTTGCACGATATGACTGCCAAACGCGGCAGTCAGGGCCGTGTGGTCGGTCTGCATGTCCAGCATGTTCTCGAGCACGTGGCCGAAGTGGCCGATGCGCGCCCGTCTAAGGTCGTGCAAAACGCAGGCTATACGGCACCATTCGGCGATTTCGGCGTCCGCATCTGG
Source organism: Bryobacteraceae bacterium (assembly GCA_035652975.1). Taxonomy (GTDB): domain Bacteria; phylum Acidobacteriota; class Terriglobia; order Bryobacterales; family Bryobacteraceae; genus TMP-7. Next base: position 59,956 of record DASRCT010000065.1, on the reverse strand, counting down.
ATCATTTTCAAGAGTCCCCAGAATCACCGGCGGAGGCCGTTTGCCCATGCGAATGGCGACCCCGGTGAACTCGGGTACTGAACAGAAGTCGTCGTTGCAGAGCTGGGCGTAAGTGGATGCGTGCGCGTAATCGAGCGCCGCAAGCGGTTGCAGCGCAACCAGCACAATCGGCACGTCCAGATCCCGGATGATGACGCCGAATGTCGACGACGTCGCATACGTCACCATGTCGCAAAAGATGAGATCGAGCGGCGCAGCGCGCAGCCGTTCGCGCATCCGGTAAGCCGACCGCGCGTCGTCAACAAGCCCGAATTCGGTGACATTCATCCCCAGTCGCCGCACTTTGCCCGCTAGAATATCGAGCTTGCGCCGCATTTCGTTCAGCAAGCCATCGAATTGGGACCAATAGGCGTGATGGCCAACCCCGAAGATCCCGATATTGGCGACCAGCGGCTTGCGGCGTGGAATCCTGGGCGTGATGCGGCCGGAGCGATCGCCGGTCGCTGGGTCTGTGAAAGGTTGAATCATGAAGCTGCACCTGCCAGCCCCCGGCTGCGGTCCCATTCAACAATGGTGGACTTGAGGCGGGCTGCAATCCCTGCGCGAGCGGGATGGTTTTCCCACTCCAGTGGCTTGCGTTCCAAATCATGCAATTCCCCATCGGGCTCACCGCTGATGAACATAGACATTTTGAAGCGTCCTTCTCGAATCATCACCTGACGGTCGGAGTCGCGATACTTCTGATACCCAAACTCAAGTTCGCTGAACACGGGCGTGGCGAACGGCCTGATGCCTGCAATCGCACGCGCCTCCACGGCGGGACATGCGATGCCAGCCGTGGCGTGCGCGATCTCGGCGTTCGAGGCCACCGGCAGCTCGATTCGTTTCGAGTCGATCAAGCGCAGGAATCGCTCTGGCGCGACCACCGGCGTGTGGGGCGCGTTTAGTGAAAGGCGGAGCAAAAAGGGTCTATCTCCATCCCGTTGCTCAAGCCAGCGCAGCGCGAGGTTTACATTCTTATCCTCGGCGCTCTCTGAAATTGGCGACGGGAACTTGCCGGCGAGAATCCACCGATGCCGGATGTAGCGGGTCGGGGAGTCCGGATATTGAACTGCGCCGCACTTCGCGGGATCGTAGCCGGTTCCATAGGCCTCCGCGTCCACCACCACTCCATCCGGCGCCGAGCCGCGCTCAGTCTGAAGTGATTGGCGCACTCCGGGAAAAACGTAGTGCTTCTTGCCGAACGACGCGGTCATATATCCCGCTTGTTCAAAGGACCACGTCAGGAACTCTGTCTCTGGCGACAGTCTCACCTGGTTATGCAAGACGCCGATTGTCGATCCGGAATTGCCGGTCAGCAGCGAGCATCGCGCGGGAACACAAACCGGCGATGGGGTGTATGCCGATTCGAACCGGACTCCCGACTCCGCAAGCCGGTCCGGATTCGGCGAATACGCCCACTTGCTTTCATAGGAACCCAACAAATCCGGCCGATGCTCGTCAGTCATGATCCACAGCGCGGTCGGTCGGCGAATGGCTGCGCGCAACAGAGCCGGCCCTGATAATGAAGTGTCGACGCCCGATGGCTGTCATAAATCGCTCTTTCCGGGATCCGGCAAAAGGCTGTTCCGGTCAGAACAGGATCTTCATCGCAAGCTGAATTTGGCGTCCCGGTATACGAACGGAGCGTATAACTCCGAACTGCGCGGTGTTCACCGTAAGCCCCGGATCTCCGAAATTCGCGTGATTGAATGCGTTGAACAATTCGGCTCGAAACTGGAGAGTTCCGAATTCGTGCGATCCCAGCGCCATGCGCGTGTTCTTCATCGCGGTGAGATTCACCGTGTTCATCCCGGGTCCAATGAGTATGTTGTTTCCCGAATTCCCGAACACTCCGAACGGATGATCGACGAAGCAGCTGGTATCGAACCATCGGGAAATGGTTCGTTGAGCTCTCGGGAGGTTGCCATCGCAAATGCGATTCGGACGGTTAGCGTCGGCGCGCCCGACGTTGACGGAGGTTCCTGATGCAGGCGAGAGCGGGAAGCCGGAATGGAGGGTGTAAATGCCCTGCACCGACCATCCTGAAGCGAGCGCTCCGGGAACGCCGGGCAGCGTGTTTCCGATCGGCTTACCTTTGCCAAATGGCAGTTCATAGATCCAGGCTGCCGTAAAGCGGTGCGTCTGATTGAAATCGAGCGGCGCGTATTCCTGAGCGCGGTTCCGACGATCCTGTTGACGAGACTGATCGCCGAACAGATTCCCGCCGATCCCCATCGCCTTTGAAAACGTATAAGCCGCGATAATGGACAATCCGCTCGCGAATCGCTTGTTGAGCTTAGCTTCTAATCCGTGATAGTTCGAATTGTCGATGGAGGCGACATAGCTGACGTCGCCCACATTCGGGTTTGGACGGCGGCTCGCTATCGGCGTCGGGTGGGTCGGATCAATGTCGGGCGTAGCCTGGTTGGCCAGTACTCTTCCCGTCAGCTTATGCGCACTGTTGCCGATGTAACCGATCTCGGCGAGCCACCCGCCGCGGATCTCGCGTTGAATGTTGAATGTCCACTGGTAGGTGTAGTTGGTTCGGAAATTTGGCTCCATCGAAAACACGTTCGTGTTCGGCGTCACAATGATATTGCCCGAGGCGTCGCGCACATTCACAGGCGGAAATGCGCGGCCGACCAGGTCGGGGACAAGCGCGCTCGAAACAATCGTGCTGTCGATGACAAACGGCGGCGATAACTGGAACGATCCGAATTCGTTGCCGCGCGGCTCGCCGTAGAAGACGCCCGAACCCATGCGGATCACGGTTTTCGGATTTAGCGAATATGCGACGCCGATGCGCGGCGCGAAGTTGTTGCGATCGGGCGGATTCAGGCCGGAGACATCCTTGCCAAGCAGCAGGAACCTGGTCGTGTTGAGATCGAAAATGGCCAGGTCGCCATAGCGTTCGTTGTACGGAGTCTGACACTCGTAACGGAGACCCAGGTTGAGCGTGAGTCTAGGGCTGACTCGAAACTCGTCCTGGAAATAAAAGCCGTAGTAGTAATACTTCATACTGACCCACCCGTTGCTCTGGCCAAACTGTGTCGCGCGCACATTACTTGGAAAGCCGAGGAGGAGATCGGCTACCGGACTCCCCGTTCCGGAAACGCCCGTCTGATTGGAAAACTGATTCGCAAACGTAAAGGCCCCATTGGGAGTCTGTTGCACTCGCTGAGACGGGCGGTAATAGCGGCCGTCGAAACCGAACTTCACGCTGTGCCGGCCGAGAATCCAACTGAAATCATCGGCGACGTTATAGATGTTTTCACGGGGACCTTGGGGCTGGAACATGTTTGAGCCAAGCGTGGACAGCCCCGGCACGTTCAATTGGGGAATCCCATACGCCGTGCTCGGAGGCGCGAGATTCTGGAGGCCGAACTCTGACCGCGTTACGTCGTGGTCAAGCGTCGGGAAGCCGAGCAGGTCGTTGTAAAACGTCCATGCGGCGCGAAATTCGTTAATCCTGTTCGGCCCGAGCATGTGCGACTCCTGAACCGTCAAATTTACGCCCGTAATGTTTTCCAGACTGCCGGTGTAGGGAAGTCCCGCGGGCGAATTCGTGTTTGCCGTGGACCAGGAAACGCGCCCGAAGAGCGTGTCCCGCTCATTGAATTGGTGGTCGATCCGGCCATGAAACTGATCCCCATCGTTGACGCTCGATACTCCCGTGACGTAGTTGTAGGCCGGGTTTCCGGACGTATTCGGCAGAGGGTAATACTTCAGGGCGGAAACTCCAATCAGTCCGAACCGTTCCCGCGGGATTATGTTTCCGGCGAACGGCTGCCTCCTGTTTGTGGACGGGTCGAGCGTCGCGGGATCGTAGATGGTTGGGCCGCCGGCGAAATTGCCCTGGCGCTGCGCTTCGGTCGGAACGCTCAGGTATAGCGTGTTCGACTGACGCGTGCGCAGGCCCTCGTAGTTCACCATGAAGAACGTCTTGTTTTTGACGAGGGGACCGCTCAGAACGCCCCCGAACTGATTGCGTCGCAGCGGGTCTACGGTTCTGGAGAAGAAGCTGCGCGCATCCAGCGCGTCGTTGCGCAGAAACTCGAACAGAGCGCCGTGAAACGCGTTCGCGCCGGATTTCAAAGAAACGTTGATAGCCGCTGGATTGCGTCCGTATTCCGCTGAGAAGCTGTTAGTCTGGATCTTGAATTCCTGGATCGCCTCAATTGAGGGCGTGAAAGCCGGACGGCCGCTGGTTTCGGTTCTGACGTCCACTCCATCGAAATAGAACGAAATCTGGTTGGCGCGCTGGCCGTTGATGGCCAGTCCATTGCTTTGAGAAGTTCCCGCCAGTTCGGCCACGCCTGGCGCCAACTTGGCGAGCTCGAAATAGTTCCGGCCATTCAGCGGCAGTTCGCTGGTCTCCTTGGTTCCGATGACTTGGCCTACTTCCGCATTGCGTTCATCGAGGACCGGAGCGCTGGCCACAACCTCCATTTTTGTCTTTGTCTCTCCGATTGTCAGCTGCACATCCTGCCGAACGGCTTGCGCCACCTGAACTTCCAGGTTCTTCACTTCAAAACCGCGAAAACCGGGGTGCTCAGCCCGGATCGTGTAAAAACCAGCCTGTAGGGCGGGGAATGAATAGTCGCCGCCTTCGCCAGACTTAACGCTTCGCTCGACGCCCGTGCCCTGATTTACCAGCGTTACGGTTGCATTCGGCACTCCTGCGCCCGACGGATCCAACACCTGACCGGCGACGCTGCCGCTTGAGACCTGCGCCCGCAGGACGGTAAGGCCGCAAATCACAAAACCAGCGAGCAAGACCGCTCGCCCACCTGCCCGATGCCCCTGGAGCACTTGAACCTCCCAGAACTGTCGTGGTCTTGGGCCTTCGGACGGATCGCCGGAAGCCCAGGCACGTCGAGATTGCCGCAATTGAGGCCATCTCTCAATCGCAAAGCCGGCGACGCCGGACTGTCTCACAATGCGAGACAACCAGAGCGCTTGTCTACGGGATCAGCGCGCTCGCCAAGGGCGCCGGCAGAACGGCATCCAGGGGATAGATTCGATTGATGTTTTCCGGCGTCACCAGATCGTGCTTGGTGAACACCGCTGGGGGAACTGCATGGCCCGCGAGTATGGAAGCCGCCAGCCGGATCACCTCGTCGCCGTAGCGCTCCGGAAAATACGCGACCGAGCCAACCATGGGCGTACCGGGGCGGCGCATCTCCTGGCGAGCTTCCCAGGATGCATTCTGTCCCATAACGGCGCAGAGATGGCCGCGGCCGGCCTCTTCAAAGGCACGAATGGCGCCCAGCGCCATGGGGTCATTTCCAGCAAGCACGGCCGTGCGGCGCGGCGGAGCGTGGCGCAGATGGCGGCGGACTCTTTCAAGGGTGAACTCAAGAGATCCCCGGCCGTCGATTTCAACCGTGTTCACATGTTCGATGGCGGGCAGCGCCTCTCGAAGGCCGCTCAGCATTCCGCTCACACGAAGTTTGACGAGCGGACCGGCCGCATCCTCCTCGATCAGAAGAACGCTCTCCACCACCCCCTTCCAACGCTGTTTCAGGAACTGCGCGATGCCCCGGCCGCCCAGCACCCCCGCCTGATAGTTATTGGCGCCGAAAAAGGTGGCGCCCGGGTGAGGGATTTCGATTGCGATGACGGGTATCCCAACTTCGACGAACCGGGAGGCGATAAGGGGGGCGATCCGGTGATGACTCTGGAATTCGATCACGAGGTCGACGCGCTCGCGGACCAGGGATTCGGCATTGCGCAACGCGCGCCGCGGGCTGCGGTGGCTGCTCACCGTGATCAGGTCCATTCCCGCCTCCTCCGCAGCGCGCTCGATACTGTCGCTGACAGCTCGCGAAAATGGCGTATCGGCGCCGCGCGTGGCGAAGCCGATGCGGTGCCGCCGCCGCGAGGGAACCCGAACGCGCGAACGGTAACGCTCGCTGCCGACCCGCTCGATCAACCCCTCCTTTTCGAGCGTGCGCAGAAGGCGCGAAGCCGTAGCTTTATGCAGTCCAGTGCGCGACGCCAGCTCGCCAACGCGCAGGGCCTCGCCTTCGCTCTGAAACGCCTGCAACAGGCGGCAGGCCCGTTGCACGGCCTGCACCAGGTCGCCCGATTCACGGCCTTTCTCCGCCATGCCGATCAGTATAGGTGAAGTCCGCCGCTTCGTCTCGTATGGCGAGACGCTCTCGTACGCCCGCATTTCGCGTTGACAGCGCCGCCAGCATCCCCGAACCTCTCGATATGCTGCCAGAAAGTTGGTTGTCTTCGATGCTTCTCGTCGCCGCGCTGGCCGGCGTCTCGAGAGCAGACCAGCTCGAGGATGGATTCCGCAACCCGCCGATGTCGGCGCGCCCGTCCATCTACTTCCTTTTGCTGAATGGCTATTTAAATCGACAATATGTCAATCAAGAGCTCGAGGCGTACAAGAGGGCCGGCGTCGGCGGTCTATGCCTTTTCGATATGGGCGCGCGGGGGGCGCCAGAGGCGGTTCCGCCCGCCGGTCCGGCATTCCTGAGCCCCGGTTCCATCGCAAACATCGCCCATATTCTCCGAATCGCTGAAAAACTCAGGATGGAGGTCAGCTTTTCGGTGACCAGCAGCTGGGACATGGGCGGAAGTTGGATAAAGCCCGAAGACGGCAGCATGACGTTGATCAATTCTGAAATGCAAATCAGCGGGCCGCGCGAGTTCGATGGCGTATTGCCGTTTCCTCCCGTTCCGAGGGACACCCCAAAAGACGCCAATGGCCAGCCCCTCTTTTTCCGTGACATCGCAGTGATCGCGATTCCGGATGCTCAGCGGCGCTCCGGTTGGGAGTTCGTCTACGAATTGCCGGACGCCAGCGCTCGTGAGGTAGAACGAGTCGTCCTGTATAACACAACCAATAATCAGGCAAAGGGGGTCACCGTATCCGTTTCCGATTCCAGCGCGGATTCTTCCGCATTCCGCGATGTTCTGAGCGCGGAACTCGAAGCGCGTGAAGGCCCGCAGGAGTTCCGTTTCCCGAAGACGCGAGCGCGGTACGTGCGCCTGCTGATACGAAGCAGCTATAATCCACGCCGCGATCGTGTGGAGCTGGCTGAATTTGAGCTGTACGGCCCGGACGGCCTGAACGTACTTCAGTCGCACAGCGCCAGGCGTGTCAATGACGGGCCGAAACTGCTTCGTTTCAGCTCAGAAGCTGGATCCTTGCGCGAATGGTCGGCCAATAATCTCAACGACGGCAAAACAAGCGGGTCGCGCGGCAGTTGGGCTTCAGCCGGCCCCCCTCCCCTGGCCATCAGCAATAGTCGCAAGATTCTGGATCTCACCGCATTCGTCAGTCATAACGGACGCCTCCGGTGGAGCGTTCCATCTGGCAGGTGGACGATCATCCGTTATGTTTGTACAAACACCGGTGAACATCTCAAAGTGCCGAGCCCCAATTCGGATGGCTTGGCGACGGATCACCTCAGCGCTGGCGCTACGAAGCGCTGTATCCGCTATGTCATCGATCGTCTCCGCACAGCGATTCCTGACCTGAAAGGCTCAGCCTTAAAAACTCTGTATCTCGCCAGTTACGAAATACAGGGACAGATCTGGACGCCGGACTTTCTCGAGCAATTCCGCCAGCGCCGCGGATACGATCTGAAGCCCTTTCTGCCGGCGCTTCACGGCGGGCTGGTCGACAACGAACAGGTCACCGATCGCGTGCGGTATGACTTCGACAAGACGCTGGGCGAGATGCTTGTCGACGACTACTATCGTGCGGCCGCCAGTGTAGCGCACGAGGCTGGTTTGCGGATCGAGTCCGAAGCAGGCGGGCCCGGCCCCCCGATTCACCGCGTGCCTGTGGATGCCTTAGCAGCTCTCGGCGCCGTAGATGTCGTGCGGGGAGAGTTCTGGCCCTATCGTCCCAATGTTCGGAGCATGTGGGTAGTCAAGGAGACGGCGTCAGCCGCTCATATTTATGGCAAGCCCCTTGTGCATATGGAATCCTTTACCAGCAACTACCACTGGCAGGAAGGCCCGGCGTTTCTGAAAGCGGCCGCTGATCGGGCCTTTACGGAAGGCATGAATCACGTCGTATGGCACACGGCGTCTCACCAACCGCCCGAGGCAGGCAAACCCGGCTGGGTTTACGGGGCTGGCACGCACATGAGTCAAAACCGGCCTTGGTGGCCGATGATGCCGGCGTTTCTCGACTATCTCGGCCGCGTGTCTTTCCTTCTGCAGCAAGGCCGCTTCGTTGGCGACGTGCTGTACTATTACGGAGATCAGGGCTACAACTTCGTCATGCCCAAGCATGTGGATCCGTCGCTCGGGTTCGGCTACGACTATGACGTGGTGAATGAAGATGTGTTGATCCATCGACTGACGGTTGCAAATAGCAAACTGGTCCTCCCGAGCGGCATGCGGTACGAGGTCCTGGTCTTGCCGGAGCGCGAGGATATCGATCTCCCGGCGCTACAACGCATCGAGCAGTTGGTCCGCGCAGGCGCGACGGTGGTCGGGCCGAAGCCGCGGCGCGCTGTGGGTTACTATGACTTTCGCCGCCGCGACGCTGAAGTGCGCCAGATAGCGGAAAAGGTATGGGGGCCATGTGATGGCAAGAGCGTTCAATCACACAACTACGGCGAAGGCAAGGTCGTTTGGGGCCGTCCGCTCGCGGCTGTGCTGCGAGAACGCGGAGTCGCGCCCGACTTCACTTTCACCAGTCCCCGATCCGATACGGAGCTCGATTACATCCATCGCTCCGCTCCTGGAGCGGAAATCTACTTTATTCGTAACAAGAAGCCGCGTGCTGAACGCGTTCGGGCCACGTTTCGCGTCGCCGGCCGCCAGCCGGAGATCTGGAATCCGGATACCGGCGACATCCGGCGATATCCGTTTTATGAATTGCACGCCAATGGAACGCTGTCGGCTCCCCTAGATTTCGCGCCGGAGGCATCGCTGATCATCGTTTTTCGCAAGCCGGCTGCCACGCCGGGCGTCATCGCAGTGCGGCGCAACGGGGCGGAGGCTCCTGTCGAATGGTCGACGGGCCTTGTCTTCGCCGAAGGCGGCTACGACATCGAGTTTGCAGGCGGCGTGCACAACCGTGTTCGCACGGGCGCCATCCCGCATCCCCAACCGGTTGCTTCATCGTGGACCGTGCGCTTTATGGACGGCCAGGGCGCGCCACAGACCGTTCAGTTTCCACAACTGATCTCATGGACGGATTCACAGGATCCGGCGATCCGCTACTACTCGGGAACGGCCGAGTATACCACTCGGTTCCCGCTGACGCGCGAATGGATGGGGCGGCGGCGCCGCGTCTACCTCGATCTGGGCCGGTTGTGGGCAGCAGCCGATGTCTCCGTAAACCGAAAGCCCGTCGGCATCGTATGGAAAGAACCGTATCGGGTTGACATTACCAACGCGGTGCATCCGGGCTTGAACGAGCTTCGCGTGCGTGTGGCCAATGACTGGGTGAACAGGCTGGTGGGAGACGCCCGGAATCCCAATGGGACGCGCTATGCGAAGACGAATATCGTCCGCACCTCCCCGCAGGGTTTGCCGTGGGAGAAAGTGGAGCCGGTTCCTTCCGGATTGTTCGGCCCCGTGACGCTGCATGCGGCGGAGGTCCTGGTCCAGTGAAGCTCGGAGCGTTCCTGATTCTGAATACATCGTTGCTGGCGCAATTGCCGCCGGCGGCGCAATGGGCAGCCACAACGCGCGTTCAATACGCGATTACTCCGAATATCGTCTACGGAACGCAGAACGGATATGAACTCAGACTCGATGTGTACGATCGCATTGACGTCATCACGCCACAACCGACGCTGATCTTCATTCACGGAGGCGGTTGGGTCGGCGGAACGAAGGAATATATCGTAACGTCTCTGCTTCCGTGGATGGCGCAGGGATGGAATGTCGTCAATGTTGAATACCGGCTAGCCCGCGTTTCGCTCGCTCCGGCGGCAGTTGAAGATTGCCTGTGCGCATTGCGGTGGGTGGCGAAGAATGCGGACAAGTATCACTTTGATTTGAAGCGGATCGTCGCGACCGGTGAATCGGCCGGCGGCCATCTGGCGCTGACCACCGGCATGATTCCAGAGAGTTCGGGGCTCGCGAGACAATGTCCTGGCCCCGCGCTGCCGGCCGTGGCGGCAATCATAGATTGGTTTGGCGTTTCCGATGTCGATGATCTGCTGGAGGGGCCGAACGAGCGCGACTACGCAGTCGCCTGGCTCGGCAGTCGACCCGATCGCAACGTGGTGGCGCGAATGGTCTCGCCGCTCACCTACGTTCGCCCAGGTCTGCCGCCGGTATTCATCATCCACGGAACAGCGGACCCGACGGTCCCGTATTCACAGGCCAGCCGGCTCCATGAAGCGCTGGATCATGCTCATGTTCCTAACCGGCTTTTTGCCGTCGCGAACGGCAAACACGGCCGCTTCACGGCGCATCAGCAGATTGAGATCTACACTGCGATCCGTGGATTTCTGAAAGAAAACGGCATAGACCCGCCAACTCCTGCCGGAGAGTAAATTGGATCGCCCGCCATCCAAACCGCGGGCATTCGCATACCGGGGTATGCGCGACAGTTTGAGTTCGACTCCGGCGGCGAGTTGTCACCCAATCAGCTTTTCCAGGTACGCCTTTGCGGCGCGAATGTCCTCAGCCTGCTTGGGTCCCGAAATCTCGCGCTCAATGGTCAGCGGGCCGCGATAACCAGCCTGCTTTAACTTCGGTATGAGCGCGGGGAAGTTTACTTTGCCCTCGCCGATGGGCACTTCGCGGCCCAGGTTTCTCGGATCGGTGGGATACAAGCCGTCTTTCGCATGCACGCCTTGGATGTAAGGCGCCAGGATATCGACGGCATCCACGGGGTTGGCCTTGCCGTATAAGATTACGTTGGCGACATCGAAGTTCACGCCGACGTTGTCCAGACCGACATCCTGGATGGCCCGCACCAGCGTGATGGGAGTTTCCTGTCCGGTTTCGCAGCGGAAATTCAGGCCGTTGTTCTTGCAATACAACGCCACGTCACGAATTGCTGCGACCAGTTCTTTGTACGCCGGATCGTTCGGATTCTCAGGGATAAACCCGCAATGCGTCTGCACAGCGGGTATTCCGCATTGCTTTGCGAAGTCAGCGCCCTGTTTCAGGCGCGCGATGCGGGCGTCGCGATACTCCCTTGGCAGCAGGCCGAGCGTGAGCGGTCCGTCGTAGAAGTTGTACACCTCGCGGCCGGGACCGCCGACGACCAGCGAAGTCGCTTCAACTTGGTGCTTGTCGAGCGCGGAACGCACGCTACGAACCATTTCCGGCCCAAACGCACGAATGGAAAGCTGGCACGTGGGGAATCCGAAATCGTGAACTCGCCGAATCGCCGCGTCTGGATCGTTGCCCGCTCCAATAATAATTCCAAGGCGCATCGCCCCTGCCGAGGTGCGCTGTGCAGGCGCCTGTGGCGCTGCGGCCGCGCCGGCGGCCAGATACAGGAATGCCCTGCGGTTGACTGTGCTCATGAGCGCCACTTTAACCCGTTTCGGACTTCTGGCGAAATCAAGCCGCCTGGGGACGCGGCAGAGCGCCGAACGGCGGCAAGGTATGCGCCGGCTGGATCGCCGTAGTGGAGGGCGATCACGCCTCCTTCACGCGGCCGCTGAGCGGCTCTTCGAGAGGCTTTCTTTTAGCGCGGCTGCGACGCGTAACAATCCTTCCCGATCTTCGCCCCGGACCAGTCTTCCTTCCGCATCGAACGCTTCAAAAGCGCGCCCAACTGCCAACTGCTCGCCGATCACGTTCATGCCAACCATTTCGAGCAGTTCGCGCAAGTGACGTAGACCGCGACGGCCGCCGGCTGCGCCCGGCGAGGCGCTGATGATCGCCGCCGTTTTCCCGGAAAGCGCAGCGAGGGACTTCTCGCCTGCTTCGGGACGCGAAATCCAGTCAATCGTGTTCTTGATGAGGGCCGGGAATGAGCCATTGTACTCCGGCGAAGCAATCAGCAGAGCGTCATGCGCGCGTACAAGATTCTTGAAGGCTTTCGCCGCCGCCGGCAGCCCCTGCTGCGCTTCCATGTCGCCGTCATATAAAGGCATCGGATAATCGCGCAGGTCGGCCCAGGTAACGTGTGCGCCAAGGCTTCTAAGCGCCTCCGCCGCCTCCAGAGCCAGTTTGCGGTTCAACGAATCGTGGCGCGTGCTTCCGGCGAATACCAAAATCCGCGGACGGGCGTCGTTCGGTCGGTTTTCCATATCTTGATGTCAAGATGTTAGATGCCTCGCTGCGCGAAAGGATTCAGCGTCGCTCAGGCAATTGGTTTTTCGGCAGCAGCAGATGCGCGCTGGTCCGCTTCCCGCGTGTCCACGGGACGGCCCTCCTCGAGCGACCGCGTCGCGGCGATGCTGATGCGCATGGCCGCGATCGCGTCCGCGCCGGTTATCGACGGCTTGCCCCCGGCAACAACGTTATCCACGAAATCGCGGATCTGCGCCAGATAGGCGCCCTCAAATCGCTGCATGAAATAGGGCACGACATCATGCGTGACGCCCTGCTCCGTCATGACCAGGATCGGCGTCTCGCGAAAATATCCGATTTGGATCGATCCCTTCGTGCCCCAGACCTCGGCGCGGATATCGTATCCAAATACAGCGTTGCGACTCAGGTGGACGACGCCGAGCTTGCCGCTGTCGAAAATGAGGTTGACAATGGCATTGTCGATATCCCCTACGGTTTTCATTTCAGGATAGGCGAGCGCGCCGCCCGTCGCATAAACCGTCTTGACCTCTCCCATGAACATTCTGGCAATATCGAAGTCGTGTACGCCCATATCCGCAATGAGGCCGCCGCTCGCCTTTGGATCGCAATATTCAAGCGGCGGGCGGAAAGGATCGCGCGAGGTGGACGTAATCACCACGGGATCGCCGATCGCTCCTTCCTGAATCTTCTTTTGAGCAGCGCGATACCCTGAATCGAAGCGGCGCTGGAACGCCATCTGGAAAAAGACGCCAGCGCGTTCGACCGCGCGCAGCGCCTCCTGGGCGTCCGTCAGCGACAAAGCCATCGGCTTTTCGCAAAAAATCGCCTTTCGAGCAGCCGCGGCCGCTACGATCACGTCCTTATGGGTGCTGGTGGAAGTGACAATCACGACGGCGTCGACGTTCCTGTCCGCGACCAGCTCCTCGTGGGACGTGTAAACATGCGGGATGCCGAACTGCTCGGCGACGGACTTGACGAGGTCTGGGTGATGATCCGCTACCGCCGTAAGGCGCGCGTTGGGTACGCGTTGCGCAAGATTTTGCGCATAGACGCGTCCCATGCGACCGACGCCGGCGAGTCCGACGTTAAGTTGATTTGGCACGACGATGATTGTATCGCCGCCGGACCGGTTGCGCCTTCAGCCTTCAGGTATTTTGGATCGCGGCGCCTGCCCGTGCTCCACGCAAGCGATGGCGCTTGCGCCGGAGGATCCGAACTCCGGCGGCGGCGCGGTTAATAGCGGGCGATACACGCCATGGGGCGGTTGCCCGGCACGCGCCCTTGCGGCAGCACGTGAACGCGCCCTCCATGAACGATGGTCTGGACGGCGGCGGCGTTGATCAAATCCTCGTCGCCGGGGCGCTCGGTCTGATGCACGCGGGCTCGGAATCTTCCCTGGTCGAAGCATCCCGGCGCGTGCGCCTGTTCGGCGACGAACAAGTGCAGAATCCGGCCTTCGTAGGCGAACCGCACCAGGTCGTCCACGCCCGCCTGCGCCACTTCGCCTGCCTGACGGTCGTGCTGGGCGAGAATATCTTCGAGTTCCTTGTTCTTTGCGCGCTGCAATACGTCAATGGCGCGCGCCTGCATCTCGCCTCCGCGCAGCCCGTTGGGCGCGCCTCGCACGGCGTCCTCCGGCGTGTTGCTCCAGGTATTGACCCGCCGGTATACCGCCAAGTCTTCCTCGACGCCGCACAAGACCAGCGGAGTTTTCTCCTGGCCGCGCAGGAGGCTCACAACGCCGTCGTTTACCTGTTTGAAGAATTGATACAGGTATTCGTCCTTATGCTCCGCTTCCGTGTTGGTGCCGAACAGGACGCCGGCGCCGTCTCCCACGCTGGGGCCGGCGGTGATCCGGTTGTCCAGGACATGGTCGGGTTTAGCCAGATTGAGAAAGGCGTTGATATTCGGTACAAAATGGTCCCTTACGCCGACTTCCTCGCAGGCGTGCCCCGTACACCGCAGCAGCCGGACATTTTTCTGGCTGAGCGCCAGCAGGTAGAACCGCGATTCACCCTCGATGTTTTTGAGAAATGGCCGGATGTACGGGTTCCCTGCGGCCGCGACAGTTTCCACGCTAGGCTCCGGCGACCAGAAATACCTCAGCTCGTCAGGCGAGCGAAACAAAGCCAGCGTCCGCTCCTGCGCCTCCTGATCCAGGCGGCTGGCGAACTCATAGAGCGGATCGGTCATGCGCCGGATGAGCTCTGTGGTCAATTGCCTCTGGCGCAGCCTTTCTTCCGCGCTCTCGAGCGTTTTTTTGAACCGCATGGAAAGAGTTTTTCTTCCCGGCGCGTCTGTGGGCAGCAAAATCGTCAGCCAAGTATTCGATTTTCCAGCAAATTCATTAATTTCGCGAGCACTTAGCCGTTTCGGTCCGGCAGCAGTCTGTTGCGCCATCTTGCCTGTACCCCGTTTAAAAGGACAGCGGGGATCAACGCGCCGTTTCGCAAATTTGGCGCCGATTGAGCAAGCGCAGGAAAGCCACGCCCGTTAACCTGTTACTTGGCTCTCGCAATTTTCATCGTCACCTATATCGTCGTGGCCATGGGCCGGTTGCCTGGATTGCGCGTTGATCGCACGGGGGCTGCTATCATCGGCGCCAGTCTGATGATTGCGGCCAATGTGCTGTCGCTCGACGAGGCATATCGCGCCATTAATTTCGACACCATCATTCTCTTGTTCGGAATGATGATCGTGGTGGCGAATCTGCGACTGTCCGGATTTTTTACGCTTGTCAGCGAATGGGTAATCGAGCACGCGCACCACCCGCTGGCGCTGTTAACCGCGATTGTGATGGTCGCTGGGGTCTTCTCGGCCTTTTTCGTAAATGACACGATGTGTCTGGTTTTGACCCCACTCGTGCTCGAGATCACAACCGCGTTGCGCCGCAACCCTGTCCCGTATCTGCTGGCCGTCGCCATGGCGGCGAACATCGGCAGCGTCGCCACGGTCACTGGAAATCCGCAAAATATGATTATTGCGAGCTACTCCCAGGTCCCGTATCGGGCCTTCGCGGCCGCGCTGTCGCCGGTCGCCGCGGCTGGTCTGGCCGTCACCATCGGAACGATTTATCTGTTCTATCGGTCTGAATTTCGCACGCACACCCGGATGAAAGTGGAGCGGCGAGTCGTGCGAGTGAACCGGCCGCTGCTGTGGAAGGCTGTGGCCGCGTCAGCCGGGATGATTGGGCTGTTTTTTGCGGGCTGGCCGGTCCCGAAAGTCGCCATCGTCGCGGGCGCCCTGCTCTTGCTGACGAGGCGAGTCAAGCCGGAGAAGATTTATGCGCAAGTGGACTGGCCGTTGCTCGTCATGTTCTCCGGTTTGTTCGTGGTCCTGGCGGGCTTCGAAAAGAGTTCACTGGAACAGGAGCTCCGGACCGCCGCCGCCAGCGCGCATCTCGATAACAAGTACGTGCTCAGCGGACTGGCTGCGATCGCCTCTAACCTGGTGAGTAATGTTCCGGCCGTGTTGCTCTTCAAACCGCTGATCGCCCACACCGCGGATCCGGCGCGGGCGTGGCTCACGCTGGCAATGTCGTCCACCCTGGCCGGCAATCTTACGCTGCTCGGCTCGGTTGCGAATTTGATCGTCGTGCAGCGCGCCCGCGGCGAGGTCGAGATTGCGTTTTGGGAGTACGCGAGAGTTGGAGCGCCGCTCGCTGTGCTGACCCTCCTGATCGGCGCAGCGCTGCTATAGGCAGATCAGAACTGGAACCTCCCGCCCAACTGAAACGCTCGTGGACCGCCTGAGCCGAACACCTGTCCGACGCGCTGAGTCGGCTGTCCAAAGGACGTCGGATCGTTCAGATTGAAATTGTAGCTGCTGTAGTTCGCGTAGTTAAAAATATTGAATCCTTCGCAGAACAGCGACAGCGTGTAGCGCTCTCCGAAGGTAAATTTCTTCGTTACGCGAAGATCCTGGGAATTGAATACCCGGCCGAAATCGTAGTTGGCCGGGAGCGTGAGCGCTGGAATAGTCTGGCCGCGGGCGTCCTTTTTGCCGGCGTAGGTCGAATTCCAGTTCGCCACAGCCTGGGCCAGATCCGCCTTGCTGGATCCCCGGTTGAAGCTGTTGAAGGGAACTCCGGGGATCGGAGTCGTCGAAACGCCGCTGCCAGTCAAATCGACGCCGGAGACAAAAGCCATTACGGGACCCCGGCTCGACGTCGCCGAGATCAGTCCGATCTCGAACCCCCACGGCAGACTCACAATGGCCGAAACATTCAGAATTTGGCGCGAGCCCTGCGGCCCCCAACTCGAATTCCACTGGTCCAGATTGTATATGCCGTTGTAGCCGTGTTGATTGGTCAAGGCATAGGAGGTCGTGAATTGCAAACGTCTTGTGAACCGCTTGTCTACTTTGACCAGCATTGCGTTATACACAGACCGCCCCCCTGGCGTCCAGAACGTAATCGGCCCGTTTGAGCAATTCGCAGCCGGATCGTTCGATTGCGCCTTGGAGCAAATCGGGATAACGGGGGATTGTACGCCGCCGATGAACCGGTTAAACCGGTTGTAGTCGATTTCTCCAAGCAGCGTGTTCAGATACACGCGCCGCACAAAATCGACGCTGAGGACCATGTCGCTGGTTAACTGGCGCTGTAGACCCGCGCTGATGTGAATGCCGTGTTGCACCGGATAATTTTTGGGGTAGAGCTGCGCCCCCGATTTGCTCACATTGATGTTCCGAACGGACAGATCGTTCAGATTTTTCGGTGCAAGCGATGCGGACACAGGGCCGATCTCTTGCTGCAGAATCTGTATGAATTGGCCCATAGTGAGCGTGGTTAGCGCGTTTCCGTACGGAACTGGCTGACCGACCGCCAGCGGCTGTTGCGTTCCGACGTTGATGATGCCGGGGAAAATATTTGTGAAACCCGAGCTCGGGAACTGGATGCGTCCGTTGCCAAGCGGCCCGATGTAGCTGCGCTCCTGGAGACGGCGATACAGCAGTTCCGTATCGTAGTAGACGCCCGCTCCTGCGCGGACAACCGTCTTGCCGGAATGGTCCGGCTGCCAGGCGAAGCCGAGTGCGGGCGAGAAGTTGTGATAGTTGTTGTTGGTCGGGCTGAGATCGCTGCCGTACAGCGGCGCGAGCAGCGCAGGCTTGGAGAGATCGCGGTTGAACAGCGTTGTCTCGAGCTCCCAGGCAAGCCCGTAGTTGAGCGTGAACCGCGGCGCCAGCCGCCAGGTGTCCTGAGCATAAAACCGGTAGTGACTGTTCTTCTTCGCAATGTCAAGGTTGTACGGCGGCGGCTGGCTCGGGTCGCCGATGCCCACAATGGCGCCCGCAAAGGGCAGATTCATAAGGTCCGCGTTCGACGTGATTCGTGAAGGCAGATTCGGGAACAGTACAGGAATCAGCGGCGCCGGCACGACGCTGCGAACGTACTCCGGCGAAAATGCCGTAGCGCAGGCCGGATCGCAATATCCCCAGAAGCCCGTGCCCGGCGCATATTCCAGGTCCGCTCCCCAGCGCAGCCGGTGCGAGCCTTTTTGCCACGTCATATTGTCGATCCAGGTGAACCTGCGCAGGTCGCGCCCCTGCGTGGCGTTTTGCGTGTCGCCGACGGCGAAGTTGCTGGATCCGACCAGCTGGATCTGTGGACCAAGAAGACCCAGGCAGCCCGGGCAATCCGATGGCGTGGGGAACAGGTTCCGGTTCTGCCAGTACGTGTAGTTGAAGCGGAAATCGTTGATCAGCGTCGGACGAATTGTGCTGGTCCACCCCAGTACGCTCTGGTCAGACCAGTTCTGATTGCGCAGCCAGTTTGACGGCAGCGGAGCGACGCCCGTCTGCGACGATGGCCCGAAACCGGAATTGCCGTCGTGCGAGTAGCGCGCAAAGAGCATATTGTTCGTGTTCACCCGGATGTCAAAGCGCGCGCTGATCTGCTTGCCTTTGTAGGGACTGCCGTAATTGCCGGCCAGACCGGCGACCGACGGCAAGTCTGGCTGAACCGTAAACAGCTGCCGCTGATTCATGTATTCGTAGTTGAAGAAGAAAAAAAGGCGGTCTCTGACGATCGGCCCTCCCAGCCAGAAGCCCGGATTGCGACGCGCGAAGAAGGGGTCCGGACTCAGCGGATTTCGTTTCAAGCCGGGGTACGCAGCCAGGTTGTGATCCCGGAAGAAAAAGTATGCGCTTCCGTGGTAGTCGTTGCTGCCGGTCCGCGTCACAATGTTCACCGATCCGACGCTGGTGATCCCCGTGGAGAGGTCAAAGTTGGCGGAGGAAAGCTGGAACTCCTGCACGACCTCCTGCGAGAAGTTCATCCCGGTGTTGCCCTCAATGACGTTGCGAATGTTGCCGCCGTCCACGCTGACCGCCGTTTTATTCGAATCGCCTCCGAGCACCGAGACGGAAAACAGCGAGTTGTACTGGGAAGTTGTGCCCGGACTGACCGTGACGCCCGGCTCGAGAAAGGCGAGTTGAAGAAAGCTTCTGCCATTGAGCGGCAGCTCCTGGATCTTGGTCCGCGTAATGACGCCGTCAATGGTGTTGCGGTCATACTCAACCTGCGCGGCGGCCGCTTCGACCAGAACCACCTCGCTCGGCTGCCCGACCTGGAGGCGGGCTTCGACCGTTGTGGTTGCGCCAGTCTCAACGGTTGCCTCGCGGACCATTGTTCGGAATCCCGGGGCGGAAACTTTTACCTCGTATTGCCCGGCGGGCAGACTGGGAGCGCTGAAGGCGCCCTCACTGTCGGACTGCATGGTGCGCGCCGCGCCGGTAGCCTTGCTGCTGACGACCACGGTCGCATTCGGCACGACAGCCCCCGATTCATCGAGCACCGTTCCGGCAATCGTGCCGGTTGGCTCCTGAGCAAATAGCAACGCCCCGGCCAGCGGCAGGCCAGCGGCGCTATAGAGCAACGTACGCACGTGCAGAATTCCCATGGACCCCTCTTTGTCGACAGCGGAGAAAGCTGTTCGTCCTCTTCCGCCGCGTATTCCTCCTGACAGATGAGAAAGCTACAGAATTATGTCGCTGACCAAAATGCGAGTCAAGGGGCGCCGGAGGTGGGCCGCCCTTGAAGAATGCAAAGATCCGGGTCGCGCTGGAACCTCTATCCGCTTCGCGCGACCCACTTCGCGCGATACACTATGAGCCGGACCTTCGCGATGTCACAAACGGGTACAGAATTGCATTCGACTCGACGCCAGTTCGCCCGCGCCCTCGGCGCCGCGGCGGCTGCCGCACCGCTCGCGGCTGCGCGCCGGCCGCTCGAACCGTTGTCGCCCGGCATCAAGATCACGCTTCAGATTCCGACAGAGTTCGCCGACGATGATCTCGCGTTTGCGCGCCAGATCGGCGTAAGTTATGTGACCGTCGGCACCACGGGCGGAACGTACGAGGTGTTCGCGCGCATCAAGCATCGGGTTGAAGCGGCGGGGCTGAAGGTCACGAATATCGGCAACACAAACGTCCACAATATGCCGGAAGTGACGCTGAACCTGCCCGGACGCGACCGCAAAATTGAGGAGTATAAACAATATCTGCGCGATCTTTCAAAAGCCGGCATCTACTACACCACCTACGCGCACATGGGCAACGGCATCTGGAGTTCAGAACCGCGATTTGCGCGGGGCGGCGCGCGAGCGCGTCATTTCAATCTCAAGACAGCGAAAGGCTACTGGGCAGGCAGGGAGTTCGATCCTCCGCTCACGCACGGGCGCGAATACTCCAAGGAAGAGCTTTGGGAAAATTACGCCTATTTCATCCGGCAGGTTGCGCCTGTCGCCGAGGAAGCGGGAGTGCGCATCGGCATCCATCCGGATGACCCGCCCGTGCCGGTGCTCGGCGGCGTTCCCCGTTGCATCTTCGGCAACTTTGACGGATATGTGCGCGCGCTCGAGATCGCGAACAGCCCCAATATCGGCGTGTGCCTGTGCTGCGGCACGTGGATGGAGGGCGGCAAATATATGGGACGCGACGTATTCGAGGCGGTCCGCGAATTCGCCAAAATGGGCAAGCTGTGGAAGATCCACTTCCGCAACGTGAGTTCGCCGATCCCAGAGTTCACCGAAGAGTTCGTCGATTCTGGCTATACGGACATGAAGAAGCTGATGCGCACGCTGGTGGAAGTGGATTTTCGCGGCATCCTCATTGCGGATCACGTGCCGGCAATGGCAGGCGACCGGCGCACCGGCTGGGCGTACAGCATCGGATATATCCGCGCGCTATATGATGTGATGCGCGCGTAGCGCTCACAGGACGCGCTCACCGGTGCGGCGGACATCATAACAGGCGAACATTTCCAGTTCGCGGCGCACTCGCAAGTCCGCCAGCATATCGAGAAATTTTTGAACCGCCGGGAGCGCCAGAAACTCGGCGCGAATGGCGAGATCATAGCGCTCCATAGCCAACGGTACAAAGCTCAATCCGAAGGCGTTTGCCGCAGCGCGCGTGGCGATGCAGCAATCGGCCGCGTTTTCATAAACCCGGCGCGCCGCGCTCAGATGCGCGCGCGCTTCATTTTGGTATCCGCGCACCGCCGACGCTGGAATGTTCAATCGAGCGAGCTCCGAATCCAGCAGCCGCCTGCTTCCGGATCCCGGCTCGCGATTTACAAAACGAACTGCCGGTCGCGCGATGTCGGCGACAGAGCGGAGCCGCTTCGGATTTCCCTGCGCGGCGACCAGACCTTCTTCCCACTCGGCCAGCGTCACCACGGCGACTCCGCCGCGCGGAAACGCCCGCCGTATTGCGGAGAGGTTGGCCTCAGCCTGTCCGGCGCCCGCGAGGTGCGAACCGGCGACGTGCACGAGCCGCCGGCGCAGCCAGTCGATCGCTTGCGAGCTGTTCGACGGGGCAGGAATCAGTTCGACGCCTGCGCGCAGCAGGAAATGGGCGACCAGCGACGCGGCGGGATCGCAGCCGGCGATCATCAGACGTCCAGCCTCTTCGAGACGGTGAGCCAATCGCACCATCGGACCGCCCGCCTTCCTGACGCCCTGGAGGGCGCCGTCAGCGACGGGCAGCAGCACCGGATCGACGACGCCGGGCACAGCGATCAGCTTGCCGTCCACCCGGCACAGACGGACCGCTAAACCTCGGCGCGCTTCCGCGCCCAGGAACTCCGCTGTCGCCGCCTCTGCCGGCTCCTCGGGCTCTTCGAGCGTGAACAGATCCTCCACGCCGGCATCGAGCGCGCGCGCCAGCCGCAGAGCGACCGCCGTATTCGGAACGTAATCACCGGCCTCGATGGCGTACACGGTCTGGCGGCTGACGCCGGCTCGTCTGGCCAGTTCGGATGCGCTCACGCCGCGATCGCGCCGGATCGCGGCCAGCCGGATGTTCACCTTGGCCATCTCGATCCCACTATACTATGTCCTATATACAAGTCTATGTCTTGCATATACTACACTCCGGCGGTCTGGCTCGCCATCGCTCTCTCGCCCTTTGCGGCCGCCGGCTCGGCGGATCTGGCCGGCGTGGTCCGCGACCCGGCGCAACTGCCCGTTTCGAGGGCCGAAGTGCGGCTCACCGAGGAGGCGACGCGCGTCGAGCGCCGCGCTTCCACGGATTCGGCCGGCGCATATCACTTTTTCGGCGTTCCGCCGGGCCAGTACCAAATGCGCGTGATCTCGCCGGGTTTTCACGAAACCGTTGTCAATGGCATCCGGCTGGATACTGGCGACAAGCGAATCGTGGACATCGCGCTGGAACTGGCCGTCCGTTCGCAAACCGTGGACGTAGTAGCCGCGAGGCCCTTGCTGAATACCGAGTCCGGAACCGTGAGTTTCGTGGTTGACCGGCGTCAGGCCGGGACGTTGCCGCTCGACGGGAGGAATTTCGTCCCGCTGATCGCGCTTTCGCCTGGTGTGATGCTTCCGCCAGGGCAGCTTCTGCCGCGCATCAACGGCAGCAGGCCGCGCACCAGCGAGTATCTGTATGACGGAGTCAGCGTGCTACAGCCGGAGCCAGGCCAGGTAGCGTGGTATCCGGTAATTGACGGCATCCAGGAGTTCCGCGTCCAGACCAACAGTTACTCGGCCGAATACGGTCGCTCCAACGGCGGAGTTATCCAGGTCGAGACGCGCTCAGGCGGAGATCACTGGCACGGTACGCTCTTCGAATTTTTCCGGAATGAAGCGCTGAATGCGCGCAACTATTTTGCGCCTGCCGGCCCGAAGCCGCAGTTCCGCCGGAATCAGTATGGATTCGCATTTGGCGGCCCCATTCGGAAGCAGCAAACCTTTCTCTTTGCCGACTGGCAAGGCGCACGGCTGCGCACGGGCGTCACTCGCATCAGCACTGTGCCATCCATGGCGGAACGAGCCGGAGTCTTCCGCTCGCCGGTTTTTGATCCGGCGACGACGCGCCGCAAGGCGGACGCCATCGTGCGCGATGCGTTCCCTGGCAACGTGATCCCGCAATCGCGATGGGACCCCGTTGCGGCGCGACTTGCAGGGCATTATCCGACGCCGACGACGTCCACTACCGCCAATAACTACCGGCGCACCGCCGCCGAGCGCGATGACGCGGATCAGTTCGACATTCGCCTTGATCACTACATCAGCGCGCGCCAGCGCGCGTTCCTAAGATGGTCATTTCTGCGCGACTACGGACAGCCCGCCGTCCCGCTGCCCGATGGAAGCGGGGCCATTTCGACCGGGATTATCGGTAACACATTGACGCGCGCCGACGGGATTGCGGCCGAGCATACTTGGACCCGTTCCGATCACAGCGCAAATCAGTTCCGGTTTGGGTGGACCCGCCGCGGTTTCAGCCGCAATGCGCTCATCACTGACGCACCTGCGACCGACGCGACCGGCATCCCGCACATTCCGCTCACAGCGTTTCCGACAGCCATGCCCACCTTTGAGCTGGCCGGATACCAGCAGATCGGTCCGCCGCCCTCGAGCAATGCGCGGTTCACGACCGCCGTCGCCGAACTTCTAGATACGTACTCGCTTGTCCGCGCTTCGCACAGCCTCAAATTCGGCGCCGACATCCGTCATGAACGGATGGACGCCCTCCAGCCGCCCAGCCCTACAGGCGACTTCCAATTCACGCCCGCCCTTACCAGCGCGCTGTCCCCCTCGGGCGCGCCCGCCGGCGGCACAGGGAACAGCTTTGCGTCATTTTTGCTCGGTCAGGTGCAGTCCTTCAGCATCGATGCGCAGCAGGTCACTCTCCGGCCGCGGGCCAACATTGCCGAGTTTTTCATTCAGGATGACTGGCGCGCAACGCGGCGGCTGACCTTGAATCTGGGGGTGCGTTACACCCTCAACTTCCCGTCCACGGAGGCCGACAACCACGCGGCCGTTTTCGATCTGAAGCAACAAAAGCTCCGATTTCTTGGCCAGGACGGAACCCCGCGCGCGGCCCGCAAGCTTGCTTGGGGCGACTTTGGCCCTCGCGCCGGACTTGCCTTGCGGGTTACAGACTCGTTCGTGATCCGCGCAGGTTACGGACTTACATGGATCGAGCAGGCCGGCATCACAACGCCGTTCACCACGCCCATGTTTCCATTCATCCAGACGCTGTCGCAGAGCAGTCTCGATAATCTGACGCCTGCTTTTGCGCTCAGTCAAGGGCCCGCTGTCACGGTCCAAGCGCCCAACCCGGATTCAGGGCTCGGACAGGGCGTCTTTGCGGTACAACGCGAGAACGGATCAGGGTACGCGCAGCAGTGGAATCTGTCATTGCAAAAAACGTTCGGGGCGAACTGGAGCGCCGAAGCAGGGTATCTTGGCAGCAAGCTGACGCGGCTCGGCGTACCGGACGTGAATCTGAACCAGCTCACGGTACAGCAACTCTCGCTCGGCGCCGCGCTTACCCAACTCGTTCCCAATCCCTACTACGGCCAGATTCCCGCCACCTCGTCCATCGGCGGTCCGCTCGTGGCCGAGCAGCAGCTCCTGCGCCCGTATCCCCGATTCACGAGCGTGACGCTGTACCGCAACAACGTGGGCCATTCTACGTACCACTCGCTTCAAACACGGCTCGAGCGCCGCTTCGCCAGCGGTCTGACGCTCACGGCAGCGTACACATTCTCGAAGCTGATCGATGACGCCGGGGCGGTCTTTGATTCGGCGATTCTCACCGGTCCGGTGATGAATTATCAGGCTGCGGACAGCTTCAACCGCCGGCTTGAAAAGGACGAATCCACCGGCAGCATTCCACATGTCTTCTCGGCCGGGTTCGTCTGGGACCTGCCGTTTGCCCGGCGCCGGCGTGTGATCGGTGGGTGGACCCTAGCCGGGATTATCCGCGCCCAATCGGGCGCGCCGGTGGCGGTGACGCAGGCCACCAACTACAACGCAGCGTTCGGCTTTGGCATCCAACGGCCCAACCGCGTCGGCAACCCGAATCTTCCATCCGGTGAACGAAGCGTAGCGCGCTGGTTCAATACGGGCGCGTTTGCGCTCGCGCCGCAGTTCACAATCGGCAACAGCTCCCGAAATCCGGTTCGCGGCCCTGCGTATCAGGCTGCGGATCTGATGCTCGGAAAAACGTTCCGAATGGCCGAGCGGTGGTCTGCCGAGTTCAGAGTGGAAGCGTTCAATGTGACCAACACCCCCCCGCTCGGAAGTCCGAACGGCAGCTTCGGCGCCGCGGCGTTTGGAAGTATTACTACGGCCCTCGATCCGCGCGTCTTCGAGATCGCAGCCAAAATTCACTTTTAAGAGGCGCAGCCGGCTAAATGGTCCGCAGCTCCCGTAGTCTCTCGCGGAACCAATCGCGCGCCAGCGCCGCGACCTGTTCCAGCGCGCCGGGCTCCTCGAACAGGTGGGATGCGCCGGGAATCAACTCCAGCCGCTTCTGCTCCACCCTGAGCTGATTGAAGGCCAATTGATTGAGACGGATCACTTCGAGATCGTCGCCGCCAACGATCAGCAGCGTGGGGGCCTGCACCATGGGCAGCCACTCGCGCGCCAGATCCGGACGCCCTCCGCGCGACACCACCGCGTACACATCGTGGGGGCGCCGCGCCGCTGCGATCAACGCCGCCGCCGCGCCCGTACTCGCGCCGAAGTAGCCGGCTAACAAGTCCCGCGTATCCTTCTGGGTTTGCAGCCAGTCGGTTGCGGCCTCGAGCCGGGCGGACAAAAGCCCGACATCGAAGCGCAGGTGCGCCGTCCGCGCATCCATCTCCTCTTCAGCCCGCGTCAGCAGGTCGAACAGCAGCGTTGCCAGTCCTGCTTCGTGCAACTCGCCCGCTACGTATCGATTCCGTGGACTGCGGCGGCTGCTTCCGCTGCCGTGAGCAAAAACAATGATGCCGGCGGCCGCGTGCGGGATGGTCAAATCGCCCTCCAGCGTCGCGTGTGGAATCGGGATATGAATAGCCCGTTGAAGGATGTGAAAAGTCTTCATGGCGCCTCATCGGTCACTTCCGCGTGAGCGAGGAGTGTGCGTACCTCCTCGTCCGTGGTCTGTGTGAAATCCTCATACCATGCGCCCACCGCCCAGAAGGGCTCGGGGGTGTAAGCGCAAACGACTTCGTCGGCCTCGGAGCGGAGCCGGTCGCAGGTGCTCGGAGGGGCGACGGGTACAGCCACCACGACCTGAGCGGGTCTGAGAGCTCGGAGCGCCCGGACCGCCGCCAGCATGGTCGATCCAGTCGCTAACCCGTCATCGATCAAGATTGCAACGCGATTTGAAACGTCCAGAGCGGGTCGGCCATGGCGATAAGCGCGCTCCCGGCGCTCGAGTTCTGCCAGCTCGCGCGCTATGATAGCCTGGATCTCCGTCTCAGTGAGTCCCAGCTGGCGCACAAGCGGCCAGTCGATGACCTTCGTTCCGCCGCTTGCAAGAGCGCCGAAGGCGAGTTCCTCCTGCCATGGCACGCCGAGCTTTCTTACCAGGAACACGTCCAGCGGAGCGCCAAGCCGCCGAGCGACCTCGTAGGCGACCGGCACGCCGCCGCGCGGAAGTGCGAGCACCGCCGCATTCGGCAAACCGCTGTATCTCCGCAGCTTTTCCGCGAGAACCTGCCCCGCTTCGGCCCGGTCTCGGAAACGGAAAGCCATGCCTCCTCCTATGCTGTTGGACGGGCAATTGCGCCCGGCATGTCAGAATTCGTAAATAGGACGTAGGCCGTGTTGGTCCTCATCGCAGGCTTGCCCGGAAGCGGAAAGAGCACGCTCGCGCAGGCCATCGCGCGCCAGACAGAGGGCGCCGTCATTGACAAGGACCGCCTTCGCGCAGCCCTGTTCGCGCCCCCCGACATCGAGTATTCCGCCGGGCAGGACGATTTCTGCATGGAACTAATGCTCGAAACCGCGCAATACCTGTTAACTCGCAGGCCCACGCGCCTCGTCCTGCTAGACGGTCGCACATTTTCGCGCGCATATCAACGGCGCCGGGTTATTGAATATGCGCAGGCGATCGGGCAAGACTGGCGGGTTCTGGAGTGTGTTTGCGCCGAGGCTACCGCGCGCAAGCGCATTGCTCTGGATATGGCGCTGGGCTCGCATCCGGCGGGAAATCGGACCGAGGATCTGTACGCGTCGGTGCGGGAGAGCTGGGAGCCTGTGCCCGAGCCGAAAATAGTGATTGACACGGAGCAGCCGCTTGAGGCGTGTGTTGCGCGCGCGCTCAAGTATCTCGTGGGAGACTTGCCACCTTCTCCCTGCGGCATGCGAAAGCTACCATGAAATCATGACCGCCGCCGAAGTCAAGCGGCTCGCTCATGAATGCGGCTTCGAGCTGGCCGGCATTGCCCCCGCCCGGCCGAACGCCGATGTCCCGCGATACCTCAACTGGGTCGCGCGCGGCGCTGCCGGCGCAATGTCCTACTTGACCGATCGCCGCGCCGGGATCCGCAGCGACCCCCGCATGCTGCTCCCTTCGGCGCGTTCCATCATTTCGGTCGGGAAACTCTACGACACGCCACACCCGCGCTCAACCGAAGTCACCGACTCCGACCTGGCCTGGATCTCGCGCTATGCCTGGGGCTCGGATTATCACGACCTCATGCGGCGACGGCTTACTACACTGGTCCAACGCATGAGCGAACGCGCCGAGTTTGAGTGGAAGATCTGCATCGACACAGCGCCGCTGCTCGAGCGATCCTACGCGCGCGACGCCGGCCTAGGCTGGATCGGAAAGAACACGTGCCTGATCAATCAGCATGCGGGCTCGTTCTTTTTTCTTGGGGAAGTGCTGACGTCGCTCGATCTCGAACCGGACGCCGCCGTCGAGCCGCGCTGTGGAACGTGCACCCGGTGCATTGATGCCTGCCCAACCCAAGCCATTGTTCCGGGAGACAACGGCGCCTGGGAGCTGGACGCGCGCCTGTGCATTTCGTACGTCACCATTGAACTGCGGGGACCGATTTTGCCCGAGCAGCGGAGCGCGATCGGGCGGCACGTGTTCGGCTGCGATATTTGTCAGGACGTCTGCCCCTGGAATGCTCGAGCGGCAATGACGCTCGAGCCGGATTTCGCGCCCCGTGAGATCGCGCCTCCGCTGGAACGCCTGGCGGAAATCACGGAGGATCAGTTCCGAACGTTGTTCCGCGGCAGCCCCGTTCTGCGGGCGAAATACTCGGGCTTCCTGAGAAATGTGGCCATTGCCATGGGCAATTCCGGCAACCCGAAATTTCGACACGCTCTCGAGCGACTTGCCTCCTCCCCGGACCCGCTCGTAGCCGAACACGCAGCCTGGGCGCTCACGCGCATCGAGCGGCGGACTATTCCACGCCAAGCGGATGCGAGCGCAGGGGCCGGTTGACGGGAACCGCGATATCGAACCATCCAATCATCATCTCGTCCCAGCTTTGCTCGCCCCAATGAACCTCGGCTGAGGGATCAGGATTTCGGGGATTGTTGCTCGAATTATCGTAGACCGCTGTACATTCCACGCGCGAGCCCGCAGGAAGCGGAATTGGATTGGCGAGATAATAGTACGGCTGCCAGTCGAAGCTGTATCTCGGGATTCGGAGCACGATTCGCGGTTCTGCGCCGGGATAGGCGATGCGGAATTCGAAGGATTTTCCTCGCAGGTGCATATGGGCGCGCATGCCCACCAGACGCGCCGGCTCGTACAGGGTGGCGGACGAATCCACGGAGTAGTTGGGCGCGCCTGGTGGAATGTCGAGCCAATAATGCGATGCGGTCATCGCCACAATGCGCTCCTTGGGCGGCGATTTTGCGAACACCAGGCCGATGCGCGTTCGGTCGCGCCGCGCCTTGCCATTGGCGGTGTAATGCATCTGGAAGGTGAGCGACGATCCCGCCCGAATCAGCCGCGCCTGTCCGTCCGGCCAGGTTTGCGGCGACATCCCGGGCGCATATCCTGCCAGATACTCGCGGCCGCCACGCCAGCGGTCGGCAGCGCCGTCGTTAATCATCACAATGGCGTGATGCACCACCGAACGGTCGCCGGGACGCACTTCCGCCATTTGGACCCATTTATCCTCCTGGAACAGGGTCGGCGTCGTAAAGTATTGGTAATCAATCACGCCCGAAGCCGGGATCTCAAATGCCTGCGGCATTTCGAAAATGACATCCGGCTTCGGAATTCGCCAGCCTTCTGCAATGGACGGCGCCGGAGGCGCGGACGCCGGGTCGCCCGCGGGGGCGCCCGAATCCACCCATCGTCGAATTACGTCAATTTCCTTCGTGGTGAGCGAGGGATCATTCCGGAACGAGCCATAGTGCGGATCGGCCAGCCAGGGAGGCATACGCCTTAATAGAACAGCTTGCCGAATCGCCTTGGCCCAGGGCCTCGTTTCGGCGTACGTGCGCAAAGACATTGGCCCGATCTCGCCCGGACGGTGGCAGCTTTGGCACCGGCTCTGAAGCACTGGAAGCACGTCCTTGTAGAATGTAATGGGCTCGCAGAGCGCGGTAATGGCGGCAGCCACAAAACTGAGACCCGCTGCCCTCATGCGATAAAAGTATGACGCGAATCGGGCGTTCCTGTATCGGCCCGCGCCAGTAGTTCAGCCCTCCTGGCGAGGTGAAGCCCTTGCCGGATGCGTCTTGCCAGTGCAGGGGCGCCGCTCAGCAACTTTACAACGTCTGAAGGAATTTTCGCGATCAGAAGCGGCCGCAAAGAGCCCAAGTATCAGAACGTCAGTCTAAGCGCCAGGCGGAACAGCCGTTCATCCAGGCCTTCTCGCCCTGTGTTCTGCACATTGGTAATGACCGTGTAGTTGTTCAAGCTCCGAATGCTGCCGTCCGGATTAAGCTGGAGATTGCTAACGTTTGCGTTGGGCGCGGCGAAATGCGGAGTGTTAGTGACGTTGAACGCTTCGGCGCGGAATTGCAATCCGAACCGTTCGCTGATGCGGAACTGCCGGTATGCGCTGGCGTCCAGATTGGCCAAGCCCGGAGCCCGCAAGATGTTCCATCCCGCGGACCCGAACCGCGCCGCCGTCACCGGCGCGAAGGCCAGCGGGTCGAACCATGAATCACGAAGACCCAGAATCTGCACGTTCTTTTTCACTTGGTCAGCCGTCTGTGCGTTGCCGGGAGCGTTGAGCGACGTCGCGGAACTGGTAACGCTGAATGGAGGTCCAGAATAAAGCACCAGCAGTCCATTCACCTGCCAGCCGCTCAGAAAGATCTTGGCCGCGCCTTGCTGCGCCCATCGCTTGCCGGGACCGAAGGGCAGCTCTACGGCCCCAGAGGCGGTGAACTGATGGGTGCGGTCATAGGACTGCAAAGCCTTGTTCAGCATTTGGTAATCCGGCGTGTTGTCTTGATAACCGTCGACTCCTGTGGCATTGCCATTTGGTCCAATGGCTTTGCTCCAGGTATACGTGAATTTGGCCATGTAGCCGCTAGAGAAGCGACGGATGAGCGAACTCTCCAGCGCGTGGAACGACGAGGTGAAGCCGAACATGTCGGAAAAGTAGTTTGTTGTGGCCGTGCGTCCGAAACGGGCGTTCAGGACCTGACTCGCCGCGCCGCCGCCGATATAACCATAGTTGGCGTTCCAGCGGTTTTGCAGATGCCGGGTCCCGTTTGCGACATAGCCCGCTTCCGCGATCCAGCCGCTGCCAATCTGCTTCTCCAGCATCAGATTCCAAGCCTGAACATAGGCGCGGCGGAACTTCGGATCAAAAATTTCCACGCCTACCGTGCCGGGCAGGACCGCCGAGCCGCTGCCTAGCGAAGGCGGCGAGATGGGCGGAATGCCATCGCTCAGTTTGCCCGATGGCTGGTAAGCATTGACGCCCGCCGCCTGAAACATGGTCTGCACCGGATAGCTGTGGAGCGCATTGCGTCCAATATTTACCGGATCGTAGGAAATGCCATAACCGGCGCGGATCACGAACGAGTCGGTGAGTCGATAGGCGACGCCGAGACGCGGGGCGAAGTTTCGTTTCCCCATCTGAATCAGGCCGCAGTTGGAAGACGAGCCGCCCACGCCGCAGAACTGGATGACATTGCTATCGAAGTCGTAAACCTCCATGCCACGGTTGGCGCGGTGCGGAACTCCGAAATAGTCCCATCGCAAACCATAGGAGAGCGTCAGCTTCCGCGTTGCCTGCCACTTATCGCGCGCGTAAAGGCTGAAGGCTTGGGTAATCTCAGTGTTCTCCTCCCACATAACCGTTTTGCTGATGTCAGAAGGAAGGCCCAGCAAAAATTGCGCGTACGCGTTATAGGAGTCGGTAGCAGCATTACGGATGCCGGTGACTCCTCCGGTGAAATTGAATTGCCCGGACTGCGCGCCTGCCGAATTGGGCTCGTTTCCCCTTAAGTACACGCGCATTGAATCGAAGCCGAAGCGCACGTTGTGAGTTCCATGCGCCCAGGATGCATTCGCTACATACTGTGATTGCGGGCTGTGATAATACCACGGCGAATTGCTGTTGCCTCGGCCAAGAGTCGTGAATCCGCTGATCGTAAAAGCCGGCCAGCCGCCCTGATAACGCTCGGGTCCGTTGGCGCCGGGAATTCCCAGGAAATCCGACCCCAACTTCTCGTCCAGTCGGATGGGTTCGGCGCTGGAGTCGTACAGAGTGTACCCGATGTTGGCGTCGACAATGAAATGGGGCGTGATCGTGTAGACGCCAGAGAAAGTAAGGCTGACAGTGTGGCCCTGCGACGTGCCGTCGTACGTACAGCGGCCGATGCCGCCGCCGCCGAGATCGCCCAATACCGCCGGATCAGTGCAACGCCAGTAAAGCAGACTCGCCCGGGCGGCCAGATTGAGCCTGCTGCCAGCCGCCCAGTTGACCTTGGAATCAAGCGTGTTGCGGTCGAAAACCGAAGGGCCGGAGACAAACAGATTGTTATTCACCGCCGTACCCAGATTGGGCAGGGGCGTCAGGTCCACCAGCTTCTTCGCGATTGGATCGATTCGTGAGCCGGGCAATATATTCCCCGGGAAGGGTGTGCGGCCCGAGCCGTCGGCAGCGCCGGTCAGTGGATCATAGATCTGGCGCGTGGACTCAGAAAAATTGCCCGACCGCATCAGGACGGTAGGCACCGATGCTGTGCTGGTCCAGGAAGCCTGCCGGTCAAAAGTGCTCTCGTAGGAAGCGAAGTAAAAAAGTCTGTTCTTTACAATCGGGCCGCCAACGGCGCCGCCGAATTGGTTGACGACTCGCTTGTCCTTGTCGCGCCCCGCGGGAAGGAAGTACGGCCGGGCCTTCAGGTGCTGGTTGGTGTGAAATTCGTGCGCCGAACCATGAATATCATTAGTGCCGCTCTTAATCTGAACATTCACCGCCGCACCCCCAGCGTATCCTTGCTCGGCGTCGAAGCTGTTGGACACGACATTCACCGCCTCGATTGCGTCCATCGAGGGAACGTAGCCAGAAACATGCGGCAACCAGGGGTGGCCGGTCGTAGCGCCATCTACTCTAAAATTCGTCGACTGCCCGTTAGTCCCGTTGGCGTTAACCATCAGCGAGCGCGAAGGATTAGCTGGAACCGAGTGCTGATTGGTTGGCAGAGCCATGCCTGGAACGGTGATTAAAAGGCTCTGATAATTGCGGGTGAAAGGAACTGGGATGTTCGCGAAATCTTCGGCTCGGATCTCCTGCCGCACGTCGGCGCTGTCCGTTTGGAGCGTGGACACACCCGACTGTACGCTGACCGTCTCGGCCACGCCGCTCAGCTCGAGCATAACGTCGACGCGGACTACGTTATTGGCTGTCACGATCACGTTGCGCCGGGCCACTGTCTGAAAACCTGAGGCCGCCACAGTAACGTCGTACGTGCCTGGAGGTACGGTTGCGACAGAGAAAACGCCAAGTTCATTGGCGGCGACAGTCCACTCCTGCGAAGTTCCCATATTGACAATCTTCACAGCGGCATTGGGGACCGCTGCGTGGCTCGGATCAGTAACATTGCCGACAATAGTGCCGTATAGAACTTGTCCGTCAATACTCGGCGTTATCGCCATAAACACGCCAATCAATGCCATTGCCGGGGGACCAAAACGTGCCCGCCGCGTGCGAATCAACGTGGCCATAACGGCTGACCTCCTCCGTCCGGTCTCAGAGCTCACAAGGCCTGCCCCGAAGAACGGTCCGGTAATGAATTATGTTGTACATGAAATTCAAGCCTGTCGCAAATGAATTGGGCCGTTCGCGCAGCCATGCGGCATGCTACGAGCAACCGCCGAGCGAGTATGGGGCGACGGCGATCTGTACTGCTCATCGGTCTTGGCGGAGCACAGAGACCGGGATGGCAACACGCGTTGACAATCCAGGGTTGACACCCGCCGCGGAATACATGCTACAGTTGACAGCGATCGACCGACTCTTTGGTGTTAAACGGACACAGCTCACGGCGAGCGGCTCGAGAAACGAAGCGAATTACAATGCCACTCCGACAGGCGGGTTTAACAATGCTGGTCGGCTTGTCGCTGCTTCGCGCTGCTACGATCTTCCCGCTGTTTGAACAGGGATATACGGTCATGCCGCCACCGCAACGAGTCGTGCTTTTGGGCGGCGACTTTCGCTTTGAAGACAATGTCTGGCGGCTGGAACTTGGTGCAGGCGTGGCGGCCAACGATGTCGCAGTTCAGACCTTACACGAGGAACTTTACGCGCGGTGTGGATTGCGACTTGCTCGATCCGGGAACAGCCGGCGTGTGATCACGTTGGCAATCTCTCCTGATCGAGTACGGATCGGACCGGTCCAGGATATAGACAAAAAGGCGATTGCGGAACAGGCCTACAGGCTTGACCTCTCGTCTAGCGCCATCCAAATAGTTGCAAACGCTAGGCCCGGACTATTTTATGGAGTTGAGACGCTGATTCAATTGCTGAAGCGCGATAACGGCTCGTATTGGCTTCCGTCGGCCCGGATAGAAGACTGGCCCGATCTTGAACAGCGCCAGATTTATTGGGACGACGCTCATCACCTGGACCGGCCCTATGCGCTTAAGAAAGCCATCCGTCAGGCGGCGTTCTTCAAGATTAACGGATTTGTGATCAAGCTGGAGGGCCACTTTCAGTATAAGAGCGCCCCTGCCTTAGTCGAACCGCAAGCTCTTGCGCCGGCTGACTTCCAAGACCTTACGAACTATGCCTTGCGCTATCACGTTCAGCTGATTCCCTACGTCGACGCACCGGCGCATGTTGCTTTCATTCTGAAACACCCGGAGTACGCCGGGCTTCGAGAATATCCCGACAGCAACTATGAACTGTGCGTGACGAATCCCGATTCATACAAGCTGCTGACGGGAATGTTCCAGGACTTGATGGACGCCAACCAGGGCGGCAAGTATTTCTATCTGTCGACTGACGAGCCGTATTACGTTGGCCTGGCGAACAACTCCCAGTGTCGGGAGGCGCTGCGCGCCAAGGAACTTGGCAGCGTTGGGAGAGTGCTGGCTGAATTCGTGTCCAAAGCGGCAAACTATCTGCACGACCGCGGTCGCACGGTGATTTTTTGGGGAGAATTCCCACTGAAACCCAATGATCTTGCGTATCTTCCGTCTCACATTGTGAATGGAGAAGTATATGGCCCGCAGTTTGATTCTGAGTTCAAGCGCTTAGGTATACGACAGATGATCTACACCTCTACGGAAGGTGAGGAGCCACTGTTTCCCTGGTATTTCGCGCTGCCCGCATCAAAACTGCTGCATCCAAGGCGTCCTGCAACAGAGCGCGTGCAAGAGACATTTCAAAAGATTTCTTACGATAGCGCTCGCCAAAACGCCGATCTGATGGGCATGATCAACGCAGGATGGGCGGACATGGGGCTGCATCCCGAAACCTTTTGGCTTGGATATGCAACAGCGGCGTCGGCTGGCTGGCATCCCGGCGTTCCAGATCCGCGTGAGTCGATGAGCACGTTTTATCCGTTGTTTTACGGACGACGCGTAAGGAACATGGACCGTGTCTATCAACTGATGAGCACGCAAGCCCAGATCTGGACCGATACGTGGGACACTGTGGAATCCACAGCGCGTAAGGGAATTTGGGGTAATTCGGAGGGAATCTATGAGAAGCGCCGCCCCGCTCACGACCAAACGCTTCCGCTGCCGCCCGCGCCCGGAAGGGGCCTAAGCTATGACTCTGAGTGGGCTGAGAAGAATGCGCAGCGACTGCGACTCGTGGATGAGTCAATCATAGCTAATCAAGAGCTTACAGGGCTGCTACTCGAGAACGTCAGGCGAGCGGAACATAACAGGTACAACTTGGAAGTCTTTTTGTCGATCGCGCGCCTGTTCGAACAGAATCTTCGCATGCTTCGCTCAATCGCTGCGATCGATCAGAGTCTCAAATCGGCGTCGGATGCGGCCAGAAAAGACAATGCTAAGCAGGCTATGGCCGCGGTCGATCGCGCCCTGCAACTGGCCGTCTCGATCTATCGTGATCGCAATCGGACATTGCACGAGGCGACCGAGACCTGGTATAAGACTTGGTTCCCGCGAGTGGCTGAAGCGAACGGCCGCAAAGTCGTGCATGAACTGGACGATGTAAAAGATCACCTTCCGGACCGTACGGTGGATATGAGTTATCTGGTGTACCGCGAACTGCTGCTTCCGTTCGGAGAGTGGGTTGACAGGATCCGAAGTGCGCGCAACGAATATGCAAGGTCGCATCAGATGCCAGTCCGAAGCCATGGATTTAACTGGAAAGACCTGTCTCCCGTTTCTAAGGTCGAGGCGAGCGAAATCTCGTTGGAGTAGTCTGTGGGTCGACCGGCCGGGTCGCTTCAGATAACGCGCCAGCGCCGATCGGCCGTTCGAGCTGAGGCTCGGCAGCGAAATGCGGTTGTGTCGAATTACCCAAACAGATACAATGATGGCCGCGCAATATTGGGAGTTACAAGCTCCATTTCGACCGAAGCATTTGCAGTGATCAGCAACATCGTTATCGACGGCATGATCGCGTGACTATCGCGCGCGAGCAAAGCTCCGACCCTTCGGCGCGCGTCTCCTGCCGTTTGGCGAAACCGCGAGTCGTCGCATGGGGTTTGAGGCCCGCGACGATTCCCCAAGTTGGACAGGAGGCCGTTTGCGTCTCGGATTACTTGAGCTTGTTGCGCCGGAATTTCTGGTTGGCGCCGATCTGGGCAAGGTCTTCCATAACATCGTCTCCTCTCTTCGCGTCTCGGACCTCCAAAGCGCATGGGACGAAAGCGCAGTCGTCTATTCCGGCAATGCCATGTTCAGCGGCAACGGCAGCGCGTCTCCCATTCCGCGCCACCCCACCCCCAGCGGCAGTTTTTTTGACTGGAAAGAGATCGACATCCAATTCCGGCTGACGATACCGAGGGAAGGCGCTTCGGATATTAAGTCAGTGATCGATGCGGCCGGCAACGCGGCCGGGTCCGGGTCGGACCTTGATCAGTTTCGCAAGGTCCTTGACAGTCTGGGCGCCGTTCCGGCTGCGGCTGGGCAGAACTCCGACTACCCAGGCTTTCGTTTCCGCCTGGAACTACTCGTCACCCAGGCAGCCCTCCATCTGCCGAAGGACAAACTCGTGCCGGCCAGAATCGCCGCGGACGGCTGGCTCGAACGCGATCCGGACTTTGCCGACGTCCAGATATGCCTCCCCAGACTGGCCTTCGTAATCACCAAAGGAGACAGCCTCGCCGGAGTCGATACAGACTTCGATGGATGGGGCGTGAACAGCCTGGACGATCCTGTGAATCCGGCTTCGAGCGAGGCCTCCCTGCAGTCGATCACCGGCGAGGTATTCGCCATGGTTCCGCCTCTTGCGCTCAGCCACGACGAGCGCTGGGGCTTCGGAATCGAGAAGATGGTCCTCGATTTCAGCGGCGATTTTACGCCGCCTGAGATTCTCTCGCAGTTCGGCGCGGGGGATGACTTTCGCGGCATATGGTGCCCGAACATCCGGTTTTTTCATGCATCGAAAAAGTCGAGCGGCTTCGCCTTCGACGTCCGCGCCCATGATCTGCTCATTGACTTCAACAACGGCGTTTCGGGCGAGATTGCGGCCGACATCATGCAACGCAACGCCGCCTTCAGCGTGCTGCCGGCGTTTGTCGCGGGCGAGAAGCTGATCGACGAGCAGCAGGGCCGCAAAGTGGATCCGCCTATTGATAAGCCGCACCTGACGGTCGTCCGTGGAAGTCAAGCCACGGTAGCGGCGGGGGCGCGGCTTCAACTCTCGATCAGGGGCGGCGAGCCTCCCTATTCCATCACAGTCACGCAGGATGATCAGCCGCTCGTGGCGCAGCAGTTCAATAACAACCCCAATCTGCTGACCTGGCCGTTGAACGGCGCCGAGGCGGGAACGGCGACCGTCCGCGTGCAGGTGGCTGACAACTCCGCGCAACAGTTCGGCTGGGATGAAGAGATCAGCGTGATTTTGACGGACCCGGTCGAGAAGCCCAAGCCGGGCCCGCCGCAGTACCCCGATCCCGAGTTCAATGAGGGCGCAGGCTCGGACGGCTACCACGTACAACTTGCCGCTGCGCAACCGGACCCGAAGAGCGTCGTTCTCAGGACCGACCCGCCGACGGTGCAGTCAGCCACAGCGAATGGCTCAAATCTCACGATCTCCGATTTCGGGGAAATCATCGTGCCCGTGACTCCGGGAGGACCCGAGGTAACTGTCACTGCGACGTGGGCGCCGGTCGCTGTCGAACCGCAGCCGCCCGTCGACGTCGGGTTTGCGTTCGATATTCCCTTCAACGTGGAGGACATCCCAGGCGAGGCGTCCCGAATCGTAGCGCAGGACACGGACGATCCCGCGCATCCGCTGGCGAACTTCGTTCAGCGCATTGGCGACGGAACCGTGCATATCAATGGGCGCGCTTCATTCAATGGCGACAAGAGCCAAGCCGCGGTGGACCACAACATCACGCTGTCAGCGAACCGCGCGACGGCCTTGCGCGATGCCCTGGTTCAGATTGCCAGTGCTCAGGGACTTGACATCAGCGGCAAGTTTGACGCGCCCACGCACGACGGCTTTGCGGAGGCTTTGGCCGCCGGCGCAAAGAACGATAAGCGTTTTGAAGACGCCATCGCCACGCTCATCGCGCCCGCCAGCGCTTCACAGCCGTTTACCAGGCAGGCGACAGTGAAACGCGGCGCCGCAATCCCGCCTCCCCCACTCCCTGCAATTGCGACGCCGACGCCCATCGAGCCCGCACGGGCGCCCTGGTTCCACCGCATCAGCTTCCGCGTACGCCTGGAACGCTGGCCTGTCGAGACGCTATTCCCGACTCTGGCCGAAATCAGCGCTGAGATTGATATACGCACCGTCGATGAAAAAGCTGCGGGCAAGGTGCGATCAGCGACCGGAGTGGCCGACCCGACTGGAAATCAGATCATCACCTCGCCCTCGGCTACTTCCAAGACGCCTCCGCCGGGCGATGGCACTGTAGACTTCCGACTCACCATCACCTTCGATACGGCGACAGACCGCCTGACCGAGGAGATCGTGATCGGCGCAGCCGAAAGCGACACCAATGGTCTCGCGCATGTGGACAGCGATGGGAGTGGCAGGATCCGCAACATCGAAGGGGCGCTGCTCGTGTTCGCGCCATT
Source organism: Bryobacteraceae bacterium (assembly GCA_035652975.1). Lineage (GTDB taxonomy): Bacteria > Acidobacteriota > Terriglobia > Bryobacterales > Bryobacteraceae > TMP-7. The sequence goes on along the minus strand of DASRCT010000065.1, from coordinate 21,802 downwards.
GCTGGCGGCCTCAGTGGATACCGCCGTTTCGGCGTCAGGCGGATCAGCAACGGTTCCCGTGGTCCTGGCTGGCGCAGAGATTGCGCTGGCGGCCACGCTCGGCCTGAGCGGCGTTCTGAAAACGAGGCGACTGATTCTATTCGGCGTGGACGCGAAGGCGACCGAGCAGCTCGGCCGCCGCCCCCTCGCCGTGGATCTGAACCTGCTGGCCGATTACGGCGTCGAGTTCGCAATGGCCCTCAACGCCGGCCCGCTCCATATACACTCCGCCGACGACAAGCCGTTCCGCGTGCGCTATCGCGGAATGGGTATTCGCGCCGATTTTGGCGGCGGCGATACGTTGTTCCGGCCCGTCTTTGACACCAGCAAGGGTTACGAGCTGAATCTCGGTGATTCGGGCGGAATTGTCATCGATCCGCCGTTTGATAAGCTTCTGACGATTCTTGGCGCCCGCGTCGCGCGCACCAATCCCCTTCTCATCGAATTCGACTTCGGCATGAAGGTGAACCTCGGGGTGATTACCGTCGATCAACTGCGGCTCACAGCAATCTTCCGCGACCCCGATCCGCCCGCCATTACGCTTCTGCCGACCGCGATTTCCCTCAAGATACCCAACACGCTCACCGGCAAGGGACTGCTCGATCTTCGCAACGGAATCAAAGGCTCGCTTGATCTCACCATCGTTCCCGCGAAGCTGCGCGTCCAAGCCGCTCTTGCGTTGCAGCACGTCAGCTCCGGCGCGCGATCTGTGACGGCAGTGCTTGCGGCGCTCGGCGTCGAGTTCCCCAACCCCATTCCTCTGTTTGGCGCGGGGCTCGGCTTGTATGGCTTGCTCGGCCTGTTCGCCATGCATTTCAAGCGCAACGAGAACCCGGCCGCCCAGGTTCCGGCGCTTGACTGGTTGAACCAGCAGGCGCATGGCGATCCCAGCGACATCACGGCCTGGGTCCCGGAAATCGATCGCTGGAATTTTGGCGTCGGCGCAGTCGCCGGCACGCTTGAGGGCGGAACCGTTTTCAACATGAAGGGCATGCTCCTGCTAGAGCTGCCTGGACCTCGCATCCTGCTGTTCGTTAAGGCGCAGATCCTCTCTACGCGGCCGGGCACGAAGGGGCCCGTCGAGAATCTTGGCCTGCTTGGCGTCGTCGACGTCAACCTCGCGCTTCAAAAGCTGACGATCGGCATTGCGCTCAACTATGAAGTCAAAGATCTGATCAAGTTGAAAGTTCCCGTCGAGGCGCTGTTTTCTTTTAACGACGTCTCGAGATGGCATCTGAACATTGGAAGCATCGACTCTCCTGCCTCCGCTGAGATTCTCGGGATTTACAAAGCCAAGGGATATCTGATGTTTGCGGGCGATCAGATCGCCAATTTCCCGACGCCGGCCGGAGCAATCACGCTTCCAGGCCTGGCTGTCGCGCTCGGCATCCGCGCGGCGTTGGTCCTGGGCGATGAAGACTCCGGCTTGTTTCTGAAAGCTTCGGCCGCGCTGGATGCGTCGCTCGTCTTCTCGCCGTTCCATGTGTACGGCGCGTTGCAGTTGAAAGGAGAGCTCCGGTTATTCATCGTTTCGATTTCGGCGCATGCTTCGCTCGAGGTCGATGCGCCTCATCCCACCTTTGTCAGCGGCGAGGCGTGCGGGGAAGTGGATTTCTTCTTCTTCAGCGTGGAAGGCTGCGTTCATGTCGATATCGGGACCAAAGGAGGCCCGCTCGCCGCGCCCCCGCTCATCACGGGCATGTCGCTGCAGAGCCGTTCGCCGGCGCTGGTCGACGGCCAGGGAACGGATGCGCCCATTGACGCTTCGCTCGGCGACGCCAAAGAGGTCGCGACGATTGGAACCACGCACGATCCCGATCTCATTGTCGTGCCGATCGACGCCGTGCCTGTCTTAAAAATGCACGCCGCCCCAATTCTGGATTCGGACTTCACTACCTTTACGCTGCCGCTTGATCAGGCGCCGCGATCCCTGCCTGAAGGATGGATGGATCAGGGCGGCGGCAGGTTCGTTCGCTACCGGCTGCATTCGCTCGAAATTTCGCCGCCGTTGCCGCCGCCTGACCCTGCTGTCGGTCTTCCGAAAGCAACCTGGCAGGCTTTTTCCGACAGCGCGCAAGGCGCCGACAACAGCGTGGCGCTGGCGCTGTTTTCCTGGGAAGCCGATCCTACGCCGCGCGCCGTCGTTCGTTGCACCGATCTCACCACGCGCGTCGGCGGCCGCTGGCAAGGCGCATGCAATCCAGCCGCTCCCGCCGCCCCCGCGCTGTGGACCTTTAATCAGCAGCCGCTCGGTCCTTCGCGCTCAGGATGGCTGCTGCATGGACGCGCTCTGCCCGATCCTCCCAACACGCGGCGCTCGTCCGCGCCTGATACAAGTCTGTTGGTGCGTGGTCCCGCTGCGCCGCCTCTCGGCGAATTGTTTGGACAGCTTGCTGCCGCCGCGGGATTGCAGCAGCTTGAACCGGCCAAGGTCATTGGCGACCTCGTAAGGGGTCCTGCGCCAAGCGTCGGTCTTCCGCCCGATGGCCGCGTGTTGCAACTCCCTTTCCGCCACCCGGCCCCATCCAGCGGTCTAGTTGCGACCGAAAATCTCAAAAGTCTTGTTGACGCCGACCCCGAGCGAGTAATTGTCGAAAGCGGGCCCGTTGAAAGAGGTATCGTTCTCCTTGCGATGACGCCGAAACTGGCCGGCTCCCGGCTCGTGGTCTTGCGCGCTTTTGATCAGAAGAACAACTTGCTGCGAGAAGATCCGGTAGTCTCGCTGCCTCACAAAACTGTAATCAGCGGCGCCGACCTGCCCCCCGAATGGACATCGCCCACCAGTCCCTGGGCGTCCGATATCAGCAAGGTCATCGCGTTCCTCCACGTACGCGAGCCTCTGCTGGTTCAGACTCTGGTTGTGTACAAGCCGCCTGCCGGAACGGTGAGGTTTGAAATCGCAGTCTCCAAACGGCCGCTCGGCGAACTGCCGCCGGCTGTGCTCCTGTGTGCGATCGAGTTGCTGCGCACGGCGGAAACAATTCGCCAGACCCATGATGACGGCGCGCGTACGTCGGAGATTAACACCATTGAAGGCGCTCTCGACGCGGGACGCCCGCGCCCGCTGCTCGCTCCGAACACGCGGTACACAATCAGCGTGACGTATTCGGCGGACTCGCGCCAAGCGAAGCAGGGCGGCGGGTTCGATGAATCGGACGGCGCGCCGCAAACCCAGCGATTCACGTTTTTAACCGACAGCGCCGCGCCTGCCCGTCTCGATCCGTGGGTGCTGGCCGCCACGCCGAATGACGGACAGCCGTTCCACTTCGCCGACGATCCGGTCCGCGTGGTCTTTAATGACGCCTCGGTAGTGCAGTTGTTCGCCGCCTATGGGAAGAATTTGCGCGCCGTGGTTCGCAAATCGAACGGAAAGCACCCTGCTGATGAACCGCCGCTCAGTCCCGGCGCTCTCCGGGCCGTGCCGGGAATGATTCTGACGCCCTATGAAGACACATTGCGGCAGGCTATTGGAACACTGAGGCTCCACTGCATCCATGTACCGCCTAGTGAGTCGCACCAGGTTTTCACAGTACCCGTGCCGCTCGACCGGGCCACGGCATACACGCTGGAGATTCAGACGCAGGATCCGCCTCCGCCCGGCATCGGACCGCGCGTTCCGCTGTTCCATATCGCCTTCACCACTTCGCGCTTCCGCACGTCTGCGGAGTTGGCGCAGGTGATGCGCGCGGGCCGGACTACGCATCGCGCGCTGAGCAGTCCGATTCCCGCTCTGCCCGATGCGCCCAGCGACAAGCAGCTCGAGGACGCACTGATTTCGGCCGGACTCGATGCGCTGCCTCCCGCCGGTCAACCCGGGTTCGCCTATCTATGGCAGGCTTCGGGCGTTTCCTTCGTGCTCGCTGCCATACTGATCGATTCGCCGGAGCCGCTCTGGCGATACCGTCCCGAACCGACTCTGCTCACCGAATCGAGCGATGCAGGCGACATCAAGCACTGGGCGCTCGCTCCCACGGCGTGGCTCGAAATCGTCGAGAGTGGAACTTCCGCCGCGGCTCGTTTCGTAAGCTCTCCCGGAGGCGCGCGAACGTTGATGTTCGTTTCGCCCGGCGCGACCTCGGCGAACCTGGTCCTGCGCCAGCATGAATTGGGTGTGCTGCAAGCCACTCCGGCGTTCTGGGACAGCCCGATTCTCAGCGGCGCATTGCCGCCATCGCCGCCGTGGGTGGAGGAGGGCTGACGCCGTTATGGCCAACCTGTTCGTATTCCCTCGCGTGTTTGAAGCCGAAATGGCCGTGCGCACCGATGTACTGGCGCTCTCCGCGCCTCCGGCCAACATACCGCCGAACAGCTTTCCGACAGCGATCCGCTGGCGAGTCCATCAGGACCTCGGCTTTCCGCGCGAGCCGTTTCGAGTGTTCCGCCGCCCGAATGCGCTGTCCACCAAAAGAACGATTCTCACGAGGTCGGCATCCGCCGTCGCAGGCAACCTGGTAGTCGAGTGGGGCAGAATCCCGCTGATGGAAGTGCGTCTCACGGCGTCGCCGTCGCCCGGGGCCAGCCTCACGCTCCAAGCGCTTGACGATCGCGGCGGCGTCATCTTCGGCGAGGTTGTCACCGTCGCCTCGGCCACTCCGGTTCGTCTGCGCATGCCCAATATCTGTGCGCTACAGGTGCTTGGCAACGGAACAATCTCATCCGCGGTCGGATTCTCAATGGCGGATTTCGTCAATGACGCCAGCTGGGAGCTCGTTGAAATCGTCGGCCTCCCGGTCACGCAAGGACAGGTTCCGGAGGCGATATACAACTCAGGGCTGCAAGGCCATCCGGCCGCGCTCAAGCCGGGGCTGGATGCAGCCATGGACCGGCTGAAGGTCGGCTTCTCACTCTATTTGCCGCCGCCAGCAACGGATCCTTCCGGCGGCGCGGCGCCTACATGGCCCGCGCCGACGCCGGACCAGGTGCTCAAAGAAATTCGTGATGGCGCATCCAGTCTGCTCTCAATGATCCTTGAAATGCTCGGCAACGTCGATCCGCATTCGCTCACTTTGACTCAAGCGACATTCGAGCGCGAAATAACAGGAACCGGACTGCGCCAGCCCGGCGGCGTCATTTCGACACAACCGTCATCGTCGAAGCTGAAGTTAGCGTCGCTCGCATTGCTCTCCGCCGCGGTCGACTGCTGGACCGCGCTCGCGCTCGGCTTCGGCACGACCGATTTCCCGACGCAGCTCACCGATCCCATGAGCGGCGTCGCGGCGCCGCCGCACGGTCTCACCCCTGCCTTCGATTACATGGTGACCGCAAACTACGTCCTGCCGTTGGGCTTGAAGCTCAGCCTCGCGGCGATCGCGGCGCCGCCCAGGTTTTCAGTTCAGTCTGCGACGCCGCTCGCAGCCCAAACGCTGCGTCGCCACCGCCCGCTGGATGTGGATCAGCAGGCCGGAGCGGACGTCGCTCTTACGTGGAGCCGTCTGCCGCGGCACATTCCTCCTCAGGGATACGCCATCGCCATCCGTGAAGGCGGAGGGCCTCCCAAGGTCCTGAATCAGCGACGAAAAGACGGGGGATTCATTCCCTATGTTCCCGCGCGCCGTCCCGATGGCGACGTTAACAATGAGCTCAGCGCGCTCTTTATCGACCTGTTCCGGCTCCAGCCTCTCGTCGGTACTCGCACCGACACATATCTTGTCGCGGCTACAGATATCTTCGGCCGATGGAGCGGATGGACCACGGCGACAAACGCTGCGGCGGCGGATCCGCCCTCGATTCCTCGGATTCTCGATGTGAAATTTGTATTGGAGGTAACCGCTGCCAGCGGTCGCTCCATTCCTGCCGCCCTTACGGTGGATTTTATATGGGATTGGCAAGATCGCAGCCCTAGGACGATCGAATTCGCCGGCGCGTTCTACAGCGGCGCGACGCCTCCAGCCACCCCACCCCCAGGCTTCCAACGCGTACCCGGCGGTCCCGCGGGCTCAACCGTTGTCGTGAGTATTCCCGCGGCAGGTCCGCTTACCGTCGCGGGCGGAGGCAGCGCAATGCAGCTTGCGCCCCAGCCCGGCGACGCCGAAAGTCGCCGCTATCGTCTCACCATCACGGGCTTTACTGCCGATTTCACTTCTTTTTCCAGACTGCGTTACGCCGTGTTCGCGCGCGCATCCGAAGCCGTAAATCCGGCGTTGTTCAGCAGCTTCGGCGCGCCTTTTACGACGGAAACGCGCGACCCGCTGCCGCCTTCCGTCCCGGCGCTCGCGCCGGTCATCCACTGGACGGCGCTGCCCGACGCCGCCGGCGTCGCTCGGGCGCACATCACATTTCCGCCGGCCACAGCGGCCGCCGGCTATGTCGTGTATGAAGCTCGGGAGGCTGCCGTGCGCACGGCTGCTGGATTGCCCGCTTCGACGGAAGGAAATCTCGAAGCTCGCGCCGTCGAGGTTTTCACAGCAGCCGAAACCCCAGCCGCTCTCGACGCCTTTACTCGGGTGAACTCGGTCCTGCTGCCGTCGCCTGAGGCCGAAGTTGAGATTCCAGGATCAAGCACCAGCTTTTTCGTGTACAAGATCTCGGCGATGAGCGCTGAACAGATCGAATCGCCGCTTTCGACCGCGGTGCTGGTGGCCGTGCCACAACGCATCACGCCCAGCGCGCCCAGCCTCCACGCGCGATACAATCCTGTCGCTGCCGCGGTAGATATTGGGGTTGAACCGGGTCCCGGGCCTGCCCCCGCCGGAATCGCGTTGTTCCGCTCGAATTCACTCAATCCCGATCCCGACGTGGACTGGATGGGTCCCGCCGTCTACCCCGCCGGCAATTCCGCTTGGAGTGTGAACGCGGGCGTTTTTCGCTTGAGCGACCCTGTCACGCCGAGCTGGCGGCCATATTTCTACCGCGCCGTCGCGGTCGGGCCTGACGATCCACATCACGGCCGTCGCGCGGGACGTTCCCGCGCAACCGGCCCGGTTCGTGTTTTCATCCAGCCAACGACGGCGCCCGATCTCGCGGATCTGGCGCAGCAGGTCACATCGGCAAATTTGGTTCAGGTCACCTTCCGAAGCAGCGCCGATATCAAGCTCTCACCGCTAGGACCGCACCATCTTCGCGTCTCGACTATCGGCAAAGCCGGCGGCGTTCCGATCGAACATGTCCAGGCGGAAGCCGACCTGCCCGACATCACTGCACTGACGCCGCCTGCTCCAGAAGCGCCGGGCCAAATTCTTCGCGGCGCGCGCGATGCCGCAGGGCGCTTTCTGTATGAGACATTTGTCCCGAAGGGCGATGACGATCTGCTGGTGCGCATCACTGATCCGGCGAACCGCAGTACGGAGTTGCGCGCCCCGCTCAGCACGGCGCCGCCGCCTGGTCCGCCCGATCTGGCCGATCTCCGGGCAAAGGTTACGTTGACGATTCCTGGCGCCAGGCTCCAGGTCGCCGTACGCAGCTCTGCGCCGGTTACGAAACCGCCGCATGGCGCATTTGTTCTGGAACTGATCGCCGCCGGGCCCGCCGGTAAGAAGCTTCTGGCGCGAGCCGCGCTCGACGCAATCGGTACAGCGCCCGGAATGAACAAATTCGTCCGCAGCGGTCCTGCGCCGGACCATCGTATTACTTACTCCTACGTGACAACTGTACTCCCAGGCTCCGTCAAGACCGTTCTTGCGCGGCTCACCGACCCCAACAATCTCAGCACACAGCTCACAGCGAACATCCCATGAGCACATTGCAAGACATCGAAAGAACGGCGAGCGCCATTGGCCTGAACATGCTGGGCGTCGCTTCGCCCGCTTTGTCGATTCGATGGGCCAGCAGTGATCCCGAGGAGGGCGAGACCGGCGCGCTCAGCCTTTCGATCTCCAGCGCGGACCAGTGGATTGCCCCTGCCGCTGGCGTTCTCTTCTTTGGCGCATCGGCCGAACGCATCCTCATGCCTGATGGCTCGCCCGTTCCTTCCAGCGCTGCTGTGTTCCGGTTGCATGGCCAGACCTATCTGCGCCTTGCCCGACTGATTCGCGCTGTGGTCGAAGGCGGCAATGACGGACTGCCCGTTCGCCCTGCGCCGTTCTACTTCGTCTATTCTGGCGGCGATATTTCCGCAGCGAGCGCCGGCGCATTTTTCGCTGGCGCGTCTCTGAACATTGCGGGCGGCGGCATGACCATTCACGATGTGCGCGGGCTGGCTATCGATCCGGTAGTCGTGTCGGAAATCTTTGACGCGCTCGTCGGCGGCTTCGGAGTGCTCGAAGCGCGCGATTCGTTGTCTTCGCCGCCCACGCCGGCGAATGGTCGTCAAATCCATACGATCGCCGCGCTCGGCGCCGGCGGCGTCCGCATTCATCTCGTCGATCCGCACGGGCAGCCCGCCGCGCCTGATCAGCTTCAAGGTCTCCAGGACCTTGCAGCCGCCGCCGGCCTGTTCACCGTCGCCAGCGGAACTACCTCGATTACGCGGGCGCCATCCGCTCCCGCCGACTTGCGCCTCGGCGCGGCCACTAATGGCAAGCTGGATACATCGTTCGCCATTCCGACGCCCGCAAAAACGCTGCGCCGCGATTTCCTTCGCGTGATGGCGGTGGACCTGAAGCCGTTCCTGATCGGGCAGCCGCCGCGAGTGACGGATCCTGCCGCTGGCGTCGAGCCTGCTCCGCCCATCCGTCACGGCGAGACCGTGACGCTGTCGTTCAACGGCAATGCTATGTTCGGAGCTGCGAACGATATCCTGACAGGTTCGCCCTCCGACTCGCTAGTGGTCTCGCCTGAGATCGGCAACGATTTTGCTATTCCGACGAATGCCACAGATGCGCAAGCCCAGTGGCCCAATTTCCCTTCCGGGCTCCCGGCAGCCAACGATCCGCCGCCCGCCAGCCTGCGCGACGCCTTCAATCCCACCGCCGCATTTATCGCCGGAACCGAGGCCGACGTCGCGCTCACGCTGAACGGACTTACAGCGGGCCAGGCAGTCCGCGTTTACAACCGGTTATTCCTGCCCGATGCGCGCGAGAGTCGGGGCGATGGCGCCGGCGCAGCCGTTCCGAGCGGCGCGACCTCAATTGTCCTGCATCTCAAGGACCCATTTGGCCTGGTGCGGCCGAACTCGACCACGGTGCTGCCGCCGAGTCCGATTCTCCACTTCGACGTCGTCGTTGTGAACAGCAACAAGAAGGCTCGGGTGTATGGGAATGTGACCGCTAAGGTTGAGCCGCCGGCGACGCCGCCGGGCGTCACGCCCGAAACCAATCTGCTCGGCTCGGCTTCCGACCGCGGCATTTCCTCCGCCGGAATTCTCGGCCTGCCGGCCCCGCCGCTGCCTTCCGGCCCTTTCGATTCGGCTGAGAAAGTGATCGGTCTAGTCGCTGCGCTCGGAAGCGAAGCTACGCCGCGCGATGCGCCGCGGCTGCCCACCATGGCGCGGCGCGATGCGATGGTCGCCAGTGATAAAGGCGGCGTCTGGAAAGGGCAGATCACTGGCGCGCACTTTATCGCGGCTGCGCGGAATGCGCTTCAGCGGATCGGCAGCCCTGGAAGTCCTGGAGGGATTGAATTTCACAGCATCTCGGCCCAGACCTCGGGCGGACGCCTGGCCTATGACATCGCCCGCATGGCATTGCGCCATACGCGGAATCTCGTCAGCCGCCTCATTCTCCTTGCGGATTCGCATTGGGCCGAACCCGCTGGAAGCGCCGCCGGTTCGATCTCAGGCGCTGTTCTTCAGACGGTGGCGCCGGTGTGCGAGACGCCGGAGTTGACGCTCGCACGGTCATTCCTTAGCAATCTTCCGGCCGATTGGCCTGCGTTTATCAATTCCGTGCTGCCCAGGCTGCCGTCGAGCCTGGGCGGTCTCTCGAACCTTGCCAATCTTGGCAACTCTGCCGAAGGTATTCGCGTATACGACGAGCTGAAACGGGAATTCAGCGCCTCCGTGCACGGCCGTCGCGACGCATTCCGCGCGCTGCTGCGCGCCATCAACGCCGCGCGCGAGTTGATCTACATTGAGGGCCCCGCTTTTACAGCCACGGATTACGGCGACGGAACGCCGGACGATCTGGTCCTGGCCATCAAGAACCGGCTGAGAGCGATGCCTGGCCTGCGCGTAATCCTCTGCTTATCCAAGCGCCTCGACTATGGTCCTGGCTATGAGCCGTTCGCCGCGCGCGAATTCGCCGAGCGGCAGAAAGCGATCGAAAGTCTTTTCGCCCACACGGAATTGTTCTCGATCAGCTCGCAGTTCGCCGCCGACCTCGACCGTGGAACCGTTTCGGATCAACTTGTTCTGGAGTTTCACGATAATTCGGTCACGCTCTCAACCGATACCGCCGTTACTGTGATCAATCCGGGCCATCGCTGGTCGGTCGAGGATCGCCAGGCCGCGAAATCGTTTGATATCCGTGAGGCTGACGCCGGACTGAAGGTATTTCTCGGAGAACCTCGGGTGGTAGCCTTCCATCCCATCGGATTTCCCGGCCGAGCGATGCGGCTGATGACCAGTTTGGTCGTCGTCGACGATGTGTGGGCGATGATCGGCTCCAGCACGATTCGCCGTCGCGGTCTGACATTTGACGGCGGCGCCGACTTGGTTTTTTTCGATAATCAACTGCGTGAGGGCCGCGGCGTCGCCATCGCTGACCTGCGGCGGCAGGCGATGGCCGTCCATCTTGGCGCGACCGCCCAAAAAAATGGCTTTCCCGATCCCACTTTCGTGCGCCTGCTCGACCCGCACAGCGCCTTCGCAGCCTGTAAGCAACTCGTCGACCAGGGCGGCGCGGGGCTGGTGGAGCCTTTGTTCGACGGCAAAGATCCCGGCGTCACGCCGATCCCGCCCTCTGCCTTTCCGTCGCCGGACATTGGCGACCCCGACGGCCGAACTTTTGATTTCTCCACGAATACGAATTTTGTGACAACGCTGCTCGGCATGATCGCGGCGGCAACGGCGGCCGGCGCTCGCGTGTAACCGGCAGGGCGCGCCGCGTTTTAGATGCGAGTCACGCGCCGCAGCGTGTACAAGTCCGCATCGATATTGGCGCGTTTCAACCGTTTCCAGTCGTCATTTACATGAATGATCCGGCCGCTGATGTGATTGGATTCCTCAGACGCCAGAAATAACGCGAGTTCAATCTGTTTTTCCGGGGCAACGCCGCCCGTCAGCCGCACTTGTTGCGCGCCTTCCAACTCCTCGGCGCCCGCGCGCTCTCCAGCGCGCAGAATTTCATCTGTCATATGCGTGTACGCTCCACCGGGCGACATGCAGTTCACTTGCACGTTGTGCTCCTGCAACTCTATGGCGATCGTTTCCACAAACCGCGCGAGCGCCGCTTTTGAGGTGGCGTACGATGAAAAATACGGGCGGGGCTTTGCAACGCCCCGGCCCGCAAGAACGATGATCTTGCCGCGCCTGCGCTCGATCATCTCTGGCAGAGCCGCCCTGACGCTGTTTGCGACGCCGATCACATTAGTGTGGATCGTCTCCAGCCATTGCCTGGGCGAGTTGTCGATAAATCGGCCGATCGGGCCCTGCACTCCCGCCGAGCAGATTAGAATATCCACTCCGCCCAACTGCACGCGCATGCGGTCCACCGCGGCGCACATCTGCTCAAGATCGCTGACGTCGGCTCGAATGCGGAGCGCATTGCCTCCATTGTGTTCAATCTCGAGATGGGTGAGGTCAAGCTCAGGCTTGCTCCGGGCCACGAGCCCGATGCGGGCCCCGGCCTGCGCGAATCCGATCGCCAGCCGTTTCCCGATTCCCCGGCCGCCGCCGGTTATGAGCACGTTCTTGTCCTTGAACTGATAAGAGGCGTGCGCCACCCACTCGGTATTACATGCTACCCGGCCGCGTACGTCAACTGCGCGACAATGCGATGTATGAGGGCGCTCGGCCTGTTTGTTGGCATATCCGCCGCCATGCTGGCCGGCGATTCTGCCTCGCCCCCTGTTGTATTCCAGGGAAGTTTTTTTGTGGGAAACTCGGCCCCTGCTCACGGCAGTTCAGCCGCACTGAAAGTTCTGGACTGGAACATCCATAAGGGAAGTCATCTGGAGAAGCTGATCCAAACAGCGCGAGCCGAGCGCCCGGATGTATGCCTCTTCCAGGAGGTCGATTGGAACGCTCGCCGCACCGGCCGCCGCCGTATCGCTGAGGACCTGGCGCGTGCGCTCGGCATGAACTACGTTTATGCCGGCGCGTTCGAAGAGCTTGCGCAGGGCTCGCAGACCAATCCTGCATATAATGGTCAGGCCATTCTCAGCACGCTGCCGATTTTGTCATCGCGCGTGCTTCGCTTCAAGATTCAGTCCGGGTTCTGGAAGCCGCATTCTTTTCTGCCAAACATTCCGCTCATGCAACGCCGCACCGGCGGACGAATCGCCCTCATCGCGGAACTGCAGTCTGCGTCTGGAAGTATCATCGTGTACAACCTGCACCTGGAGAGCCGCGGCTGGGGGCGCGAGCGGCGCGAGCAGTTGGACGAGGCGCTTGCCGATGCGCGCCGCTACGGACCGGACACGCCGGTTATCATGGCGGGCGACTTCAATGTTGCGTTTTACTCCAGACAATTCGTCGCCCGGCTCCAGCGTGAAGGGTTTGAGAGTTGCTTCGGCGATCGCAAAATCCGTACGCACATTCTTGCCGGCGCGCTCGATTGGATCTTTGTGAGGAAGCCTTTCTCTTGCGAGAGCGCGCAAGTGATCCGCGGCACAGGCGCGTCGGACCACGACCCGCTTACAGCCACGCTGCGGCTGCGCGATGCCGTCCGGCGTAGCGCCCACCGGGGCGCCCTTTAGCGGACCCAATGCCGACGCGGGTTGCGCGACCACCCAGTCCCAGGGTAGGCAGCCCGATTCATCTCGCCGCCCTGCCAGAACACTGGTTTCTTTCTTCAGATGGTACTGCCGTTGAAACTGGCGGGTTCTGAACCGCTGCGCTCAGGAGAAACGCGTATGGTACGCAAAACCAGTGGGTTACGGTCACAACCGCTTGGAGAAAATTTCGCAGGCGTTTCACTCAATAGGTGTGCACACCTGCACCCTGGTTCTTACATTGATCGTCTATCATTACGGTAAGTAGATGTTGCGCATAAGCCTGCTATCAGCTGTGCTTGCCGCGGGATGGGCGTTTCTGCCTGAGCAGTCCTGGTGGCCGCTTTCCTCAGGCGAGCCGGACTACTTCACCCCAGCGCACCGGCTCGCCGGCATCGGGCTCGATCGCAAGGATCTCTCCGATGAGTTGATCGAAAAGCGCACCGAGCTGATGATTGAGGCTCAGACCTTCGGCATCATGCGCGATCCCCGCGCGCTGGCCGGCGCCGAGCGCGTCACCAGCCCGCGGATGCAGGCCATCTTTCGCGAGGCCGAGCGCCGCAGCGGCATTCGTGCTTCTCTCATCGCCGCAATCGCTTATCTCGAAAGCTGGGGCGAAAGTTCGGCTCAAAGCCCCACCGGACCCAAGGGCGTAATGCAGATTGCAACAGGTACGGCGCGGACCATGGGGCTTCGCCAAGTTTATGCTACGCGCTACCGGGTAACCACGTCGCGAAAGCGCGTTCGCACCAAACGAGGTCATACCATCAGCCGTACGGTCCGCCACCGGACGCGCTATTCAGTACTGGTTCGGGATGAGCGCCTGCAGCCCGCGCGCGCCATTCCGGCGGCTGCCATGTATATCTCACGGCTGCAACAGCGCTATGGTGGTCTCGACTGGGCCATTTTTGCCTATCACTGCGGCGAAGGCTGCGTCAACTCCATGAAGTCGCTGCTCGAGCACGCCAAGGGCGTCAAACCGCCGTATACCGTGGCCAAACTTTTCTTCGCCGGCAGCCCTGCCAACAACCGTGAACTGTATGAAGCCGTGCAGCGCGAGATGGCCCGGGATTACTCGCCTACATATTACTTCCGCGTGATACGCGCTGAGCAGTTGCTCCAGCTCTATAAGAAGGACCCCGCTGCTTTCAAAAAGCTTTTCGCCGACTATCGCTATGAGCCGAATCCACTGGAGCGGGCCCCGCACCGCCTCTCAATCTGGTTGAAGGCCCAGGATCTTCAATTCCAGAACTGCGACGATTTGAAGCGCGAAGAGGGCAAACGCCTGGCGCGCGTGTTCGATGATCCATCATTCTTCGGATTCCGCTTGCGCAAGGATCAGATCGGCGCCGCGGACCTGTTGAACCGGGATTACTATCTGCAAGCCACGCCGGCCGCAATCGGGACCCTGACGTACATCGCCTACGAAACGCACAGGTTATACGACGCCATGAAGTCCAGGGATGGCAAGTACGTTCCGTTGGACGTTACCTCTTTGGTGCAGCCGCTCAGCGTCTTCCAGAACGCTGTTGCGAAGAAGACTCCGCCAGAAGCCGTGCAGCACTGCACGGGCCAGGTGTTTGACATCAACTATCGAAACCTGCCGCTCAGCGAACGAGAGGCGCTCGATTTCGTTCTCGCCGACATGGGTTGGCACGGATACCTCGGATTTGTTGAGGAGAACCCGGGCAGCGGCACGCTGCATATCGGCTCCTCGCCCTCGTCGCGCGATTTCTTTACCGAAGTCTACGAAGACGCGCTGCGCGCCAAGAAGAGCTCGGATCAGCAAGATTCCTGACTGTAGTTACAAGATTTCTAACGGTAGTTGAACGCCACCCAGATGAGCAGGCCGACGAGCCCAGGCAACAAAATCTCGAGCCATGACTTCCAATCCATGCCGCGTTTGGCGACGCCGCGCGACTGGCGTCGAAGCCTGGCGGCGACGCGGCCGCGCAGCGTCGACGGCATTCCCTGGAGCGCCCGCACGATTTCCTCCCTTCCTCTGCGGTCGGCGATAAGGATCGTTGCTGCATTGATTCCGTTCGTAGATTCTTCGAGCTTGCGCCTGAGGTGCGGCGGGATGTCCTGAACCGAACGATAAACCTCTGTCTTCTCCCCTACCGCGATAAAGATCGTCGATGTCTTTACGGTCAGGCGGTTCATACGGATTCACGTGCGAGCCGCTTTCACAGTCGGCACGGAAACGTCTCCATTGCCAGCGTGCTCAAGCGTTACCTGGATAAAGCCTAATGCAGCCTTCGAGAGCGCTTTGTCCTTCCTGTAGATCAGTCCGAGACGCCGGATCATCGGCTCAGGTCCAATCGAGATTGCCGCCAATTTGCCGGCAGAGACCTCTTCCTGGCAGTGAGACGCCGCCAAAAACGAAATTCCCAGTCCGGCCATGACAAATCTTTTGATCATTTCGGTGGAATCAAGCTCCATCGAAATCGATATCTCATCTTCGACCGGCTCCAGCCATGCATTCAGACGCGTTCGCGTAATCCCGGACTTGGGCAGAAGCAGCGGATGTCCGATCAGGTCGCGGCAGGTCACTTGGGCGAGCGAGGCGATTGGATGCCGGGCCGGCGCGAGAACCTTGATCTCATCAACGTGAATGCGGGCCACCTGTAGCTTCTTCTCTTCCACCGGAAGTTGCGTAATGCCGAAATCGGCCTGGTTGTCCATTACGGCCTGCACGACCCGAGACCCGTAGGAACGGTCTACCAGCAGCTGCACCTGCGGAAATTGCTTCTTATATTCCGAAAACACCGTCGGCAAAACGTAAATGCAGGTAGCTTCGTTGGCCGCAATTACCAGTTCGCCGCGAGGCGTCCGCTCGAGTTCACTGATGGAATCCTGCGCGCGCCGGCGCAATTCCAAAATCTGCTCGGCATACTCGGCGAAAATCTTACCTGCCGGCGTCAGCGCGATGCGAGTTCCGAGACGCTCAAACAGCGTTGTGTTGAGTTCCTGCTCGAGCTGCCGGACCTGGGCGCTGATGGCCGGCTGGGTCCGAAAGCAGGTCTGCGCCGCTTTCGAAAAGCTCTTGAGCCTGACGATCTCGAGAAAAGTGTGAAGCTGATCGAGATCCATACACTTCGGAGCGTTACAACCTGATTGTATCGCAGCCCTGGAATTGGCCCTCTGTCCCTCGAAGCTAGGCGCTTGACGAGGAAGTCGCCTGGAATTATTCGAAATGCGGGGAGCAGGTGCATCCAAGCCGCGCCTGAAACAACTGCATAAGAATCAACAGAAATTGCAGCGGCGCGGCCGCCCGCCAGGTCGGCAACAACACAACGGCCACAGGACCGGCGGCGGTTATTTGTAGATTGCGTTCAGCAGCGCGCCCAGCCGGATCCCCGCCGCAAGCAGTTGTTGATCAATAACGCTTGCCGCCCGCCGCACATAGGGCGTATCCAGCATTCGTTGCGTGCGGGTGAACGACGCTGCGTTCGAACACGAACTGTTTACGATCTTCAAAGATAGCACCGGCGCCGGCGGATTGAGCTCCGCGTAAACCGGATTGAGCGCGATCTTGTGACTCTCCATCGTCCAGGAGCGGACGGCATGATCCCACGGGGCAGCCGCTGGATCCTCGAGGAGGATCGAACGCTGACCTTTCTCTGAAAGGTTCTCAAAGTCCCGGACCAGGTGTAGCGCTATGGGCCGGTCGCCCGTGCCTAGGTTGTCTTCAACAAGTCCCGTGTCCCACGCGTGATGAAACTTCATGAGTTGGCTGATTCGTCCGTCAGATTGGGCGAAGCGGACCTGAAGACAGTTGCCTCCGCGGTCCTGATTAGTTGCAGTATGCAGCGGCTGATGAATATCGCCCACCAGGTGAATAAGAAACAGAAGATTGCTGTTTGGCGCATCCACCACATCCGGCGCGCCGGCTTGCAGAGCCCGCGCCAGCTGTATAATCTTTGCCGGAGCGGCGTTCGAGTCTGCGAACGGCGGGGGCGCGTCATTCTCGCCATCACGGAGGCTCATGTCAATGAAGTGCCACTCAGCGGTCGCCGGGAAGCGCGGCCGGCCAACGTGATCCGCCCACGTGGACGCATCAGCCATGGCATCGCTGACAGCGGCCGGGTCGCTCTCTACATCCAGGATGGTTGCGATTCTGGCCAGCGCTTGAGGGCTGAGCCGTGAAGCGGCAATGCGCGCAATGACACGATGCCCCATATCGCCCCATGCCCAGACAGGACACGCCGAAGCAACATAAGCCGCGAGGGGGCATATCACTAAGGAAAGTCGTTTCTTCATAGGTTATTCTCAATCATCCGGCAGTTTGGCCGGCAGCAATGTTCGCACGCGCGTTGTCCCGGGCATTGATGGATTGTGCACCCGGTTTCAATTCCGTTTCACCAGTACAGTAGGAACTCGCATCGGCGCGGCTGAGAGCAGCAAGAGCGTCCAGCGGACCGCTCGCTGCGCTGATTCGCTTATTTCAGGCGAAATCTGTTTCAAACGAGCTTTGGGCGAACACGAATTTGCCGCGGCGCTACTTCAAGCGTTCCAGTCTGCCCTTGCGACGCACGATGTTCTTGTAATCCCACTGGATCGCTTCCGATTTCTTCAGCCATCTGCGCAGATCGGCGGCGTTGATCCCTGCGGCGTTGTCATAAAAGATGGAGGCGTCCTTGAACTTCTTGCCGAGCACGTTCAACCCAGGCTCGTTGAAGTCGGCGCCACTCCAGAACATCAACCGCACGCCCGCCTTCTGCTTGCTGTAGCCGACGATGGGATTGCCATCCAGGAACCACACCGGATGGGAGTGCCAGATCCTGCTTTCCGCCGCGGGGAGACTGCGGGAGATTTCATCAGCCAGACGGTCGCAGATGTCTCTATAGATCGGCTCCAGCTCATCGTTGTATCGTTGGATCTCCGCCGGCGCCGCAATGGTCCGTCTTGAGGCCGCGCTGGCTTCTTGACGCAGAATCTTCTCCATCGGCCTCCCCTTCGCCAGTTCATCAATCAGCTTGTCCAGATAGCGTATCTCTCGGATCAGCGGATCTGCGATGTTTTCCACCCTGATGCCGCACACCATGCCTTTGATCAGCGTACGGTTCGGATGCAGAGCTGGGGCTTGGGCAAAAAACGTCTTGAAATCGCTTTGCCGTTGAATCTGCCGCCGCAATCCGGCTTGGTCGTAGCCGGTGAGCCAGCAAATAATCTGATCCACCTCCTGTTGCGTCCGGCCTTTCCGCTGAGCCTTCTGGACGTATGCCGGATACACTTTCGCGAACGGCATTGAAAAGAGGCGGTGTTCATCCAAGTTGACTGTTCCTTCTCCCGGTTCGATCTCCTCATTATATAGTTCGCCCGGAGGCGCGTCGCCGGCCTCCGGGGCGTCTGACCCTGAAGTCAAACAAGATGCTGTTAAGTGAGAGCGTCGCTGAAGTCAGAGGGCTCGAACACCTGCCGAATTTCAATTTCGGACTCGCCCTCAGGGAAGGGATTCGGGCAGCGCTTCACCCATTCGATCGCCTCCTCCTTCGACTTCACCTGGAACATCCAAAAGCCGGCGATCAGCTCCTTGGTCTCGGCAAACGGTCCGTCGATGACGGTCCGCTTGTCTCCCAAAAATTGGACGCGCGCGCCTTTGGAACTTGGCTGCAATCCATCAGCCGCCAGGAGCACTCCGGCTTTCGCCAGTTCTTCGTTGTACTTGCCCATGGCCTCCAGCAGCTTCTTGTCCGGCATGACGCCCGCCTCCGATTCCTTAGTCGCTCTCAACATCACCATGAATCGCATCGGTTATATCGTTATCTCCCTTCTGCTGACACGTCGAACGAGCGGGCGCGGGATCGACACGATATTCTGCTGTGATTCGCGGTTTAAAAGATGAACTTTAATTCCATCTGCAGCCGCCGGGGATAATTTCCCTGAATCGAGCTGGTCACAACTCCGAACTGGCTCGTATTCGTGAATGCCGTGGTATTGGGCGCGGCGAATAGCGGGTGGTTGAACGCATTCAGGGCCTGCACGCTGAAGCGCAACGTTTTCTTCTCGGTGATCCGCGTGTCCTTGATCACCGACAGGTCCACATTGTTCGTCCGCGGGCCGCGCAGCCACGGGAAGCGGTACGGATTCACGCGCAGATGCGACACCGGCTGCGCCGAAGCGGCGGTCACGAACGCCGCGGGGTTGAACCACCGGTCCGGACTGCGCTGATCCACAGGCAATTCGGCCAGCGCCGCGTTTGCAAAGAAGAAATCGTTGCTGTTGGTCAGCGCCGTGGTCGAATAGCTGCCGAAGGCCAGCGGCAGCCCGCTCTGGAAGGTCCAGATGCCGGTGGCTTCCCATCCGCCGACGATGCGATCCAAGACCGGCCCCAGATGCGAAAATATTCGCCGACCACGCCCGAACGGAAGCTGGTAAATCGTCGACATCGCGATGCGGTGTGGCGCGTCCTGGTCAGAAATCATGCGGGTGGGCTTCGGATCCATCGCGTTCAATAGTTCCGTCGCCTGCATGAACTTCGAGTACGTGTAGTTGCCCGCCAGTGAAAGTCCGTGCGAAAAGCGTTTTTCGGCTCGCAGTTGCAGGCCGTGATACCACGCATAGCCTTCATTCGTCGTGGTATTGATTGCGCCGAATTGCGGGTAGGGCCGTAACAGCTGCTGCCGCGCGATGGTCCGGGCGAGAAAACTGGAAGGCGTGCCTTCCGGCATGTCCACTCCGAAGAACGGATTCGGAACGGAGGCTGTCAGGTACGCGTTGGTTTCGTTGTCCCGGACCGGAGACCTGCTCAGGTATTGATCCGGCAGTCCGTTGATGTTCCGCGTGATCTCAGCCCGAACGGTCTTGTTGCCGACATAGGCGGCTTCAACCAGCAGGGATCCGCGGAACTGGTGCTGAATGCCGAGCTGCCAGCGGTAATTGGTCGGCGGCTTCGGGTTCTGATTGAAAAACGCGATGTTCTGCCCGATTGCGGTCTGCGCGCCCTGCGCAGCGCCCAGCGGTTCGAGAATTCCTTCCGGGAAGGGATTCGAAAGCGTATTGACAATGGTCGCGTTGTCCGCCGCGAATGGATTGAAGAAAGTGCTCCGGCTGAACCCAGTCTGGATGACGTCCCCGCGCCGCTCGCCCAGGAAGCCGTTGTACATGCCAAATCCGCCGCGCAAAACGGTGTCTTTTGAAATCTGATAGGCGAAGCCGAAGCGCGGCATGAAGCCCAGCTTCGGCGTGTTGTACAACCCGCCCCCTGTCGAGTACACCAGGCCGCCATTTACGCGAATCGGAACACCCGGCGCGGCGGGATTGGCCGCATAGTTGGCGAGCACCGCAGCCGCAAACGGCTGGGCGATATTGGGATAGAAGTTCTGGACGCTGCGATGGTAGCGTTCGGTGAGCGGAGTCTCAAACTCGTATCGCAAGCCGAGATTCAGCGTCAGCTTTTGCGTCGCTTTCCAGTCATCCTGCACGTAGAATCCATACGTCATCGACTGCTCCGCATAGTCGGCGGTTCGTGATACGTAGCTTCCACTGCCCGCCGTTGGCACTCCGAGCAGGAGCGCCGCCGCAGACAATCCGAGCGGAGTGCTGGGGCGGGGCGAATTATCCAGCGGGCCGCCGGTGTACGCGGCATCGAACGTGAACCGGCCTGTCTGGTCGTTGCTGAAGAAACCGTCGTTTTCACGATAGGCGCGCCAGTCCATTCCGAACCGCACGGAGTGTGCGCCTGCGGTTTTCGTAGCCGCCGCCGAGAACGAATGCGTATCGACGGGGCGGTATTCACCCGTGAAGCCGGTGCCGATATAGCCCGAAAGATCGATGCGTGGGAACCTGCGAATCGACGCCGGGATGAGCGTGTTATACACCGACGGCATGCCGATCTGCGTCAGGTCAAATCCGCGCGCCGCAGGATTTCCGTCGCTGCCCCGGATGAAGCGGTTGTATCCGTACCGCACATCGAGCACCATGGTCGGCGAAAGAATGATCGTGTCATCCAGAACACCGTTATAGGAATCGAACAGAAACGTGATTCCCGAAGCCGGCGTGTGGAAGTAGTCGTTGTAATCGCTGTTGCGGATGTAGGTGCTGTATCTGCCGTAAAGACGCTGCTTGTCGCCGATATTGTGATCAATGCGAATGGTGTAGTTGTAATACTTCGCGCGCTCGGCAAGGTCGGGTTCCAGCAGATTATTCGTTCCGTCCGGATTTCCGGGCGATGTCGGGGCAGGGTAGTACTTGGTCAGAATCGCCTGCCCGACCGGATTGAAGAGGCTGGACGGAATGACGTTGCCCGGGAACGGGTCCTCCTGAAAGCGTCCGCCCGCCACAGCTCTCCGCGTGAACGGGTTGTAGATCTGAAAGGATGGACCGCCAGCCTGCAGCAGGGCTGAAAAATCGCCGTTTTTCATGGCCGGCGTGGGAACCTGCGGCGTGCTCGCGTCATATCGCGGCCGGGAGTCATGAATGCCCTCGTAGCCGAACTCGAAAAATGTCTTGTTTTTGCCGTTGTAAAGCTTGGGAATCCACACCGGTCCGCCGATTGAGCCGCCCCACCGATCGAACCGGAAATCCGGTCGAGGGTTGCCCAAACGGTTATTGAAGAAATCGTTCGCCCAAAATTCCTTGCGCGTGTTGGTGTAATACGCAGTTCCGTGCAGTTCGTTCGTTCCGGATTTGATGCTCAGGTTCGTGACGCCGCCTTCTGTGTTGCCGACCGCCGCATCAAACGTGGCGGTCTGAACTTTAAACTCCGCCAGAATGTCGGTCGGCGGCACGTATGACGCGATCACCTCGCCAGGATTCGCCGTTGCGGTAGCCGGTGATCCATCCAGCGTAATATCGCTGCGGTCGCCGCGCGTTCCGTTCATTGTGAAGTTGGCGATGTGAGACGGCTCGAACGGACGATCAAGCCGCGGATTTCCCACAAATCCTGTCCCGCTTGAGATTCCGATCAGCGCGAACGGGTTGCCATAGGACAGGGGCAGGTCCATAATCTGCTGCGATGTGATGACATTGCCCATCGACGCGGTTTCCGTCCCAAGCAGCGGCACGGTTTCGG
>DASRCT010000064.1:0-125413 GCA_035652975.1 Bryobacteraceae bacterium | reverse complement strand
TTGCCAACTTACAGCCAAACGCATTTCACAGAATTCATGAATCGAGTGCGCGCTGCCAACCCGCACTACGAACGCATCAAGGACAGCTCGCTCCACAATCTGGTTCAAATGCTGCAGACTAATACCAGCGCGGCGAACATTTCTGGAGAAATTAGTCGGATTCCGGCTGATAAGCAGCTCAAATATCAGGCCGCCCTGACGTATTTGCGAGCCACCTTTCCAGGCCTTGGCGGCGGTGCGGCGTCCAACGCCCCGGCCCTGCAGATGCTCAGCACGGCCGCAGCCCCCGCCCTGCAAAACGTCGGACGGGCGCAGCAGGCGCGACCCGCTCCTCCCGTTCCGCCGCGTAACGTTACGCGGGTAGCGACTCCTCTGCCCACGGCAGGCTACTTCCTGATCGAGGACCCCGGCCCTGTCACGTCGACCGTGGATGTGCAGCCTCCGCTGACCAGATCGCAGGTACAGCGTTTGAACGAAGCCGTGGCTAGGTGTAAACAGGCCGCAGACTTAGCCGTCGACGCCATCGGGGGACTTTCTCTTCAGCCTTCCAACCCGCTCACGCCGGAGCAGGCGCGTTATGTGAGATGGTTTGGCGCTCTGGATGCAAATCGCAGAAGGCAGGTGCTTCAAAATTTCATGTCGATATGCATCGTGCTGGGCGGCCAACGCGGCGGCCGTCAAGGTACGCTTAACATTATCGATGCCCGCAACGACGCGCAGAAATTCACCTGGTTTGCCGCCACCATCCGCAACAGCGTGCAAAACCATTCCGTGAGAATGTGGATCGGGCGCGCGTTCTTCAGCGGCGGCAGCTATGAGGTCAGCAGCGATGCCACCGTGGTCACGATGATTCACGAGCTCGCGCACGCTTGCTTCGGCGCCTCCGATGTTCCGACGGTTGGGTCCGGACTCCAACTTGGCGCGGACGGCATGCCGCCCAGTGGCGCGCCGGTCTGCAACGACGCCACCCAAGACGAACAGCTTGCAGCAGCGGACCCGGAGTCAGCAATCATCAATGCCGACAACTACGGCCAGTATGCCTGGTCGATTTTGAAAGATCACAGAGGCTGATGGGCGCCAGGATGGGATCGGCGGCCCTCCAGTTGCACGCGCCGCGTGCGAGGCGGGGCCAGCGCGCGCCACGCCGACTGGCGGGCGCTGCTCCGAACGCAATGCGCCCTATTCCGGCCTAAGCCATCCAATTCAGGAAAATCAGGCGGGGTGGCTGGGAGGCAGGGACTCGAACCCCGATACGCAGATCCAGAGTCTGCAGTCTTACCATTAGACGACCTCCCAACAGACGCTATTCTAACAAAACGTGCAGGCCTGTCATGCCGGGGTGGAAGCGGACGGGGAGCGTCGCGCGGCGTGTGAAAGACCTGGAGAAACTGTGGTTTTTGTTGAACAAACCTGCACTCCGACGTTACACGCCGCACTTTACGGCGCCGAACCGGACGGCGCGGGCGGGGGCGTGTAGGGGAGGCGGACGGGAGGTCCCTGGCGGAACAGGGGTTCCGTCTGGGCGTTCAACAGCACCCAGAGCCCGTAAATTCCCAGCGCAGTGCCGAACGGAATGTTCAACAAGTGCAGCGCCGAAAGGATAATGGTCAAGATTCGCGCCCACGGCTGAAACTTCAACAATCCAACTCCGGCGATGATCGAAGGCGCTGACAGCACCAAAAGGAAGACAGCGACACACAGGCCAATGAACCCGACCACGGGCGCCGCCTGGGCGTCTCCGGTGACGTCGCGCGATATCAGTCCGGCGACGCCTCCCATAACGGCGAAGACAATCACCGCCGCTACGACCAGCAGTCCTCCCCAGACGATGTTTAAAATTGCCAGGATCTTCACGTGCTGCTGCATCTGCGCCCTCCTTTTTAAAACGGAATGCCGCCGTTCACGGTTCGATAAAAAGTTTATATCCTCCGCCATGCAGAGCGCTACGCTAGTGGTTTGAAGAGGGCGCCAGAGCGTCGGCTCAAGACTGTAGATCGCGTCATCTCCAAGGCGGGTTACGGATCACGAACGGAGGCGCGCCGCTGGATCGGAGCGGGCCGGGTGCGCGTCAATGGAAAACTGATCCACACACCCGACCATTGGGTGGACATAGAGCGCGATCAGGTCACTCTGGACGGCCGGCCCCTGCGCCCGCGCAAGCGCCTGTACTTGCTGCTGTACAAGCCCCGGGGATATATCACCACATACCAGGATCCGCGCGGCCGCCCGACGGTTTACGACTTGATTCGCGAGGTGGACCAGTTTGTGGTTCCGGTGGGGCGCCTTGACCTCGACACCAGCGGGCTGCTGCTGTTGACCAACGACACGCAGTTTGCCGAGCACATCATGAATCCCGAGCACAGCGTGCCCAAAACGTATCTGGTGAAATGCGGCGATGTGCTGACGGCGGAACAGATCCAAGCACTGCGTCAAGGCGTCCAGCTAAAGGACGGGCCCACGTTGCCGGCCGTCGTCAACCGGATCAGGGATTCCGGCACGTGCACGTTTCTCGAAATCACAATTACAGAGGGGCGCAACCGGCAGGTGCGGCGCATGGTTGAGGCTGTTGGAAGCAAAGCGCTCAAGCTGGTGAGAACAGCCATCGGACCGGTGCGCATTGGCGACCTGAAGATCGGCGAGTGGCGGCCGCTCACGGCCGAAGAGCGGAAAGCGCTTGCCGGATCGCATCCCGGGCGGCGGCGGCCTCAGCCTCATCCCGATACTTCCTGCGCGGCCAGAAGAAACCTTTAAGACCGTCGCCCTTGCTTCTCGGCACGACGTGAATGTGCAGGTGCGGTACGCTCTGGCTGACGGTGTTGTTGATTGCGACGAACGTTCCCTCGGCGCCCATCGCGTCGCGAACCGCCCGCGAAAGCTGTTGCGCTCTCTCAAAAACGGGCGCGATCAAGGCCGCCGGCAAATCCGCCAGGGTTTCATAGTGATCGCGAGGAACGAGGAGGGTGTGTCCGGCAAACAGCGGCCTGGCATCCAGGAATGCGAGGGTATGATCGTCTTCTGATACGATCCATGCCGGCGTGGCGCGGCGAACAATATCGCAAAAAACGCACTTCACGCGTTCGTTTTCCGAATGCCGCGACTACTCCGGGAGCGGCTTGCCCTTGGTTTCCGGCGCGAACGGCAGCGCAGCGAGACCGACCAGAAACACCAGACACATGGTCATGCCTGCATAGCGCATCGGCTCCTCGTAGGCTGCGTACACGCGGCTGGTCAGCAGGCCCAGCGTCAGCGGTCCGATTGCGGCCACCAGACGGCCGACGTTATAACAGAAGCTCGTACCGGTGCTTCGGAGCCGCGTTGGATACAGCTCCGGCAGATAGATCGCATACCCGCCGAACAAAGCCAGCTGCGCGAATCCCATGAGCGGAATCATCCAGAAAATGTCGACAAAGGTCTTCAGTTTCCAGAATGTATATGCAGTCATCAGCATGGCGGCGATAAAGCTGATCGCGAAAGCCTTTCTTCGGCCGGTGTGGTGCGTGAGGTAGGTGAACGCATGAATTCCGAAAAACGCGCCGAAATTTTGCAGCAGAGAGGTGATTCCGATCCACAGCGTGGTTTTGCCGGCCAGCGCGGGGCCGGTGAGTCCCTCGGCGCGGAACGTTTTTTCAAGAACAGGTCGCAACAGGTCGAAACTGAAGAACCCGATTCCCCACAACCCGACAACGCCGGCGAAAGCGAGCAACATGCCGACGATTGAGTTGCGGCGCCAGAGCGGGTCGACGAACAGATCCGCAAAGGAGCCCATGCGCTTTTTCTCAGCACGGTTTTTGAGCCATGCTTCCGGTTCTTTGAGCTTCTTGAATACGAGCAGCGCCAGGGGCGCGGGCGCGGCGCCCGCTAAAAATTCCCAGCGCCAGGCGCTTTCGATTGCGCCGGTGGACTCAAGTTGGCCAAGCACGATGCCGGTTACGGCGGCCATCATGTTGCCGACCGCAGACAGGGCCTGCACCATGCCCAGCGCATAGGGACGCGCGCGGTCCGGCATGGTTTCTGCGACCAGCGCCACGCCTACGGCGAACTGACCGCCGACGCCCAGGCCGCACAGGAAGCGGTAGGCGTTGAAATCCCACAGTCCCGTGGCGAAGACGCTCAGCCCTGTGAATACGGAGTACATCAGGATCGTCATCACCATGGTCTTCGCGCGCCCGAGCCGGTCGCCGAGGATGCCGAAGAGAATGCCGCCGAGCGCCCAGCCAATCATGAAGATCATGGTGGCGTAGCCGGCCTGCTCGGACACCTGGGGTCCTGATTTTCCGCCCATGAGGTCGCGAATGGCGGGAACGCGAGCGATGTTGAAGAGCTGCTGCGCCATGGTGTCAAACATCCACCCCATGCTCGCGACTGCCAGTACAAACCACTGGTACCGGTTCAGATCCCGGCGCCAGGAATAGCCTTGCTGTGGGCTTTGGACGTGAGTGGGTGATGAGGACATTGGAATCCTATTTTCCACGAAGGGAATCGCGCACAGCGGGCTGGTCCGGCCTGGACCCATCCGCTGACGCCTGGTTCTGTTTGGCGCCGCGCCGAGCGGCCTGTTCGCTTAAGTTTGTCTCAAACAGCTTCAGGATGCGCTTGTACTCGTCCGCCCAGCTCGTCGGCTGCACGAACGTGTGATCCTCGGCCGGATAAACGGCGACTTCCCAGTTTTCCTTGCGCAGCTCGATCAGTTTCTGAATGAGCATCACGGTGTCCTGGAAGTGGACGTTGGTATCCACCATGCCGTGACAGATAAGAAGAGCGCCTCTGAGCCCGCTGGCGAAATAAATGGGCGAGGAGGCGCGGTAGGCTTCGGCGTCTTTTTGCGGCAGGTTGAGGATGTTTGAGGTATATCCGTTGTTGTAGTTGGCCCAATCCACCACGGGTCTGAGCGCAGCGCCGGCGGCGAACACATCCGGCTGCGTAAACATCGCCATCAGAGTCAGGAAGCCGCCATAGCTGCCGCCGTAAATGCCGACGCGCCTGGGGTCGACGCCCTGCTGCGCGATCAGCCAGCGCACGCCGTCGACCTGGTCATCAAGATCTTTGCCGCCCATATGGCGGTAGATGGCGGTGCGCCAGGCGCGTCCGTAGCCCGCGGAGCCGCGATAATCGATATCCAAGACGATGTAGCCGCGCTCCATCAGGATGTGATGAAACATGTACTCGTGATAATAGCTGGACCACCAGCGATGGACGTTTTGCAGGTATCCGGCGCCGTGGACGAACACCACAGCGGGGCCGCCGCGTTTGAAGCCGGGGGGCTTGTACAGGCGCGCGGGCAACTCGACGCCGTCACGGGCGCGGATATGGACGATGGGAACATCGAGCCAGGGATAGGTCCAGAATTCGGGCGCGGGCGATGAGGTCAGCTTTTTCTCTTCAGCGGCTGGGGCGTTTCGCATGGCGTAGAGCTCGGGCGGCTTGTTCGTGTACGAGTAGATATCCGCAAGCCACTGCCCGTCGGGCGACGGCGTGGCGCGGTGATTTCCCGGCAGGGTTGTAATTCTCGTGCGCTCGCCGCCAGTAACCGGCATTGAATAAACGTGAACCTGGGATGGATCGCCCTCGTTGGTGGTGAGGTAAAAACGGGTCTTGTCGTCGGAAAGGCGGGCGGCGAGCACCTCCCAATTGCCGGATGTGAGCGCGCGAGCTTCTCCGCCGTCGTAGGGCGCGGCGTAGAGGTGCGAATAGCCAGTGCGCTCCGACTGAAAATAAACTTCGCGATCTCCGGGCATCCAGCCGAGCGCCGTCGAGCCCGGTCCATCAATCCATGCGTCGTCGTGATCTGCGGCGATGACGCGCGTCTTGCCGGTTGCGACGTCGAGCGCCAGGATCCAGCGGTCCTTGTTATCGGCTGACCGCGCCAGCATGCAAGCCTTGGTTCCGTCGCCCGACCACACGGGTTGGGATAGCGTCACATCTCGATCACGCGAATGGGGCGCCCGTCGCTCGGGCGCTGCGCCGCCGGCGTCGGATTGCGTTTCGCCCTGCCCGGACCGCGTTTGGGCAGGGATCGACTCGCGCTGGCCGTGATCGACCCATCGCACGTCGCCGGTGGCGACCGAGATCAGGGCCATTCGGACGCGCGGCGTGAGGTCGCCGACCTTGGCGCGGCTGGAGATATCCTCCGTATATCCGGACTCGGTAAGGAAGTTCGGCACAATCGTGTTCTTGGCGCCGTGCTGGGGTTCGGTAATGGTGGCGATCACGGTCCGTTCGTCGGGGGAGAGCGAAAGGGAGCTGACCGTCTGCCGCCCTTCGAGCCGGAAGGGCTTCCGCGGGTTCTCGCGCTTTTTCCGGGCCTCGTCCTCTTCGCGTCGCTGCGCGCGCTGTTGGATGATATCCAGAAGCTCGCGATCGTGCTTCTTCAAATACTCCTGAGACTCGGAGCCTTTGTTCTGCTCGTCGGCCTGCGCCGCCGTGCGCGGCTGATTTTGAGCGCCCTCGGACGGCGGGGGCGCGTCGGAGGCGGGAGAAGCGCCCGCCGCGCGGATGTCGGTCAGTTGCTCAATGGAACCGTCGTCGAGAGAGAGCGCGTAGAGATTGTTCGCGCGCGTAAACCAGACGCGCTTGCCATCGCGAGTGAAATGGGGATTTGATTCGACGTCAGCGGTTCTGGTGAGCTGGCGAGCCTTGTCGGCGACGCGGTCGTAGATATAGACGTCGCCGTCGTGCGCATACGCGATGCGCCTGTGATCCTGGGTTTCATTCCCGGATGCCGGCGGCGCAAACCGCGCTTCTTCGTCGCTCAGCCTTCGCAGTCCCGATCCGTCGCGGGTCACGACATAGGTGCGCATCGGCTCCAGCACGGGGTCGCCCGCCTGTTTCCACTCGAAGTAGATCCGCTGCGAGTCGCCGGACCAGCGCGGCGCGGACGGCTCATAGCCGACGAGTCCCGGTCCGCGCATAATCGTATCGATGGTGAGCACGAGCCGGTTCTGCGCCGCGCCGAGAGAGAAGACGATTGCCGCGCACGCCGCTGCCGCGGCCATATAGCGGTTAACCATAAAATCGCATCTTATAACCAAGCGCCCGTCCGGCGGATGACAGCCGCCGGTTTGGCATCAATTTGCAATCAAGAACACGGCGACCTCCGCAAACAGGTTCGGCGCAAGGCGAACCGTCCGCCGGCCCGAAAGAAAGATGCGTCTTTCAATTTTCCACGCCTCCCGGTTGGCCAGATCCTCGAAATCCCGCACTGTCAGGAAATGAATATTGGGCGAATCAAACCAGTCATGCGGGAACAGGGCCGTTTTCGGCGCGCGCCCGGTAAACAGATGCGCCAGACGGACGCGCCAGTGGCCGAAATTGGGAAAGGCGACAATGGCGCGACGGCCGACGCGCAGCATCTCTCGCAGCACCCTCAGCGGATGCCGCGTTTCCTGCAGCGTCTGGCTGAGGATCACGTAATCAAAGGCGTGATCGGGGTAGTCGGCGAGCCCCTGATCGATATCGCCCTGGTACACGGAAACGCCGCGCGCGATGGCGCGCTGCACCTTGGCGCCCGAGATCTCGACGCCGCGCGCCTGTACGCGCTTGTTCGCCGCGAGCCACGCCAAAAGCTCCCCCTCTCCGCAACCCAGATCAAGCACGCGCGAACCGGGCGCCACAATCTCGCCGATGATGGCGAAATCCCGGCGGCCCAGCACCGACGGAACAAACGACGTGTGCGATGGCGCTCCCGTGAGGGCGGCCATCACGTGTTCTCCTTATATGTGCTGGCAAGGAAGCCCCGGATGAGTTCGCTCTCTTCAGCCACATCGACCAGAAACGCATCGTGGCCGTAATTGGAGGGCAGTTCGCAGTAGGCCACGTCCTTGTTGCGGCTGCGAAGGGCGCTGACGATTTCCAGCGACTGGTAGCTGGGGTACAGCCAGTCCGAGGTAAAGCTCAGGACCAGGAAGCGGGCGTTTGTGCGCTCCAGCGCCGCCGCCAAGGTCGGAGCGCGGCCGTAGGCGAGATCAAAATAGTCCATGGCCTTGGTGATGTACAAATACGAGTTGGCGTCGAAACGGTCGACGAACTGGGCGCCGCGGTATCGCAGGTAGCTTTCGACTTCAAAGTCGATTTCGAAATTGAAACTGAACCCGTCATTCCGCAAACGGCGGCCGAATTTCTCGCGCATGGAATCGTCGCTCATGTAGGTGATGTGTCCCACCATGCGCGCAACAGCCAGCCCGCGCGCGGGCGGCTTTTTGCCGTAGTAATTTCCTCCATTCCAATCGGGGTCGGCCATAATAGCCTGGCGTCCGACCTCGTTGAATGCGATCTGCTGGGCCGAGTGGCGCGCGGTGGTCGCGATCGGCAGCACGGAAGCGACCGCCTGGGGGTAGGCCACGGCCCACTCTAACGCCTGCATTCCGCCCATCGAGCCCCCGGCTACGGCCAGGAGCCGCGTGATGCCAAGGTGGTCGACTAACATTTTTTGCAGCCGGACCATATCGGAGATGGTGATGACCGGAAAACTCATCGCATACGGGCATCCGGTTTCCGGATTAATCGAGCTGGGCCCGGTGGTGCCCATGCAGCCGCCGAGGACATTTGAGCAGATGACAAAATATTTGTCAGTATCGAACGCTTTTCCCGGGCCGATCATGTTGTCCCACCATCCTGTTTTGCCGGTTTCGGCGCTCACGCCGGCGGCGTGCGCATCGCCGGAGAAGGCGTGCAGGATGAGGATGGCGTTCGATCGCGCGGCATTCAATTCCCCGTAGGTTTCATAGGCGACATCGACGGGCGAAAGCGTCACGCCGCAGTCGAGAGCGATCCTATCGAATGTTACAAACTGAGTCCGAACGGTCATCGGGCGGGACTTTGATCGTAGTGTAACAGAGGGCGTGCGATGAACTCGCAAGCGGCAGGGTACAATCGAACCGGCCCCAAGGATCACGCATGACGATTCGCAAACAGGATGCGCTCGAATATCACTCTTCTTCTCCGGCGGGCAAGATCTCAATCACGCCCACCAAGCCGTGCCGCACCCAACGCGACCTCAGCCTCGCTTACACTCCGGGGGTCGCGGAGCCGTGTCTGGAGATCCAGCGCGATCCTTCGCTGGCATACAAATACACCGCCAAAGGCAACCTGGTGGCGGTTGTTACGAACGGGACGGCGGTGCTGGGACTGGGCAATATCGGGGCTGCGGCGGGCAAGCCGGTGATGGAAGGCAAGGCGGTGCTGTTCAAGCGTTTTGCCGACATCGACGTGTTTGACATCGAGCTGGCGACGGAGGACCCGCAGGAGGTGATTCGCGCCTGCCAGTTGCTGGAGCCAACGTTCGGCGGAATCAACCTCGAAGACATCAAGGCGCCGGATTGCTTCGTGGTTGAGGAAGCGCTGCGCCGGACGCTGCGCATTCCTGTTTTTCACGATGATCAGCACGGAACGGCGATCATCGCCGGCGCCGCGCTGCTCAACGCCGTGGAGCTGGCGGGCAAGCGCATGGATGAGATCAAGGTGGTGTTCAACGGCGCCGGCGCAAGCGCCATCGCCTGCGCCGAACACCTGACCCGGCTCGGCGTGCCGCGCGAACACATCACCCTGTGTGACTTGCACGGCGTGATCTTTGCGGGACGCGAGTACGAAATGAATGAGTACAAGCGTCGATTCGCGGCCGAGACCGATGCACGGACGCTGAGCGAGGCGCTGGCCGGGGCGGACGTGTTTGTGGGACTGTCATCAGGCAATTGCGTTACCGCCGAGATGATCCAGCCCATGGCCGAGCGGCCCATCATCTTTGCGCTGGCCAACCCGGACCCGGAGATTCCCTATGACGTCGCGAAAGCTGCGCGCCCGGATGCGATCATAGCCACCGGGCGCTCCGACTTCCCCAACCAAGTGAACAATGTTCTCGGCTTCCCGTTCATTTTTCGCGGCGCGCTGGACGTTCGCGCCACGGCGATCAATGACGAAATGAAACTGGCCGCGACGCGCGCGCTGGCAGCCCTCGCGCGGGAAGACGTGCCGGATGCGGTGCGCCGGGCCTACGGGCTGGAGAACCTGGAATTTGGACCAGAGTATATCATTCCCAAGCCTTTTGACTCGCGGGTTCTCATCTGGGAGGCTTCGGCTGTGGCCAGGGCTGCGATGGAAAGCGGCGTAGCGCAGTTTCCCGTCGATCTGGAGGAGTATCGCCGCCAGCTCGAGCGCCGATTGGGCAAAGCGCATGAAGTGATGGGGATCATGATCCAGAAGGCCAAGCGCGACCCGCGCAGGATCGTGTTTCCCGAAGGCGGCGAGGGCCGGATCCTTCGCGCGGCGCAGATCCTCATGGACGAGAAGATTGCGCAGCCGATTCTGCTCGGCGAACACGACAGAATCCGGCGGCGCGCGACCGAACTCAGGGCCGCCATCGATGGCGTGGAGATCGTGGAGCCAGCCAGGTCGCCGCGGCTTGCCGCCTATATCGATGAACTGTATAGGTTGCGCCAGCGCAAGGGTCTTACGCGCACAGAAGCGGAAAAGGCGGCGTTGAGTCCGAATCTATTCGCCTCGCTGATGGTGCGTCTTGGCGATGCCGACGCGATGATCGGCGGCGTTTCGCAGCATTATCCCGACGTAATCCGTCCGGCGCTTCAAACGATCGCGGTCAAAAAGGGGTTTCGAAAAGTGGCGGGCGTATACGTTCTGCTCACGCTGAAGGGAGACATGTATTTTTTGGCGGACGCAACGGTGAATATCGAGCCCGGCGCCGAGGACCTGGCCGAAATCGCGATCCTCGCGGCGGAGGCGGCGCGCCGTTTCGATCAGACTCCGCGCGTGGCTATGCTCTCGTTTTCAAATTTCGGCAGCTCGCGCCATCCCTTGTCGGAGAAGGTCAAGCGCGCAGTCGAAATTGTCCGGCAGCGAGAGCCAGGGCTTCTGGTTGACGGCGAGATGCAGGCCGACACGGCGGTGACGCCGGAGATTCTCGAGAGCGTCTATCCGTTCAGCCCGATGAAAGGAGGCGCCAACGTGCTGATATTTCCCAACCTGGAAGCCGGCAACATCGCCTATAAACTGCTCGCACGACTGGGCAACGCCGAGCTGATCGGGCCCATCCTGATGGGAACATCGAAACCCGTACACGTGCTTCAGATGGGGTCGGAGGTGAACGATATCGTCAAGATGGCGGCGATCGCGGTAGTGGATTCACAGCAAAGCGCGGCCGTGGAGGCGGCGCCTACGCTTCCCTAAGCGCCGGCACAGCGGCATCTTCGGGATTCCTGTTGGTCGCGCCAGAATATCGGAACCCGCCTGTGCTTCAATAGCACGGGATGGCGGATCAGACCAACGTTGCCAGCAAGACTCGTCAGGGCCGCGCGGGGCGCCGTTTCCGGCAGTTTTTTGCTCATCTTGGCCCCGGGCTCATCACAGGAGCGGCGGACGATGATCCGTCGGGCATTTCTACCTATTCCGTCACGGGAGCGGCCTTCGGATACGCGCCGCTGTGGACCGCGCTTTTTTCATTTCCGCTCATGGCGGCTGTGCAAATGATGGCCGCGCGACTGGGCATGGTGACCGGACGCGGCTTGGCGGGCGTGCTGCGGCGACACTATCCGCGGTGGATCCTTTGGAGCGCCTGCGCGCTGCTGGTAATCGCGAACACGGTGAACGTCGGCGCCGATCTGGGCGGGATGGCCGCTGTGACCGAGATGGTGACCGGAGTTCCGAGCATGTATCTGCTGCCGCTCTATGCGGCGATCATTATCGCGCTGCTATTGTGGTCGTCCTACAAGACAATTGCGAGGATCTTCAAGTGGCTGACCCTGACGCTCTTTGCTTACGTCCTGGCCGCCTTTCTCGCGAAGCCGGACTGGCAGGCCGTCCTGGTCAACACCTTCATTCCGCACTTTGAGCCATCGGGCGAATACTGGGCTGCGCTGGTCGGAATCTTTGGTACGACGATTTCACCCTACCTCTTCTTCTGGCAGGCGTCGGAAGAAGTGGAGGAGGAGCGCGCCCGGGGGCGGATGACGGTCCGGGCGCGGAAGGGCGCGACCAACCACGAACTGAAAAAATCGCGAAACGACGTTCTCACCGGCATGCTTTTTTCGAACTTCGTGATGTATTTCATCATTCTGACCACAGCGGCGACGCTGCACGCGCACGGGAAGACGACGATCACGAGCGCGCGCGAGGCGGCCGAAGCGTTGCGGCCGCTGGCCGGCGGCGGCGCCTACTGGCTGTTCTCGCTCGGACTGCTGGGCGCGGGGATGCTTGGAGCGCCTGTGCTCGCCGGCTCTAGCGCCTACGCGATTGCCGGAGCAGCGGCATGGCGCGGATCGCTGGCGGACCGGCCCTCTCTTGCCCGTGAATTCTACGGCGTGATTGCGGCCGGCCTGATCATCGGCGCGGCGCTGGATTACGCGGGATTCAACGCAGTGTCGATGCTGTTCTGGTCCGCCGTGTTGAATGGCGTGCTGGCTCCGCCGCTGGTCGTCATTGTGGTGCTGCTGACGAGCAGCCGCGCGGTTATGGGAGACCGGCGCAACGGTCCGTTGCTGAAGACGCTCGGATGGACGACCGCGGCGGTGATGACGGCTGCGACAGCAGCCATGTTCGCAACCATGTAGCTCCGCGCCGCTGAACGACTTTATTTTGTCGACAGGTCGTGACGGAGCGTCGCCTTCATATCGATGGCCAGCTTTCGGATGGGCTGCTGGACATTGCCGGCCAGCTCATAAACGACGATCTGCCTGCCCGCTTCGTTGAAGCTCCGGACCAGGCGCCAGCGCGACGGATACGCCCGCATGACTTCCAGCATCTGACAGACATGCTCGAGGCGGCATCCTCCGGAGGGCGATTCGAGAACAACGAGTCCGACGGGCACCGAATCGATATATGTCATCAAATCACGGCTGGTTGCAAACACGGGCTGATAGTCGTTTCCCATGATGCGCTCCTTGACAAGGACCTTGGATGAGCGCGCCACGTAATGGCCGGGACGGTTTTCGCGCATTGCGATTTCCGCGATCACGGCGCCTTCGGTCGCGCCGTCTTCGGAGACGATCAACACGACGCTGTCGCGGTACTCCGGACGGCTCACAATATACTGTGCAACGCTCGTGGCGGGCGATGGCGAGCGCCGTGCGATCGGAAAGATCGCCGCAGCGCCTGCCGCAACGAATAGAGCGACCGCCGAGGCGCTTCGGAGTCCGGCCGAGGGCGCCAGGTTGGAGAGACGTCGAGCGCCGCTGGCCGCGAGGATGAGCAGTGGCGGTATCGCGCCGGCGAGATACCGCGGATCATCGCTGGGATATCCGAGCGTATGGAAAGCGTACACGCTGCACACGGCGGCGATGGAAGATATCCACAGTCCCGGCAGAGCGTCCGGGTTTCTCAATTGCGTGACAACGCCTATCGCGGCCAGCGCGAGCAAGGGAATTCCAAGAGCGCGAATCAGCGCGATGAACATCGCGGCGCTCATGGATGAAATGGCCGGTTCGGGAGAGGGGCCGCGCTCCATCGCATACACGACGAGATGCCAGTTGGCGATATACCAGGGCGCGCAGCAGGCGGCGACGATCAAGGCGGGGGTCCAGAACGAGAATCGTCGCAGCGCCCCTGGACGCGGCCGGAGCGCAAATGCGAATACGGGGAGAAGCGCGAGCGCCAAACCGTTATATTTCGTCAGGATGGCGGCCGAGGCCAGCAGGCCGAACCAGACGGCATCTGGCATGCGGCCCCTGTCAAGATATCTGGCATACATGAGCGTAGCGGCGAAGATCAGCGCGGTGAGGAACGTATCCGCCAGAACAGCGCCGGTGACGTACACGAGAAGCGGGAGGAAGAGCAGGGAGACGCCAGCGGCAAATGCAAGCGCGAATCCGACACGAGGCCGGAGAGCCACGAACAGCATGAGCCCGATGACCGCCGAGCAGAGGGCATTAAAAAAGAGAACGCCCGACCGGTTGTGGGAAACCAGCAGCATCCAGCCAGCCTGCGCAATGTGATACAGCGGAGGCCAGATGCCAAAAGCCACGCGCGGGTAGTGGAGGTAATAGTTTCCTGCGAATTCCACCGGTGACGCGGGCGCGCCGAGCGCGACATAATCCCGGATCATCAGGCTAGTTACATAGTGAGCCGCGGCGTCGGGCGCCGTGAACGAGGCTTGCAGAGCTCCGGACTGATGCTGGATCCATCGCGCGGCCGTAAGCAGAATGAGGGCGACGACAAGGCCAGTGGCGTATCGGGAGAGGCGCTGACGTACCGGGCAATTGGACGAATGCGATTCGGGCTTTTGTAGCGCAGACGGCCTAACAAACGTCGACGTCGAATCGCTCATTCTGCCCAGGGACTCTTTGGAGCGCTTGCTGTTTCGTTACATTCCCGGGTGAAACGGATCCCGGCCGCCCTGAAACGGGACGGCGTATTGAACGAGATTAGCGGTGAATCCGGGAAGGATGCAAGTGCTCGCTGCGGTCTTACCGCGTTTCAGTCCCAAGGCGGCCACCCGCCAGAGCCCGGCGCCGGTCCTGACGACTCCGTATTCGGCCCGCGCTTACGGCGCCGCTGATTCGGATCGGGACCGCCCTGGAAGTAAAGCGTGACATCCACGGTTCGGGCATCTTCGTTGATGTGTTGTTCGAAGCGCGTACTCCGGAGATTGTCGAAGTACCCATCCTGCTGGATGCGGTCGAGAAACATCCGGGGGTAGTCCCCGTTATAGGGCTTGCCCTCCTTCATGCTCCACAGTTTGCGGACAGCCGGTTCGCTTTCAATGTCGAGACCTTGGATTTCGAGCTTGCCCATCCGGAATTGCGGACCGGGAACAGCATGGATGACGAGGTCGACGGTTTTTGTTTCATCGTTGACAGACCGGTCGACCCGCGTCTCGGCGCGCATATATCCGTCGCGATGAAAGCGGCTCCGGATGCGCTCCATTGCGGCTTTGACTGCGTCGAAATTGGCCACATCGCCGGTCTTCAGCCTGGCGATCGAAGCCAGTTCATCGGCCGCAATGGCGGTTGAATCGATGCGGACCTTGCCGAGACTGAAGCTGGGGCCTTCTTCGACGCGCACCGTAACTGCCACCCCCTCGACGTCGCCTCTGGCCTTCTCAGCCGAAACAGCAGGAAAGGACGCGCGCAGATGGCCGCGCGCCTCATAGAGCGGCCGGATGCTGGAGTCCAGCAATTCGCGAATCGCTGATTCGCTGTAGGGAATGCCGACCGCCACCTCGCGGAGCGCATTATTGAGGACAGCAGCAGGCAGGATTTTATTGCCGGTAAATCGGACCTCAGCAACCGCGGGCGCGGGAGTCGCCGGCCGGAATACGACGGCCAGCTCGCCCGGCTTATCGGCGACAATCTTCGCTATGACCTTGTCTTGAAATCCGCGCGGCGCAAGGTAGTCCTGAAGCTCCGATGCGATCCTGGCCAGCGTCTGTTCGGCGGCTGGAAGTTGGGCGTCGAACAGCGGCTCGCGCTGCTTGAGCAGGGCCCGGAGGTCGGCGTCGGAGGCCGGAAGCCGCTCAAAGCGAAACGGGTATCGCTGTTCGACCTCGACCACTTCGAATGTCGCCGCATAGCCCCGCCCATTGGATGCGGGCGCAAACTCATAGGCGACGCTCTGGAACGCGCCGGTGGCCAGGAGACGGTCGCGGGCGGCGTCGAACTGAGCTTTCGCAACCGGCGCCCCGATTTTCAAGCCGGCAGCCGCCACGATCTGCCGCTCGGTATAGAAACGGTTGCCGCGGATGGCAACGCTTTCAAGCGGGAATGCCCGATTCGGAGAAGCGGCGTGGGCCGGCGCTCGGGCCGCCGCGGTCTGTGCGTAGGCTGGCGCAGCGGCCAACGCGGCCGCAATCGTTAACAACAACATCTTTTCCTTCTTAAACGATGTCTCGTAAGGGCGCAGAGTTCCACTCGATCTACTCCAGCTCAACGCTCAGAAACATCATGCGATCTTCGCGCTGCACCTGCAAAATAGCGGGATCGCCAGGCTTGATCGTCTCAAGCTGCGCCTGGAGCGCCTTGACGCTTACAATCGGGACGGTGTTGACAGCATAGATCACGTCGCCGGTCTTGAGTCCGTTGAAAGCTGCTTCCGACGACCGGGCGGCGACGATGACGCCGTGCTCGAATCGCAGGTTCTCGACCATTTCGGCGATCTCCGGAGTAATGGGAATGGCGAGAATTCCAAGCTTCGGGACCAAGTTCTTGACCGGATCGACAAAATCCATGAAGCGCAGCGGATCATCTTCGCGCTCAACGACGGGGACGCTGACTGTCAACGTCTTGCCATCGCGAAGCAGTTCGAGGGTGACTTTTTGCTTGACCAACTGGCGGTACAGGTTCACATTGAGCTGGCGCGCGTTCTCCATGGGCTTTCCGTTGAGGGTAAGGACGATGTCGCCGACCTTCACGCCTGCCGAATCGGCGGGGCCCTCCGGCGCAACGTCGGCGACGATAACGCCTCGATCGCGCGGGAGCCTGAGGCCGCGCGCCATGTCCGGGGTTATTGTCTGGGCGTAGATCCCGATCTGCCCGCGGTGGACGTGCCCATCTTGCCTGATCTGGTCAAAAACGTTCTTGACGATGTTGCTGGGAACGGCAAAACCGATGCCTTCGCTGCCGCCCGATTGCGACAGGATGAAGGTGTTGATACCCACTACCAGGCCTTCATCGTCGATCAAAGGGCCGCCGCTGTTGCCAGGGTTGATCGGAGCGTCGGTCTGAATGTAGACCATCGGGTCATCGGGCCGGATCTGGCGCGCAACCGAACTGACCACGCCCATCGACACCGAGCTCTCCAGGCCCAACGGGTTTCCGAAGGCCATCACGAGCTGTCCCTGGCGCAGTTGATCGGAATTGCCGAATTGGAGATGCGGGAGGTTGCGCTCGTCGATTTTCAGCACAGCGAGATCGGTTTCGCTATCCATTCCCACGACTTTGGCCGGCACGGTTTTGCCCTCCGGCTTTACGATTGACGTCTTGCCTTGCAGTTCGTCGGGCGTTGCCGCGATTTTCACGCGAATGCTGCGACCGTTTTCGACGACATGAGCATTGGTAATGATATATCCGTCGGGAGAAACAATGACCCCCGATCCGGCGCCGCGCTGCCGCCCGAAGATAGTTGTCGTCGTGCCCTCGCCCTCCTGATTGATCGGCGCGTAGCCGGTTGTGAAGACCTGCACAACCGCCGGACGGACTCGGTCGGTGAGTTTTTCGAGTGAAAGGCTGAGTTCGCGGAGAGATATGGGGCGGGCCGGCTCCGCAGAGGGAGGCTGCGCGAGGGCCGCGGACAACAAAAAGGGCGTGATCAGGGCGGAGAAGGAACGGCGCATACACGGGCTCCCGCCCTCATTGTAGCGGCCGGATCGGCATAATACGCGCTATGGATTGCGGCTCACTTCACGGCGGGATTTTCACTGATCTCCGACGTCGCTCCGTCCAATTCGACGAAACGCACGCGCAGATTGCGCCGCTGCTCGACGGCGGACTCCGGCAGCGGGATCGCGGAGGCGATCATGCGATCGATCGTCTGATCGCCGGCGACGCGATCGCTGGGGATGAGGCTCTGGTTGAACTTGGGCCCGATCAGTTTGTAGGCCTCAAAGATGCGGTCCATATCGCGTCGCGCGACGGTCATGCCCTCGACGTCCTTGCCGTCGCCCGTCGTTACGGTGACGGTCGCATCCTTGATGACGAAGGGCGTCGAGGCAGCGGTATTGTGGATGCGAAAATCGATCACCACGATCGAGTTGTTGTCGTCGGTCGCCATGGTTCGCACTTTCAGGATTTTGCCTTCGAGCGACAGCCGCGCGCCGCGCGTCCCAAGCAGCGTGAGAACGATCAGAGCGCCAATGATCGCGAATCCGACGCCGAGAAAGACGACAAAATTTCGGGACATCAGAGATTGGTCGCCCGCGGAACGAAATCGGGATCCACAATCTTAAGGATGGCGGCCATCGATTCGTGCGACTTCTGGACCTGGACTTCGCCAAAAATATGCGTTTCAAGGCCGATGCAGTCCTTGTATCCATCCCTGGCGAGCGCATCAAAAATAGCAGCCCAATCGAGCTTCTGCGGATAGTTGAGGATGCTCCGGCCTTTGATCTGGATGTTGTGGATCCGCTGCCCGGGCAGCAGCGCGTAGCCATCTGGCAATGGGATTTCACCCATGGCGTGGCCGTTATCAACATCCCAGTTGCAGCCGACAGCGCTTGAGGGCGTCAGCTTCAGCATCGCCGCGAGTTCCGCGCATGTGGCGACGTTGCATGACGTTTCGTTCTCAACCAGCAGCGAAACTCCCTCGCTCTCTGCGATTCTCGCGAATGAGTTCAGAATCTCGGCGACCCTTGGATAAATGGACTGCGGTTCTGCGACGCGGCTGAAAGTAAATACGCGCAGGCGCTGGCAGCCGAGAATGTGGGCGTTGCGGATACACGTGCGGAGGTCGGCCTCGCGGCGCTCGAAACGCTCGCGCTCTCGCGCCAGGCGGCGTTCACGGACGGCCGGGTCTTCAGGGTTTCTGCGGACCGGCTCGGTTCCCGGCATCGCAAACTTCAGAAGGTTGGTATTGAGGAATGATATTCCGATGCCGTTCGCGGCGAAGTCTTTGGCTGCCGCTCGAACGTCGGCCTCGTCCATCAGAAAGTAGTTGCGACCCTTTGCGCCCGGGACGTCGCGCAGCTCCAGCCATTTCAGACCGTACTGGTGCGCAAAGGCGATCGCCGCCTCTGGCGAACGGGCGATCTCATCGCTGATGGCGCTGATCTGTGCATGCTGAATTTTGTTTTTGCCCCAGAGCGAGTTTGCAGCCAGGGCGCCCGCAACAAATTGCCGTCGGGAGGTGAGAGACACAAATTCTCCTGTGGAAAACAGTTCACATTATCGCAGACCTGACGCTCCTTCATTGACGCGGCGGCGGCGTTGACGCTGCTCACCCGGAATCGGTCTGCGAGGGCCGCTTCCCGCCGGCGTGCGGGAGCAGCTGGGTCGATCGTTCTGCTCAACATCCGGTGTATTATTCAGGGCAAGTGGTCGTTGCGGGGTGAGAGTTGAAGCATCCGGATTTTATTGAGCGGCTCCCGGCCGGCATACGTCCGCGGGCGCAGCATACGGCGATGCCAGAGTTCTTTCCTCCGATGCTGGCCACTCTGGCGGACGAGCCGTTCTCACGCGCAGGCTGGTTATTCGAAGCGAAGCTTGATGGCGAGCGCTGTATGGTATTCCGGCGCGAAGGCCGGATTCAGCTTTTTTCGCGCAATGCGAGGCCGCTCGAAGAGAAGTATCCGGAGCTCATTGCGCCATTAAAGGCTGCTCGAAAAGGGTCGTATATCCTGGATGGCGAGATTGTCGCGTTCGAAGGCGCCGTGACCAGTTTCGGAAAGCTCCAAGGCCGCATGCAGGCAGCGCGGCCGCCGGTCGAGCTGCAACGGCGAATTCCGGTATTTCTGTATGTATTCGACCTGCTCTATATCGACGGATACGACATCCGGGCGGTCCCCCTGCGCTATCGCAAGGAGCTGCTGCGCGCCGGGATCGAGTTCCGGGATCCGCTCCGGTTCACGGAGCACAGGGAGGGGGAGGGCGTATCCTTTTTTGATGAAGCGCGCCGGCGCGGGTGGGAAGGCATCGTGGCGAAGAACGGAGAGAGCGCGTATGTGTCGGGACGCTCGCGCGAGTGGCTCAAATTCAAGTGCGTTTGGGAGCAGGAGTTCGTCATTGGCGGCTACACCGATCCGCAGGGCGCGCGGGAGCACTTCGGAGCGCTGCTGGTGGGCTATTACGAGGGGGGCCGGCTTCGGTACGCCGGCAAGGTGGGTGCAGGCTATGATGCCGCGACGCTTCGCAACCTAGGCCGGCAGCTCAGGAGGCTCGAAACGGCGG
The DNA here is from genome assembly GCA_035652975.1 of Bryobacteraceae bacterium. Classification (GTDB taxonomy): domain Bacteria; phylum Acidobacteriota; class Terriglobia; order Bryobacterales; family Bryobacteraceae; genus TMP-7. Next base: position 105,596 of record DASRCT010000064.1, on the reverse strand, counting down.
AGTGCCCTTTTCGGGCGGATGGTCTGCCGAAAGCCGGCGTTCACTGGGTGAAACCGGAGTTGGTTGCGCAGATCGGATTCACGGAATGGACGGGCGCGGGAAAGCTGCGGCACCCGCGTTTTCTGGGGCTGCGCCAGGATAAGCGGCCGCAGGATGTGGTTCGTGAGAGATGATTTGGCGAGTTGAACGCGGTTCCACGATGGAGCGCTGGTTGTGTTAGGCTGTTTCCCGCTGGACATCGCAAAGTTCCGAGGCGCTCGATGAAGCAAACCATAAACCTCACCATCAACGGAAAATCGTATTCACACGAGGTCGAACCACGACTGCTGCTGATTCATTACCTGCGTGAGGTGGTCGGCCTCACGGGTGCGCATATCGGGTGCGAGACCTCGATTTGCGGCGCGTGCACGGTCGAGGTCGACGGCAAGGCGGTCAAGAGCTGCACCATGTTCGCCGTTCAGGCGGACGGCAGCAAAATCGTGACCGTCGAAGGCCTTGCCGCTAACGGCAGCTATCATCCGGTGCAGCAGGCTTTCTGGGATGAGCACGGAGCGCAGTGCGGTTTCTGCACTCCAGGAATGATCATGACAGTGAAGCAGATTCTGGAGCGAAATCCGAGTCCCACAGAGCAGGAAATCCGTGAAGGTCTGGAGGGCAACATCTGCCGATGCACTGGGTACCAGCATATTGTGAACGCCGTCAAAGCCGCGGCAGCGAAAATGGGAGCGTAGAGCATGGCGACGACGACTACCAAAACTGAACCGTTGATCGGAAAGCGCATCAAGCGCCGGGAGGATCCGCGCCTCATCACCGGGACGGCGACCTACGTGGACGACATCCAGATGCCAGGCATGCATCACGCCGCTATCGTGCGGAGCCCGCATGCAGCGGCAAAGATTCTCGGCATCAATGTCAAGCCGGCGCTCGACTTGCCCGGCGTGGTCGCGGTATTCACGGGGGAAGACACCAAGGATGTGGGACCAGTGCCTTGCGGCGCCTCGTTGCCGGGATTGCGCGTGCCGCATCATTACATTTTGGCGCGCGACCGCGTGTACTTCGTAGGTCATCCGGTAGCCGTGGTGGTGGCGACGGACAGATACATCGCGCGCGACGCGGCGGATCTGGTGGAGGTGGATTACGAGCCGCTGCCCGCGGTCGCCGATCCGGAGAAGGCGCTGGCGCCGGGAGCTCCGGCGGTGCATCCCGAGTGGCCGGACAATGTCGCGTTCACCTATCACCAAGAGGGCGGCGACCCCGACAAAGCGTTTGCCGAAGCAGACGTCGTCGTCAAGCAGCGTATCGTCAGCCAGCGTCTGATTCCGAGCGCGATGGAGACGCGCGGCGTCGTGGCGGACTGGCGTCCTGGCGATAAGGCGCTGACGGTTTACGATTCGACGCAGATCCCCCATCTGCTGCGCACGCTGCTGGCCGGCGCTCTGGGAATTCCCGAGAACCGGGTTCGTGTGGTGGCGCCGGAGGTCGGCGGCGGATTCGGCAGCAAGCTGAACGTCTACGCTGAAGACATCCTCATGGGCTTTGTCGCCATGCGGATCGGCAAGCCTGTGAAATGGATCGAATCGCGGCGGGAGAACTTCATGTGCACGATCCATGGACGCGGGCACGTGGATTATTACGAAATCGCGGCCAAGCGCGATGGAACGGTGCTGGGCATGAAGCTGAAACTCATCCAGGACCTCGGCGCATACCACCAGCTTTTAACGCCCGCCATTCCGACGCTGTCTGTGCTGATGATGCCTGGTCTGTACCGGTTCAAGAACATCAAGGCCGACATCGTGGGGGTGTTCACGAACTGCGTTCCCACCGATGCGTACCGGGGCGCGGGCCGTCCGGAGGCGACGCACGGGGTGGAGCGCATGATGGATATTTTGGCCGCGGAATTGAATATGGATCCGGCGGAGATCCGGCTGCGCAATTTTCCGGAACCGGAGGAATTTCCGTTCGCGACGGCGACGGGACTCACTTACGACAGCGGCGACTATGCGGCGCCGCTGAAGAAGGCGCTGGAGATCATCGATTACCCGCGGCTGCGGGCCGAACAGCGGCTGGCTCGGGACGCGGGCAGGCTGATGGGCATCGGAATTTCGACGTACGGAGAAATCTGCGCCTTCGGCCCCTCGCCGGCGACGCCCGCCGGCGGATGGGAGAGCGCGACGGTAAAGATCGAGCCGAGCGGAAAGGTGACCGTCATGACTGGCGCATCGCCCCACGGGCAAGGGGAGGAGACGACTTTTGCGCAGATCGCCGCGGATGAACTGGGGGTAAGCATCGATGATGTGTTGGTCTTACACGGCGACACGTCGGTAGTGCAGTACGGCATCGGAACGTTTGGCAGCCGGGCGACGGCCGTGGGCGGGACGGCCGTCTATTTTGCGCTTCAGGAGTTAAAGGAGAAGATCAAGCGGTTCGGCGCAATGCTTCTCGAGTCGGACGACGTCTCGGTAACGAACGGCCAATGCATCTGCAACCGGACCGGCAATGCGAAGACGCTGGCAGAGATTGCGGGGGCGTCGTATCGCGCCATGAAGCTGCCGCCCAACACGCAGCCCGGCCTGGTTTCAACATACTTTTGGGAGCCGCCGAACTTCGCCTTTCCATTCGGCGCCCACATCGTGGTGACCGAAGTAGATCGCGAAACGGGAGATATTACAATCAAGCGCTACGTCGCCGTGGACGACTGCGGTCGGATCATTAATCCGCTGCTGGTCGCCGGGCAGGTGCATGGCGGCGTTGTGCAGGGAATCGGTCAGGCGCTGTGTGAGCAGGCGGTGTACGACGAAAACGGGCAACTGATTACGGGTGAGTTCACCGATTATGCGGCGCCGCGGGCGAGCAGAGTTCCGTGGATTGAGACCGACCACACCGTCACGCCGTCGCCAGTGAATCCGCTTGGCGTAAAGGGCGTAGGCGAAGCAGGAACGATTGGCGCGTCGCCTGCGGTGGTGAACTCGGTGGTGGATGCGCTGAAGCCGTTGGGGGTCCGGCACATCGATATGCCGATGACTCCCGAAAAGATCTGGCGCATCATTAACAAGGGGACGAATGCATGATTCCGCAGCCATTCGAATACGCGCGCGCAAAGACGCTGAAGGAAGCGCTGGCGATGATCGCTGATGGCGCAAAACCGCTGGCCGGAGGGATGAGCCTGACGCCGTTGATGAAGCTCCGGCTCGCCGCGCCGGAGCGGGTTGTAGACATAGCGCGGGTTCCGGAGTTGCATTATATTCGCGAAGAGAGCGGCGAGATCCATATCGGAGCGACGACGATTCACTACGAGGTTGAGAGCTCGCCCCTGCTGCGCGCGAAGTGTCCGCTGCTGGCGGAGACGGCATCGCGCATCGGCGACATCCAGGTGCGGAATCGCGGGACCATCGGAGGAAGCGCAGCTCATGCCGATCCGAGCGCGGATTATCCCGCGGCGCTGCTTGCCCTCGAGGCGAGGATTTGTGTCGTGGGCGTCAGCGGGGAGCGGGAAATACCAGCTTCCCAGTTTTTCGTTGATGCCTTCGCGACTGCGCTCGAACCGGGGGAGGTTATCCGCGAAATTGTGGTTCCGGCGACCGGGGATGATACCGGCTGGAGTTATCAAAAGGCGGCGCAGCCGGCGTCGGGGTTTGCGATCGTGGGAATTGCGGTGCGCCTGCGCAAGGAAAGCGGCAGGGTCGCGCTAGCCCGGGTGGGCGTGACCGGCGTGGCGGGGAAGCCGTATCGCGCCGAACGAGTGGAACGGGCGCTGGAAGGAAGCGCAGGCTCGGCGGCGGACGTCCAACACGCCGCTGCGGAGGCTGCCGAGGGCGTCGAGGCCAGTTCGGATCTGCACGCGTCCGCCGATTACCGGAAGCATCTGGCGCGCATATACACGATGCGCGCGCTGACGACCGCGCTCTCGAGGATCGCTTGAAAATTTCGGGCGCGCATCCGATTCCAGCGGCGCCAGAACGCGCCTACGCCGCCCTGCAGGACCCGGCGATCCTGGCCAAGAGTATGCCCGGATGCGAGCGCTTGGAACAGACCGGCGAGGACGAATACCGCATGGTGCTCAAAATGGCGATCGCCAGCATCGCCGGCCAGTTCGACGGCCGGATCTGGATTACGGACAAGAATCCGCCCGAGGGCTTCACGCTGAACGTCGAAGGCAAGGGCAAGCCCGGGTTCGTGAAGGGTTCCGGCGCATTGCGGGTCTTGGGGAACGGGACCGGCGCCGAGGTCCGCTACGATGGAGACGTGCAGGTGGGCGGAACGATCGCCGCAGTCGGCCAGCGGTTGATCGATACCACTGCGAGGTTGATGATCAAGCGCTTTTTTGACAAACTGGCCGAGCAGCTCGCGGCTGGCGGCTAGCGGCCTGTCTGCCGCGCAGACTGAGCGCCACGCGCGCGAGCATTAAGACCAGCAGGATAGCGCCGTACATCAGCGGCAGCCGTACGTCGCTCTTCACCAGCCAGTAATAGTGAACCACGCCGGCAAACGCGGCGACATAGATCAACCGATGGAGCGCTCGCCAGCGCCGGCCGCCAAGCCGGCGGATCCAGCCGGCCGTCGACGTTACGGCCAGCGGAATGAGGCAGGCAAAGCCGAGCGTTCCGGCGGTAATGAAGGGACGCTTGAAAACGTCGGCAAACATGTCGCGCGGATCAAACATTTTATCCAGCCAGGCCCAAGTGAGGAAATGCAGGACGCCGTAGAAGAATGCGAACAGCCCCAGCATGCGGCGGAATTTGATGAGATCGGGCGCGCTCAGAAGCTTCCGCGCCGGCGTAATCGCGAGTGTGAGCAGCAGCAGGCGGAGGGTCCAATCGCCTGTGCCGTGCGTGATGGTTTCGACGGGATTCGGCCCGAGCGAATTGTGAAATCCCCGCCACGCGAGAACTCCTGCCGGCGCGCAGCAAGCCGCAAAAACGATGAGCTTCCAGATGCGCACGCGCGTCAATAATACTTCCGGAGGTCCATGCCGGCGTACAGGGACGCAACGTATTCGCCGTATCCGTTGAATTTGAGAGTGGGTCGCTTGAAGAAATCGCCCAGCCGCAGCTCTTTCGCCTGGCTCCATCGTGGATGGTCGACTTCCGGATTCACATTCGAATAGAAGCCATACTCGTGCGCATTGGCCAGATTCCAGGTGGTAGGCGGTTCTTTTTCGACGAACTTGATTTTGACGATTGACTTGATGCTTTTGAATCCGTATTTCCAGGGCACCACGAGGCGCACCGGCGCGCCATTCTGGTTGGGAAGAACCTCGCCATACATGCCGACGCACAGCAATGTCAGCGGGTGCATGGCCTCGTCCATGCGCAGACCTTCCTTATATGGGAAATCGATGCCGGCCCAGCGGGCCTGTGGCATTTGCCGCGGATCGTAGAGGCTTTCAAAGGCGACGAATTTCGCCTTCGAGGTGGGCTCGACGCGCTTGATGAGTTCGCTCAGTGAAAATCCAATCCAGGGGACAACGATCGACCAGCCTTCAACGCAGCGATGGCGGTAAATGCGCTCTTCAAGCGGGGCCATCTTCATGATTTCATCGATGCTGAAGGCCGTTTTCTTATTCACCGCGCCTTCCACCTTGATCTCCCATGGGGAGGTGACCAGCGTGTGGGCGAGTTTATGGGGCTGATCCTTGGCGGTACCGAACTCGTAGTAATTGTTGTATTCGGACGTGACTTTAAACGGCGTCAGAGGTTCACTGGTGCTGAAGCGGCTTTTTTGCAGCGGCCCGAGTTTCACCCCGCCGCGGGCGCTGCCAGCGAGCCCGAATGCGGCGCCCGCCGCCATTCCTGCGAAGAACCGCCGCCGGTTCAGATAGGCGGAGCGGGGCGTCACTTCGGACCAGCGATGTTCAGGTGGTTTGCGGATGAGCATACAAGTACCTCGACGGGAAGCTCAGCGCTTACTCTCTATCTTTGGCATAGCACATGTCAACCGCCGCGGGACGCCAGCCTCCATCCATATGACGCACTGCGGATGCCGGCGGATGCAAGCGATTGTTAAACTGGAGTTGCACGTGTACCGGTCTATTGCATTCGCGAGTTTGGCGCTGTTCGTTTGTTCCGGCGCTATGCTGGACGCCGCCTCAACCAAGCGCAGCAGCAAGAGTCGCGCGATATCCAGTTCCAAGAAAAGGCGAACTGCGAAGCGGATGAGCTCGCGGCGGTACGTCCAGACCGCCCCGACGCCGCAGCGGTATATGGAAATTCAGCAAGCCCTGGCTGATCGCGGCTATTACAAGGGGCAAGTGAACGGCCAGTGGGGCGCGGACTCAGCCGATGCGCTGAAGCGGTTTCAGCAGGATCAGAACCTGAGCGGAACCGGCAAGCTGGATGCGATGTCGTTGATCGCGCTCGGGCTCGGTCCAAAACGCAGCCTGACGGCGCAGGCTGGCTCGTCGGCGGACGTGTCGAGGTCCTCAGATGATCATCGGCGTACCGAAGGAAGTGAAAGACCATGAGTCCCGCGTTGGGCTCGTCCCGAGCGGCGTAACTGCGCTCTGCGAAGCCGGCCATCGCGTTCTGGTGCAGTCGGGCGCCGGGACAGCAAGCTCGCTCACCGATCGGGAGTACGAGGATGCCGGCGCTTCAATTGTTTCCTCCGCCGGCGAGGTTTGGCGCCGCGCCGATCTGGTGGTTAAAGTCAAAGAGCCGCAACCCTCCGAATACGAGTTTTTACGGCCCGGTCTGGTTTTGTTCACCTACTTGCATCTGGCGCCGCTTCCCGAATTGACGGAAAAGCTCCTCGAGAAACGCGTGAACGCCGTGGCCTACGAAACGATTCGCGAAACAGACGGTTCCCTGCCGCTCCTCACCCCGATGAGCGAAGTGGCGGGCCGCATGGCGGTTCAGGTTGGAGCGCAATATCTCGAAGCGCCAAACGGCGGCCGGGGGATACTGCTCGGCGGAGTCCCGGGCGTCGCGCCGGCGAACGTGGCGATCCTCGGCGGCGGGGTCGTGGGGCACAATGCAGCGAAAACCGCCGTTGGACTTGGAGCGCACGTAACCATCATCGATAAGAATCTGAACCGGCTGCGGGAACTCGATGATATCTATTCGAGCGCCGTAGTAACGCTTGCATCCAACATGTACACGGTTCGGGAGACGCTTCGCCAGGCCGATTTGGTGATCGGAGCGGTGCTGATCCCGGGCGCGGCGGCGCCGAAGATCGTGCGACGGTCGATGATTTCGGAGATGAAAAAAGGCTCCGTTATTGTGGACGTCGCAATCGACCAGGGCGGATGCCTCGAGACCTCGCGTCCCACGACGCATACAAATCCCGTGTACTCGGTCGACGGAGTTCTGCACTACTGCGTATCCAACATGCCCGCGGCCGTTCCCCACACGTCGACGTTCGGGCTGACGAACGCGACGTTTCCGTATCTCCTGGAGCTCGCCAACAAAGGTCTGGAGCGGGCGTGCGAGGACAACAACGCCATCCGCGAAGGCGTGAATACCTATCAGGGCAGCATTACATACCCGGCTGTGGCGGAATCGCAGAACCGGCCGTGGAAAGAGCTGATGGCGGTGATTTAACGGCACAACCGCATACGTGCGTTAGCTAGAAGTATAGTTTCAATGAGAACTGTATTTGCCGGTTCGCGCCTACGAAGGTATTCGTCGCTCCGGCGCTGGTGATGCGCGCCACGCTAGGATCGCCAATCGATGCATTCGGGTTATTGAATTGCGGCGTGTTGAAGACGTTGAAGACTTCTGTCCGAAACTGTAGGTAGCGACGCGCCTCAGAGCCGAACGTGAAATTCTTAAACAGCGATACATCTGAATTCGCTTGGCGCGGGCCGGTGAGAATGTTGCGGCCGGAATTCCCGAACGTGTAAGGCGCGGGCGTTTTGAAGGCAGTCTGGTCAAACCAGTGGCTGGGATTGCGACCCGATTTGAGCACGCCCGACCCGATCCGGTCTGGTCGCTGCGTCCCCGTGCCATTGAGCGTGTTCAGATTTCCCGCCATGACAGGAGTGAACGGCATTCCGGAGTCGACATATTGAATTGCGTTCAATTGCCATCCACCCGCGAGGGCCTGGGCGACGGAGCCTGCCGAATGAAGTATTGACTTTCCGCGTCCGATGGGCAGCTCATAGCTCCAACTGGCGACGAACCGATGCCGCATGTCGAAATCGGAGCTGGCGTGCTCGAGCGCGAGAGCGTGCGCATTCTGAGCGCCGCCATTGGCAGTCGGTTGGCTGGCATTGTCCAAGCTGTGACTCCAGGTGTAATTCAGCAGAAACGCCAGCCCGGCGGAGAACCGTTTTTCGAGCGCCGCCTGAAAGGAGTTGTACGTGGAGTTGGCCCAATATCCGACGTCTAGGCCGTAGCCGCCGAAATTCGGCCAAGGGCGGCGCGTATCTACTTGCGCCGGGCCGGGAATTGCCTGGTTCAGATCAAAGAGCAGAGCCAGTTTCGTACCTTTCGAGCCGACATAGCCAGCGCTGGCCAGCATGTTTCCAGGCAGCTCTCGCTGAACGTTGAAATTCCACTGCTGCACGTATGGCGTGCGGCTGTCGAACGGCCGGTACCGGATCGGATTATGCAAACCGGGCCCTTGGCTGGGCACAACGGTTGGACGTTCGGCCGGCAAGCCGTCGGAAATCTTGCGATCCGCAGCGAAATTCGCGTAGTCTGCATTGAATTGGGGATTGCCGACAAAGGGCGGGTTGGCGGCCAGGCGCGGGTCTCCGCCAACATCCTCCGAGCCGTAAAAAATCCCGTATGCGGAGCGAATAACGGTCTTGGGTTGCACGCGAAACGCGAATCCCACGCGCGGCGCGAAATTGTTGTAGTCGGTGGCCACGGTGGCGCGCGTCCCGTGGACCTGGGGAGATTTTGCGGGGAAGATGTCGCCGAGTTCGGGGACAAAGTTGGCCATGCGGTCGGCCACTTCGACATTGGGAGTGTACAGGTCGTACCGCAGGCCGAGATTGAGAGTAAGCCGAGACGTGAGGCGAATGTCGTCCTGAATGAACACGCCGAGTTCGGTGCGACGGTCGCCCGTGAGCCCGTTCATGATGGTGTACGTAACCGAAGCGGGCGCGCCTAGCAGAAAGTCGGCCATGGCGTTGCCAGTCCCGGCAGTGCTCACGCCGATGCCGCGATTCGTGAACTGACCGTTAAAAGTGAACGCTCCCAGAGGATTGGGGCAGTCAAACGTGTTGATCTGCCGCCGCACTACTTCCCCGCCGAAGCGGAAAGAATGCATGCCGTGCGTCAGCATCACTGTGTCGGAGTATTGAAAATTGTTGTTGATTTTCACCAGTGGCACAGAACCGCCTTCGCCGAGCCCGGCATACGAACTGATGTAGATGCTGGTCATGGCGCTGAACAGGGGGCTGATGTCGACGCCGGGTATGCCGAGTTTTGCCGCGAGATTCGTGCCTTGCGTAATCGGCGAGCTAACCTGCCCGAGCCGGGTAAAGCCTGCCCGCGCTTCGTTGATGGCGGTGGCGGTGAACGAGTGCGTCCAGCCGATTACGACCTGCTGGGCCCGGTCGCCAGCCGAGGTGGGGAAGCCCGGACCAGCGCCCACCGCGGGAGGCGGGAAATAGCCGGGGGTAGTTCGGGTGTCGTCCTGGAAACTGTATCGGCCGAACAGGCTGTCGCCATCGCCGAAACGCTGATCGATGCGTACGTCCATCTGGTTCACGTCGAATGGGACCGCGGGGTTGGTTGTGATGTTGTTGACGACGCCCGGCAGCGTCGGCGACGGATACAGGGCAATCGCGGCTGTCGAAACAGGATTGAGGCGGTTTTGCGGGATGCGATTCCCGGGGAAGGCGTCGCGAATCAGGTTTTTGCCCGTGGGATCTGCTGGATCCGGGTGGATGCTGAGTGGGTCAAAGATCGTATTCGAAATGGCTGAGAAATCCCCGGCGCGCATGGCCTCCGTGGGCACGGTGGTTATATTAGAGGCGCTCTTGCGCTGGCGGCTTCCCTGATAATCGACAAAGAAGAAGGTCTTGTTGCGGCCGTTGTAGCGGCCCGGGATGACAACCGGTCCGCCTAGCGTGCCGCCAAACTGATTCAGGCGGAACGGCGGGATCGGCTTTGCGGGCGAATCGAAGACATTCTTGGCATCAAGAGCGGAATTGCGGAGAAACTCAAAAAGGCTGCCATGCAGATCATTTGTGCCGCTTTTGATCATCACGTTGATGACGCCGCCAGCTGCATGTCCGAATTGGGCGTCGGCGACGCTGGTCTGCACTTTAAATTCTTCGATGGCATCGGGCGATGGCAGATAGATGTTGCCATTGACCGAGTTCTCCTTGTCATAGATTCCGTCGATGAGAAATGAGTTCGCGGATCCCCTGCCGCCATTTACGGAAGCCGACTGATTGCCGCGAGCGCCGTTCGAAATGTTTGAGGTATTGCCGGGCTGCACGCCGGGCGCGAGCCATGTCAGTTGAATGAAATTACGGCCATTGAGCGGAAGATTGCGAATAGCGGCTTCGGTTCGTACATTGCCCAGAGTGGCTGTCTGGGTTTCAAGCAGCGGAGCCTCGCCCGTGACCGTCACTTTGTCGCTGATTTCGCCGACGGTGAGGGCGGCGTCGACCTGGGCGCGCTGGTTCACGTCGAGCCTCACCTCGCGAGACCAGGTCTTGAAGCCAGGGGCCTGAATTGAGATGCGGTACGTTCCCGGCCAGAGCGGAGCGGAAGCGTAGAATCCGCGGTCGTCGGTTCGGACCTGCGCCTCGCCATTGGTTGCGGTGTTTGTGATCGACACGGCTGCATTTGGAACCGCGCCGCCGCTCGGATCCGTTACCAGGCCAACCAGAGTGGCGCGTTCAATTTGAGCGCTCGCAACCGACACAGCCATTAGTAGAAGGGCGAGCACGCGCATCAGATGCCTCCTCAGAAGCTCCTGTAGGAATTTCGGACGAGAGCGTTCTATTTGTCAACGATCAAATTCAAAATATTTGAATTGCTCGCTTGTTTTGCGAATAGACGCGGCTACAGAATTGAGCTGAGGTCGTGAAACCGGCTACATCCATTGTCAAAGTCTGCCGTGTGCTGGGCGCGTTCGAAGAACGCCCGGCGCTGGGCGTCATGGAAGTAGCGCAGCGCGCTGGCCTGCTGCCGAGCGACGCGCATAGAATCCTGAGCTCGCTGCGAGCATTCGGCTATATCGAGCGCGACCCCGAGACTCGGAAATATCAGCTCGGTCTGGAGCTGTTGCGGCAGGGACACCGGGTGCTGCAACGCCTGGAAATTCGCGATCTAGCGCGCCCGTGGCTGCGGCGCCTGGCGGAATCCGCCGAGGCCACGGCCAATCTGGCCATCGTGGACCCGCGCGAACAGGAGGTGGTGTTTATCGAGCAAATTGATTCTTTGGCGGAGGTGCAGATCAAACTCCGCGTTGGCGCGCGCGCCAGCTCGCACGCAACCGCCGTGGGCAAGGTTTTGTGCGCATATATGCCCTGGGAGGAAGCGCGAGCATGGTTGAAGAGCACCGGAATGCCGAAGAAGACGGCGCGGACGATCACGGAACTGGGGCTGATTGAACGCGAATTTGATCGTATCCGAACGCGAGGCTATGCCGTGGACCGGGAGGAGGCCATGGAGGGCGCGTGCTGCCTGGGAGCGCCGGTGCGAAATCACGCGGGCGCGGTAACAGCGGCGATCAGCGTCTCGATGATGACCCAGCATTTCGAGCGATGGCCCGAGCCGAAGTTGGCTGCGCTCGTACAATCAGCGGCGGCCAAGATCTCCGCGGCGATGGGCTTTCAGGCGCGAGAGGCCAGGCAAGCGCGTGCGGGCTAAACCGCTCATTCTCGCCTGCTGCTGCGGAGTTCTTCAGGCGGGGTTCGAGCAGGATCTTGCGCTCCTGCGCTCTGTGGATCCGCGCCCGCATTTCGAACGGCGGCACTCGAAGGAGTTGTTCTATGTTGATGGGAAGCCGTTTATTGCCCTGGCAGTCGAGCTTCCTTGGTACCACACCATCTACGGCCGCTACCGCGAAACCATGGACGCTTATGATTACCTGTATTCGGCGGCGCGCCGTCTCGGGCTCAACACGATTAAGGTCCCGGTGAAATGGTCGCAAGTTGAGCCGCGTAAAGGAGAGTTCGATTTTTCATACATCGATCACGTGAAGGCCATGGCCGAACGAAACGGGCTGAAGGTAATTCTTGGCTGGTTCGGCCACTATGCAAGCGGGCGCGCCGGCAACATCTATCGCAACCTGACAAACGAGGTGTGGGCGCCGATGGATGTGATCGAGGACGAGCGCGCATATCCTCGCGCCGTTGATGCGAGCGGCAGGGCGCACCACAATGCGGTCTCCTATGACGCCGACGCCGTGATCGAGCGTGAAGCGGCTGCGTTTGCGGCCTTCATGCGTCATATTCGCGAAGTCGACAGCAACACCCGCACGGTCGTGATGATCCAGGTGGAGAACGAGATTGCGGTGTTCGGCGCAAACGAAAGAGACCCGGGCATGTGGCGCGACCACTCGCCGCGCTCGAACGCGCTGTTTGCGGCCGGGGGATTTAGAGACGACTTGAAGTATTCGGCCGAGCGCTTTGCGTCAAACTGGCTCCGCCGCGTAACGGGCGCGGGCGGAGAGGAATATCCGATCCCCTTTTATATGGACTTCATTGGCGGAAAACTGGCGCCATGGATGGTAGGCGGAGCGCCGGGAGAAGATGCGGCGACATACCTGAAACATTGTCCGTTCGTAAAGTTCATCGCAATGAACTTGTATGTGTTCGGCGACGCGACCATCGATGAATTGCGGCGGAAAATTGAGGAGTATCGCGTCAGCCGCAACATCACGGCGATCAGCGAAACAAATTCGGATCGAAGCCCGTGGGCGGCGCGCCTCGCCTTTCTCGCGGTGGGCGAATACGGCGCTCCGCTGTTTTGCCCCTGGGCGCTCAATGTTTCGTTTCCAGAATGGGGCGAGCCCTATGTACTGGCCAACGGCGAACTTGCCAACGGAGCGGATGGGCTCCGGCGTGCGTATGTCGCGCTGCGCAGCGCTCTGCTGCCGATTGCGCTGGCCAGCGGGGAAGACCGCCTGAAGGTTTTTCTATCGCACGGGCGCGAAGAAGTCCGCGACGTGCGTGGAGTGCGCGTAGCCGCGATCAATGGCGCGGACGGGCAGGCCATGGTGATCCACAGCAGTGATAACGAATTTCTTGTCATCGGATGGCGAAGCGCCGTCACGATCCAGACGCCGATATCCCGATGGCCGCAGTTGAAGCGAGCAAAAATTGAGGCCGGGCGATGGGACGGCGCGCGGTGGATTCCAGACCGTACGGCCAAATTCCTGGGCATTGCCGAACAGAGCGACGGCGTGTTTCGGATCCGCCTGTTTGAAGAGCCCGCGACTGTGAGGATTTCGTGGATGTGACGGCGGCCGCCCTCGGCCGGCCCACAAGCGTACGTCGCCGGGTAGTGGGAATGTCGTTCGCGCTTGCCGTAGTGCTGTATCTGGACCGCGCTGCCCTGAGCGTGCTGGCGCCCGCCATACGGCGCGATCTGAATATCGGCCCGCTCGCTATGGGATGGGTGTTCAGCGCCTTTGTGGGCGGGTATGCGCTTTTTCATATTCCGAGCGGCTGGCTGGGGGACCGCTTCGGCTCGCGGCGCGTCTTGTCGGCAATCGTGGCGCTGTGGTCCGCGTTCACCGCTTTAACGGGCGCCGCCTGGAGCCTCGGTTCATTGCTCGCAATCCGTTTTCTGTTTGGCGCGGCAGAGGCGGGCGCATCGCCGAACGTCTCGCGCGTGTTCGCGCAATGGATCCCATTTTCGGCGCGAGCATCGGCGCAGGGAATTTTCTTTGCAGGGATGAGCGGCGGCGGAGCGCTGGCCCCGCCGCTTGCCACGATGCTCCTGGTGCGCTTCGGCTGGCGGACTACGTTCTTTGCACTTGGCGGACTGGGGCTGGTTTGGGCTGCGCGGTGGTGGCTATGGTTTCGCGACGATCCGGCTGAACATGCCGGCGTGAACGCCGCGGAACTGCGCCTCATTGCCTCCCGGGAGCTGTCGGCAGTTGATGGCGCCGTGAGATGGGGCGCAGTGTTGTCGACCCCGAATCTCTGGGCAATCCTGCTGATGTATTTCACCTACGGCTATACGGGCTACATTTACATCACTTGGTTTCCGAGCTACCTGATCGAGCAGCGTCATCTCACTCCCCGCCTGGCAGGCGCTCTTGCGGCCTTGCCGAGTCTCCTGGGATTGGCGGCCAAACCGCTCGGCGGCTGGTTCAGCGATCGTTTGGCGACTGCGCGCGGCGTTGTTTTCGGCAGGCGGGCTGTTGGAATGTTCGGCTTCGGGCTGGCCGCAGCGGCAGTGGTCCCCGGGTTGTTGATCGCCAACCCGTATGCGGCGGTTTTTCTGCTGGCGCTCGCCGATGGGGGCGCGGCGCTGGCGCACGGCGTTTGCTTCGCCCTGTGCCTGGATGTCGGGCTGAAACGCGCGGGCACGATATCGGCGCTGATGATGACGGCAGGCAGCATCGGCAACGCGATCTCCGCGCTCGGATTCGGCGCGTCTCTCCAGTGGATCGGATCATGGAATGCGCCGTTTATCGCGGGGATCGCCGCCAATGTCGCGGGCGCGCTGCTGTGGCTCAAAATTCAGCCCGACCGGAAACTGTTATGAAAATCGTCGACCTGAAAACTTTCGTCATGGGCGCCGCATGGCGCAACTTGATTTTCGTCCGGCTGGAGACGGACGAAGGCGTTAGCGGTTGCGCAGAAGCGACGTCGCATAACAAGACAGCTGCCGTGTTGGGCTATTTGGAAGATGTTCGGCAGCGGTACGTGATAGGGACGGATCCGTTTGACACCGAAGATCTGTTCTCACGCATGTTCCGGCTAGATTATTCGTACGCCGCCACCGTGCAGACGACCGTGATCAGCGCGGTCGAGATTGCCTGCTGGGATATCGTGGGCAAAGTCTTGGGCCAGCCTGTGTGGCGGCTGCTCGGCGGCAAATGCCGCGAGCGGATACCGGCTTACGCGAACGGCTGGTATACCGTCGACAGAGATCCGCAACAGTTCGCGGATCGCGCGCGGGAGGTTGTGCGTCTGGGCTACCGCGCGCTGAAGCTCGATCCGTTTGGCGCCGGCGGACTGGAGCTTTCGCGAGCGGAAAGAAACCTCGCGCTATCGTTGGTGGAGGCCGTGCGCGACGCCGTCGGTCCGGACGTCCAGATTTTCATCGAGGCGCATGGGCGATTCAGTCCGGCGACGTCGATCTCCGTGGCGCGGGAGCTAGAGCGGTTCGATCCGGCCTGGTACGAGGAGCCGACGCCGCCCGAGAACATCGAGGCTTTGCTGATGGTCAAACAGCGGATCGGGATTCCTGTGGCGACAGGCGAGCGCGCATATACGCGCTACGGATTTCGCGATCTGGTAGAACGCAGGGCAGCTGATATTTTGCAACCGGATGTGATCCATGCAGGCGGCTTCCTGGAGACAAAAAAGATCGCGGCGATGGCAGAGTCCTGTTATATGAGCATCGCGCCGCATAACTCCGCTGGACCAGGCTGCACTGCGGCCTCGATTCACCTAGCCGCTTGCATTCCTAATTTCAAAATTCAGGAGACATTCGATGATTTCGCGGAGCCCTGGTTGCGCGAAGCCGTGCGCGGCGCCCCCCAAGTGCGCGACGGCGCTTTCGATCTGCCACGGGCGCCGGGACTCGGAATTGAATTGGATGAAGACGTCATCCGCCGCCATCCCCCGCACGAGGGGCACTTCAACCTCTGGGACGCGGAGTGGCATAAACGCAAGTTTGCGGCAGGGCGCGCATGAGAGTCATTGAAGGCGTGCAAGCGCTGTTGTCCACACCGATGTCGAGCGATGGACGCCTCGATTACGAGAGTACGTTTCGACTCATCGACCATGTTATTGCGGGCGGCGTCCATGGGATCATTCTTCTGGGCAGCACGGGGGAATTTTTTTCGTTGAGCGAGGCTGAGCGCCGGGAATTTGCCGAGAAGGCGATGCGGTACATAGGAGGCCGCGTCCCGGTAGGCGTCTGTCCGGGACTGGCGGGTACGGAAACCACCATCGATCTCGCTCGTCACGCTGAGGCTGCGGGCGCCGATTATCTGCTGGTGCCGATTCCTTTCTATTTCGCGAATACGCTGCCGGGTATTGTCGATTTCTTTGTGCGCGTCGCCGCGTCTGTGTCGATCCCGGTGATGCCGTACGATGGCGGCGGCGGCAACGCGCTGGATATGGAGATGTGGCGGCGCATTGTGGAAACAGCGCCGAATGTGAGGCTGGCCAAAATTACCGTTCCGACGCCGCCGAAGATCAAATGGCTGCACGATGAATTCCATGGCCGCGTCAGCGCCTTCGGCGGCAGTGATCAGACGGTCCTGCTGGCGCTGGCCAACGGCGCGCGCGGCCTTACCGTCGCGGGCGCGAACGTCGTTCCGGATGCCTTCGTTCGCGTGTACGAGCTGTACCGAGCGGGCGAGCGCGACCAGGCGCGCTGCATGTATTACCAGAGGATCAGCCCGATGAACGTGATTGCCGTTCCCGCTCACACTGAGTTCATCCAGTGTTACAAGCAGGCGCTGTATTGGATGGGCATTATCGCCAGCCCGCGTACGCGCGGTCCGATGATGCCGCTGGATCAGGCCCGCAAAGAGGAGTTGCGGGCGGCGCTGACGCTGATGGGAGTGCGCATGCCGGTTGAATAGCAGTCAGACCGGCCCCTGCTGGCCACGACTGTCTCACACCTGCCTGTTATCCTGAAATTTCATGGTGCGAGTGCGGTTTGCGCCCTCGCCTACCGGATACCTCCACATCGGTAGCGCAAGGACATTCATTTTCAACTGGCTCTACGCTCGTCACAACCGTGGCGCGATGATTCTTCGGATCGACGACACGGACCTTGAGCGCAACACGCAGCAGTCGCTCGATTCGATCTTCGACGGGCTGAACTGGCTTGCGCTTGGCTGGGACGAACTGTATCGCCAGTCCGAGAGAGTTGAACTGCACCGCCGGACGGCGCAGGCTATTCTGGACAAAGGACTGGCATACCGCGATTTCACGCCCGCGGCGGCGTCTCCTGAAGAGAAGTTTACGAGCGGCGAAGGCGCGTGGCTCTTTAACTCGGGCATGCGCGATCTTTCGCGAGCCGAGAGCGATCGTCGAGCCGCGGCGGGCGAGCCGTTCGTTCTGCGGTTCCGTGTGCCGCGGGACGTCGCGGTGAATATAACGTTCAATGACGCCGTGTATGGCGCTCAGTCAAAATCCACGGCGGACGTCGAGGACTTCGCGCTGCTGCGCAGCAGCGGCCTGCCGACATATCACATGGCCTCGTGCGCCGATGACATCGAGCTTCGGATCAGCCAAATTATCCGCGGGCAGGATCACCTGACAAACACTTTCAAGCATATTCTGATCTTTAAGGCGTTGGACGTCGAGCCGCCCCAGTTTGCGCATCTTCCATTGCTCATCGCTCCCGATGGCGCCAAGCTATCCAAGCGCAAGCACGGGCCGGTGGTCAGCGTGACCACATACCGCGACGCCGGATTCGTGCCGCATGCTTTTATCAACTTCCTATCACTGCTCGGCTGGTCGCCCAAAAACGACCGGGAAGTGATGAGCCGCGACGAGCTTGTAGAGGCGTTTTCATTTGAAGGCATCAACCGCAGCAACGCGGTTGTCAATTTCAGCGAGGACGATCCCTTCGATCCGAAGGCGGTATGGCTGAATGCGGAGACGATCCGCAGAATGCCGCACGATGAGCTGGCAGAGGCCCTGCTGCCATTTGCGCGATGCGCAGGATTTGAGGTCGAGCCGTGCAAGATGCGCCGCGTGACGCCATTGATCCAGGAGCGAATCAAGCTGCTGAGGGATGTGACGACGGTCGCTGATTTTTTCTTTGTAAAACAGTTGCCGCCATATGACTCCGCAGATCTGATACCGCAAAAGGGCGATCGCGCCATGGCGCTTGCCGTGCTGAGGCGCGCGAGAGAAATTCTGGCGGGCGTCGAATTTAACCACGCCGAGCTCGAAACGCGCCTTCGCGCAGGCGCGGACGAGTTGAATGTGAAGGCGGGACAAATGTTCCAGCCAATTCGCGTCGCGGTGTGCGGTCGCAAGAGCGCGCCGCCGCTGTTTGAAACGCTGGAGGTGCTCGGACGCGAAACGTGTCTGGAGCGCATCGATCGGGCGATTCAAATGCTGCAATAAGTGGCGCCCATTAGCAGAGGAAAGAGATCATGAGTACGACAAAGGACGAGCCTGATACAGCCGCAGCTGCTCCGAAGGAATCTGCGAGCCCGTCCAATTTCATTCGCGACATCATTATTGAGGATCTGAAGACGAACAAGTACGGCGGGCGTGTTCACACGCGCTTTCCGCCGGAGCCGAACGGGTATTTGCACATCGGCCACGCCAAGTCCATCCACTTGAATTTCGGTCTGGCGGCCGAATTCGGCGGCAAGTGCAATCTCCGATTCGACGATACGAATCCGACCAAGGAGGAGAGCGAATACGTCGAATCCATTATGGAGGACGTGCGCTGGCTGGGCGGCGATTGGGAAGACCGGCTTTTTTACGCATCCGATTATTTTGACCAGCTGTACGAATGGGCGGTCCAGCTCATCAAATCCGGAAAGGCCTATGTGTGCGACCTTACGGCGGAGCAGGTGCGCGAGCAGCGCGGTACATTGACCGAGCCAGGGAAGGAAAGCCCGTATCGAAACCGCAGCGTTGAAGAAAACCTGGATCTGTTCGAACGCATGCGCGCCGGCGAATTTCCGGACGGCGCACGGACTCTTCGCGCCAAGATCGATATGGCCTCGCCGAATCTGAACATGCGCGACCCGGTCATGTACCGGATCCTTCATGCGGCGCATCACAGGACGGGCAAAAAGTGGTGCATCTATCCGATGTACGATTTCGCGCACGGGCAGTCGGATTCGATCGAGGGCATCACGCACTCAATCTGCACGCTGGAATTTGAAGACCACCGCCCTTTGTATAACTGGTTTTTGGACGAACTCGGAATCTATCATCCGCGACAGATCGAGTTTGATCGTCTGAACCTGACCTACACGGTGTTGAGCAAGCGCAAGCTGCTGACGCTGGTGCGCGAGGGGCATGTACGCGGCTGGGATGATCCGCGTATGCCGACCATCGCAGGTTTACGGCGGCGCGGTTACACGCCCGAAGCGATCCGGAATTTCTGCCGCCGCATCGGCGTATCGAAGACGAACGGTACGACGGAGCTTTCGCTGCTCGAGTACTTCGTTCGCGAGGATCTGAACCGGCGTGCGCCGCGCGCAATGGCCGTGCTGAAGCCGCTGCGCGTCATCATCGACAACTACCCTGAAGGACAGGTCGAGGAGATGGAGGCGGTAAACAACCCGGAGGATCCAGGCGCCGGCACTCGCACGGTGCCGTTCTCGCGCGTTTTGTATATTGAGCAGGACGATTTCCGCGAGGCGCCGCCTAAGCAGTATTTCCGGCTTTCACCCGGACGGGAGGTGCGGCTGCGTTACGCCTACTTCATCACGTGCACGCACGTGGTCAAGGATGAGAAAACCGGGGAGATCAGGGAGATTCATTGTACGTATGACCCTGCAACGCGCGGCGGAAATGCGCCGGACGGGCGCAAGGTAAAATCCACGATTCACTGGGTGTCGGCGGATCACGCGATCGACGCCGAGGTCCGGCTGTACAACAATCTGTTTACGAAAGCGGACCCCGATGATGTCGCCGAAGGGCAGGATTTCACCGCGAATCTCAACCCGAATTCGCTGGAGATTCTGACCGGATGCAAACTGGAGCCGAGTCTTGGCGCGGCGAGGACGGGCGACCGCTTTCAGTTCGAGCGCCTCGGTTACTTCTGCGTTGATCCGGACAGCGCGCCGGGCCGGCTGGTGTTCAACCGCACCGTTCCGCTCCGCGACGCCTGGGCCAAAATCGAGAAGAAATTGCAATGACAATCATCGGGCTTGGCGGCATTCTGAAGGACGCGGCCTGCGCTGTTCTCAAGGACGGCCGTATCGCGGCGGCGATCGAGGAAAACAAGGTCAACCGGAACTGGATTCCCGGCGAAATCCCGGTGAAATCGATTGTGGAGTGCTTGAAAGTGGCGGGCGTGAACGATTGCGGCGCAGTGCAATGCGTGGCGATCGCCCGGCCCGTCGCCACCGGCCCCGACCTGCACAGTCAACTGCGGTCCATGTTTCCAAATGCGCGGTTAGCGGTGATCGAACATCAGACTGCGCACGCAGCGTCGGCCTATTACGCCTCCGGATTCAATGAGGCGACGGTGCTCACTCTGGACCGGGCGGGAGATTTTCGCTGCGGGGCGCGGTACCATGCCTCGGGCCTGCGCTTGCAGCTTGAGACCGAGATGTATTATCCGGATTCGATCGGGGAACTGTACAGCCGCGTCACAGAGTTTCTCGGCTTCCGCGCTGGCGCGGAGGAGCATAAAGTGCAGTGGCTGTCGACATCCGGCGAGGACCGCTATCCCGATGTTTTTGACGAGATTCTCGGTTCGGATGGGTCCCGGCTGAATTCTGCGTTTTTCGAATCGAACAAGCGCGTGCGCGGCGGCTTCAGCGCGCGATTCTACGAGCGGCTCGGACTGACCGAGGACGGGCGCATCTCGGAACAGCAGAGCGCCGCGATTGCGCGCTCCTTGCAGGCCAGCGTGGAACGGGCGGTGATCCGGCTCGCTGGCGGCGGCGAAAATCTCTGCGTGGCAGGCGGCCTGTTTTATAACGCGCTGCTCGTTGCGGCGCTGGAGCGCTCAGGACGATGGCGGAACGTGTTTGCGCAGCCGGTCGCGGGAAACGCCGGGACGGCTCTGGGCGCCGCGCTGTATGCGTGGCATAATGTGTACCGCAATAGTGATCGGGCATACTGCGGTGAGTTGTTGCTCGGGCCGAGCTACACGGCCGAGGAGATCAAGAAGGTTCTTGAAAACTGCAAGCTGCGGTTTCGGTACCTGACCGCAGACGAGATGATCGCCCGAGCCATCGCGCTCATTCAGGAGAACCGGATCGTAGCGTGGATGCAAGGGCGAATGGAATTCGGGCCCCGCGCGCTCGGCAACCGGAGTATCCTGGCCTCGCCGCTGGATCCGTATTCAACGGAGAATCTCAATGTCTACATCAAGCGCCGCGAACCGTTCCGCAAGTTCGCGGCGTCGGTCCCAGCCGAGCGCTGCGGCGAGTATTTCGAGGTCGGCCCCAACGCGCGGTCGCTGGCCACGGTCGGCCGAGTCAAGCCCGGATACAGGGAGACTTTCGCGGCCGCTGCGCTGGACCGGGACCTCGTGCGCGTACACATGGTAGACCGGCAAGACAATCCTTTGTACCATCGCCTGCTTCTTGCAGCCGGGGAAGCCAGCGGTTTGCCGGTGCTCTACAACACCAGCTTCAATTTATTCGGCGACCCGCTGGTGTGCACGCCGCGTGATGCGGTGCGAAGCTTTTATTCGTCCGGTATTGACGCTTTGTTTGCGGGAAACTTTCTGATCGAGAAGTAGGCGGCCAGAGAGCCGCCGCAGCGCGGTCTATGCGCAACCCATTGATGCCGATTTTTATCGTGCTGTTTATCTTGCTGCTGATCGTGCGAATTTCGATCACGGTGGGCCGTAAACGGCGCAACCGTCTGCGAGCGCTGCATGCGTTCGTCGCAGCTCGGTACCAGGCGTCCCCTGATTTTGTGGGCGAACACGCCGAGTTTGACGAAGCGCTGCAACAGGTGCGGCGGTCGTTTCGAGACAACGCGCCGGTGATCGCAGCGCTCGACCGCTATCGCGATCACATGGTCGAAGGCGCCGACGCGGAAACCGCCAACCGCGACATCAGCGAAGCGGTCCGCGCCATGTGCCGCAGCGTGAAATTGGATCCCGCCGCCGTCAGTTTGAATCTGACGGACTGATGGACGGTCTGTTATATTCGAATTTTGGACGGTTGCTAAGTTCTTTGGCGTCGACGAGTTGTCGCGCCCTGTCACTGTACCTGCCAGATCAAGATGACATTTTCACCTGAGCTCGAAGCCCGATTCGCGAAGATGCTCGAGCAGTATCCGCCCGGGCGGCAGCGCTCGGCCGTTGTGCCAATGCTGCTGTATGCGCAGGACGAGGTGGGAGCGGTTACGCCTGAACTCATTGAGGAAGTGGCGAAGCGGTGCGGCGTCACTCCGCTGCAAGTGAACGAAGTCGTGGGCTACTACTCGATGCTGCATAAGAAGCCGCTCGGGAAATACCACATCCAGGTATGTACCAACATTTCGTGCCTGCTGGTGGGGGGCGAGGAGTTATACCGGCGCGCTTCGCAAAAGCTTGGCATTGGCAATAAGGAGACGACGCCGGACGGGCGATTTTCGCTCGAAGAAGTGGAATGCATCGGGGCCTGTTCGTGGGCGCCGGCGATCGAGATCAACTACGACTTCCACCATTTCGTGACGCCGGAACGGCTCGATCAGCTGATCGAGTCGCTGAGAAAGACCGAGTAAACCATGCCGCTTTACAACGAACCGAGTCCGCTGGAGGTGAAGGTCTTGACGCGCCGGTTCGGTCTGCCGAACTCCGCCTCGATCGATACGTATCTCGCAAATGACGGGTACAAAGCCTTCCTCAAGGCTGTCGAGATGACGCCGGAGGAGATCATTCAGGAGGTGAAGACCTCGAACCTTCGCGGCCGCGGGGGCGCGGGTTTTCCTACGGGAATGAAGTGGAGCTTTGTTCCGCGCCAGTCTCCCAAGCCCAAATACATCATCTGCAACGCCGACGAAAGCGAGCCCGGGACCTGCAAAGACCGGGTGCTGATGGAGTATGATCCCCACCAGTTGCTGGAGGGCATGATGATCGCGGGCCTGGCTGTGGATTCGAAGAAGGGATACATCTACATCCGCGGCGAGTATCGATACCTGATCGATCACATGGAGCGCGCGATTGCCGAAGCATACTCCCGCGGCTGGCTCGGCAAGAACATTCAGGGCACCGGCAAAGATTTCGATATTTACACGCACAGCGGCGCGGGAGCGTATGAATGCGGCGAGGAAACCGCGCTGCTGGATTCCATTGAAGGCAAGCGGGGGATTCCGCGGCTGAAACCGCCGTTTCCCGCCGTGGTGGGGGCCTGGCAGTCGCCCACCATTCTGAACAACGTCGAGACGTTTTGCGCCGTTCCGGCGATCATCCGCGACGGCGGCGCTGCATTTGCCGCTTTAGGGACCCCGAAAAACGGCGGAACGCGGCTGTTTTGTCTCTCCGGCCATATCAATAAGCCGGGCGTCTACGAACTGCCCATGGGCTTCAATCTGCTGCGAATGATCGACGAGGTGGGCGGCGGCGTCCGCAATGGCAAGAAGCTGAAAGCCGTGATTCCAGGCGGATCCTCCTGCCCGGTGCTCAAGGCCGAAGAATGCGACCTTGCGATGGATTTCGATACGGTGGCAAAAGCGAAGAGCATGCTCGGCTCGGGGGGCGTCATTGTTATGGACGAGGACACGTGCATGGTAAAGGCGATGCTGCGGATCATGCGCTTCTATGCGCACGAAAGCTGCGGGTGGTGCATTCCGTGCCGTGAAGGCACGACGTGGCTCCGAAAGATTTTGACGCGTTTTCATGAGGGGCTCGGCGAACGCGGCGATATCGATCTGATGGGCGACATTGCCAAAAACATGTTGGGACGCACGTTCTGCGCGCTCGGCGACGCCGCAGCGATGCCCATGATTTCCTTTGTCGAGAAGTTTCGAGACGAGTTTGAAGCGCACCTTGCCGGCTCTTGCCCCTTCGGCCAAGTGCATGAGCTGGCGCTGGCGTGAGCGTCAAGTTGGCGGTTGACGATTGTCGGTAGGAAGATGGCAGATCTGGTAACGTTCACCATAGACGGCAAAGCCGTGAAAGCGCCGGCGGGAACGCTGCTGATTGAAGCGGCGAAGCGGGCGGGCATTGAAATTCCGTCTTTTTGCTACTACGAAGGTCTTGCGCTCCAGGCCGCCTGCCGGATGTGTCTGGTTGAGATCGAGAAGGCGCCGAAACTTGCCGTCGCTTGCACCACGCCGGTAGCCGAAGGCATGGTCGTACATACGGAATCGCCGACCGTGGCGACAGCCCGCAAGGCCATGCTCGAGTTCCTGCTGACCAATCATCCGCTTGATTGCCCGGTATGCGACAAAGGCGGCGAATGCGAGCTGCAGGACATGACATTCCGGTACGGCGCGGGCGAGAGCCGCTTCACTGAGATCAAGGTCCATGTCGACGAGAAGCAGTGGTCGCCCGTCGTCTACTACGACGGTCCACGATGCATCCTGTGCTATCGCTGCGTTCGCATTTGTGATGAGGGTATGGGCGTTGGCGCCCTGGGGATCGTTAACCGCGGCGTCGTGTCCGAGATCGCTCCGAACGCAGGCGATCACCTGGTTTGCGACGAGTGCGGCATGTGCATTGATATCTGCCCGGTCGGAGCGTTGACAAGCGGAGCTTACCGGTATAAGACGCGACCGTGGGAAATGACGCACATCGGCACCATCTGCACGCACTGCGCCGACGGGTGCAAGACCACGCTCGGGGTTCGCAACGGCCAAATCGTCCGTGGGAACAATCGCGACCGGTCCGGGATCAACGGCGAGTTCCTGTGCATGAAGGGCCGGTACGCCTTCGATTTCGTGCACAGCGAGGAGCGCCTGCAAGCGCCAATGAGGCGCACGGGAGACAACTTCGAGCCGATCTCTTGGGGCGAGGCGCTCGAAATGGTGGCGCGCAAGTTCAATGAAGTCAAGTCGCGATCCGGACGCTTCGGCGTGATTGGCTCAAACCATACGACCAACGAAGAGAATTACTATTTGCAGAAGTTCGCGCGCCAGGGACTTGGCACCTCGAACATCGACCATCATCGGACCGGCGACATTGCAACGCTGGTGGACGCACTTTCGGGCAGGGAAGACGCGCTGGCGACGACGCTCGATCTCTACGATTCCAAGGCCATCCTGATTCTCGCCAACGACCTTTCTCAGCAGCACCCCTTCCTTGCGTTTCAGATTCGCGCCAACCGGCGGCATCATGACGCGCACATTTACGTGATTACGCCAGGCCCCGTACGCGAAGACCGTTACGCCGTGAGAAGCATCCGGGCGCCGGAAGGCGCCGAGCTGGAGGCGGTCGAGCAACTGCGGGATGCGCTCCAGGGCGAGTCGGGCCTGGTGATCCTGTACGGCGATGCGGTAAAAGGCGACGCCGTGCGGCGGCTCGTAGCCTTTGGCGATTCACTCGGCATTCCGGTGAAGTACGTCGCGCTGGTGGACTATTCAAACTCGCGCGGCGCATTCGACATGGGGCTCACGCCGGATTTGCTGCCTGGCTATCAGCCGGCGCCTGCGCCAGGACTCAACTACGATGAGATTCTCGCGTCGCCGGATCTGGATGTTTTGTGGGTGGTCGGGGCGAACCCGCTCAAGGATCACGCGCTGGCTTCGCCCGGCGCCTTCGTCGTGGTTCAGGACTTGTTCATGACGGAGACCGCGAAGCGCGCAGACATTGTGCTGCCTGCGTCGTCGGCGTATGAGAAGAACGGGACGGTCACGAACGTCTGCGGTCAGGTGCAGCGACTGAAGGCCGGCGCAAAGGTGATGGGCGTAAAGCCGGACCTTGAGATTATGGGTCTGATCGGCAGGGAAATGGGGCTGAATCTGGGGATCTGGAAGCCCGACAAGGTATTCGACGAGATCCGAAGCGCCGTCCGCGGCTACAACATCCCGGTTCCGGCGCTCGCAGCCGGCGGAGCGGCGGCCACATCGCCGCTGAACGGCCGTGCGCCGGTTCCTGCGCGACCGGAGTTGATCCGGTCTTCGCGAGATACGCTGTTCACGTCGGGCACGCTGGGAAGATATTCAAAGGCGCTTGGGGAGCTTCTGGAGGCCCCCGGGAGCCTGTATGGGGGGCGGTAGCTTTCCTATTCGCTCGCTGCCAATGGCTGCTTGTTGCGAGGGGTTTGCAAGCGTGTAGGTACATTGGTCCGACCGCCTGGCCGGAGGCGATGGCTCTTTTTCTGAAGTTTCAAAGGCATCTCTGACGGCGCGGCGGGAGGCGAGATCGAGCCGGGAACTGGGCAACTGGTGACTGGCATCGCGTCGAATATCGCTGGGAGCCAGAGCCGGTGGAGGGAGCCGCAGGGCCTGTCTGGCGCTGTGGGATGGCTCAAGGAACAGTGGGCTAGATCGAAACGCAGTTGATGACGGAGAAATTTCGCTTGTGCAAATCGCAATGACTATGGCGCTCAAGTCCGCGGCCCTTGCCGGCCGGTTCACTCCAGGACTGCTACAGGCAGCCGAAGGGAGGTGCCTTAAGCCGCAGGCTGGCGCCAGCCGCCGGCAACTTCAACTATGAACTTCTTCCTCCTTTCCATCATCAAAGCCGCGGTCGTCGCCTTCGTTCTGTTGACGACGCTTGCCTACCTGCAATGGGCGGAACGCAAGCTGCTTGCTCATATTCAACTGCGCGTCGGGCCGCGGCGTGTCGGCCCGCACGGGCTTTTACAGCCTTTGGCCGACGTCATCAAGCTGATCACGAAAGAGGACATGATTCCGTCCCATGTGAATAAGTTTTTTTACTTGCTGGCGCCTTTCATCGCGGTGGCGTTCGCCCTCCTTCCGATCTCCGTGATTCCGTTCGGAACGGAGGTGGACGTAGGCGGCGTGCGAACCTGGATGCAGCTTACGGACTTGAATATTGGCGTGCTCTTCATTCTGGCGGTCTCATCCATGGGGGTGTATGGAGTCGCGCTGGCAGGTTGGTCGTCAAACAACAAATATTCGCTGCTGGGCGGTTTGCGTAGTTCAGCCCAAATGATCAGTTACGAGCTGCCGATGGCGCTCGCCATTGCTTCGCCGCTGCTGCTCGTAAACACGCTAAGCCTTCGCGCCATCGTGCAGAATCAGGCGGGCTGGTATTTCGGGATTATACCGAGGTGGTCCATTTTCCAGGGCCCGTGGCCACAGATCTTTGCGTTTATCATTTTTTTGATCGCCGCATTCGCAGAGACCAATCGGGTCCCGTTCGACTTGCCGGAGGCGGAAAACGAACTGGTCGCTGGATTCCACACTGAATATGGCAGCATGAAATTCGCCGCCTTCTTTATGGCGGAGTACGCGAATATGGTCACGGTTGCGTGCCTGGCCACGCTGCTGTTTCTGGGCGGATGGCAGCCGTTGTGGAGTCCCGAATACGGCTCAAATTACTTCCCCGCGGCGGCATTTACAGTCACTGGACTGGCGGCGCTATACGCCGGCTTGAAACCGGCCCGGCGCCTCGATAAGTACACGCTTCCGGCAGCCGCGGTTGTCTCTTTCATACTTGCGGGACTTTTCTTCGCGCCGGCCTTGAACGCTATCCTGCTGCCGCTTTTCTGGTTCGCAGCCAAGGTGGGCGCCATTCTTTTCCTGTATATCTGGATTCGCGGAACGCTGCCGCGGTTCCGGTACGACCAGCTCATGCATTTCGCCTGGGTGTTCATGTTTCCGGTGGCCATGGTCAATCTGCTGATCACCAGCCTGCTGGTGGCGATCGCCTCGAAATAAAGAATGGATCTGATTATTTTCCTCATCTGCTCCGTGATCGCAGTGGCGTGTGGAATCAATCTGGTATTGCAGAAGCATCCCATCTCGGCGGCGCTGTCGTTAGTGGGAGTGATGGGCTCGCTGGCGGTATTGTATCTGTTGCTCGGCGGCGCCTTTATTGCCGCGGCGCAGATCATCGTCTACGCCGGCGCTGTCATGGTGCTTTTCATTTTCGTGATTATGCTGTTGAACGCCGGAGCGGAGCCGGCTGGCCGAAAGCGCTCCTACGCGCGCTTGTTCGGTCCGCCGCTGCTGGCGATCTTCGTGTTGCTGATCGCCTACGCTATTCAGGCCAGGCTGCCGCGCAGCGAAGGCGTGCAGTTCGGACGCTTCACCGGCGGCAGCCCTGAGGGAATCGGCATCAAGGTATTTACCGATTATCTTTTGCCGTTTGAAGTCGTATCGGTTCTGATTCTGATTGCGATTCTCGGCGCCATTGTGCTGGCGCATAAGGAGATCCGATGACAGCACTCAGTTGTCGGTTGTTAGTCGGCCGGGGGGAGGATGTCTGTGCAGGCAAATAGCGTTCCGCTGTCGTGGTATTTGCTCTTGAGCGCCATTCTGTTTGCTCTTGGCGTGGCCGGATTCATATGGCGGCGGAACATCATCACGGTCTTTATGTCGATCGAGCTGATGTTGAACGCTGTAAATCTGAGCTTCGTCGCGTTCTCCTATCAGCTGCGTCAGGCGGATGGTCATATTTTTTCGTTATTCGTGATGGTGGTTGCGGCGGCCGAAGCAGCGGTTGGCCTTGCCATCATCTTGACGGTGTTCAAAAACCGGCAGACGCTGGAAATCGATGAAGTCGAGTCGATGAAGTACTGAACATGAACCTTTGGCTCATCCCAATATTTCCGCTTGCGGGCGCGACGATTAACGGCCTTTTGGGCCGGCGCATGTCGAAGTCCGCCGTTAACGTCGTGGCGATTGGCAGCGTGCTTCTGTCATTCGCCTGGGCCGTAAAGACCTTGCTGGGGCTCGGCGCTATGGAGCACGCCTATGTTGAGCGCTACTTCACCTGGATTCAGAGCGGAAACCTGAACATCGGCGCCGATCTGATGATAGACCGGCTCACAGCTGTCATGCTCCTGGTTGTGACCGGCATCGGATCTCTGATTCATATTTACGCCGTCGGCTATATGGCCCATGAAGGCGGTTATTACCGCTTTTTCTCCTATTTCAATCTGTTCATGTTCTTCATGCTGGTGCTGGTGATGGCGGCGAACTATCTGCTGATGTTTGTGGGATGGGAGGGCGTGGGCCTGTGCAGCTATCTGCTGATCGGTTTCTATTTCCTTGAGAAATTCGCCGCCGACGCCGGCAAGAAGGCCTTCATCGTGAACCGCATCGGCGACTTTGGATTTTCGCTGGCGACATTTTTAATCTTCATCAACTTTGGAACGCTCGATTTCGGCGGGGTGTTTTCGAAAGCTGCGGCGCTCACGCCCGAATCAGGCGGGGGAACGATGACGCTCATCTGCCTGCTGCTGTTTCTCGGCGCGTGTGGCAAATCAGCGCAGATTCCGTTGTATGTGTGGCTGCCAGACGCTATGGCCGGACCGACGCCCGTGTCGGCGCTCATTCACGCCGCGACGATGGTGACCGCTGGCGTGTACATGGTGGCGCGTTCCGCCGCGCTGTATCGCCTCGCGCCGCTAGCGCTGGACGTGGTCGCGATCATCGGCCTGGCGACCGCGTTTTTTGCCGCGACCATTGGGCTTGCGCAGACGGACATCAAGAAAGTTTACGCATACTCGACCGTATCGCAGCTCGGCTATATGTTTCTGGCGGAGGGCGCCGGAAGCTTCGGTGCGGGAATTTTTCACCTGATGACGCATGCGTTCTTTAAGGCGCTGCTGTTTCTCGGCGCCGGCAGCGTCATTCATGCGCTCGGCGGCGAACAGGACCTGCGCAAGATGGGCGGCCTGCGACAATACGCTCCCATCACCATGGTCACCCTGTTATGCGCCAGTCTCGCGATCTCCGGCTTTCCATTCACTTCCGGATACTTCAGCAAGGACGAAATCCTGGCGGCGGCTTACCATCATGCGCCATGGATGTTCTGGCTGGGGGCCATCACGGCGGCAATGACGGCATTCTATGTTTTTCGCGCCTTCTTTCTGGCATTTTTCGGCGACTATCGGGGGCCGCACGATAAGCACCCGCACGAATCGCCGGCGGTGATGTGGATCCCGCTGGGCGTGCTGGCGGTCGGATCGCTCGCCGCCGGCTTTGTCAATGTTCCGCAATTTCTGGCGCCGGTGCTGCCGGCGGCGGAGGAGGGCGCTGGCGACGCTTGGCTGGCGTATCTGTCGGTGGCCGCCGGGCTGACCGGAATCGCTCTCGCCTACCTGTTCTATGTGGCGAGGCCGGCGCTGGCGGATGCGGTCGCCGGCGCGCTCGGCAGCCTGTACCGTTTGGTTTATAACAAATACTTCGTTGACGAGATCTACGATGCGGCCATTGTCACTCCGGTTGTTGAAGGCGCCCGGGCGGTGCTCTGGCGCGGCGTCGACGCAGGTCTGATCGATGGCGTCGTGAATGGAGTTGGGCGGCGGTCGCGTGGCATCGGCGCTGTGCTGCGGCTATTCCAGGCGGGAAACATTCGCGCGTACGCAGCCTGGGTGCTTTTGGGCTCGGTGCTGGTGATCCTGTATGTCGGAATCGGAGGCGGCCGATGACCATCCTCGATATCACCCTGTTTCTGCCCCTCCTCGGTTTTTTGGCCCTGCTCCTTGTCCCCAAAGACCGTCCGGACGCCAGCCGCACCATGGCGCTGGCCGTCTCGCTCCTCACGTTCGTGTCGTCGCTGGGCCTGATCGGACCCTATTGGTTCCGGTCGCCGCAGGGTTTCCAGTTTGAACAGAACCTGTCCTGGATCGCCTATCCGCCAATTCGCTACCACGTCGGGCTGGATGGGCTGAGTTTATGGCTTGTCCTTCTTACTACGCTGCTAACGCCGATCTGCGTTCTTGTCTCCTGGAAATATATTGAGAAGCGCGTGAAAGAATACTACGCGTGGCTGATATTGCTCGAGTTCGGGCTGGTCGGCGTTTTTCTTGCGCTCGACATGTTTCTGTTCTACGTATTCTGGGAAATCTCGCTCGTGCCGATGTACTTCCTCATTGGCGTTTGGGGCCACGAACGCAGAATTTACGCCGCCATCAAATTTTTTCTCTACACTTTTGCCGGATCGGTGCTGATGCTCGGCGCAATCATTTATCTGTACAACCGGACGGGGTCCTTCGACTATAGCGGCGTCGTCGCCATGATAACCAGCGGCCGGCTGGCGTTGACCTGGACGGAGCAGATCCTGCTGTTTCTGGCATTCTTTATAGCTTTTGCGATCAAGGTGCCGCTCTTTCCGCTCCACACGTGGTTGCCCGACGCCCACGTCGAGGCGCCCACGGCGGGCTCTGTGATGCTCGCCTCGGTGATGCTGAAGATGGGCGCTTACGGCTTGATTCGTTTCTGCGTGCCCATGTTTCCAGCCGCCTCGCGCGCGTGCTCTGACTGGATTATCCCGCTTGCTATCACCGGCATCATTTACGGCGCGCTGGTGGCGATGGTGCAGCCGAACATGAAGAAGCTCGTTGCCTATTCTTCAGTGAGTCACTTGGGATTTGTCGTTCTCGGCATCTTCTCATTCACGCAGCAAGGTCTGGATGGCGCCGTTTACCAAATGCTGAATCATGGCGTTTCGACAGGCGCGCTGTTTATTCTCGTGGGCTATATGTATGAACGGCGGCACACCCTGGAAATCGCCGGATACGGCGGCGTGGCGACCCCAGCGCCGTGGCTTTCCAGCGTCTTTCTGATGACAACGCTCGCCAGCATCGGCCTGCCGATGCTGAATAACTTCGTCGGGGAGTATCTTGTGCTCCAGGGCGCTGCGATTGCGAACTTCACATGGGCGGTTTTTGCCGCCATCGGCGTCATACTGTCGGCTGTGTACATGTTGTGGCTCTACCAGCGCCTGTTCTTCGGCCGTGCGAGCGAGGAGGTCAGTCGCCACATGTGGGATCTGTCAGGCCGCGAATGGGCGGCGATGCTGCCGCTGCTGGTCCTGATGGTCTGGATGGGCTCGTATACGCAGTCTTTCATTCCCCCGATCAGCGCTCAGAACGCCCGCATCCTTGATCTGAGCAAGGCCGGGGTCGATTTCAGAGTGGATACACGGACGGCCAGGTCGGCTGAGGTGGCTCGTGTCCGCTAACTTCAATTTTCCATTGCCGGACGAGTACGTCCGCTTTCTCCCAGAGATTACGCTATCTGCCGCCGCGACGTTGGTTATGCTGCTTGACGGCGTCCTGACCGAACGCTCCAAACGGGCGCTGGCATGGTTCGCGATGGTGGGGCTCAGCCTTGCCGTGGTTGCCTGCGTTTACGCGTATCAGTTTCCGGGGACGGCCTTCAACAATATGATTGTCGTGGATGGCTTCGCGACATTCTTTCGCGTGCTGGTGATCGCGGTCGGCATCCTTACCGTGCTCTGCTCGGAATCATATCTGCGCGGCGAGCGCGCCGGCCCGGGTCAGTACTACGCGTTGCTGCTGTATTCGATCGTGGGGCAGTGCATTATGGCCAGCGCGAATGAGCTGATCATGGTGTTTATCGGCCTGGAAATTTCGTCGATCGCCAGCTACATCCTGGCCGGTTATCTTCGCGACGACCGCCGCAATAACGAATCGGCGCTGAAGTATTTCCTGCTGGGCTCTTTTGCGACCGCATTCCTTCTGTACGGGATCGCGTGGATCTACGGCGTCACCGGATTCACGAACCTGACTGAAATCCGCCGCACGCTGATGACGCCCGAGACCGCGCCTTCGATTTCCCTGATTGGCGTCGCCGCGGCGCTGATGTTTGTCGGCTTTGCATTCAAAGTTTCGGCGGCGCCATTTCAGATCTGGGCGCCCGATGTTTACCAGGGCGCGCCTGCCCCTGTATCCGCCTTCATGTCGGCCGGGCCGAAGGCGGCCGCGTTCGCAGTGTTCATGCGCGTTTTCCTTACAGCGTTCAACCCCATCGCCAACCGCTGGCAACCGTTCGTCTGGGGATCGGCGATTCTGACCATGGTCATCGGAAATTTCGCCGCGCTGACCCAAACCAATATCAAGCGGCTGCTCGCCTACAGCTCGATCGCTCATGCAGGCTATGTCATGGTCGCCATCGCGGCGGATTCCGAAATCGGCACGGCGGCGGCTATGTTTTACCTTGCGGCATATGCGCTGATGCAGGTAGGCGCCTTCGCCGTGGTCACGTATTTCGTGCGCCAGGGCGAGCGTTATACCAGCGTCGAGGACCTTGCCGGGCTGGGCTACAAACAGCCGACGGTCGCCGCCATGCTGACCATATTTCTGCTGTCGCTGATCGGCGTCCCGCTGACCGGCGGCTTCTTTGGGAAGTTCTACATCTTCAAGGCGGCGCTGGATTCGAACCTGATCTGGCTGACGGTAATCGGTCTGCTGAACAGCGCCGTCGCCGCGTATTACTACCTTCGGATCATTGTCGTCATGTACATGCACGAGCCCGGCGAGGCGTCCGCTACGGCGCCTCCCGTCAGTCCCGCGTTGAGCCTTGCTATGTGGGGCGCCGCGGTGGGCACGTTTGTTCTGGGGATCTTTCCGTCAGCGCTGCTCGATTTCGCCGACCGCTCCGCCAACCTCGTTAAGTAGACTCAAGACGCGCCCTGCATCCGCCGATAACACTAATGCGGCGGCAAGCATCAGCCGCGCGACAGCAGCCATGGTCAAACTCCTGCCGGCGTTCGCGCTCAGCGTCTGCCTGTGCGCCGCGGCCGCCGTCGGCGCAGTCCAGCGCGGCGGCGAACTTCGCTTCGCGATCAGCTCCGACCCGAAAACGTTCGATCCGCACGTCGTTTCCGACGATGTGTCGCAGACGATTCAATACCTGACGGGCGGCGTGCTGGTCCGAGTGAACCGGCTCACCCAGAAGCCAGAGCCCGCCCTCGCCGCATCCTGGCGCTTTCTCGAAAACGGCCGCGCAATCGAGTTCCGCCTTCGTGAAAATCTCCTGTTCTCCGACGGGACCCCGTTTACGGCGGAAGACGTGGCCAGCACGGTACAGCGCTTTACCGATCCGAAGCTTCAAAGCCCGCTCGCGGATATGTTCCTGCCGTCGGGCGGATCCATGACTGTGACGGTCCGTTCGAAGTACGTCGTTGTTGTGCGGACGCCGGCCGTTGTCCCCGATATGCTCGACCTCTGGGATCAGGCGCCCATCGTGTCCGCCAGGTCCGCCAAGAAACCTGCTGCGTGCCTCGGTCCTTTTTACGTCGCTGAGTATAAGCCGGGCGTATGTATCCGGCTGAAGCGCAATCCTCACTATTGGAGGCGCGATTCTCTTGGACAGCCGATGCCGTACCTCGATGCGGTGCGCCTGGACATCCAAGCGAATCGCGACATGGAACTCCTCCGTTTTCGCCGCGGTGATCTGGATCTCATCGAATCGATTGATCCGGAAACGTTCGAACGCTTATCGGCGCACGGCAATGGCGCCGCGCGAGATGCCGGGCCGGGGCTTGACTCCGAGCAGCTCTGGTTCAACCAGGTTGCGGCCGCGCCCCTGCCCGAATACAAAAAGGCGTGGTTCCGATCTACTCCGTTCCGCCAGGCGATATCGGAGGCTATAAACCGAGACGATCTTTGTCGTCTCGTGTTCCACGGACGCGCACAGCCAGCGAGCGGACCTATCTCCAGAGCCAACAAGCTCTGGTTCAACCAGGCTCTTAAGTCGCCCGCCCACTCGACCCAGACCGCACTCGCTCGCCTGCGCGCCGCCGGATTTCGTCTTGACAACGGGAAGCTGCTCGATTCGAGCGGCCATCAGGTTGAGTTTTCGCTGGTCACCAACTCCGGAAATCTGGCGCGGGAGCGTATGGCAGCGCTCATCCAGCAGGATTTGCTGAAAATCGGAGTCAAATTGAATATTGTGCCGCTCGATTTCCGCTCGCTGATCGAGCGCATCACTCGAACATACGAATATGAAGCGTGCCTGCTCGGACTGAATCAGGACATCGATCCGAACAGCCAGATTCATGTCTGGCTCAGCTCCGGGCCGAGCCATCAGTGGAACCCCGGCCAGAAATCTCCGGCCACGGCCTGGGAAGCCGAGATCGATCGGCTCATGCGGGAGCAGGCATCCACCACGGATTTCCGCAAACGTAAGGCCGCCTTCGACCGGGTGCAGCAAATCGCCGTCGACCAGCAGCCGTTCATTTACCTGCTCACCAAAGATGCCCTCTCCGCTGTCTCGCCGCGTTTGATGGGCGCAAATCCCGTTGCTCTGCATCCGCGGACATTCTGGAACATTGACGAGTTGCGGATCGGCGGCCGGTAACAAGGCCTGTTTTCGAGGGTGACATTGGAACCCACTTGACGGTGGTGTCTATTAGACCTATTCTGGAATCGGCGAGGGGAGGCGCGCCGATGCCGCACGTCGAAACATACCGAAAGCACATGACCGCTGTACCTTCGTCTGGCCCCGGGTTGACCACGACCGAAGCGCCCTTCATCGAGCAGGCCAGACGCCACGGTGAAATCTACATCGAGCAGCCTTATGAACTGTACTCGGCAGAGAATCACCAAGCGTGGCGCAAGCTCTATGCGCGGATGCTTCCGCGCTGGGAGCGCTATGCGAACGAGCATTTCTTGAGCGGGATCCGTTCGCTCTGTCTCGATCCCGACTGCATTCCGCGTCTTTCCGAAGTCAACCGTTTTCTCGCGCCGCTGACCGGATTCAGAGCGCGAGCCGTGAGCGGCTATGTTCCCGCTTTTGTCTTTTTCGACTGCCTGCGACGGCGCGAATTTCCGACGACAATAACAATTCGCCGCTCCGATCGCCTGGATTACCTGCCCGAGCCCGACATCTTTCATGACATCGCCGGCCACGTGCCCATGCACACGGATAAGGCTTTTGCCGAAACGCTGGTGAGATTTGGCGAGTGCGCCCATACGGCCGCGGATCTCGTCGCCGGGATTCGCGACGAAGAAACGCGGGTTCATTGCCTCACCAGCATTATCAAGGCGATGGCGCGTTTCTTCTGGTTCACCATCGAATTCGGCCTGATGCGCGGGCGCGGCGGCGACCTGAAGGTGTACGGGAGCGGTTTACTCAGCTCGTATGGCGAGATCGCGCATGCGATCGACGATCCCGAAGTGCAACGCTATCCGGTCCAGCTCGAATGGTTGATCAACCAAGGATTTGAGATCGATCACTATCAGCCGTTGCTCTTCGTTGTCGATTCCTTCGACCACCTCTTCAGTCTGGTGGACCGGCTGGAGCAATGGATGAAAGCCGGCCGTCTGAACAATGTCGCGCCCGGCGAACCGTCGGTTAATGAGCAGGACTTGAAGAGCTTTCTCCACCGCCCTTGATCGCGTCTGGCGTGTGCCGGCCGTGATAGCATCGCGGTTGGAGATCCTTTGTGACCCGCCGTAATTTTCTCCCTACAGCCGCAGCTGCGTTTTTTGGATCCGCCGGCGCCGCCTCAGCCGCGATCGCGGGCGATCTCCCGCTTGGGCTGAACACGTACTGCCTTCGCGCGATGCGCTGGAACGACCTGCAGCTCATCGATTACGCCGCTGGGCTCAAGCTCGATGCGATCTTCTTGCAGGACTCGCTCGATCCCGAGAAGAACGAGCCTGCGCACTGGCGCAAGGTGAAGGACTACGCGGCCAGCCGGGGCCTTCATCTGGAGTCTGCGGCGCTGGGCGCGGTCCTGCCGAAAGATTCCGCATCGTTCCACGCATCCGTGCGCATGCTCGAGCATGGCATTGATGTCGCAGTTGCCATGGGCTCGCCCATCGTCCGCTGTTTGCACGCGGCGGACCGGGAGCACCTGCCGCCCGGACCGGTCGAGCAGCATATCGAAACTTCGATCAAGCTCTTTAAAGCGGTGCGCTCTCGCGCAATGGACGCCGGGGTCAAATTCGCAATCGAGAATCACAAGGACTTCCAGGCCTGGGAGATGCGCCAAGTCATCGAAGGCGCCGGACCTGAATTCGTGGGCGCGTATCTCGATACGGGGAATCCGGTATTCGTCATGGAAGACCCTCTGACCACGGTAGAGGCGCTCGGACCGTACGCGCTGACACTGCACCTGCGCGACTCGATCATTTATGAGACGCCGCGCGGCGCGGCGGTCCAGTGGGTTCCGCTTGGAGAAGGCGTTATCGATTTCAAGCGCCTGATCGCGCGCGTCCGCGAGGTGTGCAAGCCCTTGTACGTCTACGTCAAGCCGATCACTGGCCGCCCGCCGCAGATTCTGCCGTACTTGGACCCGGCATTCTGGAAGAGTTACCCGAAGGCGCGGGCGTCTGACTTTGCGCGCTTCCTCGCGCTTGCCAGATCCGGTCATCCGTATGAGCAGCACATGGTGATCGAAGATCTGCCCGGCAAAGTTCCCCAAGCGTTTCAGGCCGCGATTCAATACCAGCAGCGCGAACATATGGAGCGCAGCGTCGCCTATGCGAAAAATACGCTCGGTCTGGGCGTGCGGTGGCGGACGTGAGAGGCGCCGCGCTGCTGGCGTCGGTGCTCCTCGTTTCCTTCGCCGCCGCACAGCAAAAGCCAATTCCGATCATTTTCGATACCGATATCGGCGATGATATTGATGACGCGCTGGCGCTTGCTTTGGCGCTCCAGTCCCCCGAGCTGGATGTTCGCGCCGTTACCACAGTCGTCGATGACGTCGAAAGCCGAACGCGGCTTGCCTGGAAGG
Organism: Bryobacteraceae bacterium; assembly: GCA_035652975.1. Lineage (GTDB taxonomy): Bacteria > Acidobacteriota > Terriglobia > Bryobacterales > Bryobacteraceae > TMP-7. The sequence continues at coordinate 68,280 of DASRCT010000064.1, read as the reverse complement.
AGCTCGGCCTGTTCGGAAGGCGCGATATTCCCCTTGCGGCGGGCGCGCCGGAGCCGCTGCTTGATGCCGTACGGAACAACCGGTCGCGACAGTACGAAGTACTGACGCCGTCCGATGAGTTCCCTGCCGCCGCGAAGAGGAGAGCTGCTCAACTCATTATCGATACCCTGATGAACTCGCGCGAAAAGCTGACCGTTGTACCCGTCGGCCCGCTGACCAATATTGCGCTTGCGCTCAAGACTGAGCCGCGCATCAAGTCGAAGATCGAGCGCATTGTGCTCATGGGCGGCGCTTTCTTCCCGCCGCGAGCGGAATACAACATCTATCGCGACCGCATTGCCGCCGAGATCGTGTTCCGGTCGGGCGTCCCGGTGACAGCCGTCGGCTTGGATGTTACGGAGAAGTGCAAGCTGCAGGGCGCTGACCTCGATCGCCTGCGCTCGGCGAAAAACCCGGCGTCGCAGTTCCTGGTCCGACTGATCGAGCTGTGGCAGAACGGAAGATCGGATCAATATCCTACACTGCATGATCCGCTTGCCGTGGCTTCGACGTTGCGGCCTGGCTTGATCGAAACGCAACTGGGGCAGGTCGAAGTGGAAACGTCCAGCCCGTTGACATTCGGCACTACCGTATTCAAACGCGGATCAGGGCCCACGCACGTGGCAAGAGATGTCAATGTGCGCGAATTCTTGGATCTGTTCGTCGAACGCCTGTCCTTGCCGCCGCGCGGAAGGTGATACGCCTCCCCGTGATTGTTCACTATCTTTGCGGAGAGGTTCGGGACGGTCTTCAACGTGGTCGTTCAGAGTTCGGCGCAGGCGCGCCGATCATGGGGAGACTCACTACCGGGCCGGCGCGCAGCATTCGCCGGCCCCATTTTTTATCGCTTTTTCAGTGTTATGGCGAGCCCTCCGCCTTCCATGTAGAAGATTGTCTCCAGATCGGGATTGCTCGTAACCGTCTTGACATAATCGGGAACCATCTCCACGTTATGCGCGAGGATCAAGCCGCCGGGCCGGACCGCCGGGAGCAGCTTGTTCAAATAGTCGACATAGCCTTCCTTATCGGCGTCAATGAAGACCACGTCCACAGGCCCTCTCACTTGCCGGACATTCTGATGGGCGTCGCCCTCAATCAGGTTGACGATGCTGTCCACGCCAGCCTGCTGAAAATGCCTGCGCGCCCGCGCTGCGCGTCCGGCGTCAATCTCAAACGTGGTCAGTCTGCCGCCCGTCTTCTGCAACGCCAGGCAGAACCAGAGCCCCGAATACCCCGTAGACGTGCCCACCTCCACGACGCTTTTTGCTCCCGTCGATTCGGTCAGAATGCGCAGCATGCGTCCGTCGGCGACGGGGACCTGGAGGTAAACGTCGCCTGAGCGCTGCGCTTCTTCGAGAACATCGAGAATCCGCTTCTCCTCGGCGGATTTCGCCGTCGGCGGCCGCTCGAACGACTGCGACCGTGCGGAGCGGCGCTGCGCGAGTCCGGAGGCGCTGATCATCGCGATTGCTGTGACGAGGATCCATGCCTGTTTCACAATTTCTCTCCTGTCGCTCACCACTGATCGATTATCGTACTAGAAGTGGGCACGCTCACCCCTTTGCATATGGCTACGGCTGCCGGCGCCGCATTTATCGCCGGCGCGATTAATTCTGTCGCCGGCGGCGGCACCTTGATCTCCTTTCCAACCTTGATGTGGCTCGGCTTGCCGTCAATCGTCGCGAATGCGACCAACACGGTCGCCATCTGGCCCGGCTCGCTCGGGAGCTTATGGGGCTTCCGCCGCGAGTTCGGCAGGACGGATCCGGTAATGCGCGCATTCGTGGTCCCGAGTCTGCTTGGCGGCGCCTGCGGCGCCCTTCTGCTTCGCTGGACGCCGTCCGCCACTTTTGATCGGATCGTGCCGTTTCTGATTCTTTTTGCGACGATCCTGTTTACGGCCCAAGGTCCAATTCAGCGCCGGCTGCGTGCGCCGCATCCGGCGCATCGAACGATGTCATGGCTGGCCGCGGGGATGTTGTTTCAGTTTCTCGTCGGCGTGTACGGAGGCTATTTCGGCGCGGGCATGGGGATCATGATGTTATCGGCGCTCAGCATCCTGGGGATGAAAGACATTCTCGAAATGAATGCGCTCACGAGCCTGTTTGCGCTGTGTATCAATGGCATTGCTGCGGTGTTGTTCATCTGGACGAAGATGGTGGCGTGGCCATACGTGCTCGCGATGATGGGCGCGGCGGTGATTGGCGGCTACGGCGCGGCCGGGGTAGCGCGGCGGATCGGCCGGGCTGCCGTCCGCCGCTTCGTGATCGCGGTCGGGTTTACAATCGCGACTGTTCTGTTGATTCGGGCGTTTTGACTACCTCTGCACTGGAATTGTCACGCCCGGCGGCGTGCTCACGCCGTTGAGAGCGACGCTTACCGGTTGATTGCCGCTCGCCGCCGATTGCGGGACTTGGACATTGAATTGGTAGAGGCCGCTGATGGAGCCGGGCGCCAAACCAGCATACTGCACAGCGGCCGGCGCGCCTCCAATGGTGACTGTGACGACGCCCTGGAATTGCGCCGTTTGATTCGGGATCTCCCCGGCCTGCCATACGGGCTGAGTGAATCCGAATCCTGTGCCGTACAGCGTCACCGAATCGCCCGGCTTCGCCGGCTTGCCGCCAGGAAAAATGCTTGGGTCGGCCACGATGTCTGCGCTGCCTGCAAACTGCGCTGCAACGCTCTTGCTTGCGCCCAAGGTGAACAAAGCCGGCGCGGTCGCCTGCATCTGAATGGAGGCCGGATCGCTGCGCAGCTCGTTTGGCCGCCCGGGATTGGCGATGACAACAAGCGTCACTGGACCTGTTGCCGCAACCGTGGGCGCCTGCACATTAATCTGATCCTGCTGCACGTATGTTATTGGTACGCGCCTGCCGGCTATCTCAACCGCAACACAGCTCAGCGCCGTGGGGAATTTCAAGTCGGCGGTGAGATCGCCAAGTCCGGCCGTTCGCGTCCGGCTGCTCGCCTGAAAATTCTGGCCGTAGATTTCAACCATGGCATTGGGCGCAATCGGTCCCGCATGCGCAGCGGCATTTACCGCGGTGCGTACGACGGGTTTGACCGCTATGCTGCATCCGGCGTCATTTGACAGCGATGTGCGGACTGACGAGTTATAAATGCGGTCTCCGTTCGGCGTGCCGTCTCCGTTGGCTGCGTTTCCGGCGACATAGAACATGATGTCTCCGTTTTCGTCCGCGGGCGGCGTCCACTTTACCGTGAACGTGTGACCTTCGCCCTGCGCAGTCTGCGGCGCATTCGCGTGCTCAATCCACTGCAACTGGCCGACTGCGCACGGGCCCGGAGATCCGAGGAGCGATCCGTCATCGCACATCACTTTTGTTTCATCGTCAGCCGCCGCGAACGTCCCCGCCTGGACCGTACCATTGCCATTGACGAACCGGGCCGTCAATTGAAATCCCCAGCGCGACGCCTCGGGATGCTTCACGGTCACCTTCAACGTTTGAGCTACGCCCGGCACATACGGCTGAAGGTTTTCAATCGTGACGCTTCCGGCCGAGTCCGAATTGACAGGCGCGAATGTGCGGTGACATTGCGTGCAGGTGATCCCGCCGTCGATTGTCCCCGTTCGTTTGGTCGGCGGTCCCGTGTGGAAGGCCAGCAGCAGAACAGGACTTGCGGCAATCAAGGTGAAGATATAGCGAAATCGCATATTCCCCCAACAAAGGCGAGCGCGACCCTTGCGCTCACGACATTGGACCAGTGATTTCGCGGAATTGGAACGGAATTATGCGGCCGATTTCCTATGGGACATCACAAGGAGAGCGGCGGCGTCTACCGCGCCTGGCGCGCCATCCTCCTGGCCCAGGCGAGAAAACGAATCAGTTCCCGCCGATTGGATGCGAGGAACCGCCAGAATATTGGCGGAGTAATTGAATCCGCTGGAATTCCAGAATAGGTTTCAATCCGCCACCGCAGGTACGGATTCGCAGCCGGGCGGAGCCAGTACCCACGGTTGGCGCGTAGAAGGAAACGGAGCATCACTGCGCCGGGGCAGCCGCGGCCCGCTTGCTAAGCGCTGACGTCTCGCGCTCATTCTGGTCTGGCGTGGCGTAGTATCCGTTCCGGGTCCGTACGGTCGGGTGACCCGGTGCGTTTACGGTCACTTTGATCTGGCGAAAGCTGCCATCCAGGGTTTGTATATGCGGCGTGTAGGCGATGATGTACTGGTTGCGGATCTCATGCGCGACCTGCAACGCCACCTTGTCGACTTCGGGCAGCAACTTAGGGTAGTAGACCATGCCCCCGGATGCTTCAGTCAGAGCCTTCAGGGCGCGCTGGGCCTTTTTGGCCTCGCGCGGCTCCTCCTCGTTCAGCAGTCCAATTCCGTAGATCAGCACCTCGCTCTGTCGCGCCTTCTGTACAAGCCTTTCCAACGTTTCCGAGCTCGCGGTATCATTGCCGTCGGTGACGACCAGAATAACTTTCTTGTCTCGCTTGTGGTGCTTATTCATGTAGTCGATGGACATGCTGACGGCGTCGCGCATGGCCGTGCCGCCGCGGGAATCGATTTTTTCAAGCGCCTGCTCCAGCTTATTGATGTCGTTCGTAAAAGGCTGATCGAGATACGCCTCGTCATTAAAGTTGACGATAAAGACCTCGTCCTGCGGGTTCGAAGCTTTCACCAGAGCGAGCGCCGCGGCTGCGACCTTGGCGCGTTTGTCGCGCATGCTGCCACTGTCATCGATCAGAATGCCCATTGAGACCGGGACGTCCTCGCGCTTGAACAGCTTGATTGGCTGCTCGGTTCCGTTCTCGTACACTTTGAACGCGCTTTGTGGCAGGTTCGTAACCAGCTTCCCATTTTTATCGACGACACTGGCGTGCAGCACCACCAGTCGCGTTTCCGACCGGAACACGGCCGGCTCCTGGTCCTGCTGCGCAACTGCGGGCCGCACGCCCAGGAGCTGGGTCACAACCAACATGGCCGCGGAAAATAGAACTGCGCGCCGCACAAACCGGAGAGCGGTCCTTCGGCATCCCGTTGCCGGGTTCTCCGCCTCCTCGCGTATAGGAGTGCGCGACGCCGTCAAATCCACTGAACGGCTGCGCGTTGGGGAGCAGCGTCCGACGGCGTGCGCGCTAATGGGTAGGCGCATAATACCCCAAGCGGAAGAACGCCTTGAGTGGCGGAAGGCCTCGCGGCTGAACCAGCTTAACCAGAATGCGGCGATATTTGCCATCGCGCTCCTGGTTCTTCGGCGTGTAGCCGATCACATATTGATTTCGCAATTCGATTCCAATCTTTGCCGCGACATCGGGCAATTCGTTCAGATTCTCGACTGGAAACGCGCGTCCGCCGGTCTGCTCGGCGACCTCGTTCAGCAGCCCCGGCCCGGCAAGCTCTTCGGGCGTGCGGCCACGCGACGAAATCGGCTCGAAGATTCCGATGCCATAAATCTGGACGTCCGCTTCGCGAACTGCGTTCTTAATTTCGCTTTCCGTATACCGGCTGCTGTTATCGCCGCCGTCGGAAATGACCAGGAGGGCCTTGCGTGGATTATGCGCATTCTTCATCTGGTTCATCGCCATGTAGATGCCATCCAAAAGCGCCGTACGGCCCTTCGATTGGGTAAACGTCAAACGGTTCTGGATCTCTTCGGTGTTCCGAGTGAATGGGACAACGAGCTCTGGCCGGTCGTTGAATTGGATGAGGAAGAACTCATCCTCGGGATTCGCCGTCTTCAAAAACTGCGCGACCGCTTGGCGCGATTTCTGGAGCTTCGATCCCATGCTTCCGCTGGTGTCGAAGACAATGCCGACCGAAAGCGGCGCGTCCTCGCTGGAAAATTGCTTGATTTCTTGTTCGACTTTATCCTCAAAAACCTTGAAGTGTTCTTTCTCGAGGCCCGTGACAAAGCGGTTCATCGGATCCGTAACCGAGACGGGAACGAGAACCAGCGTTGTGTCGACCCGGATATTCGATTTGCGCTCCTCCGGCGCGGGCTGTTCACGGGACTGCCGCTTAATCCGGGGAGTGATGTCGATTTGCGGCTGATCCGCCGGAGCTGATTTGGGCTTAACGTCTTCAGAGAAACCGCTCGGCGCGATCGCAAGTACACACACGCCGAGCAGCAGCCACTTCCAGTGGGGTGTAGCCATACTGCGCTTCTCCGTCCCGACTAACCCGATTATAACTCTCCCCTCCGAAGCCGTAAGGCGGTTCTGTCCGTTAGACGACGACCATGGCGGAAGGGAACAGCGCCGTTTCCGAAACTCGGAGGGCAACATCACGGCCGCTGGCATCGCGTGGTATGATCTATTGTGCCGACCAGAATACTGGGAGTGATCCCAGCCCGGTTCGCCTCTTCTCGATTCCCCGGAAAGCCACTCGCCTCCATCGCCGGCAAGAGCATGCTTCAGCATGTGTACGAGCGCGCCTCCCTGGCGAGATATCTTACAGAAGTCGTCATCGCTACCGACGACCAGCGGATTTACGATGAAGCCCGCCGCTTCGGGGCTCCGGTTCGCAAGACGCGCTCCGACCACGCCTCAGGCACCGACCGCGTCGCCGAGGTGGCGGCGGGCAATCCGGCTGAGATAGTGGTCAACATCCAAGGCGACGAGCCGCTGATTGAGCCTGCGGCAATCGATGCCGCAATCGTGGGCATCCTTGATGATCCTCACATCCCGATGGCGACGCTCAAAAAACGGATCGAGAATGCGGAGGAAATCCGAAATCCGAATGTCGTCAAGGTCGTCACCGACCGGTCTGAAAACGCCATCTATTTCTCCCGGCGGGCCATCCCCTTTGTTCGCAGTCCCGAGGCTGGAGGCGCCCCTTATTATAAGCACGTCGGTCTCTATGTGTACCGACGAACGTTTCTGCTCGGATATTCCGAATTGCCCGTCGGGCCGCTGGAGCTCGCGGAGCGGCTCGAGCAGTTACGAGCGCTGGAGAACGGATATAAAATCCGGGTCATCGAAACCGATTATGATTCCTTGGGCGTGGACACGATCGAGGATCTGCAGCGAGTGTCGCGCTTGTTTGAATTGAACCGCGTCGGCGTGTAGGCGAAAAACTCCTTCGCGGATCACGGATGTCTGGTTTATGGCTAAGTGCATTTTTGTAACAGGCGGTGTGGTTTCCTCCTTGGGGAAGGGCATTGCGGCATCCAGCATCGGCTGCCTGCTCGAGAGCCGCGGGCTGCGGGTTACTTTGCAAAAGTTCGATCCATACCTCAATGTCGACCCCGGAACGATGAGCCCATACCAGCACGGAGAGGTGTTCGTCACCGACGACGGCGCCGAAACCGATCTGGATCTTGGTCATTATGAGCGGTTTACGCATGCACCCCTCACCCAGAACAATAATCTGACTTCGGGTCGTATTTACGAGCAGATCATCCTGCGTGAGCGCCGCGGCGATTATCTTGGCAAGACCGTGCAAGTCATCCCGCATGTGACCAACGAAATCAAAGCCGCTGTCCGCAAGGTCTCCGCGGATGTGGACGTGGTGATTGTTGAGATTGGCGGCACGGTGGGCGATATCGAATCGCTGCCGTTTCTCGAAGCGATCCGCCAGTTGCGTCACGAAATGGGGCGCGACAACACGCTCTTCGTGCACGTCACGCTGGTGCCGTGGATCTCGGCTGCGCATGAACTCAAAACCAAGCCGACGCAGCACAGCGTCAAGGAACTGCGCGCCATCGGCATCCAGCCCGATGTCCTGATGTGCCGCAGCGAGCGGCCTCTGCCCGATGAGGTCAAGGATAAAATCGCGCTGTTCTGCGACGTCGATCCGAAAGCCGTGATCACGGCCCGCGACGTGGATTCGGTGTATGAAATTCCGTTGGTCTTCGCCGATCAGCACGTGGATGACATCATTTTGCGGCTGCTGCATCTGACCGCCCCGCCGCGCGATCTCACGCGCTGGTCTGAAATGCTGCGCCGGTTGAAAAATCCGAGCGGAGAAGTGGGGATCGGACTGGTAGGCAAGTATGTCGAGTACGAGGATTCGTATAAGAGCTTGAAAGAAGCGCTGCTGCACGGCGGCCTCGCGCATGATGTCCGCGTGGCCATAACATGGATCGAAGCCGAGCGGCTCTACTGGCCCGACTGCATCCGCGACCTCGAACCGTACGACGGGATTCTTGTGCCTGGCGGATTCGGTAAACGGGGCGTAGAAGGCATGATCAACGCCATTCGCTATGCGCGCGAATACAAGGTTCCCTATTTCGGAATTTGCCTGGGGATGCAGACCATGGTGATCGAGTACGCCCGGAACGTCTGCGGCCTTGCCAATGCTCACTCCACCGAGTTCGATCCGGCCACGCCCAACCGCGTGATCTATAAATTGCGCGAGCTGAAGGGCGTGGATGAACTGGGCGGCACCATGCGGCTCGGGGCCTATCCATGCCTGCTGGCGGAGGGCAGTCTGGCGCGGAAGGCGTATGGCACGGACCGGATCAGCGAGCGCCACCGCCATCGGTACGAATTCAATCGCGAATTTGAGCCGGTTTTGACGGCCGCCGGCTTGCGCATTACCGGCGAAACTCCGGACAAGACCTACGTCGAAATTTGCGAAACTCCGGATCACCCCTGGTCGCTTGGCTGTCAGTTCCATCCCGAGTTCAAATCCAAGCCTCTCGAGCCGCATCCGCTCTTTGCCGCCTTCATTGGCGCGGCCCTGGAGCACAGAGCGCAGCGGCTGAAGGCTTCCCACGCCGGTCGCGCGCTCGAGGAGCCGGTGCTCTCTCAGCCGCGGACCTGAAGGTCAATGCGTGTCGAAATCACTCCCGAAATTGCGGTCGGAGGCGGCGCGCCGCTGGCCTTAATAGCCGGACCGTGCGTCATCGAAAGCGCTGATCACGTTCTGTTTCTGGCAAAACGCATCCGGGAAATCGCCGGATCCTATATTTTCAAGGCGTCTTTTGACAAGGCGAACCGGAGCAGCATCAACGCGTATCGCGGGCCAGGACTGGAGCACGGCGTAAAAATTCTTCGCGGGGTGCGAGAGCTCGGAATTGCGGTGTTGACTGATATTCATGAGACCTGGCAGGCGGAGCGCGCCGCCGAAGGGGCGGACATCCTGCAAATCCCCGCATTTCTTTGCCGCCAGACGGATCTGTTGATCGCGGCGGGACGCACAGGACGGGCCGTCAATATTAAAAAAGGCCAATTCATAGCTCCGGGCGATATACGGCTGGCGGCCGATAAGGTCGCATCCACCGGCAACGACCGGATCCTGCTGACCGAGCGCGGTACATCGTTTGGCTACCACAATCTCGTCGTTGATATGCGCGGGCTGGCGATCATGCGGGAGTTCGGGTGGCCGGTCGTGTTCGACGCGACGCACAGCGTGCAGTTGCCCGGCGCCGCAGGCGCCGCATCCGGAGGGGAGCCGCGATTCATCGCGCCGCTGGCGCGGGCGGCGGCGGCAGTGGGGATCGACGCATTGTTCGTCGAGGTGCATGAAGCGCCGGAGCGCGCGCTCTCCGACGGCGCAAACGCTCTGCGGCTGGACCGGCTGGGTTCACTTCTCGCCCAGGTCCGCGCTGTTGATCGCGCGGTCAAGGCGCACTTGCAGGCCGGCGCATGAGAATCGTCGTGCAAAGAGTCCGGCGCGCACGCGTCGAAGTGCACGGCTGCGTGACCGGACAGATCGGACGCGGACTTCTGCTGCTCATCGGCGTGGCGAAAACCGACTCCCAATCGGACGCCGATTATCTGGTCGACAAAATTACAAATCTCCGAATTTTTCCCGACGAATCCGGCAAGATGAATCGCAGCGTCCGGGATATTGGCGGAGGATTGCTGCTGGTCTCACAGTTTACGGTGTATGGCGATTGCAGGAGAGGTCGGCGACCCAGTTTCGACAGCGCCGCGCCGCCGGATCAAGCTCGCGCATTGTACGAGTATTTTGTACAACAATGCCGGATGACCGGGTTGCAAGTCGAAACAGGAATATTTCAGGCGATGATGTCTGTTCATCTGGAAAATGATGGTCCTGTAACTCTCATTTGCGAGTCTGTTTAGATGAGCGGGTGCTATACTTTGGGTGGATTATGCCTCGCGGTTCTAACTCGGCGCCGAATGTGGCGCTGCTCGAAGCGGCGCTTGAAGGTTTGCAGTTACAAAGAAGCCGCATTGACGAGCAGATTGCCGAGGTCCGCCGTCTGCTGGGACGACGAACGTCGACTGCCCGGGGCAGTGCGACCGCTCAAAGCGGTGGATTCCGTCCGCCCCGCGCGCGGCGGGCGTTGAGCGCGGCTGCGAGGAAGCGAATTGCCGCGGCTCAGAAACGGCGCTGGGCCGAATATCGTAAACAAGCCGCTGGATTGGAGACCCGGGCGGCAAAATCCGCGGCGCCGAAACGAGCCAGCGCGCCTAAGACCGCTTCAAAGAAGAGCGCGGCCTGATCTCCCCCCAACCTTAGATCGGCCGCAGGGTTTCCACGGCTCCAATTAAGCGCTTCCACCAATTTTAACGAATTCGGGCCGATGATACTGTTGCTCTAGGCCGCTGCAACACGCTTGCACCGGACAGGAGAGAACGGGATGAAACACCTTACCAACCTTGTATGGAAATTGCGAATCTGGAAAGACACGCGGGGGCAGGACCTGATTGAATACGCTCTGATGGCCGGCTTCGTCGCGGTGGCTGCGGGCGCTGTTATGCCGAACGTAGCCACCCAGATCACGACGATCTTTAACAAAATCAAGACTCAGTTGACGGCCGCGGCAAGCCAGGGCTGAAGTGGTGCAGACCGCCCAGGTCGCCGGCTCCGCATGCGTCTGCGGGATCTTTTGGCGGGCTATCACTCTCCGCGGTGGAGGCCCGCCGGCGGGGCCGCCGAGACGAGGATGCTCTAAAAGCTGTATCTGATCCGGACTTGAGCGTAGGAGTTCCGCCGGTACTGACCGATAAAATCGGACGCGTCGCCGCGGATCAGGACCCACTGGAGGGTTGCGCGCCAGTGACGCCCCCAGGCCTGCGAGAACTCGAAACGAAGCCACAGGCCGTCGCCGTTCTGACGAACGGCGCCCTCGATGGCGGCGTCCTGCGACGGCCCGATGCGATAACTGGCGCGTCCCAGAATCGCGCGGGCCAAGCCTTGTTCAGGTGAAAATTGCAGCGGTTTTCCCGCTGCCTTTGTAATTGTCTCGCCAGCGTATCCTCCAACCCAACTCCATTCGCCCTGCTGACGTTCGAACTGCACCACGTAAAGCAGGTATTCGTCCGATTGCTGGCGCGTGGTCGCAAAATACGCCGCTTCGCCCTTAATCGTCACCCAGCGCGTGGGGAACGCGCCGTCGCCTCCCACCAGACGCAGCTGCGGGTAGTATCGCTGCACAGCGACCGTCAGCGCCGGCTGGCCGCGCTCGGCTGCAAATAGCGGCAGATGATTGAATCCATCGAAGTAGCACAGGGAATACTCATAGCCGCGCGCGATGTGGTTCCAGCGCACCCCAAACTGCGAGCGGCCTGGATAGCGCGCCCCATTGTCTCGTATCGAAATCGCGGCGGCGTCTGCGGGCGCCGCGGTCCAGCGCTGATTGAGCAGCGGCGTCCGGCTGGGCGTGAACCATGGTTGCCAGACCAGGTCGATGGTGTCGCCGCCGCGTTCGTAGGTGAGCCGCGCCGCATTAACGCCGAGAAAATCTGTGCTCACAACGTTCACAAAATCCTTCGGCGCAAAGCGGTCTGTCGGGTTAAGGATATCGGTCTTGCCCCAGCGGATGAACTGCCGGCCAGCCTCCAAGGTCAGACCGCCGCGGGCAAGGACAAGGCTGAAGCGTCGCGCCGAAAGCGGTGGCCGCAAAGCCGATCGATCATCGAAGTCCATGCGCCAGGCGCGCTCCGTCTGCCGGTGTGTATCGGTTCGGGCGTCGAGTGCGCCCGCCAGCTTGATCCAGGATCGCGGCTGCCAGGACGCCTCGTAGCGAAGGTGCATTTCGGAAACAGCATGGGAGCTGTCATTGACCGCCGTCTGCGGATAAAACGTCGAATCGCTTTCCATGAAGCCGCGGCCTGAAAAGGTCTGCGCCAGTGCGCTCGTAAGCGCCAGCGCGGCTGCGAACAGCCCCCTCATGAACCGCGCCGCAGCGCCTGCAACGTAAAATCGCTTTCGCTCAGCGGAACGTTGTACTCGAGCTTGTCCAGCGTGAGAATGGTGCGACTGTTCTTCCTCGCATCGAACACTTCAATCGTCCGCGCGGTCCAGACGCCCTGCACATTTTGCAGGTCGCGATACAGGACGCGGCGCGCCAGCCCGTTCCTGCCATAACCCTCCAGGCGCGCCAGCACATAATTGTCCTGGCGGATCCAGAGCAGGGAATGCGTGTACTGCGACGATTTCGACTGTTTCGGCGTGGAATCGATTTTCCAGCATTTCGCGCCGTCAACCGCCTCGTCGCCGAGCACCTTGTAATCAAACTGGTTCACGTCGCGCTCTTCGAGATCTTCGAAACTGAAGTCCGTGCCAAAGAAGCGGGTTGAGCGGTCTTGCAGCGCGATACGTTGGTCCCGCCCGATTTCGGGACGCCACATCCACTGGTCTGAAGCGCGGTCCGGGTGATTGTAGATGAGGAGGGCGACGCCGCGGACCTCCGGCGGCTCGGTGAATCGGAGCAGAGATTTGCTGTCGCCAAACGAGCCCAGACGAATGAAATTCCATCGTTTGGCGCTCACGTGGCGTTTGGCGTCCATTACCTGGAGTGCGCCCTCATAGCGCTGCGATTTCGACCTCGTTCTGCGCTGCGATTCGGCGATGATCTGACGGCCATCCTGCCCAAACAAGACGGGAGCCATCAGCGCCGTCGCTGCCAGTGCGGCTGAGACAGAACGCCTCTTATTCATATTCCAAGGCCTCCACCAGCGATCCGCGCACGGCCGTTTCCGCCGGGCCGAGAGCGGCGACCAGCGCGGCGCCGAGCATGACCGGCGCGAGCGCCAGCGCGATTTTCAGCGGATATTGATACTCGAGCCGGATGCCAGCAATATCGCGACGGGAAATCTCGAGCGCGTAGAACAACTGGAACGCGCCGAGCGCCAGACCGAGCATCAGGCCCAGAAATCCGATTGTCAGCGATTCGATCCAGACGGCGCCACGGATCTGCCTCCGCAGGGCGCCCACCGCCTTCAGCACGCCGAGTTCGCGCCGGCGGTCGGTGATCGACACAGTGAGCGTGTTGACGATCCCCAGGACGGCCACCAGGACGGCGACCGCGATCTGAACATAAGTCAGCGAGAACCATTGGTCCGTCAGTCGCAGGATGTAGTCGCGCACTTCGCGGTTCGTGAGCACAAACAGCCGGGTTGTGGAACCCACGCGATTCAGGATTTCCTGACGGACCGCGGACTCGGATGCTCGTGGTTCGAGATAGACGCGAAACAAATCAACAGTGTCGTCGTTCCAATATCGCCGGAACAGGGTTCGCTCTATGAGAATGCTCCCCTGCTGGTCCGAATAATCGATCACAACTCCTGCAATTGGCAAACGAAGCATTCCGGCCGGAGCGGCGAGCTCCAGGATGTCGCCGGCGTGAAGATTCTCGAGCGCCGCCAGATTGTCGGAAACGATGACGCCCTTTCCAGCGGCGGCCTCCCGGTACATGCGATCCGTATCGCCTTCGATCGCGGGCAGTCTCGCTCTGCTGACTAGGCCGGCGATATCGGCCGCCACAAGCATAACCGGACGACCGCGATACAGAACACGGGCGTCGCGGACAAGCTGTACTTGGGCTACGCCGGGAACGTTCTGAATCCTTTCTCCGACCTCCGGCGGAAAGCGGTACGAGCGCGCGGTGAGATTCTGCGTCGCCGAAACGAACAGGTCGGGATTCAGCGCGATGTTCATCCATTGAACGATTGAGGCGTAACTTGCGCGCGCCATGCCGCCCAGCGCGATGACCAGTGAAACCGAGAGCATCAGGGCCGCGATTGTCCCAGATGTGCGCCGGGGCGTCTGGATAAGGCTGTCGGCAGCCAGCGCGCCTTCGACCGGGCGCACTCGTCTGAGCACAGGACGGATGAGGCGCGAAAGCCACAAGCCCGCAGCAGGCGTGAGCAGCAGCGCCGCGATAAGCGTCAACAGGTATCCTGTATACAGCAGAACGCCGCGTCCGCCCAGCCCCAGGCACGCGAAGGCGGACAACGCCGATATTACTGCGGCGCTCCGGCGCGCGCGGTTCTCGCCCTCGCTGAGCGATTCATATTTGCCTTTCTGAAGCGCCTTGACCGGGTCGATTCGGGCGGCGTTCCTCGCGGGCAGGAACGCGGCCGCAATGCTGGTGACGACGCCGGCCGTCACCGCCAGACCGATCAAATTCGGGTTCGCTGATACTTCCTCGGCGCGCTCTCCAATGCCATACACCTCGCTAAGGAGCCCGCCGATGTATTTTGCCAACGCGCGGGCCAGCAATATTCCGGCGGCCGCTCCGGCGACAGATCCTATTGCGCCGGCAACCGCGCTCTCGGTCAAAAACAGCCGGCGAATCTGGGACTGTGTTGCGCCAAGGGCCCGGAGAATGCCAATCTCGGCGCGGCGCTGCGTCACCGCAATCGCGAAGGTGTTGTAGATGATGAACATTCCGATGAATAAAGCAAACAGGCTGGTGATGTTCGCCGACAGGCGATACACCGCCGCGATCGATTCGATCTCGCGGCCGCGCGATCCCGGCGTTCTCACCTGAAAGCCCGGACCCAGGGTCCGTTCGATCCGGACCTGCACAGCGTCGATGCGCTCTCCCTCATTGACCGCGAGATCGATGCGGTCGAATTTGCGGCCGCGCCCGAACATCCGCTGGGCAGCGTAGATATCCATCACCGCCAGATTGCCGCCGAATGCGCTCGCCAGTCCCCCCGAACGCATAATCCCGCGAACCGTAAATCGTTTTGGACCATCTACCGTGTCCAAAACCAGGGTGGAATTCACGGTCAGGTGGTTTCGGAGCGCGAATGGTCTTGTGATGATCAGCGAATCGGCTCGCGCGAGAAATACCAGCGGATCATCAACCGCTCCCTCGTCGTCCTCTTCCAGGTCGTAATCGCGCAGACTGCGGTCGCCAAGCATGTCGACGCCCAGAATCAGAAGGTTCCCCTCGCCTCGAATTCCGATGTTCGCGACGGCCTGGATGACGGGCGCTGCCGCGCGCACCCCTGGCACGGCCTGCACGCGTTCGAGCGTCGATTCGTCGAAGCCTGTCTCTCCGGCTGTCACCTGTAGCTGCGTTGCGCCGGCGATGCGGTCAATTGTGCGCTGAAAGGCGAACAGCACGGACTGGTTCGCGGTATGCATGCCGACGAATACCGCGACTCCGAGAAGAATACCGGTCAGCGTCAGCGCCGTGCGCGTCAAGTGCTTGCGCACGTACGGCCACGTGATGAGCCGCAGGAGGATCACTGCCGGCTGTCTCCGGCAATTCGACCGTCTCTGAGCGCAATGGTGCGAGGGCAGCTTTCAGCCACGGCGCGATCGTGCGTGACAATCAGCACCGTTGCCCCCAGTTGCTGGCGCAGGTCGTGGATCAGTTTCAAAATTTCCCAGCCGGTCTGCGTGTCGAGATTGCCGGTCGGCTCGTCAGCCAGCAGGATCGGCGGATAAATCGACAGAGCCCGGGCGATGGCGACGCGCTGTCGCTCGCCGCCGGAGAGCTCGTCAGGGAGATGATCGAGGCGGCGATCTAGCCCAACCAGGGCCAGCAGCTCCTTTGAGCGCTCGTTGATTTTCCGCCGCGGCCAACCGCGCAGATGAAGCGGCAGGGCGACATTCTCCAGGCAGGTTAAGGTCGGCAGTAGATTGAAAAATTGAAAGATAAATCCGATTTTGTCGCGCCGTAAGCGGGTCAGATTGTCGTCGCTGAGCCCGCCTAGCCGTTCTCCATCAATTTCAATCTCTCCACTCGTGGGGCGGTCCAGCCCGCCAATCAGGTTCAACAGCGTGGATTTTCCCGAGCCTGAAGGACCCACGATCGAGACCATTTCGCCCCGTGGCACGTGGAACCAGACATTGTCCAGCGCAACGACGCCGCGTTTTCCATTGAACCTCTTGGAGACTCCGGAAAGTTGGATCACTGCTTACTTCTATGATGGCGCCTCGCGATGGTTTATCCGGCGCGGCTCTGCAAAGCGCCCCAGATCCACCCTTCCTCCCAGCGCGGCTGCCGCCCCGTCACAACCCTGTGACCACGGCCTGCCGCGGCGCGTCAACTTATATATGCGCATCCGTGCGGATCATCCGTTAAACCGCTTATTCGCGGAATTGACAGAGAAA
Source organism: Bryobacteraceae bacterium (assembly GCA_035652975.1). Classification (GTDB taxonomy): domain Bacteria; phylum Acidobacteriota; class Terriglobia; order Bryobacterales; family Bryobacteraceae; genus TMP-7. The sequence goes on along the minus strand of DASRCT010000064.1, from coordinate 52,001 downwards.
CACCTGGTTCGATCGGCAGGCGTGGACGACCCCGAGATCGCGCGTTACATCGCGGGTATGCTCGTGGACTTCACCCACGTCGATAACTTGTATCGAATTCGCAATAGCGCGGGCAAACGGCTGGAGGAGGTGGGCGAGATGCTTATCGAATCGAATCCCCTGTTGGGGGGGCCCTCCTTCTTCCACGAGCGCGAGGTCAGGAAGCACATTGGCGATTACACGTTGTTCCTTACCGGCCTGTTTCCGGAGTATGTGGGCCGCATTCGCCAACGTGGAGTCTCACTCGACAGCTTCATCGACTACACGCGAGTCGGGAAGGAGTCGTACCGCGTGGTCGCTTCCTTCGATCAGTTCGAATTCCGTTCGGTGGCGCCGCTGTTCCGGCGCCTGTCGGATCGTTTTGAGCTGTGCGTTTTCGGGCTCAACCTGGTGAAGCAGGAACTGGAGCGAAACCAGCGGGCATGGTACCACGGCGTGCGGAGCGCGCTCGAATAGTTTCCGCCGTATCAATTCGAAGGTTCGGAGCCGGCGCAGGCCAAGACGATGACAGATATATTATCGGGGGCGCCGGCCCGTTGCGCCTCGCCTACCAACGCCAATGCGATGACTGCCGGCTCGCCAGAGTTCGCAAAGATGGCGGCAATCTGCGCACTCGGCACGCAACCGTGCAAACCGTCGCTGCAGAGCAATAGCTTGTCATTTTCTAATAGTCGGCATTCCTGCAAACCCACTTCGACGTCCTCCTGAGAACCGGCGGCGCGGGTCAGGATGTGCCGGACCATGGAGGCGGACGAATCGGAACCTGCTCCGCCGAGCGTGTCGTCTACCGTGAGCTGCTGCAATTGAGAATCCCGAAACAGATATACCCGGCTGTCTCCGATATTCGCGACCGCTGCTGTTTCGCCCTGAATCAAAACAGCGCTCACTGTGGTGCCCATCCCCAGATGCTCGAGCGATGTCTCGGACTGGCGCCAGATCTGGCGATTGGCGAGCTTGACGCCTGTCCACAACCGGTTTGCCGGCAATGACAAGTGAAGGTTGTACCCGTAGGGCCAGGTAACCTCCATGGGATCGCGTGATGAGTCAATGTATTGACGAACAGCGCCGACGGCCAGCTCCGCGGCGAAGCCGCCCCGCCTGCGCCCGCCCAGTCCATCGCAAACAATATACAGCCCAAGGGCGTCGTCAAAGAAAATGCGGTCCTGATTTTCAGAGCGGCAGCAGCCGGCGTCCGTAAGTCCGTGAGAGATCACTCGCATGCGAACCGTTTTCGGAAAAGCGGTGCCAGAATAACACAGTCGGGGAAGACCGTTGTGATCGCTGAACCATTTCGTCGGCTTCACCACGATTGACCGCGCATCGCCGTCAACGGCGAAACTCGCGGCTGGCTGGCGATCCACCTGCGGCCCGTCACTACACTAGAATCTTGGACCTCTCCACGCCGCTCATGTACGTCAAGGGCGTTGGACCTGCGCGCGCCAAGATGCTCGAGGCCAAGGGTCTCAACGTCGTTGAGGATCTGCTGCTGTATGCGCCATTCCGGTACGAGGATCGGAGCAACGTAAAGCCGATCAAACAGCTCGCGCCGGGCGAGATGGCGACCGTGATCGCTGAAGTTGAGTCCAGCCGGTTATCGGGATTCCACCGGCGGAATCTGGGCCTGTTTGAGGCGTCGCTCGGCGACGGCTCCCGCGCGTCGTTGACCGCGAAGTGGTTCCACGGCGCGTATCTCAAAGACGTATTGACGCCCGGAGTGAAGGTGGCCTTGTACGGGAAGGTGGAGTTGGACGCCTACAGCGGCGATCTTCAGATGATGCATCCCGAATTCGAAATTCTGTCGGGCGAAGAGGACGGCGACCCGAGTCTGCATACGGGGCGCATCGTGCCGGTCTATGAGGCGGCGGGCAAAGTCAGCGCCCGCGTGCTCCGCATGATTGTGCATCGCGTCCTCGAATCGCTGCCGCCGCTCGATGATCCGCTTCCACACTTTTTGCGGGAGCGTCTAAAGCTGCCAGAGCGCGATCTTGCTGTGCGCCGCCTTCACTTTCCCTCCGCTGGGGACGACATCCGGCTGTTGAACGCGTTCCGGTCGCCCCCGCAGTTTCGCATGATCTTTGAAGAGTTCTTCTGGCTGGAGTGTGGGCTGGCGCTCAAGAAGAACAGGGCGCGCTTTCGCGAGGGCATCGCGTTCGAATTGAACGACCGGGTGCGGGAGCGTATCAAGACCATGCTTCCGTTCAAGCCGACCGGCGCGCAGAAACGCGTCTTAGGCGAGATTGCTCAGGATATGGCCAGGCCGCAGCCCATGTACCGCCTGTTGCAGGGCGACGTCGGCAGCGGAAAGACGCTGGTAGCTGCGGAGGCGGCGATCATCGCCATCGAGAACGGGTACCAGGTCGCTGTACTCGCTCCAACCGAGATTCTAGCTACGCAGCACTACTTCTATTTCCGCGATTTGTTCAAAAAGCTGGGCTATGTTGTGGTCTTGCTCACGGGATCGGGAAGCAAGCGGGAGAAGGCGCAATTGAAAAAGCTGCTGGCGGCGGGATTGGTGCAGGTCGGAGTGGGGACCCACGCGCTGCTGGAGGGCGATGTGGAATTTGAAAAGCTCGGGCTGGCGATTATCGATGAGCAGCACCGCTTCGGCGTCGAACAGCGCTTGCGGCTGGTCGAGAAGGGCGCGAATCCGGACGTGCTCGTCATGACGGCCACGCCGATTCCGCGCACGCTGGCTCTGACGATTTATGGCGACCTGGACGTCTCGGTCATCGACGAGCTGCCGCCCGGGCGCAAGCCAATCAAAACCAAACATGTGACTGAGGATCGGGTTGAACAGGCGTACAGCTTTCTGAAGCAGCAGATCGAGCTGGGACGGCAGGCATACGTGGTCTACCCTGTAATCGAAGAATCGGAAACGCAAGCGATGAAAGCGGCGCAGAAGATGTATGAACGGTTGTCGCAAATCGTATTCCCCGGAATTCCCATGGGACTGCTGCACGGGCGGCTCTCTGCGGATGAAAAGGAAACGGTGATGGCCCGCTTCAAACAGGGCGAGCTCAAGATTCTGGTTTCGACCACGGTGATCGAGGTGGGCGTGGACGTGCCTAACGCCACGGTGATGGTGATCGAGCAGGCGGAGCGGTTCGGACTCTCCCAACTGCACCAGCTGCGCGGCCGCGTCGGGCGTGGCTCCGAGCAGAGCTACTGCATTCTGGTTACAGGCCGGCTGAACGACGCAGCCCGGGAGCGCATCCGCACCATGGTGGAATCAAACGACGGATTCTACATCGCCGAAATGGACCTGAAACTGCGCGGCCCGGGCGAGTTTTTCGGCACGCGGCAGTCGGGCCTGCCCGCTTTCCGCATCGGCAGCATCGTTCGTGATGCGGACATTCTCGAGGCCGCGCGCAGCGAGGCGGAGGCGTTCATCGGGCATCCGCCGTCTGAAGAAGAGCTGAGACGCGCAGTCGCCTACATCCGGGACCACTGGCAGCGGCGGTACGGGCTGGTTCAGGTGGGGTAGCGATGCGCGTCATTGCCGGACGCTTCCGCAGCCGCCGCTTGAAGGCTCTCCGGGGAGCGAGCACGCGGCCCACGCCTGACCGCCTGCGGGAGGCGCTGTTCAGCATTCTCGCGCCGCAAATTGAAAACGCCGTGTTCATTGACGCGTATGCCGGAACGGGCGCAGTAGGGATCGAGGCGCTGAGCCGCGGCGCGGCGCGGGCGATCTTTATCGAGCGCAGCCGGCCGGCGCTGAACCTGATCCGTGACAATCTGGCCGCATTGGGTCTGCTCCCGTCCGCGGATATCGTATGCGGCAAGGCGTCGAACCTCCTGCCGCGCTATCACGCTGATATCGTGTTTCTCGATCCGCCCTATGAACTCGAGCGTGAATATGACGCCTGTCTCGAAGCGCTGACGCAGCGTCCGCCGCCTTTAGTCATTGCTCAGCACGCCAGCCGGTTTGAGCTTCCTGAGAGCGCAGGCGTTCTGAAGCGCAAACGGGTCGTGCGCCATGGCGATAACTCGCTGAGCTTCTACGAACCGGAAGCGTAGCGCGAGCCCGGGCGATAATATATTGCCATGAGCTCCAGCGAAGCTTACTGTCGGGGCTTGGCGTTGTGGGAAACGCAGGAGCCGTTGGAGGGCGCCCCGGCAATATCAAATTCCTGGGCGTGAATATCCGTCGACTGCACGTCTTCCGGGTTCCTCGAACCGGACTTCTCAAAGGCTATTGTTGTGACGCGCAAAATATTCGCCAAGCTGATTTTAGCGGTCCTCTGCGTTCTGCTCGTCGCCCTGGTGGCCGTGGATTTCCTTGCGTCGGCGGTCGCTGAACGCTCCTATGTCGACGCGCTCCGGCGCGAGCTGTTTGAAAAAGGTCGGATGCTGGCCGGCATCCCGCCGGACTCATTGCAGCGCGACTTTCCAGTGTTTGCAAAGGCGGCTGGAGTGCGGCTGACATGGATCGGTCCGGACGGGCGGGTGGTCGCGGATTCCGAAAACGACCCCCAACGCATGGAAAATCATCGCAACCGTCCAGAACTGGCGGCGGCCTTTGCGGGCCGCGAGGGTTGGAGCAAGCGGCTCAGTCCAACCATGGGCGTCATGTTTCTGTACGCCGCTGTTCCCGTTCCATCCGGCGCCCTGCGGCTCGCTGTTCCGCTTTCGACGGTCTCCCGCCAGGTCAACGCCATCCGGCGGCAAATGCTTGCCTCCACGGCCATCGCCTTCCTTCCCTCGATTCTGATCGCGGCGCTGTTTGCGCGCTCCGTTTCAAGGCGGCTGGCAGGCATTATCGATCATGCCCGTAAACTGGCCCAGGGTGATTTTAAGGCGCGGCTGGCGCCGGACGGCAACGATGAGCTCGGCCTCTTGACCGAGCGTCTGAACGAGACCAGCCGCAAGCTTCAAGTGATGTTCGAGGAACTGGAGCGTGAACATGCCGAACTTGAAAAATTGGAGCGCATTCGCAAGGACTTCGTTATCAATGTTTCGCATGAATTGCGCACGCCGCTCGCCTCCATCCAGGGATACACCGAAACATTGCTCGACGGCGCCATTCATGACGCCGAGCATAACCTCCGGTTTCTGCGGATCATCCGCCAGAACGCTGAACGGCTGCGGCGGCTCACCGAAGATCTGCTGACGCTCTCGCGCATCGAGTTGAACCGGCGCGCGTTCAAGTTCGACCGCTATGAAGTGAACAGCTTGTTGCGGGAGAACATTGAACTCATGCAACCCATCGCAGACCGCAACGGCGTCCAGTTGCAATGCGAGCCCGCGCCGGAGGGAACCGAAGCGTATTGCGACAGCGAGGCCGTTCAACAAATCCTGATGAATCTCGTCGATAACGCCTTGAAATATACCCCGGCCGGCGGGTCCGTAACGCTCACCGCGCGGCAGGCCAGCCCGGATCGCGTTCTGATCCAGGTGCGCGATACAGGCGTTGGAATCCCACAGGAAGATTTACCGCGCCTGTTTGAGCGGTTTTACCGCGTGGACAAGGCGCGCTCGCGGGAGCTGGGCGGCACCGGTCTGGGGCTGGCCATCGTCAAGCACCTGGTGCGATCGCAAGGCGGAGAGGTGCACGTCGAAAGCGTTCTGAACGCGGGATCCACGTTTTCCTTTACGCTTCCGGCGGCGGATGCGGCCCAGGACCGCGGGCGGGAGTTTCAAACGGAATTAACCGTATAGTAACCATTCTGAAACCCTGTTCTCGTTACAGTTGTATTGATGAAGAAAATCGCGCTCATCGAAGATGACGCCGATCTGTTCGCGCTCCTCAAGTACAACCTCGAGAAGGAAGGATTCGCTCTGGTGGGGTCGCAAACCGGCAGGGGCGCAGTCGAATTTTGCCGGCGCGAGCGGCCAGATCTGATTCTGCTCGATATCATGCTGCCCGATTCCGACGGTCTGGACATTTGCAAGGGCATTCGCAGTAATCCGGAGCTGGCGCACATTCCGGTGATCTTTCTAACGGCGCGCGCCTCCGAAACGGATCGCATTGTGGGGCTCGAGCTGGGCGCCAATGACTACATCGTAAAGCCGTTCTTTATCCGGGAACTAATCGCGCGCGTGAAGATTCAGTTTCGCGGATCCACGCCGCCGCCGCGCACCTTGCGGGCGGGCGGACTCGAGCTCGATCGCAGCGCCTGCCGCGTGCGTCTGAATGGTGAGGAGATCTCGCTCACCGCAACAGAGTTCCGATTGCTGGAATTCCTGATGGCGCGGCCTGGAGTCGTGTTCAGCCGGGAACAATTGCTGGATAGCGTATGGGGTCATGACCGCGCGGTGACCGATCGAACTGTGGACGTTTATATCCTGCGATTGCGGCAGAAGATCGAGGCGGATGCGGCGAATCCGGCATATATCCGCTCCGTGCGAGGGTTCGGCTACAGCTTTGATCGGGTGACTATGGAAAGCGCGGCGGGGTAGCGGCGAAAACCTTCGGGCCATGCGCGCCGCGAGCGCTCCTGTTTCGCCATGGCCGGACCGGCCGGAGGCGCCCCGAAGCATTCTGCGCGCTTCGCGCGGCGCACTCTGTCGATCGCCGCAAGATTTCCAAAATTCATATCCAGCCTGTTGGATTCCGGATTGGCCTGTGATAAAAATGATTCTCAAACATGCAGTACAGTTGGGCGGCCGCATGGTTATACGCCATCGGCGTTGCCGCCGCGCAAAGCGGCAGTGTTCCGTTGGAACAGGCGACGCTTGGGCGCATTCGAGCCCGAATGGCGGAGACTTTGGCGCGGCAGCCAAATTACACGTGCGTGCAGCGAATCGAGCGCTCCAGCCGCCGCGCGCCACGCCATACCTATCAACTCCGCGACATGCTGCGTCTGGAAGTCGCCTTGGTGGATGGCAAGGAAATGTACGCGTGGCCGGGCGAGTCGAAGTTTGAAGACCGCGATCTGCTCGACATGGTTCCTGTTGGCGGCGCAATCGGCACTGGCGATTTTGCGACGCACGCCCGGGCGGTGTTCCTCACCGGCGCCCCCAAGTTTAAATACGACGGAATCGTCGAAATCGGCGGCAGGCGCGCCTATTGTTACCGCTTTAAGGTGGCGCAGCTCGAGAGTGGCTACCACATCCGCGTGAATGGCGCTGAAGCAGTGGTTGGTTATCACGGCTCGTTCTGGGCGGACGTGAACACCCTGGACCTGATCCGGCTGGAAGTCGTGGCCGATGACATACCGGCCTATTTGGGGCTGCGGTCCGCGCAGGACGTCATGGAGTACGGACGTGTGCAGATCGGAGGCTCGGATTTTCTGCTTCCCGTCTCCTCGGAGCTGGCGATGGTGGACCTGAGCGGAAATGCCAGCCGCAATATCACGCATTTCAGCGAGTGTCGCCAGTACACGGGCGAGTCCGTACTGACATTCGCCGACGCCCCCGAACGCGCGCCGGCCGAGGTTGCCGCCGTGGAACAACCGAAAGAGCCGGTGAGCGTGCCCCCGGATATGGTTTTCGAAGTCTCGCTCGACGGCGCAATCGATTCGGAAAGATCAATGGTGGGCGATCCGCTGACCGCCACGCTGCAAGAAAGCATCAAACTGAAGCGGCGCGTGTTGTTCCCCAAAGGCGCGAAGCTGCTGGGGCGCATTCTGCGTCTGGAGCGGCATGATGATCATTGTGATGTCGACATTCAATTTTCTGAAGTCGCGTCGGGAAACGCGTGGTCGCCGCTGGCGACCCGGCTCGAGCCGAGGGTGATGCCAGACTCGCATCCCTTCCTCCGCGGCCTGGTTCAGGTGTCCGATGAGCCCAGGGCCAGCGGTCTGAAGCTGCGGGGCCCGCGGGTCCACCTGCCACGCGGCTTCAGACTGCGTCTCCGCACGGTGGCGGTAAATCATCCCGCAAATAGCGCCAGTATGGCGCGATAGGGCGTGATCCAGTTCGGCGCTGACAACGGGGTATTCGAGAGCGCGGTCGCTTTTGCCGAAGAGCAGGTGCGCCGGCTCATCGAAAAGCACCCTGATTTCTATCCGATGTACACCAAAAACGGCCGGTGGCGGCACGAAGGCGCCGTCTGGACGGAGTGGTGCGACGGATTTCTACCCGGAATGATGTGGATCTTCCACCGGCGCGCGGAGCCCGGCTCCGAGCGGGCCAAATTCTGGTATGAGCAGGCGGTGCGCTACACCAAGCCGCTCGCGGCGCGCAAGGATGACCGCGAGATTCACGATCTGGGGTTCATTTTCCTGCCTACCTTCTATCGCTGGTATCAACTCACCAAGGATCCGGAACTGAATGAGGTGCTGGTGACGGCGGGAAAAACCCTGGCTCTGCGCTACAACGAAAAAGGCCAGTTCCTGCGATCGTTTGTGGCGGAAAATTCTCTCTTTATCGATCTGATGATGAATGTCGGGCTGATATTTTACGCCGCGCGGGAAACCAACGATAAGCGGCTGCGCGACATCGCCGTGCGGCATTCCTTCACAACGCGGCGGTATTTGGTGCGCGGCGATGGATCGACCGCGCACGAAGGCGTGTTCGACCTGCGCACCGGCGCGTTCATCCGCCAGACTACTCACCAGGGGTACCGTTCCGACTCGTGCTGGTCGCGCGGGCTGACCTGGGCCCTATACGGCTTCATCACGGCGTTCGAATATACGCGCGATTCCAGATTTCTGGCGACCGCCGAGGCGTGCGCCGAATACTATACTTCGCACTGCCACGCCGACGGCGTTCCACCGTGGGATTTCAATACCCCGGCCGAGACGCGCACGCTGCTGGACACATCCGCGGCTGCCATTGCGGCAGCCGGATTGAACCGGCTGTGCAGGATCGCCCAGGATCCGATGAAGAGACATTTTTATTGGGCTGCCTCGCAGCGGATTTTGCGCACCCTGTGCGAGCGCTACATGGCCAAGGGGGATCCGCGCTGGGAAGGCGTGCTGAAGAGCGGCGTTTATCACCTCAACCGCGAGCTGGGCGTGGATGAATCCGTGATCTGGGGCGATTATTTTTTCCTCGAAGCCCTGGATCGCGCCCTGCGCAGCTCCTGACGGCCCGTTGTGGAGAACTGGTGATAAGCTATCGGGCATGGCAGACTCCTTCGTCTCCCGCAGGGATTTCATCGGCTCGGCCGCCGCGACCACGTTTACGATCGTAGCGCCCCAGGCGGTCCGCGGCTCGCAGGCTAATTCGAAAATCAGCGTCGGGCTGATCGGCTCGGGAGGCCGCGGCACGTACGACGCCACCATCGTCAACGGCGACCCGCGGGCGCGGGTTTCTGCGCTGTGCGATCTGTTCGACGACCGCATCGAGAAGGCCACGGCGGCTCTGAAGCTGCAGAATCCCAAAACGTACAAGGATTTTGAAAAGCTGCTCAGCGCGCCGGATATCGATGCGGTCATTATTGCCACGCCGCCATTCGAACATCCGCGCATGCTGGAGGCCGCCGTCGATGCCAAAAAACATATCTACTGCGAAAAGCCGATGGGCGTCGATTTTGCCGGCGTGAAGAAGTGCATCCAGGCCGGGCGCCGGGCCGATCCGAAAAAGAATCTGTTTGTTGGATTCCAGCAACGCTACGGTCCCGAATACCTGGAGGCCTACCGTCGTTTAAAAAACGGCGAGATCGGGGAGCTGGCGAACGCGCGCGCATTCTGGATTTCCAACGACCCGTTCAAGCGCGTTCCCTACGACGACCCCAAAATCGAGAAGCTGCGCAACTGGTTCTGCTATCCCGAATATTCCGGCGACATCATTGTCGAGCAGGATTGCCACAACCTGGACGTTCTGCATTGGTTTCTGGAGGCGCGCCCGATCAGCGTCGTGGGCATGGGCGGACGCAAGGTCCGCACCTCCATGCCGATTCTCGATCACCTGAGCCTGACCTACGAATTCCCAAACAATATCCATGTGAATTTCGAAGCGAACCAGATCTCGCCCCCAGGCTTCAGCAAGGTCGGCGAGGAGTTCACCGGGACTAAGGGAGTACTCGAAACATCGCGCGCGCGGATGGTGCACATCAAGGGGCGCGGGCCGGAAAATCGCGAAGAAATGCCGACCAAACGCGACATTACCAACGACGCCTTTGAAAAATTTCTGGACAATATCCAGAACGGGCAGGTGGAGAATGTCGCAGAGCGGTCGGCGATCAGCACGCTGTTTGCGATCCTGGGGCGGACGGCGATTTACGAGAAACGCCGAGCGACCTGGAAGGGGGAGTTCGGAGACGTATGAAGCTTCTTGCGCTGGCTGGAGTGGCGGCGTCAATTGCGTTTGCGCAGCAGGCAGGCGTGATCAATGTCATTGTTTTTGGCGCGCATCCGGACGATTGTGATATCCGCGCCGCCGGCACGGCCGCAAAGTTCGCGCAAATGGGCCACAGAGTGAAGTTCGTCGCGGTGACCAACGGCGACGCCGGACATCAGAGCGAAGGCGGCGGGATGCTGGCAAAACGGCGCCGGGCCGAGGCGATGGAGTCCGCGCGGCGGCTTGGAATCACCTATGAGGTGCTGGATAACCACGATGGCGAGTTGCTTCCCACGCTTCCGGTCCGGCAACAGATCATTCGCCGGATCCGGCAGTGGCATGCGGACGTGGTGATCGCGCCGCGTCCGAACGATTATCATCCGGACCACCGTTATACCGGCGTGCTGGTTCAGGATGCCGCCTATATGGTGGTTGTGCCGAACGTCTGCCCCGACACCCCGCCGCTTAGAAAAAATCCCGTGTTTTTGTACGCGCAGGACAATTTCCAGCGCCCCAATCCGTTCCGTCCCGACGTGGCCATCGATATCGATGACGTTTGGCAGAAAAAGATCGACGCCCTCGACGCGCACGTCTCCCAGGTGTATGAGTGGCTGCCGTGGGTGGATGGAACGCTCGATTCGGTTCCCAGGGATCCCGCGCAGAGAAGGCAGTGGCTTGAGAAGACTCGCAGTCAACAGCCGAACGAGGCTGTCCGTGCGGCGCTGGTGAAGTGGTACGGACCTGAGCGCGGCAACCGCGTTCAGCATGCCGAGGCGTTTGAGGTATGCGAGTATGGCCGGCGTCCCAGCGAGCAGGATTTAAGAGCTCTGTTTCCGATGCTGGGCAAGTGATCTGGGCGGACGGCGCGAAGACGACCGTTCAGCCAAGCGTCTCAATCAGCTTTGTCACATCACATCGAACGGAAAATTGCGCGCGCCTAACCCGGAGGGTATAGCATATTGTCCATGCGCTTCCTGCTTCTCGCCTTCGCCTTCTCGACCGCTCTGCTCGGGCAACTGTCGCCGTTGGAAAGCTGGGCCGCGACCGTCCAAAACCGGTACGCCGTTCACCCCAACATCACCTATCTGGTGGCCAACAATTATGAGGACAAGCTCGACATCTATGAGCGCCGCGATGTCCAGGAGCCGCAACCCACGCTGATCTACATTCACGGCGGCGGTTGGGTCGGCGGCGCGAAGGAGAGCGTCATTATGGAGATCGTGCCGTGGCTCGAAATGGGATGGAATGTCGTAAACGTCGAATACCGCCTGGGCAGAGTTTCACTCGCGCCCGCGGCCGTGGAGGACTGTCTGTGTGCGCTGCGCTGGATAGCGTCGCACGCCAAAGATTACCGGATTGACCCGGCGCGGCTGGTGGTGAGCGGGGGTTCGGCGGGAGGACACCTCGCGCTGACGACAGGCATGATCCCCGAAAGCGCCGGTCTCGATCGCCAATGTCCTCCGCCGCAGGCGGCAAATATGACCTTGCCAAAAGTGGCGGCGATCATCAACTGGTACGGCATTACGGATGTCGCGGATTTGTTGGACGGGCCGAATACCAAATCGTATGCGGTGGCCTGGATGGGCGCTATGCCCAACCGCATGGAGATCGCCCGCCGCGTGTCGCCGCTGACGTATGTGCGGCCGGGTCTGCCTCCCATCCTCACCATTCACGGCGATGCGGATCCCACGGTCCCCTATAGTCACGCGGTGCGGCTCAAAGAGGCGCTCGACAAGGTAGGATCCCCCAACCAGCTGCTGACCATCCCCGGAGGCAAACATGGAGGGTTCACGCCCGAAGAGCGCATTCGCATTTTCGCCGCCATTCGGGAATTTCTGAAGCAGCATCATCTCGCCGGCGAGGCGGTTCGCGCCGGGGCTGGAAACTGACGCGCAATTTCCTGAAAACAAATAGATTTTTGCGTCCGGTGGGTTGTTTGCAAGGACGCGTTATGATACTCTCAAAAGGGAACCCTGCCTGACAACTTCTGCGGTGACACCGTCCAGTTGAGCCGGCGTGTCGATCAGGGCGGCCATGAAGGACGCTAGCTTCAGCACTCGATGAACTTTCGCTCTCTCTTCAGCCTGTTCTCCTCCGATCTGGCCATTGATCTCGGAACTGCGAACACGCTCGTGTTCGCCAAAGGGAAGGGCATCGTGGTCAATGAACCTTCGATTGTCGCCATCAATAAGAACACCGGCGAAGTCGAAGCCGTCGGCAAGGAAGCCAAAGAGATGCTCGGCCGGACGCCGGGCAACATTGTCGCCATCCGTCCCATGAAAGACGGCGTCATCGCCGATTTTAAAGTGACCGAGCGCATGCTGAATTACTTCATTCAGAAGGCGCACGGCCGTAAAATGCTGGTGCATCCGCGGATCGTAATTGGTGTGCCGAGCGAAATCACGCAGGTGGAAAAGCGCGCCGTGATTGACTCAGCGTACCGCGCCAAGGCGAGCGAGGTGCACCTGGTGGAGCAGGCCATGGTGGCGGCGATCGGCGCTGGACTTCCGATTACCGAACCGTCGGGAAATATGGTGGTGGATATAGGCGGAGGCACGACGGATGTCGCCGTGATCTCGCTATCGGGTATCGTGTATTCCCGTTCCGTGCGCGTCGCCGGAAATGAAATGGACGACGCCATCATGCAGCATCTCAAGCGCAAATACAACCTCCTGATCGGCGAGCGCACGGCCGAGCAGATCAAAGTTCAGATCGGATCGGCGTATCCGCTGGATAAGCCGCTGACCATGGAGATCAAGGGCCGCAACCTGATTGAGGGCGTGCCCAAGACAGTGACTATCGACGACAGCGAAGTTCGGGAATCGCTTTCTGAATGCGTCGCGACCATTATGAACGCGATCCGTGTGGCGCTGGAACGGACGCCGCCTGAGTTGAGCGCCGACATCAGTGATCGCGGCATCGTACTGACGGGAGGCGGCGCGCTGTTGAAGAATTTGGACAAACGGATCCGGGAAGAGACCGGCCTGCCGGTATCAATCGCCGAAGACCCGCTGGCGTCGGTCGTTCTCGGGACCGGAAAAATGTTGACCGATTTTAAGCTCTTGCGCCGAATCGCAATCGAGTAGAGCGCCGTCTACACTGAGCGAGAGGGGCGACAGCCGCAGATGGACGCAGACAGAAGCAGATCTCAACCCAATCGGATGTGCGCGCTCCCTCGGTGCCGCCCGCATCGTCACGCCGCCCTATGGATTTCCTGCTGACTCGGTTTCGCAACCTGGCGACGCTGGTTGTCGTTATCGGCGGCCAGCTGCTGTTGCTGGCCTATCAGGTTAAGACTGGCCACGAGATTCGCCTGATCCGCGTCTGGGCGGTAACCGCGATCACCCCGCTGGCGCGGGTGGTGGAGTTCGTGCGCAGCGGCACCATCGGATTCTTCAATGACTACTTTTATCTGCTGGATGTGCGCGATGATAACCGGCGGCTGCGCTCCGAAGTCGGCCGCCTGAAGCTGGAAAACCAGTTCTTAAAGACCGAATTGTCTACGGCCGACCGCGCCCGAGCGCTGGCGGCCTTTCAGTCGCGATCGCCCTCCCGAACCATTCCGGCGCGCATCATCGGCAATGGCACTGGAGCGAATTCAAAAGTTGTTTTTATCGACCGCGGTTCAAGCTACGGTATTGAGAAGGGAATGGCTGTGATCACGCCCGACGGGATTGTCGGCAAGGTGGTGGAGGCCTTTCCCACGGCCTCACAGGTCCTGCTGATCACGGATCCGACATTTGCCGCCGGCGTTGTCTCGCAGAAAAATCACGTCCGCGGAACGCTGAAAGGGCAGGGCAAACCAGCCTGTTTCGTGGACTACGTTCAGAACGAGGAAAAAGTGGATCTAGGGGAGTGGTTCTACACGTCGGGAGACGATCGCGTCTTTCCGCGCGGACTTCCCGTGGGGCAGGTGGCTACCGTGCGGCGCGGAAAGAACGGCAAAGAGATCTACGTCACGCCGAGCGCTTTCCAGGCCGGGTTTGAGGAAGTCCTGGTGGTGCTCGAAGGCGTCCACCAGCCGGTTCCTGAACCCGCTTCGGCAACGGCCGAGATCCACATGCTGCCTCCGCCTCCGGGCGATTCCGGCGCTTCAGCGGCGGGGGCGGGCGCAGAGGCCGGGCCGGTCCTGTCGACTGATGCGGACCGGATGCTGGACCGGTACCGCAAGATCGGAGCGGCGCAGGGCCATGTATTTGGCGAGGGCGCGCCCGGCTCAAAACCGCCGAATTTCAATATCAATCCCGACGAAGTCAAGCGTGCGGCGCCGCCCGCGCTCCCGGTCGCGGGAATCGAAACGGCAAGGCCGCCCGCCCCGGCTCCACCCCCAGCGGCTACGCCGGAAGCGCCCCGGGAATAAACTTCGTGCCAATGGCCGAGTTCAGCGAGCAGATCCTCAACGACACGCAGCGTAAGAGAGCCATATCGAGGCTGCGGCCGTGGGTAGTCTTGATCGCGCCGCTGCTCGCTATCCTCTTTGAAGTCTACGTTCCACAACTCTTTTCCGGACTCTCCTATCTCGAATTGCCGCTGCTGGTTACCGTATATTTCTCGCTGGCCCGGCCGTCCCCGGTCGCCGGCCTGCTGTTCGGATCCGGAGTCGGCCTCTTGCAAGATTCGCTCTCGCACCAACCCTTGGGTATGTTCGGCATCGTTAAGACGCTGGTTTGCTATTTCGCTGGCCAGGTCAGCCTCCGGTTCGATGTCGAGAACATGGTGATCCGGTTCATTCTGGCGTTTTTCTTTTATTTCTTTCACCAATTTTTTTATTGGGTGCTGGCGCGCGCGCTGCTCGGCCAGCCGCTCGACTTCAACCCGCAACAGACTTTCGTCTTGGGTCTGCTGAATGCGGCGGTGGCCATGCCGCTGTTCATTATGTTGGATAAACTGAAAGTAACAGAGTGATCGCTCAGGATCAGCCCTCGCGATTCCGCCTAAGTCCGTGAAACTGCTCGAAACCGACCGTCATCAAACGCCGCCGGACCATCCCGAGCAGCTGGCGCCACTCGATCTGCGCGATGACATTAAATTCGCAGCGGGCAAGATCGCGCTGTTTCAGTATGTCGCGGTCGGCATCTTCGTGTTTCTGGTGGCGAGCTTCTGGGATCTTCAGGTTCGGAATCCCGAATATTACAGTGAGGCGGCCCTGCGGAACAGCGTCAAATCTCTGCCGATTCTCGCGCCGCGTGGAAAGATTCTGGATCGCGACGGACGTGTGATCGTCGACAATCACTCCTCATACAGCCTGATCCTCAACCGGCAATTGCTCAAACCGGAACACCTCCGGCCGATCGCCGAAGGGTTGAACATGGATTACGAAGAACTGCTGCGCCGCGTACACCGCTTTGACAGCCGGCCGAAGTATGATCCCATCATCATCAAGCAGGAGTTGAGCGAATCCGAACTGGCATTCGTTGATTCGCACCGCGATCCCCAGACCTTCCCCGAAATGGAGCTGATTCATTCGCAGCGGCGCCTGTATCCACATAACGGCATGGCGGCGCACGTGATCGGATACGTCGGAGAGGTCAGCGAACAGGAATTGAATAGCCCCGAATTCGCCAAATACAGCCAGGGCGACATTATCGGCAAGGCAGGCATCGAGCGGCAGTATAATGACCAGCTTATCGGCATCGACGGCCAGCGCCAGGTCTGGGTGGACAACCTGGGCCGTGAGCACGGCGTGCTGGGCTTGAAAGAGGCGACGCCGGGCAAGGACCTCCAGTTGACCCTCGATCTGGACCTGCAGGCCGTTGCCGAGCTCGCAATGGAGAATCGGCGCGGCGCGGTGGTGGCGCTCGATCCACGCACGGGCGAGGTGCTGGCCATGGTGAGCCGGCCAGCCTACGACCCCAATAAGTTCGCCGGCCGCATCAAGGCTTCTGACTGGAAGGAGATCGCCAATAACCCGTACAACCCCATGCTGAATCGCGCCATTCAGGCGCAGTTTGCTCCGGGGTCGACGTTCAAGCCAATCATGGCGCTCGCCGGCCTGGAAACGGGTGTCATCGACGATAATTTCCGCGTCCATTGTCCTGGCGGCGCCTCGTTTTATGGCCATTACTTTAAGTGCTGGCAGAAGGGCGGCCATGGCACGGTCGAACTGCATAAGGCCATTGAGCAATCCTGCGACGTATATTTCTATAACGTCGGCAACCGCATGGGCATCGATACGATCGCCAAATATGCGGAGCTGGTCGGATTTGGCCGCAAAACGGGCATTGACCTGCCCAATGAGGCCTCCGGATTGGTGCCGTCGTCTTCCTGGAAGATGCGCAACTTCCGTCAGAAGTGGTATGCCGGCGAGACCATCTCGGTGGCCATCGGCCAGGGCGCCACAACCGTCACGCCGATTCAGCTTGCGACGGCAATCGGCGGAATTGCGATGGGCGGCATCTTCCATACGCCCCACCTGGTGAAGGAGGCCCAGCAGTCCGCGCGCAAGGTGGATTTCAATCTCGACAACATCAACAAGGTGACCTACGGAATGTATGCCGTGGTGAATGAAGGCGGCGGCACTGGCGGTCGCGCGAGGCTCCCGGGACTCGACGTATGCGGCAAGACCGGATCCGCGCAGCTTGCGTCCAATCAGCTCCTGAAGGGAAGCAAAGCGGGGCGCGAGATGAAGGACAATGCCTGGTTTGTAGGGTTCGCGCCCTGGCACGCCCCAGAGATTGTTGTCGTGGCGCTGTTTGAAAACGGCGAGCACGGGTACCTGGCCGCGCCCATCGTGCGCGACGTCATGAAAGCCTATTTTGATAAGCAGTTTCGGATGCGGGCGAACGCTGCGGCAAAGAGCCGCATTGATTCCATGGGCTCCCTAATCCAAAAGCCGGAGGCGCCCGCCAAACAGGAGTTTGGGCCGGAGGAGTGAATGGCGCAGTATCGCAGCTTCCGCGATCTGGATTGGGCGCTGATCATTATCTCGATCGCCATCTGCGGGATCGGCGTCCTTCAGATATTCAGCGCGACGCACGATACGCCCACCTGGTCCGACGCCTGGTGGAAGCAGATTGTGTATATTTGCGCTGGCATCGTCCTGCTCTGGGCGGTGTCCAAAATCGATTACCACACGCTGCTCGGGCAGGCGCCGTTACTGTATGTGTTGACCATACTCGCGCTGCTCGGAACGTTCGCCGTCGGAAAGATGGTCTTCGGATCGCGCCGCTGGATCGGAATTGGCGGGTTTCATTTGCAGGTGTCCGAGTTCGCCAAGCTGGTGATAGTATTACTGGTAGCTCGTTACCTTTCGGGTGTGAAGGGCGAGCAGTTGGAAGTGCGCGATCTCGTGAGACTCGGCGGACTGGTGGGGCTGCCGCTTTTGCTTGTCCTGGCGCAGCCGGATCTGGGCACGTCGCTGACGTATCTGCCGATCCTTGCGGTCGGCGTTTTTCTCGCGGGCGTGCGATGGAAATATGTGTTGACGATCGCCGTCGGAATCGGCCTGATGCTCCCGGTCGGATGGCATTTTTTGAAGGATTACCAGAAGGCGCGGCTGGTCAGCTTCCTCGATCCTTCGCAGGACCCCAAGGGTTCTGGCTACCAGGTGATTCAATCCAAAATCGCCGTGGGCCAGGGTGGCATGTGGGGTCGCGGCGTGACGCGGGGTACGCAGACGCAACTCCGCTTTCTGCCAGTCCCGCACACGGATTTTATCTTCTCGGCGTTCGCCGAGGAGCATGGATTCGTCGGAATTGTGGTAGTCCTGGGGTTGTATTTCCTGCTGTTGATGCAGATCGTGCAGAATGCGCAAACCTCTCCGGATCGGGCGGGGATGTACATCTGCATGGGGGTTGCGGCGTTGTTGCTGTTCCATCTGCTGGTGAATGTCGGGATGGTGGTGGGTCGCATGCCCGTTACGGGCATTCCGCTGCCGCTGATGAGCGCCGGCGGATCGAATATTCTGTCGATGTTTTTGATGCTGGGGCTGGTGAATAATGTCCGGCTCCGCAGGTTTGTGAACTGAAGTGGCTGGGCCGCGATGGTCAGTAGCGGCGCGCCGCAGAGGCGCTCGGGGTCGCTTACTGGCGTGCGTGGTCGGCGGAGAACCGCAACCGTAGGCGAGCGGATTTCGAGTTCGACGGCGCAACCGGCCAAAGCTGGAAAATTACTGGGTTCGCGTTTCTGCTGTAAAGACGTGGCGGAACGCAGGCTGGCGCTCTTTAAAGGATTTTGGAACGCTCTGGCGGTTGGAGCTGGCAGTCGATCGGGTGGCTATTGCGAAGATCGGCGGCTCGCCCCGGAGGTTCTATCAGGTTTGGCAGCGAGGCGTTGAGGCGACTCCGCCTCCGGAGCGAACTTTCACAAAGAAACCCGCCTGTTTTTCGGCTCTGTTCTGCACGGCCGGGCGCCGGGCCTGGATGAAGTGGAGAACTGATGAGCAAAGAATTGGTGATTTCGTCCAATCGCCACGAGACCAAGCTGGCGATTCTCGAGGACGATCAGTTGGTGGAAGTGTATTTTCAGCGGGCGAATGAGTACTCGCTTGCAGGAAGCATCCATAAGGGGCGGGTTACGCGCGTCCTGCCTGGCATGCAATCCGCCTTCGTTGACCTGGGCCTTGAGCGCGACACGTTCCTGTACGTGTCGGACTTCTTCGAGGAATCCGGCGAGGAGATTGAGCGGATCCCGACGCCGGCCGAAGAGCGTGCGCCTCGGCAGGAGGAGCGCTCGCTGCGACGGCAGGACGAGGGCCTCTCGGCTGCGGAGTCGGAATCCGGTGGAGAGGGCGAGCGAGCCGAACACGCCGCCGAAGCGCCGGAGAGGATCCAGACCGAGCACGCCGAGGAAGGCGATCGCGACCGGCGAGGTCGCCGCTCGCGGCGACGGCGGAACCGGGGCCGGGCTTTTCCCGAGTCGAAGTACGCGAGTGCGGCAGAACTGGCGGCCCCGGCACAAGAGCCGGCTGAAGAGCAACCGGAATTCGCAGTGTTGCCAGGAGAATCGCTGGCTAAATACCGGAGCCAGGCTGCGGGCGAGGGCGGCGCGAACGAGCCCGCTCAGGAAGAGGCTGCGGCCGCTGCCCAGGAGGAACCTGCGGAGGAGAGCTCCTTGGAGCCGGCGGCCGAGCCCGCCGACGACGCCGATATCCCTGCCGATGTGGCTGTGATCGCCAGCGATAGTCCGGAGGAGCTGCCGCCCGCGAACGCGATCCCCGACGCTCCGGGACGTCGTCTGCACGAGAACGAACTTGAGAGCGTGCCCCATGTCGAGCCCGGTCCGGAGGCGGGGAGCGCAGAGCTGTTCGGTGATCTTGAGGCTTCCGAGGAAGAGACTCCGGCGCCGGAACAGGCATCGGCCGGAGGCGTCGAAGCATCGACCCCGGAGCTTCATGAGGCTGAATCTGTCGGAGAATCCGGCGAGACGCAAGTAGAAGAGCCGCGGCTCGAAGAGGACGAAGACCGGGAGATCCAGGCGCTGATCCTGGAAGATCACAGCGCCGAGGAGGAGATGGAAGAGTCGCAGCAACAGGCTGAGGCGATGCGCGCCTCGGCGAACGTTCGCGAACAAGGCGGACGCTACCTGCATCGCGCGTCCAGGCGGATGAGGCGCCGCATGCGCGGCGGAGCCTCTGAACTCGCGCCGGCGCGAGCGGAGCACAAGCCGGAGCATCGCCCCGCCGCCCGGCCGGAAAAAACGACCTCTCCATCCATTACAGACCTGCTCAAAGAGGGTCAGGAGATCATCGTTCAGATTGCCAAGGAGCCGCTCGGCCAGAAGGGCGCGCGGATTACTTCTCATATAGCCCTTCCCGGCCGGTATGTCGTCTACATGCCCACCCTCGATCATATGGGCGTTTCACGAAAGATCGCCAGTGAGGAGGAGCGCCAGCGTCTGAAGCGCATCCTGCAAAAGCATCGCGTGGGAATTCCGGGCGGCTTCATTACGCGCACCGCGGCCGAAGGGCGTTCGGAAAGCGAAATCGCCGCCGACATGTCGTTTCTCGCAAACCTCTGGCTCGATATCCGGCAGAAAGCGGAAAAGCGCGCCGCGCCCGCCCTGCTGCATCACGATCTCGATATTGTCCAACGCGTTCTCCGCGACCAGGTGAACGAGAGCTTTAAGGCGATCTGGGTGGACAACGAAGAGGTGTACGAAAGCGTTCTGCATTTTCTCCAGCGCTTTCAGCCGGCGATGGTTTCGCGCGTAAAAATGTACACGCGGCCCGCGCCTATCTTTGACGCTTTCAACATCACGCAGGAACTCGAGAAGGCTCTGCGGCCAAAGGTATGGCTGAAGTCCGGCGGCTACATCGTGATTAATCAGACGGAGGCGCTGGTGGCCATCGACGTGAATACGGGAAAGTTTGTCGGCAAGTCCAACCGCCTGGAAGATACCATCGTTAAGACCAACACGGAAGCGATCAAAGAAATCGTGCGGCAGATCCGCCTCCGCGATTTGGGCGGCATTATCGTAATCGATTTCATCGACATGGACGAGCGCAAAAATCGTCAGAAAGTGATGCAGGCGCTTGAAGAGGCCATGCGCAGCGACCGCGCGCCCTATAAAATCCTCCAATTTAATGATTTCGGGCTTGTGGCGATCACCCGCAAACGCGTCAAGCAAAGTCTGGAACGCACGTTATGCTCGCCGTGTCCTTACTGCGACGGCGCCGGCTACGTGAAGAGCGTGCAGACCATCATCAGCGAAATTCTTCAGGAGGCGCAGAAGATTGCTCCGGCGCTCGAAGGTCAAAAGGAGGCGATGCTGCGCGTTCATCCGGACGTGGCGAAAGTGCTGAAATCGAATTCCAATCACTATTTGGAGGAACTTGAAGAAATCCTTAAACGGCCCGTGCTGGTCACGAGCGATCCGCATCTGCATCATGAAAAGTTTGACCTGGTATGAGCGCGATCTCGACCAGGTGGGCTGGAATGCAAAATCGCGACCGCGCGCAGTCGCGCTGCGTTAGCGCCAAACAAACATAATTTATAGGAGGGAAATGGAATGGCAGATTATGCGCACCCGGAAACTCTGGTCAGCACCGAGTGGGTGGAAGCGCACAAAAATGACCCTAACGTGCGAATTGTCGAAGTCGATGTAGACACCAAGGCTTACGACGAGGCGCATGTGCCCGGCGCGATCGCGTGGGCGTGGAATACCCAATTGTGCGACACCCTACAGCGCGACATCCTCTCGAAACAGCAGTTCGAGGAGCTGATGAAGAGCTCTGGAATCGCGCCTGATACGACGGTTGTGCTGTATGGAGACAACAACAACTGGTTCGCGGCGTGGGCTTTCTGGCAAATGAAAATCTACGGGCACAAGGATGTCCGGATCATGAACGGCGGTAGAAAGAAGTGGCTGGCCGAAGGTCGCGAGGTGTCGACGGAAAAGACTTCGTATCCGCCGGCGGATTATAAGGCCAGCGGTCCGGACAACTCGCTGCGCGCATTCCTGCCGGAAGTTCAGGCGGCGATGAAGGCGGGCACGCCGCTCGTTGATGTACGCAGTCCGCAGGAGTTCACCGGCGAGATTCTTGCGCCGCCGGGGCTGCCCGAAACTTGCCAGCGCGGCGGTCATGTGCCGGGCGCCCGCAACGTCCCCTGGGGGAAGGCATGCAACGAGGACGGAACCTTTAAGTCCTATGACGAGCTGAAACAGTTGTACAGCAGCGAAGGCGTCGACGGCGCAAAGCCCGTGATTGCCTATTGCCGCATCGGCGAGCGTTCGAGCCACACCTGGTTTGTTCTCAAGTACCTGCTCGGATATGACAACGTGAAGAACTACGATGGATCGTGGACCGAGTGGGGCAACCTGGTGGGCGCCCCCGTCGAGCGAGGCCTGGCGAAAGCGGCGCGGACCTAGGATCGCATGAGACCAGAAGAATATTCGGAGCGCAAGCTGGACATCAACGGATGGCCGGTGCGAGTAACCAGTTACAGGCTGGGCAATGAGTATATCGCGACCGTCGATAATGTGTCGCCGGGCGCCAATCTGGCGCGGCGCAAAGGCGCAACCCGCGAAGAGGCCGAAGCCCAGGTGCTGGAGCGCGCCCGTGAGATGCTGGCCCGCACCCGCCGCCGGCAGCCTGCATAGCGTGCTGCTGGCGGCGCTCGCCATCGCCGCGCCTGCCCGTTGTCACGATATTCGCGTCTATTCGGAATTCACGCGCACGGACCCGCGCGGGAACATCGTGCGCGCCGACCGCGGCGCTGCTCTGCGCGAAATCCTGTCGCCTGCCATTCCACGAAACGCGTTCAGCGGGTTTCATGTGGTCGTTACGGGGAATGCGGGAGACTCGTTCACGTTGCATGTGGGACAGAACCCGGCTAACGCAGTGCAGATTACGCTGTTTCGGGAAAACTATGTGCGCTTCGCAAACGAGTGGATCCCGGACGGTCTGACGCGCGTAGATCTTCCATATACAAGCAAACTCGGCTCGGAGATTCCAGGGCAAACTGCGCAGGCGTTTTGGATGGATCTTTGGGTGGGCCAGGATGCCCCGGTGCGCCGCATCAAGGTGGAGCCGGATGTGTTTATCGATGGGCGCTGGATACGTTATCCCATGGAAGTCCGCGTAGTGGAGGCCACAGCGCCGAGCACTCCGCCGGCGGCTGTCGGCCCCTTGCCGCCAGTCTCCGCCCCGTCTGACGCGAGCGTGCGCGCGGTCCTCTGTCGCTCCACGGCGCCGAAAACCGCCGTCGCGCCGGTTACGATTCGCGCCATGATCGCGCGGGATGTGGGCCAGGATGCCGCCATTGCGGGCGGTCAGCAACGATTGTGGCAGCTGTCGGGCGCTCCACCCCAGCCAGCTTGGTGTTCGCAATATGTTCCGCAGACATCCGGCCCGGAGTGGTTTCTCAGAATTCGCGACAGCATATATCGGGCGTCTGAGCATTAACTTGCGGCGTAAAGGCGGTTTGCTTGAAACACGGCGGCAGATGCCTGAATCCTACAAATGACCGCTGAGGTTGACCAATGCGCCACACGTGTCCCCGATGTGGTTGGAGCTATACCAGGCCCTCGTTAAGGTCCGGGCTGACCGATCAGCTTCTGCGATTGCTCTGGCTCGCGCCTGTGCGGTGTCACCGCTGCCGCCACCGCTTCTACCGGTTAGCGCCCCCGTGGAGTAAACCTGCGCCGTCGAAGGCGTCAAAGCCTGCTGTGTTACACTGACGTTGATCTCGCTCACGCGTCCGTGGCGAAACGTACAATCCTGGAGAGATGGCCGAGTGGTTGAAGGCGCACGCTTGGAAAGCGTGTATAGGGGAAACTCTATCGAGGGTTCGAATCCCTCTCTCTCCGCCATTTACTTGCATCAGCCTGCACAAGAGAAATGGTGGGCGCGACAGGACTCGAACCTGTGACCTCCTGCGTGTGAAGCAGGCGCTCTAACCAACTGAGCTACGCGCCCTGCGGAGAGACTCTTCTATTGTAGCGAATCGCAGCTCAGCACACCGAAAAATTGTTTGCGGAGCGAGGCGCCTCTGGCTCCCGCTCCGCGCCAGCCGGTTTGTCGTCAGACCGTCGTCCGACGGCCCATCAGCAGACTGATTACGAACACAACCAGGAATACAAAGAACAAGATCTTCGCAATACCGGCGGCGCTCGCCGCGATTCCGCCAAAGCCGAAAATGGCGGCGATAATCGCAATTACCAGGAATATCCAGGCCCAACCTAGCATCGTTACCTCCCGCCGCAGTAAGTAGCAATCGCCCGGCCATTGTTGCGCCCTCGCTGTAAGCACTGGAAAATACAGACACTCCTTTCCGCGGCGGCGAACGGCGCGCGCCGCTCCAGCCGCGCATGCGGTAATCTCTTCACGTGCACACTGAGCGAAATTCAGAGTATTTGATTGGCGCCGAGACCCTGCGTGTCTTTACGCGCCGTCTTGTCGAAGCCGCCGGCGTCCCCGGCGACGACGCCGAGCTTCTCGCGCAAACCTTGGTCGCGGCCAATCTGCGGGGCGTCGATTCACACGGCGTTCACCTGCTGACGCTGTATATCGAAGCGCTCCGAATCGGCAATGCGAATCCGCGCACGCAAGGCCGCATCGTCAGCGAGTGCGGCGCGGCGCTGGTGTATGACGGGGAGAACGGACTTGGCCAGGTCATCGCCCGCAATTGCTGCGACCACGCCGTGAGGCTCGCCAAAACATATGGCGTCGGTTTTGTCACCGCCCGGGAGTCGAATCATTTCGGCGCGGCGGCGTTTTGGTCGCAGCGGATTGCTTCGGAAGGCTGCATCGGCTTGGTTATGTGCAACGCGACGCCTCTGGTCGCCCCCTGGCAAGGTAAAGAGCCGCGCCTCGGGACCAATCCGATTTCAATGGCGGTTCCCGGCCCGAACACCTGGCTGCTGGACATGGCCACGACGACGGTGGCGCTGAATCGAATCTGGAAGGCGAAAATGGTAGGCGAGACGACGATTCCGCCGGGATGGGCGATGGACAAAAACGGCGCGCCCACGACGAACATCGAGGAGGCCCTCGAAGGCTTTCCGATGCCCCTCGGCGGCTACAAAGGAACCGGACTCGCAATGATGGCGGAGATCCTGTGCGCCGTGCTGAGCGGCGGCGCAATGGCCACTGAGCTCGGCGGGCTTCGCGTCAAAGGCCGGCCCCAGCGCGCCAGCCAGTGCTTTCTCGCGATCGACGTTTCACGCTTTATGCCGCTGGACGCATTCGTCGCACGCATGCGCCGGCTGCGCGAGATCATCAAGACCACGGCGCCCGCGGCGGGTTACGATGAGGTGCTGATGGCTGGAGATCCGGAATGGCGCGCTGAGGAAAAGCGCTCCCGCGAGGGAATTCCCATACCGCGCGAACTTGCGGCCATATTGACGGACTACGCCAGACAGTTGGGCGTTGAACCCCCGGCGGAGTTTGCGTAAATGACCTGTCGGATCTGGTGGATTGCGCTCGCCGCGACTGCGCTGGCTGGCGCGCAGCCGCCGCGATGGCAGCTGGTCTGGAGCGACGAGTTCAACCAGGAGGCTCATGCGCCCCCCGATCCCACCAAATGGACCTACGATCGCGGTGGAGGCGGTTGGGGCAACCAGGAGCTTGAGGTTTATACCGACAGCGCGGAAAACGTCTTCCAGGACGGTCAGGGCCATCTGGTGATTCGCGCGCTGAAGGCGGGTTCCGGATTCACTTCGGCCCGCATCAAAACGCAAAATCTGTTTACCGTCGTATACGGCCGCGTCGAGGCCCGAATCAAAATACCATCGGGGCAGGGAATCTGGCCCGCATTCTGGATGCTGGGCGCCGATATTACATCCGTCGGCTGGCCCGCCTGCGGCGAGATCGACATCATGGAGAATATCGGCAAGGAGCCGGCGATCGTGCACGGAACAGTCCACGGTCCCGGATATTCCGGCGCAAACGGGATCTCCGCTGCGTTCCAGTCTCCCTCTGGCGCCGCGTTCTCAGACGATTTTCACGTTTTTTCCATCGTATGGGAGCAGGACTCGATTCAATTCTTCGTCGACAATACGCTCTATCACCGCGTTCGCCCCGCCGACTTGCCTCCAGGCGCGAAATGGGTCTATGAACATCCATTCTTCATCCTGCTGAATGTGGCGGTGGGCGGGAAGTGGCCGGGCAATCCCGACAGCACCACCCGGTTTCCCCAGAGCATGCTTGTCGATTGGGTCCGCGTATCCAGGCTGGCTGCGGCGACGGACCGGCCGGGCATGCCGCACCGTCACCGCTGAACGCGCTACGTCCGGCGCCGTCGCAGCACCGCTACCGCAATCAATCCGCCTCCGAACAGCGCATAGATGATCGCGTCGGGCGCGTTCAGCAACGCTCGCGATCCGAACGGCGCTCCAGGCGTCGCCAAAGCAGCCTGCAGCGCGCCGCCCAGCAACAGGAACAATGCAGCAATCTTCAACTCTCCTCCGGTTTTCACTCTTGCAATCTGGAAACGAATCCGTTCGGCGGACGCCTTGGGTTAGACGCAAGCGACGCCTCCCGATTCCTATGTAACAGTGAAGGTTCAGTTGGACCTGTCGACTGTAAGCCGGTTTCTGTTCCCTCTGAAGAGGGCGGTAATCATTCATCTGGGCCGGCCATCACTGACCGGCTCTAGCGACCTACCCGAGGGTCGGACGGAGCGGGCCACTCCTCCCCTCCTATTTGGTCTTGCTCCGCATGGGGTTTACCCTGCCGGTCCGGATTGCTCCGGCCGCGGTGCGCTCTTACCGCACCTTTTCACCCTTGCTGCGGACAGATCGCCTCTGCCCGCGGCGGTATGTTTTCTGTGGCACTTTCCGTAAAAACCGCTTTGAGCGGTTCCCCCCGGCCGTTAGCCGGCATGCCGCCCTGTGGAGACCGGACTTTCCTCTCAACCGCTCGAAACAAGCGATTCAGCGATTACCCGTCCGACAGGTCCATCAACTATTATCGCTGATTTGGACGAAATTCGGCCCGAAAATAGCGTCTATGCAAACGGTGTACCCTTTTAATGTTGACTGGACGTATCGCCTAAGTTGTAAGCAATTCGAAATCCGTCCGGCGTACAGAGGAGGAGTGCAGTTTCATGCTGAAGCTCAGTACCACGCTGTTCACATTGTTCTCGACATTCACCGTGTTCAGCTTTGCTCAGGGGCTCGAGACGCGGGCTTCGAAAGATGACTGGGAAGAGATCAATTTTGAGTTCAATTCGGCCGTGCTGTCGGACGGCTATCCGAGCCTGCTCAGGCTGGCCGATCTGCTGAAGGCCAACCCCGGATACAAGGTGCGCGTCGAGGGACACACCGACGGCATCGGATCCAATGCTTACAACGAAAAGCTGGGACTTGCGCGGGCCAACACCGTTCGCGATTTCCTCGTAAAATACGGGGCGCGCCCGGAGCAGGTGCAGACGGCCACGCGCGGCAAAGCCGCGCCGGAAGTCCCCGGCGAGAAACGGCGCTACAGCAAAACCGACGTCGCCCGCTGGATGAACCGCCGCGTGGTCCTGACGGTCACCGACGAAAAAGGGCAGACCGTCAGCGCCGGAGGCGTGCGGGAAGCCATCCAGGCCATGCCGCCCGGCGTGCAGCAGTGCTGCGACGAAATTCTCAAGCGGCTCGACCGGCTTGATGAAATTGCGAAACTGCTCAAAGATCTCGCCGACCAGAATGCAAGCCTCCGGCGCGATCTCGACAACCTGAAACAGGAGCACGCGGCGCTTGAACAGAAAATCGCGGGCCTGCCCAAGCCCCTCAGCGAGCAGCAGACCGCCACCGTGGTCGACCAGCGCCTCGAAAAGTTCCGCGATCCGCGTTTTGCGCTTCTCGGTCTGAATGTCGGCGGCGACAGTTACCAGCACGTCACCTTCGGAGGCAGGGCGCGTTATTTCGCGCCCTTCAAGGAGCATTTCGCCTTTCAGGCGCAGGGCGAATATCTCTCCTTCTACCAGGCGCGCGAAGGACAGTTCGATATTGGTCTGGTGGATCGCATCGGGAGGTTCCAGGGCGGACTGTTCTCCAGCTTCAAACACGTGAGCCTGCGGGATAACCAGAATGGCGGTACGCTCGGTCAGGCGGCCCTTACGCTCGATTACATCTTCGGGCGCGGAAAACTGGGCCTGTTCGGCACCAAGGCGTTCCTGGATAACGCCGTCATCAATCGCGCGAACGCGGCTATCGTGAATGGCCGCCTCAGCGACAGTTGCGCCGGCGCCGCTCCGGGCGCCTGCGCGATCCTGCCAAATGTCTTCCTGGAGCGCTACCTCCGCGTTGTGGACCAGGCCGGCGTAAGCGCCACGGTGGGCCTGGTGGGCAACACCTATCTGGAAGCCAATCTCGGCTATCTGCGCAGCCGCGCAAACGCTGACCGGCCGGGCGGCACGCTGCGCTTCGTGTTCCCGCTCAATAACCGCATCGCATTCACAATCGAAGGCGGTATGAACGAGACTCTGCTCGAGCGCAATAACTGGGGCCGCGCCGTGGCTGGCGTGCAGTTCGGAAATTTCACCCGGCCGAAGGACTACGGCACAGTCGATCATCCCGTGCCCGCCGATGTGCCTCGCGTCCGCTACGAGGTGCTGACGCGCACGGTGCGCAACGGCGTTGCGCCCCCCGTCGCCGACGCGGGACCCGATCAGATTGGCGTACCCGCCGGTACCATCACGCTCAACGGCTCGAATTCCTACGACCCCAATGGAGAGTCGCTCACCTATTCCTGGGTCCAGGAGGGCGGCCCCACAGTAGCGATCTCGGGCGCAAATATGTCCGTTGCGACCTTCACCGCCGCCGCCGGCGAGGCTTACACCTTCCGCCTCACCGTCCGCAACCAGTCCGGTCTCACCGCCTCCGCGCGCGCCCGCGTAACCACCCAGGCGCAGAGCCCGGTCGAAATCCTGTTCTTCATCGCAAACCCCTCCCAGATTCAGGCGGGACAGGCTTCGCAGTTGTCCTGGCGCGTGCTGAACGCAACTTCCGTCAGCATCTCTGGCATCGGTAACGTAGCGGCGCAGGGAACAAACTCGGTGTCGCCGCAGCAGACCACCACGTACACGCTCACCGCCAGCAACGGCGCAACCAGCCAGAGCGCCACCGCCACCGTGGTCGTGCAGCAACCGCAGACCACGATCTTCGGGTGTTTCGCCACGCCCACCAACATCAACGCGGGTGAGGCGGCGACCATCAGCTTCCAGACCACCAATGCGACCAGCGTCACGGTCTCGCCGGGCATCGGCCCTGTGACCGGGACCAGCTTCGTGGTCACGCCAACCCAGACCACCACCTACACCCTCACCGCTATGGGTCCGGCCAATGCCGCCTCCACATGCACGGTGACGGTGAATGTCAATGCCGTGGTCGGCCTTCCCCGCGTGATCCGCTTCACGGCCGCACCGGCCACCATCAATGCCGGCGGCGTTTCAACCCTCGTCTGGCAGGTGGAGAATGCCGACTCCGTGACCATCTCGCCGGGAATCGGCGCGGTCGGATTAACCGGTACGCAGGATGTTCAGCCGCAGCAGACCACTACCTACACCCTGACGGCGACTAATCGAAACGGCTCCACGCCCGCCACCGCCGTGGTGACCGTCAATACTGCCGCCACGCCGGTGAAGATCAGCAGCTTCACCGCCAATCCGCCGGTTTCGCCAGCTCCCGGCAGCAACGTCGTACTCACCTGTCTGGCCACCGGCGCGACCAGCGTCACCATTTCGGGCGTAGGCCCCGTTGGCCCCAACGGCTCCGTAACCGTATCGCCGCGGACAGATACCACCTACACCTGTACCGCAGCCGGCGCGGGCGGCACGGATACCAAAAGCCTGACCGTGACCGTCACCCCAACGCCCCCGCCTCCGGCAGGACCTCCTCCGACAATCGTCATCGCTGGCGGCCCGGTCATCGAAACCGTCGTTCGCGACCTGCGTCTCGATGCTTCGCAGTCCAGCAGCCCTGCCGGATTTACGCCTTTGACCTACAGTTGGACCTCGCGCGAAGGACGGGCGGCGATTGACAATGCCAACTCGCCCACGCCCACTGTCCACCTCGGCAACCTGTTCGGAGATTACTTCTTCGATCTCACCGTCACCGACGCCAAGGGGAACACTGCAACCGCCACCGTCGATGTGCGGCTCGTTGTGACCCGCGTCCCCTGAAAATTCTTCGCGGGGCGGCGCTCGACAGGCTTCGCCTCGCCGCCCCGCGTAGAATAGTCGCTGATGCGACGGCTACTCCTGTTTGCGGCCGTGCTCGCATTCTCGGCCGCCGCGCAATCAACGCGCGAAATGAATGATCTGAACTGGATGGAATTTCGCGAACTGGTCCCATCCAGAATCGAAACGGCGCTTCTGCCTACCGGGACGCTCGAGGCGCACGGCGTTGAGAATAATGGCGCCGATAATACCGCTCCGGCGGCTATCGCCCGGCGCATGGCCCCCAAGGTCAACGCGCTCATCGCGCCTGTACTCAGCTACGGCGTAACCGGCAGCCTGGACCCTTACGCCGGCGGCATGACCATCAGTGAGGCGGCCTACCGGCCCTTCGTCACCGAGCTCCTGTCCAATCTGGCGCGCATGGGTTTCAAAAACATCATCGTCATCAACGGGCACGGCGGTCCCCAGACCGCGATCCTGAACGATGTCGCAGAACAGGTCGGGCGCGAGCGTCGCGTCCGGACGCTGGTTGTGAACTGGTGGGTTTACTGCTCCGACCTGACGCTGAAGACCTTCGGAGAGGACGGAGGCCACGCCGGCTGGAACGAAACAGCCTTCATTCAGGCCATCGATCCGAAGCTCGTCCACCCGGAACGCTACTCCGATGCGCTGGCTACCCCGCGGCCGCCCGCCGGCGCGTGGTCGGCCTACCCATTCCCGTCCTCCATCATGCTCTATCAGCCCGGACAAGGCTACGTGAAGTTCGACCAGCAGAAAGCCGAACAATATTTCAATGCCGTGGTGGACAAGATGACTGCGCTGGTTCAAGAGACCATCGCCAAGTGGGATAAAGCCGGGATTTTTCGGTAGGCCGCGCAACGCAACCACTCGCCGCCGCGTTCATCGGCGCGGCTTCGTCCAGAGCTGCGCCCGCGTCCCCCGGCGCCCCTGCCTCCTGCGTCCAAGAGCGCCATCGAGCGCCTGCCGCCCTGGCGGCGGTCACCGCCGCGCTTCTCGATCGATGCGGTCGACCAGCATGTAGAGCCCAAAACAGATCGCAAACAGCGCGCCCGAAACAATCGCACCCGGCAGCGCCGCACCCCTCCGTCCGGCGAGATACGCGTCCAGCGTGGCCGACAGCAGCCATACCTGCACGACCAGCAGAATGACGACCAGCGCCATCGCCCCATCAATCGCCGTCAGTCCTTTCCGCTGCTGGGGCGCGTCTTGCCGCATCTAGATCTCCGGCCGCTCTTCCATGCCAATCGCAATCAAATCGTTCCCGCGCCGTTCCAAAACGACGCGCGGCAGCGGACGCGTCGGCGGCCCTTGCAGCACGCTCCCGTCCTTGATCGAAAAATAACCGTTGTGGCACGGGCATTCGAGGCGGTTGTTCGCCGCCGAGTAAATAACCGCGCAGGACAGGTGCGTGCATTTCTGGCTATAGGCGACGTAGGAGTCCTCCCCGGTGCGCACCAGCAGACACTGTTCCTCGCGCGTGGGGAACTGAAAAACCTTGACGCCGCCCACGGGAATCTCGCCGGCTCGCGCAATCACTTGGGGCGCGGCGCTCGCCGCCGGACGCCGCAGCCAGCTCTTCACCAGAATCCAGCAATTCCCGATAAACATCGCAAAGCTGGTCAGCGTCAGGAATTTCGTAAACTGCCGCCGGCTGACGTACCGCTCCTCGGCCGTGAGGACGGAAAACTCTTCACGCCACAGCGGCTCGTCCCGGTAACGGAGCTCCCCCGCGGGGAACTTCGTCCTAGTTTGTTTCCGCCACAGCGGCATCTACGCCCTCCCACATGAAATTGATGATGTCCAACTGAATGTCCCGCGCGTCGGCCGGCGCCATCAGGAATACCTTCGTCGTGATCTTCTGCCCGCCGAAATAAAACGTGTTCACAGGACGCTCGCGCCGCAGCGCCGCCTGTTCCGGCGTTATATATGCGAGCGCCTGGCTGGGACACACGGTCGCGCACATCGGGCGCTTGCCAATGCTGGTGCGGTCATAGCACATGTCGCACTTCATCATCTGCTCGATCTCGGGAAATACTTTCGGAATGCCGAACGGACATGCCAGTACGCAATTCGAGCACGCAATGCACCTCGGCTTCAGCGCCGATTGCACGACCCCGTCCTCCCCTTTCTTGATGGCATCGGCGGGACACACCTGCGCGCAGGTTGGATCGTCGCAATGCCAGCACACGAATGCAGCCGTCGCGGGCGTGTCTGCACGGTCGAGGAGGTCAAAATTGATCATGGAGCGGCCGCGGTGCGTCTCACACTCTTCGCACGCCTTCACACAGGATTGGCAACCGATGCAGCGCGATGGATCGACGTAGAATTCGTATCCGAACATCAGCCCGCGCCTCCGGTCGCCAAAGGCGCTCCCGGCCGCTGCGGCCGGCCCTTCTCCGCTCCGTCCGCCTCCATCCTTCCGGCGGGCGGCCCAGGCGCCCGCTCAATGCGGCACGCCGATACCTTGAATTCGGGAATCTTGCTGCGCGGGTCGAGCGTGCGGTGCGTGAGTTGATTGACGCTCTGCTCGTTCGCCCAGTGGTACGGGATGAACACCGTGTCCGGCCGGATGGTTCGCACCACCATCGCCTGCGCGGTCATGCTTGCCCGGCGCGTCGTCACCGTCACCCAGTCCTTGTCCGCGATGCCATAGCGCTCCGCAAGCCGCGGATGGATTTCGATTCGCGGTTCGGGGTAGATATCCACCAGCGGACCGATGCGCCGGGTCTGCGTCCCCGAAAGATATTGGCTGACTACGCGCCCTGTCGTGAGGTATATCGGAAACTCGTCATCCAAGGGATCGCCGCTTGGCCGCCACTCGGTCACGTGGAAGCGGCATTTTCCGTCGGGGAAAAATGACCGCCCGCCTTCAATCAGGCGCGGCGTTCCCGGGTGATCTTCCGAAGGACAGGGCCAGAATACGCCCAGCTGCCGGTCGATCTTCTCATACGTGATGCCGTAATAATCGGCTATGCCGCCGCGCGACGCTTCGCGCAGTTCGTCAAAAATCTCGCGGGTCGAAGTGAACGGAAAATATCTGCCTTTGCCAAGCCGCCGCGCCAGTTCGCAGAGAATCCAGGAATCAGGCCGCGCCTCGGCCGGCGGATCTACGGCCTTCTGAATATGGAGGACGCGGCCCTCGGCGCTGCATACCACGCCTTCCTCCTCCTCCTGCAAACTGCCGGGCAGCACGACGTCGGCGTGATAGGCCGTCTCGGACAAAAAGAAATCGATCACGCCATAGAACTCGAGCCGGCTCAGAGCTGCGCGCGTGAAACTCGCTTCCGGCAGAGAAACGACCGGGTTGAAGCAGATCGACAGCAGCGCCTTGATCTCGCCGCTGTGGATGGCGTTCATGATCTCCTGCGCGCTCAGGCCCGGCCCCGGGAGCTCGTCGGCCGAAATCCCCCACACGCGCGCCACATGTTCGCGGGCCGCAGGATCGCTGATCGAGCGCTGGCCCGGGAGCTGATCGCATTTCTGCCCATGCTCGCGCCCGCCCTGCCCGTTGCCCTGGCCCGTGATCATGGTGCAGCCCGCCCCCTCGCGGCCGATGTTGCCTGTCGCCAGCGCGATGTTAATCAAGGCCAGACAATTCTCGACGCCTTTGGATTGATGCTCCAGCCCGCGCGCATGCATCAGAATCGCGCGACGCGTCTCGCCGATCCAGTGAGCGGCCCTCTCGATGCTCTCCGGCGGTACGCCCGTGCGTTCCGCGACGCTCTGCGGATCGTACGTCTTTACGGATTCCGCCACCGCCTCAAAGCCGGTCGTATGCCGTGCGATAAAGTCGCGATCCTCCAGCCCGTCGCGCAGGATGACATGCAGAATGCCCATCAGCAGCGCTAGATCCGCGCCGGGCCTCAACGGCAGGAACAAGTCGGCGTTGCGCGCAATCGGATTCATGCGGGGATCGGCGACGATCAGCCGCCCGCCCCGATCGCGGCAGCGCCAGAGATAGTCCGTTGTAATGGGAGCGCAGTCGCCGATATTGGCCCCAATGATAAACGCCACTTCGGCCTTCGGAATATCGCTCCACGGAATGAGACTGCGATCCACATTGAAGGCCAGCTTGTAGGCCGTTCCCGCCGAGACCATGCACAGCCGCCCGTTGTAATCGATGTGCCGCGTCCCCAACGCCACGCGCGCGAACTTGCCCAGCAGGTACGCCTTCTCGGTGATCAGCGACGCGCCTCCATAGACCGCAACGGCGTCCTTGCCATAACGCTCCTGGATCTCCCGGAGCCGCCGCGCCGTGAACTCCAGCGCCTCCTCCCAGGATGCCTGCCGGAATCCGGCGCCGCCGCGCATCAGCGGGTGCAGCAGCCGGTCCGGATGCGCCCCTTGCAGGTAGCGCTTCACGCCCTTCGGACACAGCATGCCGCGGTTGAACGGAAATTCCTCCCACGGCTCAAAACCGATGACGGTGTTGTCGCGAACCTTCAACTGGATTCCGCACTGCTGCCCGCAAAAGCAGCAATGCGTCTTCACCAGCTTCTCCGCACCGTGCTCCGATTCGTATTGCCAGCCTCCGGGCGGCGTCCACTTTGGATGCGGGCCGAACTCATCCCGCAAAACTTCGATCGGCGCGGCTGGTTTAGCCAAGCGGGTCCGCCTCCTTCTTCAATGCAATTTGCGTGATCGCGATCGTTTTTCTTTTACAACCGGGGCAGAGCTCCAGCCAGTGCGATCCGCTGCGGGGCAGCGCGTAGTCGAAGCCGACCTGAGCCGCTACGCTCTTCAAGTCTTCTATCTGCATGCGCGAGGCGAACCGCTGGCCGCACCGCGCGCATCGCGCTCCCTCATCCGCCTCGCCGCGCCTGTGGTAGAGCTTTACGCCGAGCTGCGCCGGACGCTGGAAAATGTGGAAGAACTTTCCGAACGGAAGAAACAGCAGCCCGCCGATCACCGTGATCGCGTGCAGCACGGCGAGAAAACTGTACAGCGCCCCTCCGAGCCACTCCTGCGACGCCGTCAGCGCAAGGCCGGTGATCGAGATCGCAAACAGCAAAATGATCGGAAAGAAATCCATCGCAAAGCTCTGAACCGTCTGCGCGCCGCGATCGCGCATCCGGCGCCACAGCGAAAGAAACACCCCGGTCAGGACCAGCACGGCGGCAATGTCGAGTCCATGAAACATCGTCTCCGCCGCAATGCTGCGCACCGGAACCGCGGCCGCCGGAAATCCGAACAGGTAAATGACATAGGTCATCTGATCCGATAGCGCGCTTTTGAATGAAATCCAGCCGAATACCAGCGGGAACGTGATCGCGACGGCGAGAATGCAGCCCCAGAAGATGCATTGGTGCATCCACCAGCGCAGGCGCGAGCGGCGCAGCAGGAACGTCTGCGCCGCGATGTTCCGCCCAGCCAAGCGGATCAGTTCGGCGGCGTTGCGCAGCATCCCCCCGCGCCGGAACAGTTGCCAGCCGCGCTCCCAGTACATGCGCGTGGGCGGCTTCGAAATCCAGACGTTGTAGTGATAGGTCACCCCCCACGTCGCAAAGATCACCGCGAAGGTGTAGATCACCAGCGCGGGATCGAAATTTTCTAAATTCCTGGAGCCGACCACGATGGCCGCAATCAGAAGGCCCGTCCAGAACGTCGCCCACATGCCCGCCCGCAGCCGGTCCGCCGTCCGGCCAGTGATCAGCGCCGCGGCTTCGACCTCCTCTCGCAGCTCCTCAAAGACCACGCCGTTCACGCGCCACAGCACGGCCGAGCAGATCGCCAGGAGGACAAATCCCGGCCATACCGCCCCGATCGCGTCGCGAAGCGCCCCCAACACCAGCGGCGGAAAAAATCCTCCCAGCCCGCCCATTGCGCCCACCAGCCCCGTTACCGTTCCCGTGCGTCCGGGAAAGCACTGCGCCACGAGTTTGAACACCGCTCCGTTGCCCAGCCCGAGCAACGCCGCGCAACCCAGCGCCCCCACCGTGAAGGGCAGCATCGCCGGCCAGGAGAGCAGAAGCGCGAATGGAATAATGCCCGCAAACACCAGCGACAGCACGCGCGACCCGCCGATGCGATCCGAAAGCCAGCCGCCCACCGGCCGCGCCGCCGTAGCCAGCGCGACGAATCCCCCAGCCCGGAAGCCGGCGTCGGCCGCCATCAGCTTGAACTCGTCGCGCAGCAGGCTCGGCAAATAAATCGAGAACGCTACAAACCCGCCGAACGTCAGGAAGTAAAATGCCGCCAGGGTCCACGCTTTGCCCTCCGCGGCCGCCGCCGCGAAGGCGCCGAGTCCGGCGCGCGGTCGTCCCTCAGCCGCTGGCGCATTGCGCGCCCTCCACGCAAACGCCGCCGCCCAAACCACCAGCAGCAAGGATACCCAGGAAAAAACCGCCCGCCATCCAATCCACGCCGCCAGCGTCGGGCCAAGAAACACCGCCGCAGACTGCCCGATGTTGCCCAGACCATATATGCCCAGCGCGGCGCCCTGCCGTTGCGCCCCGAACCACCCCGAAACCAAGGCTACTCCAACGGCAAATGACGATCCGGCCATTCCCAGCAGAAACGCCGCCGCGAGCAGCTCGCCGTAGCCGGACGTCAGCGGGACGCAGGCCGCCGGGATTGCGGACAGCGCCATGAGGCACGCGAACACCGCTCGCCCGCCGAAGCGATCGGCCAGAACTCCCATCGGAATTCGAGCGAGCGATCCCAACACCACCGGCGCAGCCGCCAGAGCCGCCGCTTGTTTGGCCGATAGGCCGAGCTGCTCACGGAATTGCGGCGCAAAGGCGCTGATCAGACCCCATGCCGCGAAACAAATCGCAAAAGAAATGGTGGAAAGCGCGAGTTGCAGCCCGGCCTGCCGCTCTCCGTGACGGGAGAAATTCAACATGAATCTAATCCCGATCTATCACTTCTTGAGCGAATATCGCAATCTGCGGTATCAGAAAATAGCGGTTTCAACGCCTCCTGCATCCTGCACGCCGGCGCCCGCTGCAAGTCGCGATATTGAACCCGCCGCTGCGTCAAAATACGCGACCCCGGCCGGTCCCGGCGCGCGATATCACGCTGGCGCATCTTCAGACGCGCGTCGGCAATCTAAGTCTTTTGGAACCCGTTCTGCTCGAAAGGAAATCGGAATGCCCACCCCTGAAGCTGGTATAAGCCCTGCGCGGTTGAGGCGCGACTTCCTCGATCCCTTCTTTCATCCCCGATCCGTGGCCGTGATCGGCGCGAGCGAAACTGAGGGAAGCGTCGGTCGGACATTGTTCTCCAATCTCACCAGCACTCGCTTCGGAGGCGCTGTCTTTCCCGTCAACCCCAGACGCGCCAGCATTCTCGGAACGCAATCCTACCCCTCGATCGCCGCCATTCCCGAGAAGGTCGATCTGGCTGTTATCGCGACGCCTGCGCCCACCGTCGCGGCCATTGTCCGCGAGTGCGGTGAGGCGGGGACGCCCGCCGCAATTGTGATCTCGGCCGGATTCAAAGAAACCGGCGCGGCCGGCGCGGCGCTGGAGCGGCAGCTGTTCGAGGAGGCGCGCCGGGCCGGCGTGCGCATCATCGGACCGAACTGCTTGGGTCTCATGAATCCGCTCACCGGTCTCAATGCAACGTTCGCAAACACGATTGCGCGGCCCGGAAATGTGGCGTTTGTCAGCCAGAGCGGAGCCTTGTGTACGGCCGTGCTCGACTGGAGCCTCAGGGAAAATGTCGGCTTCAGCGCGTTTGTGTCAATTGGATCCATGGCCGACGTCGGTTGGGGCGACCTCATCGATTATCTGGGACGTGATTCCCGCACCGACAGCATCGTCCTGTACATGGAGTCGATCGGCGACGCGCGCTCTTTCCTGTCGGCGGCCCGGGAGGTGGCGCTCAGCAAACCGATCATTGTCATCAAAGCCGGCCGCTCGGACGCCGCTGCGCAGGCGGCCGCGTCGCATACCGGCGCGCTGGCCGGCGCCGACGCCGTCTTTGATGCCGCCTTCCGCCGCGTCGGCCTCTTGCGCGTCAACCATATCTCCGACATCTTTTACATGACCGATGTGCTGGCTAAGCAGCCGCGCCCCAAGGGCCCCCGCCTGATGATCGTTTCCAATGCCGGCGGACCTGCTGTGCTCGCCACCGACGCGCTGTTGGCCCAAGGCGGCGAACTCGCCCCGCTCGATCCGCAAACCAAATCGCGGCTCGACGCCGTCCTTCCCCCCCACTGGAGCCATGGCAACCCCATCGACGTGATCGGCGATGCGGATGCGCAGCGCTACTCGAGCGCACTGGAGATCGCCGCCGCCGATCCCAACGCCGATGGAATCCTCATCATTATGACGCCGCAAGGAATGACGGACCCCACGCGGGTCGCCGAGGCCGTCAAACGGTTCGCGAACATCCCCGAGAAGCCCGTGCTGGCGAGTTGGATGGGCGGCGCCAGCGTCGCCGCTGGCCGCGACATCCTTACCCACGCCGGTCTCCCCGTATTCGCGTTTCCCGACAGCGCGGTCCGCGCGTTCACCTATATGTGGCGCTACAGCTACAACCTGCGCGCGCTGTACGAAACCCCCTCGCTGGCGGACTCCGACGCCCTGATCGACCGCGACGCCGCCGCGCGCGTGATCGCGGCCGCGCGCCAAAGCGGCCGAACGTTGCTCACCGAGAGCGAGTCCAAGCGGCTGCTGGCCGCCTATGGCGTCCCGGCGCTTCCCGCCGAGATCGCGGAGAGCGAAGACCAAGCGGTCGCCGCCGCCGAGCGCATCGGCTACCCCGTCGTGCTCAAGCTGCATTCGGAAACGATCACGCACAAGACCGATGTCGGCGGCGTCAAGCTCCATATCACAGGCCCGGAAGCCGTGCGCCGCGCCTGGCGCGACATCCGCGCCGCGGTCCTCGCCGCCGCCGCTGAGCGCGATTTTCTCGGCGTCTCCGTTCAGCCGATGGTTTCCTCCCAAGGATACGAAATCCTCCTCGGCAGCAGCATCGACCCGCAGTTCGGGCCCGTCATCGTCTTCGGAACCGGCGGCCAGCTCGTCGAAGTCTTCAAGGATCGAGCCCTCGCGCTGCCGCCGCTCAATACCACGCTCGCTCGCCGTCTCATCGAGCAGACGCGCATTGCTCAGGCCCTCCACGGCGTCCGCGGGCGGAAGCCGGTCGATTTCGCCGCGCTCGAGGCCGCGCTGGTCCGCTTCAGCCAGCTCGTGGTTGAACAGAAGTGGATCAGGGAAATCGATATCAACCCGCTGCACGTCTCACCGCAACGCATCATCGCGCTCGATGCGCGCATCATTCTTCACGATCCATCCACGACCGAACGCGATTGGCCGCGTCCCGCCATACGCCCGTACCCCGCGCAGTACGTCCGCCAATGGAAACTGCGCGACGGAACGGCTGCCGTGATCCGGCCCATCCGCCCCGAAGATGAGCCGCTCGTGGCCCGCTTCCACCAGAATCTGTCGGAACGCAGCGTCTATTTCCGCTATTTCCATCAACTGCGCTACGAGCAGCGGATTTCGCATGAGCGCCTCACGCGCGTCTGTTTCATCGACTACGATCGCCAGATGGCGCTTGTCGCCGAGTCGCAGAATCCCGAAACCCGCGAGCGCGAGATCCTCGGCATCGCGCGCCTGATCAAATTGCAAAACGAACGCGAGGCCGAATTCGCCGTGCTCGTGGCGGATCGCTGGCAGGGCCGCGGCGTCGGGGGCGAACTGCTGCGTCGCGCGGTCGAGTTCGCGCGCGACGAAGGCATTGAGCGAATTGTCGGCTATGTGCTCGCGGAGAATACGGCCATGCGAAAGCTCTGCCAGCGCGCCGGCTTTACCCTCCGCTATGAAGACGCCGCCACGCTCCGTGCGGAGCTCGATGTGCGCGCCGGCGGCTGACGCCCGCCGCAAGCGCTCCTTCATCCCTCGCCCAGACTAATGCGGATGGCCGTACTCCGATGAGTGCTGGATCAGGCGCCGGTACGCCGCGTCGGGAATCGGCGTTTCCCAATGCCCGCTCAGCTTTGCGTACAGGACAAACCCAAAAAAGATGGCGAAAATGCCCGCCGCCAGCCAGCGCGGGTCCGTCGCGCGCCTTCCCAACGTGCGCCGCCCCATGATCGAAAGATCCAGCGCGTTCTCGGACGGACAGGCGGACACGCATTCCAAACACCCGGTGCATTCGGCCGAATGAATCGCAAGCTTCGTGTCGACCGGCAGATTCGACGGACAGGCCCTCCGGCATTTCCCGCACTCAATACACGCCTCCGGGTTGCGTCTCACCCACACCGGGCTGAATAACGAACCAAGGCCCATGAGCGCTCCGTACGGACACAGGAAGCGACACCAGAAATTCTTGATGAAGACAGACAGCACAGCGATAATCGAAAGCACGATTGCCGTCGTCGCGCCCATGCGCCGGAACAGATCCAACAGCTTCACATCGGCGATCAATCCGTACGGCGATCCGAGAAATGCCGCAATTGCATTCGCCGGCATCGCAGCCGTTACAAAGAGGAAGGCCGCCAGCAGCGCGTACTTGGGGATGCGCAAGGCCAGATCCGCCCATCCAGGCAACAGGAAATTCGATCCGCAAAATCTTCGGCCGGCCTTCCACAGGCGCTCCGAAACCGTTCCAACCGGACACAGCCAGCTGCAGAACGTCTTCCGAAACAGAATCGACGCCGTAAGGAACGCTCCCAGCAGAAACATGGCGGCAGGATGGATCGCTGGGATCGAGCCCGTCGCGAGAAAATACTTCAGGTTCATAAGACCCGCGATCGGAAGCCAGCCTTCCACGCCGGGTGGACGCGACGGCAAGGCTCCGCCAGCAGCGCGTTCGGCCGCCGTGACGAAATGGTAAAACTGCGCGCCGATCCACAGGTTCAGAAGCAGAAATGTCCACTGCGCGCGCCGGCGCCAACGCTGGGCGCCCTCGGGCCGCCGGCGCAGGAACAATTTCTTGTCGCGTCTGCGGCGCCGCGAGCAGCTCGAACGATGTTCTACCGCGACGAACAGGCCCAGATGCGCAGACATGGATCATCATCCCCGCAATTGCGCGGCCAGGCTGGACCGCGGCGCCCCTTCCCCGTTCCGATCGTTCCTTGCGTCCTTTCGCGCACACCTGCGCCGCATCGCGCAAACGGCGCGCCATTGCGCGAAAATCTGATTCACTGGATGGTTGGAACCCGCGCTGCAAGGCCCTTGGACCGGCGACGCGGGCGTCCCCGACGTGCAGCGAAGATGTATAGATACGTGGCTCAGGCGCTGCCAAACCCGGCGTCCCGCGCCGCCATTGGCCCCGCGCTATGAAGGTTTGCCTTCTGATTCAAGACCCAGAGCTCGCTGAGCGCGCTTGCCGAACGTTGGACGCCGGCGTCAGCGTGACCCGGGCCCATTCCTGTGAAGACCTGCTTTCCCGCCTTGCCGGCAGTCCGGAGACAATCGCAATCGTAGACGCCGGGCTGGGCGGCGGTCCATGGATCGATTGCTTCTCCGCGGAGGAAATGGAAAGTTATGCCTTCGTTGTCCTTGCCCCTGCGGACGCCGCCGCGCATGAGGTGCTGACGTGGCTGCGGCGCGGCGCGTCCGAAGTCGTGCTGGAGTCGAATCTTCCGGAGCTGCCGCGGGCGGTGGAGCGCATCTTCTCGGCTCGCAGCGAAACCTATCGCGCCGGTCGTGAGCGCGAGAGATTGATCGCCGCGGCCCATTCGGCTCGCCAACAGGCTGCCGCCGAGCGCCGTTTCCGCGACCTGCTCGAAGCTGCGCCGGACGGCATCATAGAAGTCGACCAGCAGGGACGCATTGCGCTGGCCAACGTCGTCGCCGCAGCCTTGTTCGGATATTCCCTCGATGAGCTCAAGCAAAAGCGTGTGGAGGATTTGGTTCCGCCGCAATACCGCGATGCCCACGCGCGCCATCGCCATAGCTACCAGCAGCAGCCCGCCACCCGGCCGATGGGCTCCGGGCTCGCGCTCTCGGGTTTGCGCAAGGACGGCTCGCAGTTCCCCGTAGAAATCAGCTTGAGTCCGGTGCGCGGCCCCGACGGGTTCCGCGTGTTAGCCATTATCCGCGATGTCACGGAACGCCGGAAGGAAGAGGAGCGCATCCGCGCGATGCAGGAGCGCTATACCGCGGAGCTTGCGGCCAAGAACCAGGAACTGGCGGTGCGCAACCGTGAAATCGAACGCGCCGACCGGCTCAAGAGCGAGTTTCTGGCCAGCATGAGTCATGAGCTGCGCACCCCGCTCCACACCATCATCGGATTTACCGAATTGCTCCTGGAGCAAGTCGAAGGGCCCCTCACTCCTAGGCAGCAACGTTTTCTGACGCATATCTACAACGATTCCCGGCATCTGCTGGAGTTGATCAACGACATCCTCGATCTGTCGAAGATCGAGGCCGGCCGCGTCGAACTCAAGCTGGAATGGTTCGACCTGGCGGCTCTGATCGAAGAAGCGGTTGCCAGCGTACGCCCGCTCGCCGATAACAAGCAGTTGCAGCTCAGCCTCGACCTGCCGCCCGCGTTGAACATGCGCGGCGACCGCGTGCGCGTCCGCGAAATCTTGAGCAACCTGTTGAGCAATGCCATCAAATTCACGCCCGAGGGCGGACGCATTGCAGTCTCCGCCGCCTCGGAAGACCCCCTCGTCCGGTTTGCCGTGCAGGACACCGGCGTCGGCATCCCGCCTGAGGAGCACGCCTCCATCTTCGACAAGTTTCACCAGGTGGGCGCCACAACCAAGGGCGTCCGTGAAGGGACCGGCCTGGGCCTGGCCATCACAAAGCGCCTTGTCGAAATGCACGCCGGAACGATCACCGTCCAGAGCGAGCCCGGCCGCGGCAGCCGCTTCAGCGTGACGCTGCCGCGCGAGGGGCCAGCCGAAATCAAAGAACGCAAGGCCGTCCTTGGCCGCCGTCAAACGCCGCTCGTCTTGGTCGTCGAGGACGACGCGGGCGCGCGCGAACTTCTCGCCACATATCTTGTTCCGCATGGCTATGAGGTGGTCACCGCTTCAACGGCCGATGATGCGATCGCCAAGGCGCTGACCCTCCGCCCGGACGCGATCACGCTCGATCTCCAGCTCGGCGATGAAATGAGCTGGCGCGTGTTCGACGCCCTCAAACAATCGCCTGAAACGCAGTACATTCCGGTTATTGTCGTCTCTGTCTTCGAGGAAACGCAGGAAGCCGCGCGGCGCGGCGTGGCGGAGTATCTCGTCAAGCCCGTCTCGCGCGAGACCCTGCTGGCGTCGCTGGAGCGTTTTGTCCCGCGCTCTGCGGCCGCCGGCGCAAGGAGCGTGGAAAAATGAGTATTTCATGCCCAAGCGTATTCTCGTGGTGGATGATAAGCCCTCCAGCCGGGAGCTCGTGCGCGCGGTTCTCATCCATGAAGAGTACGAGGTCCTTGAAGCCTCCGACGGCCGCGAAGCTTTGGAACGGATGAGAGCCGCCGCCCCCGACCTCGTTCTGCTGGACGTGCATATGCCGGGCCTGGACGGCTATGCTGTCGTCGCCGCAGCGCGGACCGATCCAGCCCTTGCCGCTGTCCCCATGATCGCCCTGACCGCCAGCGCCATGGCCGGAGACCGGGAGCGCGCTCTCGCCGCCGGCTTTAACTCCTACCTCGCCAAACCGGTAAGCATGTCCGCGCTGAGAACCGAAGTAGCCCGCCTGCTGAAATGAGCGCTTCTCAACAAGCCGCTTCGACGCCGGACTTGGCCGTGCTCGTGGTGGACGACAATCCGCGCAGCGTGGAGTTGCTGGCTGCCGCGATTCAGCAGCCCGGCGTCGAGGTGCTCACCGCCACTGATCCCGAAGCCGCGCTGGACATCG
Source organism: Bryobacteraceae bacterium (assembly GCA_035652975.1). Taxonomy (GTDB): domain Bacteria; phylum Acidobacteriota; class Terriglobia; order Bryobacterales; family Bryobacteraceae; genus TMP-7. The sequence goes on along the minus strand of DASRCT010000064.1, from coordinate 8,470 downwards.
TCTTTGAACGGCGGCCGCAGGTCGTGGTCACCGACTTGGTGATGCCGAATATGAGCGGCATGGAATTGCTCCAGCGCGTCGTCGAGTTCGATCCCGCTATCGACGTGATCCTCATCACCGCCCACTACTCGACCGAATCGGCGGTGGAGGCCATAAAGAAAGGCGCTTCCGATTACCTGAACAAGCCTGTCGCCATCGCCGCCTTTCGGGAAAAAGTGAGCGCGCTGCTGGCCGAAGCCCGCCGGCGCCAGCAGGCGCTTCGCATCGAAGATGAACTCGCCAGCGCGTGCGACTTCCATGGCATCCTGGGTCGGAGCCCCTTGATGTGGGATATGTTCTCCCGCATCCAGCGCGTCGCGCCGCACTACCGCACGCTCCTGTTGACCGGCGAAACAGGCGCCGGCAAGGATCTGGTGGCTAAAGCCATTCATCAGCTCAGCCCCGCTGCGCGCGGCGAGTTCGTGGCGCTCAACTGCTCCGCTGTGGTCGAGACCCTGTTTGAAAGCGAGCTGTTCGGCCACGTCAAAGGGGCTTTCACCGGCGCCGTGCAGGACAAGCCCGGCTTGTTCGAGCACGCTCACGGCGGTACGCTTCTGCTCGATGAGATCGGCGATATGCCGCTCGCCACCCAGGCGAAGCTGCTGCGAGTGTTGCAGAACCGGGAGGTCCAGCGGCTCGGGTCGCTGACCGCCCGGCGCGTCGACGTGCGCGTCATCGCCGCTACTCACCGCGATCTGCGCGCCGCCATCGCGCGCCGCGAATTTCGCGAGGATCTCTACTACAGAATCGCCATGGTCGAGATCCATGTGCCCGCCCTCCGCGAGCGCATGGAGGATCTGCCGCTGCTCACGCGCTACTTCATCGAGCGTTTTGCGCGACAGTACGGCAAAACCATTCGCGGCATCACTCGGCGCGCCCAGATTGCGCTGTCCCGCCATACCTGGCCGGGCAACGTCAGAGAACTCGAGAACGCGATCGGCCACGCCGCCATGATGGCCATGGGCGATACCATCGACGTGCATGATCTGCCTCCGCCTGTGGCGCTCGGACGGATGCGCTCGGAACAGAGCGCCTTAGCCCTTGCGCACTCGCCGGCGCCCGGATCGCTCGAAGAACACGAGAAGGCCGTCCTGGTCGACGCCCTGGAACGCGCCGGAGGCAATCAGAGTCAGGCCGCCCGAATGCTGCGCATCGGCCGCGACGCGCTGCGCTACAAAATGAAAAAGCACAACCTGCTATGAAGCCCCCCCGCGCCTGCGATCTTGCGCACCAATGCGCCATTTAGCGCAGCGTAGAAGCCTGAGCCGGAAGTAGTTTGTTCGCCTTACGCCGGACCTCCGCGTGCCCTGCTCGCATATCATGCGCGACTTCCATCGCCACCCCTTCATCGTCATCTGGGAAACCACGCAGGCCTGCGACCTGGCTTGCCTGCATTGCCGCGCCAGCGCCCGCCCGGAGCGCGATCCGCGTGAGCTGACCACGGCCGAAGCCCGAATGCTGCTCAACGACATCCGCCAGTTCGATGACCCGCTCATGGTCTTTACCGGCGGCGACCCACTCAAGCGCCCCGACCTGTTCGAGCTGCTTCGCTACAGCGTGCATATCGGCCTCCGCACCACCGTGACGCCCAGCGCAACGCCGCTGCTGACCGCTCAGGCGATCCACAAATTTAAAGCCGCCGGAGTCGCGCGCATGGCCGTCAGTCTCGACGGCCCTGCGGCCGCCGTCCATGATCAGTTTCGGCAAGTTCTGGGTTCCTTCGACTGCACCGTTTTCGCGCTCGAGGAAGCCCGCCGCATCGGGCTCGAAACGCAAGTCAATACCACCGTGGGCAAACATAACTTCAACCTCCTCGGGCAAATCGCTCAACGGGTGGCGGATTGCGGGGCGAAGCTTTGGAGCCTGTTCTTTCTCGTTCCGATGGGGCGCGCTCAAGCCAGCGCCGACCTGGATGCGCACGGCTATGAGCAGGTATTCGAGGCTCTCTACGCTCTGTCGAAAACCGCGCCCTTCCAGATTAAGACCACGGAGGCGCAGCACTATCGTCGCTATGTCGCCCAACGGCGCAAACAGGAAGGGCCCTTCCTCGCCGCGTGCCCGCCGCCAGGCATGGCGCGGGCGGCCGGCGTCAACGATGGCAAGGGGCTGCTGTTCATTTCCCATACCGGCGACATCTTTCCAAGCGGGTTTCTGCCCGTTGCCGCCGGGAACATCCGCCGCGACTCCATTGTCGAAGTCTACCGTTACTCGCCGCTCTTCCGGACCCTGCGCGATACCAGCCAGCTCGGAGGCAAATGCGGCGCCTGCGAATACCGCAACTTGTGCGGCGGCTCGCGTTCGCGCGCCTATGCGCTCACCGGCGACTATCTCGCCGCCGATCCGAAATGCGAGTACGAATCGGCGAACGCTCACGCCGCCGCGGCGCGCTGAGTGCGATAGTAGTCTGCGGCCGGACTCTGATATCCTTCTTTCAACAGATATGTCCGCGAAGTCCGTCCCGCTTGCTGTCGTGATGGCCGCTATCGCCATCCCCGTCTTCCTTATCGCCGAAGAACACGTCGATCTCTCCATCGTCCACCAGATCCGGACCGAAGCCTTCGAGAATTCCAAGGTCATGGATCACATGTTCTATCTCACCGATGTGTATGGCCCCCGGCTCACCAATTCCCCCGGGTTCCGCCAAGCCGCCGACTGGGTGGTGAAGCGGATGCATGAGTACGGCATCGACGCGCGCCTCGAAAAATGGGGACCGTTTGGCCGCGGCTGGACCTATAGCCATTTCGAGGCCGAAATGATCGAGCCGCAATATTCGCCCCTCATCGGGTTTCCGCTGGCGTGGACGCCAGGCACCAATGGCGTCGTGTCCGGAGAACCGATGATCGCCGTCCTTCGCACCGACGCCGATCTCGAGAAATTTAAAGGAAAACTGAAGGGAAAGATTGTAATGACTTCAGCGCCAAGGCAGTTAGAGCCGTCTACGACGCCTGCGGCCCGGCGCTTCACCGACGCCGAGCTTTCCCAGGAGGCGATGGCGCCAGATCCGGCGTCAGCGCTCTTCGGCAGGCCGATTCCGCGCTCGGTCTCGCCCTACGGCCCCCCAACGAACCCTCAGGAAATGCGGCGTTTTCGCGCCAAAGTGACGCAGTTTCTGCACGACGAGCAGCCGGCGCTGGTGATCCAGGAAGGCTACGCCGGCGACGGCGGCACGGTCTTCGCCTCAGCCGGCGGATCGCGCGAGAAAAAGGATCCCATTCCGCCGCCCATGGTGGTCTTGACGCCGGAGCATTACAACCGCATCTGCCGGCTGATCGAGCACAAAATCCCGGTCAAGGTTCAGTTGAATATACAAGCTCAATTTATTGACTCTCCGGAGGATAGTGTCAATGTGATTGCGGAGATTCCGGGCGCGGCGAAGAAGGATGAAGTCGTCATGCTCGGCGCCCATCTCGATTCCTGGCACGGCGGAACGGGCGCAACCGACAATGCCGCCGGCAGCGCCGTCGCCATCGAGGCCATGCGGATCTTGAAGGCGCTCAACAAGCCCATGGATCGCACGGTTCGGATGGCCTTGTGGTCCGGCGAGGAGCAAGGTCTGCTCGGTTCCAAGGCCTATGTGAAGGAACACTTCGCAGATCCGGAAGTCATGAAGCCGACGGCCGAGCATGCGAAGATCTCCGGTTACTTCAATTACGACAACGGAACCGGCAAGATTCGCGGCATTTATCTCCAGGGCAATGACATGGCGCGCCCGATCTTTCAGGCTTGGCTTGAACCCTTCCGCGACCTGGGCGCAACAACCGTAACAATTCGCAACACCGGCGGAACAGACCATCAATCCTTCGATGCAGTCGGCATCCCCGGCTTCCAGTTCATTCAGGATCCGGTGGAGTACTCAACGCGCACCCACCACTCGAATATGGACGTGTACGACCGCATCCAGCGCGGCGATTTGATGCAGGCCTCGGCCATCATGGCGTCCTTTGTCTACAACGCCGCCACCCGGCCGGAAATGCTGCCCAGAAAGCCGCTGCCCAAACCGCAGCCGCGCCGGGATCGCGACCGCGAAGGCGCGCGGCCGCCGGCGACTGAGTAGCGGCGGTTGCGGATCGGCATTCATACGTCCATCGCCGGATCGCTCGAGAGCGCGGCGCTGAAAGCGGCGAGGCTCGGCGCCAATACCTTCCAGATCTTCTCCACCAGCCCGCGCATGTGGCGGGCGAGCCTTCCCGATCCGGAAGACATCAAGCGGCTGCGCGCGGCGCGCGAACGCTTCGACTTGCGCCCGCTGGTAATCCACGACAACTACCTGATTAACCTGGCTTCGTGCGATGAGGCGTTGCGCGCAAAGTCGGTCGCCGCGTTTCGCGCCGAGATCGAGCGAGCGGTCGCAATCGGCGCCGAATACCTGGTCGCGCATCCGGGCAGCTGCAAAGGCCACACCGTCGAGAAGGGAATCGCAGCCTTCTGCCAGTCTCTCGGCGAGGCGGCGCGCGGACTGGACGCCGGCGGACTGACGTTGCTGATCGAGAATACGGCCGGATCCGGGCAAACGCTGGGCGGCCGCCTCGAAGAACTGGCCGTGCTGCGCCGCTGCGCCGCGCAGTTCACCGATATGCCCATCGGTTTCTGCATCGATACCTGTCATCTCATGTCATATGGCTACAACATCGCGACGCCTGAGGGACTGCGCGAAACGGTGCGCATGCTCGACCGGATTCTGGGACTTCAGCACATCCCGGTGATGCACGCCAACGACACGAAGACGCCGCTCGGCTCGCGCATCGACCGGCACGAGCACATAGGCGAGGGCTATATTGGGAAAGAAGGGTTTCGTCGAATCCTGTCCCACCCGAAGCTCCGTGCAAAAGCCTTTATAGCTGAGACGCCGGTCGATCAAGAGGGCGACGATTTACGAAACGTCCAGATGCTCATCAGTCTATGCCGGAAAAGTCGTACGACCATAAAGAAATCGAGTTGAAGTGGTACCAACGGTGGAAGAACGCCGATCTCTACAAGCCGGAAGAGAACTCGGCGAAGCCCAAGTATTACGTGCTCGAAATGCTGCCGTATCCGAGCGGAGCGCTGCATATCGGACATGTGCGCAACTACTCGATCGGCGACGCGCTGGCGCGCTACAAGTGGATGCGCGGCTTCAACGTGCTCCACCCGATGGGCTGGGACGCATTCGGCCTTCCGGCTGAAAACGCCGCAATCGCCAATCGGCGCCATCCCTACGAGTGGACCATGTCCAATATCCGTAACATGAAGCGCCAGCACCAGCGCATGGCCTTCAGCTATGACTGGAGCCGCGAGATCGCTACTTGCGAGCCGGAATACTACCGCTGGAACCAGTGGTTCTTTCTGAAGATGCTGGAGCGCGGTCTGGCCTATCGCAAAAAGGCGCTGGTCAACTGGTGTCCCGAGTGCGCGACCGTGCTGGCCAATGAACAGGTGGTTGACGGCTGCTGCTGGCGGCACGAATCGACCCCGGTTGAAATGCGCGCTCTCGACCAGTGGTTCCTGAAGATCACCGCATACGCCGACGAGTTGTTGGAGGATATCGCGCAGCTTGAAGGGGGCTGGCCGGAGCGCGTCCTGCTCATGCAAAAGAACTGGATCGGCCGGTCGGAAGGAACGGAAGTCGACTTCCCGGTCGAAGGCAGCGGGCACAAGATCCGCGTGTTCACCACGCGAGTCGATACCATCTTCGGTGCGACCTGTGTGATCCTAGCGCCCGAGCATCCGCTGGTCGCACAGCTCATCGGTCCGGAGCTTGAGGCGCCCGTGAAGGCGATGATCGATGCGCGCGCGCGCAAGGATCCGGGCGATCTCGAAAAGGAAGGACTGTTCACCGGCAAGTACGCGATCAATCCGTACAACGGCGAGCGCGTGCCGGTCTGGATCGCCAACTTCATCCTGATGGGTTATGGCACGGGCGCAATCATGGCCGTGCCCGCGCACGATGAGCGCGACTTCGAATTCTGCCGGCAGTATGGCCTGGAAGTCCGGCCCGTGATCCGGCCAGTGGGCGGCGAGCTTGCCGATCCCCAAACGATGACCGCGGCGTTTACGGAATACGGCGTCGTCGAGCGCTCGGGGCAGTGGTCGGGAATGCCGAGCGAGCTTGCGCGCCAGCAGATGACCGAGTTCGCCGAGAAGAACGGCTTTGGCAAGAGCGCCGTGACCTACCGCCTGAAAGACTGGGGCATCTCGCGGCAGCGCTACTGGGGCACGCCGATCCCGGTGATCCATTGCGGCAAGTGCGGCATCGTTGCTACCCCTGAAGATCAGCTTCCCGTGATCCTGCCGCCCCATGTGGAGATCACCGGGCGCGGGCGGTCGCCGCTTGAGAACGTCCCCGAGTTCGTAAACGTGAAGTGTCCCCAGTGCGGCGGCGCCGCGCGCCGGGAGACGGACACGATGGATACGTTCGTTGACTCCTCCTGGTATTTCTACCGCTACTGCGATCCGCACAATGATCGCGCGCCGTTCGATCCAGACAAGGTCGCCTACTGGTTTGAGATCGATCAGTACATCGGCGGCGTTGAGCACGCGATTCTGCATCTGATCTATTCGCGCTTCTGGACGAAGATGATGCGCGATCTCGGCCTGGTCAAAAACGATGAGCCCGCAAAACGGCTGTTCACGCAGGGCATGGTGATCCGCGACGGCGCCAAGATGTCCAAGTCGAAGGGCAACGTCGTGAGCGCCGACGAGATGATCGAGCGGTTCGGCGCCGATACGGGGCGGCTGTTCGAGCTGTTCGCCGCGCCTCCGGAAAAAGACATGGACTGGACGGATGCGGGCGCCAACGGCGCGCACGCGTTCCTGGGCCGCGTGTACCGGTTCGTGACGCGCAATGTTGACCGGATGAGCGGCGGTGACGGGGCGGGGCCGACGGATGCGGACCGGAAAGCGCTGCGCAAGCTGCACCAGACGCTCAAGAAGATTACCGAGGACTTCGAGACGCGATGGCACTTCAATACCTCCATCGCGGCCCTGATGGAACTCATGAACGAGCTGACGTCGATTGAGAAGGATCTGACGCCGGCCTCGATTCCGGAGGTCTTGGAAAAACTGGTGCTGATGCTGGAGCCGTTTGCGCCCTACGTGGTCGAAGAAATGTGGGAGCAGATGGGCCGCACGGGCCCTGTTTTCCGCCAGCCCTGGCCGGAGTACGATCCGGAACTGGCCAAAGAGGATGCGGCGGAGATTCCCGTGCAGGTCAACGGCAAGCTTCGTGCGCGTATACTGATCGCTTTCGGAAGCGCCGAGGCGGACGTGCTGAGACTGGCGCTGAGCGATTCCAAGGTGCAGCCCTACATCGACGGCAAGCAGGTGATCAAGACGATCTACGTTCCCGACCGGCTGGTGAATATCGTGGTCAAATGACCGGACTGCTGCTTGATCCCGTTTACGAACAGCATGTTCCGGGCCCGGGGCATCCGGAATCGCCGGAGCGCTGTGAAGCGATCCGCGCGGCGCTTGGCGGTCTGGGTCCGTTCCTTCGGATTGAAGCGCGCAGCGCGACCGAGGACGAGATTGCGTACTGCCACACGCGCGAATACATCAATACGGTGCGGCGGGACGTCGCGCGCGGGGCGCTGGATCTCAGCACGGGCGACACGGCGATCTGCGCCGAGTCGCTCGAGGTCGCGCTGAAAGCCGCTGGCGGCGTTATGAACGCGGTGGACGCCGTAGTGACGGGCGTGGTTCGGAACGCCTTCTGCGCAGTACGGCCGCCGGGGCATCATGCGACGCCGGACCGGGGCATGGGGTTTTGCATTTTTAACAACATCGCCATCGGCGCGCGGCACGCGCAGAAGCGGCACGGAGTGGAGCGCGTGCTGATCGCGGACTGGGACGTGCATCACGGCAACGGCACGCAGGACATCTTCTATTCCGATCCCTCGGTGTTCTTCTTCAGCACGCATCAATCGCCGTGGTACCCGGGCACGGGCGCCGCCAGTGAAACCGGCGAGGGAGCGGGGCGGGGAACGACGATGAACTTTCCGTTTCCGGCCGGAGCGGGGCGGAAGGAAATTGTGGGCGCATTCCGCGGCTCGCTGGTGAAGGCCGCCGATGCGTTCAAGCCGGATCTGGTCCTGATCTCGGCGGGATTCGATTCCCGGATAGGCGATCCGCTGGGACGGTTCACGCTGAGCGATGACGATTTCGCGGAGCTGACGCGGATCCTGCGAGAAATCGCAGACAAGCATGCAAGCGGACGGCTTGTCTCGGTGCTGGAGGGCGGGTACAACCTTTCCGGGCTGGGCAGGGCGACGGCGGCGCACGTGAACGCCCTGAAATGAAAACGCCCCGGCGTGAACCGGGGCATTCGTGAGTTAAATTGGGCGACGTCCTACTCTCCCACGCACTTGCGCGCGCAGTACCATCGGGGCTGAGGGGCTTAACTGCCGTGTTCGGGATGGGAACGGGTGTGACCCCCTCGCTAGAGTCACCCAAAAGG
>DASRCT010000063.1:0-4605 GCA_035652975.1 Bryobacteraceae bacterium | reverse complement strand
ACAGCTTCTGCTCGGCAATCCACAAGCCCTCCGACGTGACGGCGACAGCGTTAGGAAATCCGGGAGGGCTCTTGAAAAGTTTCGTGGTTTTGGCTTTCCGGGCGCGCCGCGCTTGCGAGCCGTTCCTTCGCAGCGATTCCGCAGAAAATTGAGCCAGCGCCAGGCTGCTTCCGACAGCCGATGCAAGAAATTCCCGTTTTGTCACCGCCGCCCTCCCAAACCTAATTTGCCTCGCGATCGTCCATGAGCGCGAACACGTACAGCGCATTGCCATTGTTCGGGTGGTGAATCTCGGGCGCGATCACCCGAGGCGCATCGCGCGGGCTCCCACCCCCTAATCCAGTGGTCACGGCGATGTATTGCTTGCCTTCAATCGCGAACGAAATTGGAAAGCCCTGCACGGACGTTCCGAGACGGGTTTTCCACAGCACCTGCCCCGTCTTAACGTCCACTGCAAAAAAATACCGGTTGAGGTCGCCGACGAACGCCACGCCTCCAGCAGTTGAGAGCACCCCGGTGAGAAAAGGCGCCCGCTGCTCGATGGACCAGTTTTCTTTTAGCGTGCGCACGTCGTAGGCCGCCAGTTTGCCGATCTTGCCGCCGGTGCGCGGCATCTCAAAGAAGCGCCGATCCGCGGCGCCGCCGCCCGAACCTTCTTTGAATTCCACTTTTCGGCCTGACATCGCCATGCAGCTCTGGCTTAAGGGGATGATGAGTTGCGCAGTTTGGGGGTGATAGCTTATGGCTTGCCAGTTGTGGCCGCCTTCGGTGCTGGGGCAGATTTGAAACCATTGGCCGATCTGCTGTTCGAGAATATCGCTGCGGTAGGTCGGCTCTCCCGTAGTGGGATTGATGAGGGTAAACAGGTTCTGATAAACCGTTTCTCTATAGCCGAGAAATTGGCCAGTTACGCGGTCAAGTTTCCACAAAATTCCAGGTTTGCCGATCGTAAACAGGAGCCTGCGTTCATCGACATCGATGAGCACGCGCTCAAAAACCTCATCCATATCGAACGATTCTCCCGGCGCATGTTGGAAATACCATTTCAAGCGGCCGGTATCGGGATCGAGGGCCACCGTCGAGCTGGTGAAGAGCGCTCGATCGCCGGGCTTCGCGCCACGGCTGACGCGGAGCCAGGGTTTGGGTTGTGCGACGCCCCAATAGGTCAGGTTGATTGCCGGATCGTAGGTTCCGACGATCCAGGTATCGCCGCCGGCGCGCAGCAGGTCGGGCAGTGCGCCCCAGGTATTGCCGCCGGCCTGGCCTTCCCGCGCCACCGTATGAAAGCGCCAGACGAGCTGGCCGGTGTGGACATCGTAGGCGCTTATGGAGCATTGCGCGCCGTACCGGCCGCAGCCGGTCATGCCCGTCAGCGCCTTGCCGTGGATCACGATCGCGCCGGACGTATTGCTGTATCCGAGCTTTCCGTCAGCGATTGCAGTCTGCCATGCAATTTTTCCGGTGCGCGCGTCCAGGGCGTACAGGCGCGCGTCGGTTGTAGTGAGCAACAGTTTGTCTTGGTAAATCGCAAGAGCGCGCGTGGCGCCATAGGCGCGGACGGATTCCGGACCGATCCGGTTCTCCCAGATCAGGTCGCCGGTGCGGCCATCGAGCGCCTGAAGCGTGTTGCTCGTATTCGTGAGATAGATAATTCCATCGTGAACGACCGGCGACGGCTCGCTTGCGCCGCCTTCATTCATAGCCCAAACCCAGGCGAGTTGGAGACGCATGACGTTGCTGGGGGTGATTTGGGACAGCGGGCTGTAGCTCCAGCCCTGATAGTTGCCGCGGGCCATCAACCAATCTGCCGGATCGGGATGGCGCAGCATCTCGTCAGTTACGGGGCGATAGTTCTTAACCTGGCCGGCGACGGTGATGCCCTTGGGGGCAGACGCTCGCGGGGCGCGCACCTGGTCCGCATTGGCGGCTTCGACAAGCGTTTTGCGGAGCTCCGCAGGCATCTGACCCGTCGCGATGGAGTTGATCCGAACCGGAGTGGAAAACGCGGCGGGGCGGTTTCCGGGGCGCGCTCCGTTGGCCCGGAGCAGGAAGGCGATGATGCTTGCGTAGACATCATCGCTCAAGCCGCCCTGGTTGGACGGCGGCATCGTCTCCCGGATGTAACGCATTAAATCGGAGGTGGTGCGCGACCCCCAGGCGTTCATAAAATTCGCGCCGGCGAGCGGCGGCGCCTCGTTGCGGCCGGAGAGGTCTGGCAGATGACAACCGGCGCAATTCGTTTGATAGGCTGCAAGGCCCTCGGCAGCCTGCGCACCGGTGTAGGTCGCAGGCGGCTGCGCACGAGCCGAGGCGATGACGGCGAGAACAGCGATGCCGGCCGCGCGTTGCCGTTTTAAGACAAACATGTCCCTCGCACAGCGTTATGGGGCGGGGACCGCTCCGCCGATGGTCGACGGTCCAGTTCCGCTGCATCCGCCCGCGCCGTAGCGGATGAATTTCTGTATTCTCTTTCCGGTATCGACTTCGCCGGTGTAGATGTTGCCTTTGCTATCTACGCTCACCTGGTGCAGCCAATGAAACTCGCCGGCCATGCGGCCGCTGCGCCCCAAGCGGCCGAGCTCCTGGAGATTGCTGCGGTTCAGGATGTAGATGACCATATTCGAGTTATCGCCGACGTACAGGCAAGACTGCGCGCGGTCCGCCGAGAAGCTCATCGAAACGGCCGTCCCCGGGATGGAAGTATTGGTATGTTCGCTGATGAATCGCTCTGCCACGAAGCCGCACTTGCCGGGCTCGCCGACGGGATTGCTGCACGGCTTTCCGAGGGCCGGATCTTTTCTGTCGAAAACCTGTATCCGATTATTGCCGCGGTCGCAAACATACACCTTGCCGTCGGCGGCGAGTTTAACGCAATGGACGGGCGTGCGAAAGAATGCAGGCTTTCTCTGGCCGCTCAAGTAGTCGGCAATCCACGGCCGGGCGGCGGCCGCGGGCCGGTCATCGACCGGGCTGTTGCCATAGGCGCCGAAGTGGCCAACGTATTTGCCGGTTTCGGCATCCACAATCAGGATGCGGCGATTGCCGTAGCCGTCGGCCACATACAGCCGGTTGGTCTCAAGATCCACGGCCATGTCGGCGGGCTGGTACAGCAACGGCGTTCCATGAATGCCGCCGCTTATGTCATTGCTATTCGGTCCCTGCGGAGTTCCTCCGATTCGCATGCGGAAATTGCCGTTCATGTCGAACTTCAGAACGAACCCGTCGCCGCCTTCCTGGTTCGTCGTCCAGGCTGGCCTGGGGCCGCTTTTGAGGGCGGCTGCGCTTCCCGCGATCCACACGTTATCTCTGCCGTCGACGTAAATGCCGTGCTCATTGTTGGGCCAAATACAACCGGCCTCGGCCTTGCATTTACCGCCGATGAAGCCCGGATCGGCGGGACCGCCCCAGGCGCGCAGCAGCTTTCCATCGGCGTCGAACTCCAGTACGGAGGGCGCCGCTTTGCAGCAGTCGGCGATTGGACCATAGGGACGCGCCTGACCCAGTCCGTTGACCGCCGGTACGCTGGCGCCGGGCAGCGGGCCTTCCAAACCTGCCTCCTCATTCGTGAGGCTGCGCGGCCGGTTATAGACCCAGATGTGATCATGCTGGTCCACGTAAAGCCCCCCAATCTGGCCGAGGATCCAGCGATTCGGCAGGGGCTGCGGCCAGGATGGGTCAACCACGAAGCCCGGCGTCTTCCCGGTTGGGGACGCATGGTAAACGCCGGACTGCCGGGTCAGACGTTCGAGAGCGCCGCTCCGTGTCAAAACATCGCTTCCGGCGTCAGCGGCCCAGGCGCTCACGCTCAACGTCAGCGCAGCGATCCAATTGCGTGCCAGCATGGAGAATGTATTGCAGAAATCATAAGCCCGTACTTCCGGTGCACGCAATCCGCATCCACGCACTGACGGCGAGAGGCGCCTCGCCATCCGCCGCATACTGTGACGATGACGAGAACAGTGTGGAAGCGAGACCGATAGCGCCGTGCCATGTGTCACAATGCTACAACGCCGGCCGGGCGAGGGGCAGGAAACCGCGCAGCGGAGCTGGCGCCCGGCTTGCACTTCTGCGTACGTGATCCGCCCCGCTCTGCTCTTATGCGTCGCGTTCAGCGTACACGCTCAGATCCAGGATTTGGCGACCACGGCCGATGGCGGGCAGGTCTACTTCTCAACGCCCTATCGCCTGAAAGGCTCGGCCGATCCCGGATACCCGAAGATCTACCGCTATGCCGAGCACGGCTTCGAGCTATTCCGCGAATTTCAACTCATACCTGAGCCATCGCCGGACACGAACTTTTTCATGGCGGAACGCCCTTCGGTCTCCGCTGACGGCCAAACGGTTGCGTTCACAGCCGCCCGCAATTGCGCTGGCGGCAGCCACTGCATCGGCTTCGTCTATTTCCAGAGCTGGATCGCGCATAATGGCGCCGCCGACGCCAGCATCAGTTTCGGCCGCATCACGCTCAGCCCCAACGCGCGGTTTGCGCTGGTAACGGACCGCGGCGGAACCTTCGGGCCAAGCCCAATCGCACTCTACGATTTGAGCGCCGGCGCCGCGACCGTGCTCGCCAACTTTCAACCTATTGGCGACGGTCGTTATGCA
>DASRCT010000062.1:0-15154 GCA_035652975.1 Bryobacteraceae bacterium | reverse complement strand
CGTTGCGGCAAGGGAGATCCGAGCCGCGATTCTGGACCGGCTGTGGGACCCGGAGACCGCGTGTTTCTACGATCTTGACGCGAACGACCGGTTTGTGCGCGTGAGAGGCGATGCGCTCACGCGCGTCCTGGGCGAACATGTTGTGAATCAGGCCATGTTTGAAGAGATCTGGCGCAGGCAGATCCACAATCCGGGGGCCTTCTGGCCGGCTTATCCGTTGCCCTCGATAGCGGTCGACGACCCTTCGTTCGTGCGCCCCATCCCGCGAAACTCGTGGGGCGGGGCGTCGCAAGCCTTGACGGCGTTGCGGGCGCCGCGCTGGATGGAATACTACGGCAAATACTCCGCGCTGACGCATCTGATGACGCGGTGGGTAACGGCCCTGGTCCGCGCGCCGGATTTCTTGCAGCAGATGGATCCGCTCTCGGGCGAGTTCACGCCAGACAAAGGTCGATATTCGCCCGCGATGCTGGCGATGACGGATTTCGTTTCGCGGCTGTACGGGGTCCGGATCGGACCGGCGTGGGTTGAATGGAACTGCCGGTTGCCGCAAGGCAGCGCATGGGCGCGATTCCGAGTGCAGAGCGCGGCTGGCAGCGCCGAACTGAACCAGGACCGTTCGGGCGCCCAGTTGGTGTGGAACGGGCGCACAATTCGCCGCGTGAAGGGCGCAGCCCGAGTGATAACGGACTTGCGCGGCCGCGCGATCCGGATCATCGGCACGGATCCGGCGGGGGTTCCGGGAGGCCCCGAGCCGGATCAAATCATTGAGTTATGAAAGGCAAGGCGTTCGACGCCATTGTTGTGGGCGCCGGGGCGGGAGGCGGCGTCGTCGCTAAAGAACTCGCTTTCGCCGGACGGCGCGTTCTGCTGGTGGAACGCGGGCCGTGGCTGACATCGTTCGGACATCTGGAGACGCGCGATTCGTGGACCACGGGGATTGATCGCACGCCGTTCGGACCCACGCCGGATGAAGTACGCACGGTGCGCAGGACGGATCGCGATCGGGCGGTAGTGGTCAAACCGCGCAGCGGGTTGTATGGAACCCTTCCGGCGATGGTCGGCGGGGGATCGGTCTTTTACGGCGCGATGGCATGGCGCTTCCGGCCCGAAACCTTCCGCTTGCGGAGCGTTCTGGGCAGCGTTGCGGGCGCGAATCTTGACGACTGGCCGTTGAGCTATGAGGATCTCGAGCCATTTTACGAAAAGGCCGAGTATGAACTTGGGGTCAGCGGAGACGAAAATCCGTTTGGGCCGCCGCGCCGGAACCCGCTGCCGCTTCCGCCGGTTCCGGATAACCGCGAGGCGACGGTGCTTGCGCCGGCCGCGCGGAGGCTGGGCTGGAAGCCGTTTCACACGCCGTTGGCCATTCTTTCGCGGCCCTATCGAGGCCGCGCGGCCTGCGTCCGGTGCGCGTTCTGCAACGGTTTCGGATGTGAAGCCGGCGCCAAGTCCTCCACTCTGGCGAGCGTAATTCCGGAAGCGATTCGGACGGGCAACTGCACCCTCATGCCGGACGCCTTCGTATCGGAAATCACCGTGAACGCCCGCGGCGTTCCGGACGGCGTCGTGGTGCAGCGGAACGGCTCAAAACGGGGCGAGCGAATCAGCGGCCGCGTGATTGTGGTTTGCGCTTCCGCGACGGAAACGCCGCGGCTGCTGCTGAATTCCACCTCGCGGTTTTTCCCGCGCGGAATCGGCAACGAACAGGACCAGGTCGGCCGCAACATCGAAAACGACGGCGGCATGTTTGCCTACGGCCTGTTCCAAGAGGTGGTAACGGATCAGCTTGGTCCTGGCGTATGTTTTGCGGTGGACGAGTTTCAATTCCGGGCAGAGGGAGCAGGCAGGCTGGGCGGCATTTTGAGCAACTACCACAACCGGCCGCCGCTGGGCTTCGTATCGCGCGTGGCGATTCCTGAGGATTGCCGGCCATACGGCGCGGAGTTAAAGCGTTTCTACCGGACCTACTTCCTGCGGTCGATTTGGCTCTACGCGACCTGCCATACCTTGCCGCGCGCAGAGAATCGCGTGGATGTCGATCCGGAGGTGCGCGACGGCCGCGGCGTGCCCGTGAGCCGCATCACCTATCATCAACATGCGCGCAATTTCGAGCAGGAGCAGTTCATGGCGGAGCGGTGCGCAGAACTGCTTCGGGAAGCTGGCGCGAAGACTGTCGTGAAGCCGCGGATTGTGCGCGAGTCGCAGGCGGGCATTTCAACGCACCAGCTGGGGAGCTGCCGGATGGGGAAAGATCCGGCGAGTTCGGTTACGGATCCGAGCGGGCGCGTGCACTCGGTCCCGAACGTGTATATCGCGGATGGAAGTCTGCTGGTAAATCCAGGCGGGGCGAATCCGTCGCTGACCATCCAGGCGCTTGCGTACCATGTCGCGGCGGCGATCGTGCGGGCGCACCCCTTGTAACTGCGGATGGGCGCATGCTTCAATTCAGGCGCGCAGCAGCGCTGAACCATGATAATAGAAGCGCAGGCGTGGGTGGCCGGCCGGAATGGAATATCGATGCGCGATATTCTCCAGCAAATTATCGAAGTTCAGCCTGTACTGCATGCAGCCGGCACAGTCTCAAGCGCAGCGTTGCGGGCTATTGCGGCGCATGCAGCGCGGCGCACGATCCTCCACTCCGTGGAGACGGGTTGCGGCGCGACTACACTTCTGCTGTCACATCTCAGCCAGAACCACACGTGCTTCGCTCTCGACATTGGCGGGAGCGTCGCGAGCGTTCGCAGTTCTCCTCTCCTGCGCCCTGGCGTCGTACGGTTCGTAGAAGGGCCTTCGCAGCTGACCTTACCTAAGCACCGTTTCGAGAACAAGCTCCAGCTTGCCCTAATTGACGGTCCCCACGCATACCCTTTTCCGGATCTGGAGTATTACTACCTGTACCCACACCTCGATACGGGCGCGCTGCTGGTGCTCGACGACATTCATATCCCGAGCATTCACAATTTATTCGAGTTTCTGCGCGCCGATCGGATGTTCCAGTTGGAAGGCATAGCGCGAACAACGGCGCTGTTTACTCGAACCGACGCCCCAACTTTCGATCCGTACGGCGACGGCTGGGAGAGCCAGGGCTACAACCGCACAACCTTGTGGCGATACAACTGGCGGGCATGGTTGCACAGAGGCGTCCCACGCTTCTTACGAGAAAAGGTCAGGAACGTGAAAAGATCAGGCATTCCGGCGCATCGACGGACCTTGGTCAAGATCGTCGCCCCGAATGCCGGAGATCGTGTGGACGGGTCTGGGGCAGTCAGCGGCGCTGCGACACTGTCGGGCGACATGCATTTGTGGGTGTTGGTGCGTAGGAGAGACGTCTCTGGCTGGTGGCCGCAGGGAGGCGGCCCCGTGCAAGTTATTGACGACCGGTGGAGCGTGGCGGTGAAGTATGGCGAGCCCGAAGATTCAGGGCGCGCATTCGAGATTGCCGCCGCGGTTGTCTCCCCAGCGGTGCATGAGCGTTGGCTTCAGTGGACGCATTCTGTCGTAAAGACCGGGACGTACCCTCCTGTCCAGTTGCCGTCCGACGCCGGCTTGTTATCCGTGGCCTATCGGAGAGTCAGAAGACGCTGATTCCCCGGCGGCGAAAACCTGAGGCGAGATCAAGCAGCGGCTTGGGATCAGTTTGGCGCCAGATGATATTCGGCCCGTACACGCCCCTCGGCGGCTCGGACAGAATCGCCGCCGCAGAGCAGAGAGAAGCTCGTCCGGATTATCCGACGAAATGGGGAGGCGTACAACAGTGTACTTGGGGCCCGCACGGCGTAGTCCAGCATTCGACATTGCGGCCTAAGCCGAGCGGTTTCATCTGCCGATAGAACGGGCGAGGCTATGGTCGGACTTTTCGCGTGCTGTTTGCTGGCGATCGCGCCGGCGTCGGAGCGCGCCAAGGTGATTGCAAGCGGCGAGGCATACCTGAATGCGGGGGAGTGGCGGAAGGCGCTCGAGGAGTTTGACGGCGCCATTCGAGCCGGCTTCGAGCATTCAGCGATCTATCGGGGGCGTGGGCTCGCGCTGAACGGGCTTGGCGAATACGACGAAGCCGTCCGGAGCTTTTCGATCGCGATCAAACTGCGCCTGGATGATCCGGCGTCATGGAAGGACCGCGGCGTCGCACGCTGCGGGCTGGGGCGCTATCGCGACGCGATTGAAGATTTCGACCAGGCGATCCGGCTGAAGCCGGACTTCGCGGCCGCCTGGGTGGAGCGGGGATATGCATACGGCCAGGTGGGCGATTTCGAGCGCGGCATCCAAGATCTGAGCCGCGGCCTCGAACTGGCGCCAGGCAATTCACGCGCGCTGGGACTGCGCGGGGCTGCATACGCGATGACCGGAGAGCCGTGGCGCGCCATTTCGGACTACGACGCGGCAATCACGATCGCGCCGGCGGATGTGAAGCTACGGCTGGCGCGCGCCGCCTCCTACGCAGCCGTCGGCGAGCACCGAAAAGCGCTGGCGGATCGCGAGGAGGCGGTCCGGCTGCGGCCAGATCTGCCCGAAGCCTGGATTGCGCGCGGCGGATCGTATCACGCGCTCGGACAGCATGAGCAGGGGCTGGCTGACCGCAGCCAGGCCATTCAACTCAATCCGAGAATGGCGCAAGCCTGGTGTGCGCGCGGCAGCGCGTACTATTTGCTAGGGCAATACAGAAAGGCGCTGGCCGATCTGTACGAGGCGCTGGCGATCGATCCTGAGTACAAAGAAGCGCGGGGCGTCTTCGAGAAGGCGCGCGATCGGTTTATCGAGCGGGCGATTGCGGAGGAAATTTCGGCAGCGAGCGCAGAAACCGTCTGGCTGCCGCCAGTGGCGGCGAGAATGGAGACGCCAGCAAGGGCGCCGGTTCTTCGGACGCCCCAGGCGCATCGCGCAGCCGTGGTAAGCGCTGAAGAGCACAACCGGCGCGGCCGAGCGCTCACCAGCGCGGGCAATTACGTGGAGGCGGTGAAAGAGCTCAGCGCGGCGATTCGCCTGCGCCCGGATTTCGCCATCGCGTACAATGCGCGCGGGTACACGCATCTGTTGATGCGCAACTACAAAGAAGCGATCTCTGATTTTACTGAGGCGATTCGGCTGAATCCGAATTATGCCAATGCGTACCTGAACCGCTCGAACGCCAAGCGCGCGTTGAAGGATGCCGCCGGAAGCGCCGCGGACGCCGAACGCGCGCGGACGCTGGCGCGCTGACTCAAACGCCGGCGAAAAGTCTAATGCATGTACCAGCCGCCGTCGACGTTGAGGACCTGGCCGGTCATGCCGTCGCTCAGCTCGGAAGCCAGGAATAGGGCGACGCGCGCGATATCGAGCGGCATGATGCGCCGCTTCAAACATTGCTGCCCGACCATATAGCGGACATCCTCTTCGGTCACAAAGTTCTTTTCGGATTCGGTATTGATCGCTCCCGGCGTAATGCAGTTGACATGAACGTTGCGCTCGCCGAATTCTCGAGCGAGGGAGCGGGTGAGTCCGATCACGGCGCCTTTGGACGCAACGTAGTGGCTCAAGTTGGGCGTGCCGAGGTGGAAAGTTACTGACGAGATATTGATGATCTTACCGGACCCCTGGGTCAGCATATGCGGCGCGACCGCCTTGATGCAATGAAACATGCTCTTTGCATTGACGTCGTGCATCTCATCCCACTCTGCCTCCGTCATGTCGACGAACTTGCGGCGCGGAAAGATGCCCGCATTGTTCACCAGGATGTCTATGCGACCGAACCGGCCGAGCGCCTGGTCTACTGCCGCCCGAATCGCCGCCGGATCGCGCACGTCAGCGGTCGCAGCCTGCGCAAACCCGGATTCGCTTTCGATGGACCGGGCTGTGGCAGCGTTGCGGGTTGCGTCTCGGTCGAGTAAAAAGACCTTTGCTCCCTGAGAGGCAAATAAGCGCGCGATCGCTTCGCCAATGCCGCTGGCCGCGCCGGTAACCAGAGCAACTTTATCCTTAAGCATCACGTTCGACTGTATCGCGAGAACGGGTGCGTGTGGAGGCGCAGATTTTGCCTCTTCGTAAGAAAGGAGTATGACCCAGAACCAAACGGTACTATCACCCTATCCGAATGTATGTTAGTTTACAGTTGTCTAGTATTGGCGGCGCAGCCGGGAGGCGAAATAGCTGGATCGAATTCGAACCGTTTCGGTTAAACTGTTGAGGGATGCAGGGTAGGTCCCCTGTGGACGGCGATGAATCGCGACATTCGAAGTACGGAATTTGAGTTGGCGCGGGTCTTACTGGTGGATGACGACCCGACCTCGCGCTTAACGCTCAAAACCGTTTTAGAGGCTGGTGGTTATGCTGTTGATTCGGCGGCATCCGCGGCGGAAGCGGTAGGGAAACTGGAGGAGCGGGAGTACGAGCTGGTACTGAGCGATTTACAGATGGAATCGCCCGAAGCGGGCCTGAAGGTCCTGGCGCACGCCCGTATGATGGAATACAAACCGGCGATGGCGCTAGTGACGACTTACCGCAATCCAAAGCCCGACGGTCAAAACGAATCAGTCCTCATAAAGCCGGAAGACGTTCCGGGTCTGCTGACAAAGGTTGCCGAACTGATCAGTGAACGGGCGCAACGCCGTGTCCACCGGGAGTTACGCCTGGCGGGCGTATCTTGAGCCGGCGCAATCTGAAAGCGGACGCACCAAGGCGCTTTTCGGCAACTCCCACAGCCTGAGGCCCGAGGATACAGGGCGCCTGAGAGCTGGAATCCTGGGGGCGAGGCGTAGGCGAACTTCAGATCCTGAGTTTTGGAAGCAGCGGCCCTTGCACAGCACAGGCTGCTGTCCGATGCGCGGGATGACGCCGGCTACCCCCGCCGCTACAAAACGGGGTAGACTCCGGTTCAGGAGAGCGTTATGGACAAGGCGCGTCACCCATACGTCGTGCGTACCTGGATGGTGGACCGCACCAAAATCCGATACCAGGCGCCCGAATCAAAGCTTCGAGGCATTGAGAAACCGGGCGGTCTCCGGAGTTCCGGCCGGATTCCAGCCAAGCGTGGGCCGGAGCGGAAAGGCCGCCAGCCATAGGACGAAGGAGGGCGAATGGTTAGCGCATCACAGCTTCGCGCGGGGATGGCAATCAGATACGAAGGCCAGTCGTATAAAGTCATCGCCGCCGATTACCACCCCGGGCAAGGAAAGATGAGCGGAGTCACGCACGCCCGTCTGCAAAATCTCTCAACGGGGACGTATTGGGAGCACAGTTTCCGGTCCGATCTGAAACTTGAGGATCTGGCGGTGGAGAAGCAAGCGCTTGAATTTCTCTACGCCGATGGAGATCAATGCGTGTTCATGAACCCGGAAACGTTTGAACAGACGGAGGTTCCGGAGGGCGTCGTCGGGCCGCGGCTACGGTTTCTTCAGCCGGGTATGAAGCTCGCCGTGGAATTCGTCGACGGGCGGCCGGTTGGAGTGCTTTTCCCGGATATTTTGGAGGTGCGGATCGCCGATACGGCGCCGGCCACGCACCAGCAGGCCGACAGCACCTTTAAGCCCGCAAAGCTGGATAACGGGATCGATATCATGGTGCCGCAGTTTGTGAAAACGGGCGATGTGATCCGCCTCGATCTGGCCACGATGAAGTACATCGACCGGGTGAAGGTGACCGGCGCCTAGAACCGCCGACAAGGAGCCGCCGTCGGCAAGCGCATATCGACGAAATCATTTCGCGGCCGCGCTGGTCGAATATCGCGTGATATCTTGGACTTCGGCCCTGCGACGTGGGGCTTTTTGATCGATTTGGAGGGAATACTGAATGCAACCGCATTCGATTTCGACCTTGTTGTCGTCGAGGGCAGGCGTACTGTCCCTGATCGCGCTCGGCGCTGTACTGGTTGCCGCGTGGTTATGGGCAGCGCCGGCCGCCTATGCGCAGCCGGGCGCAGCTGAACAGGCGCCGCCGGCGCAGCCCGGAGTTTCGCCGCAGGGCGTCGCCGCAGAAAGAGCGGGCGAAGGCGCGACGCATGCCGGCGGCGGAGAAGCCGAGCTCAGGTTGCCCGATCTGGGCATGGCGGAATTTGTGGGCGTCAATGGCAGAACACTGCTCATCATCGGGATGGCGATCTCCGCACTGGGGTTCGTGTTCGGGATAGCCACGTATACGCGGTTGCGAAATTTGCCCGTGCACGCGTCCATGCGTGAAATCTCGGAGCTGATTTACGAGACGTGCAAGACGTACCTGATCACGCAAGGCAAGTTCCTCCTGCTGCTGGAGGTCTTTATCGGGGCGATCATTGTGTTTTACTTCGGCCTGCTGCGGGGGATGGACGCCGTCAAGGTTCTCATCATCCTTCTCTTCAGCATCATCGGTATTTGCGGCAGCTACGGCGTGGCCTGGTTTGGCATCCGCGTGAACACGTTCGCCAACTCGCGGACCGCATTCGCCAGCCTGCGCGGAAAGCCGTACCCCTGCTATGAAATTCCGTTGCGCGCGGGCATGAGCATCGGCATGCTGCTGATCAGCGTTGAGCTGGTGCTGATGCTGTTCATCCTGCTGTTCATTCCGGGCGACTATGCGGGTCCCTGCTTTATCGGATTCGCCATTGGCGAGTCGCTTGGCGCAGCCGCATTACGCGTGGCGGGCGGCATATTCACGAAGATCGCTGATATCGGCGCGGATCTCATGAAGATTGTGTTCCGCATCAAGGAGGACGACGCCCGCAACCCCGGCGTCATTGCGGATTGCACAGGCGATAACGCGGGCGATTCGGTAGGACCCAGCGCCGACGGCTTTGAAACCTACGGGGTCACGGGCGTCGCGCTCATCACGTTCATCCTGCTTGCAGTGCGCGATCCACTGGTGCAAGTGCAGCTTTTGGTATGGATATTTGCGATGCGCGTGATGATGGTCATCAGCTCAGCGGCATCCTACTTTCTGAACGGCGCAATCGCGAAAGCGCGATACCGCGCGGCCGACAAGATGAATTTTGAGGCGCCGCTTACCAGCCTGGTATGGCTGACGTCCGTTGTATCTATTGGCCTCACCTATCTTCTCTCCTACTTCATCATTCCGGATCTGAAGGGCGATACCACGCTGTGGTGGAAACTTTCCACCGTGATTACCTGCGGGACGCTAGCGGGCGCGCTGATTCCCGAGCTCGTCAAGGTGTTCACGTCCGTCAACTCCCGGCATGTTCGCGAGGTCGTGACCTCGGCGCGGCAGGGCGGGGCGTCGCTCACGATCCTCTCGGGCTTCGTATCCGGCAATTTCAGTTCGTTCTGGCTGGGGTTCACCATGCTGGCGCTGATGGCCATCGGCTATGGCGTGAGCACGAGCGGGCTTGGCGCGTTGATGGCCGCGCCGGCGGTGTTTGCGTTCGGGCTGGTCGCGTTCGGATTTCTCGGCATGGGCCCGGTCACGATCGCAGTCGATTCCTACGGTCCGGTGACGGACAACGCCCAGTCGGTCTACGAGCTCTCGACCATTGAGCAGATCCCCGGGGTTGCGCAGGACATCAAACGCAGCTTTGGGTTCGACGTGAACTTCGAGCGCGCTAAAGACAACCTCGAAGAAAACGACGGCGCAGGCAATACCTTCAAGGCCACGGCGAAGCCGGTGCTGATCGGTACAGCCGTCGTCGGCGCCACGACCATGATTTTTTCGATCATCGTGGCGCTCACCAACGGACTCGAACCGGCGCGTTTAAGCAATCTGTCCATCCTGTATCCGCCCTTCCTGCTGGGGCTGATTGCTGGCGGCGCCATGATCTACTGGTTCACCGGCGCGTCGACGCAGGCTGTCAGCACCGGCGCATATCGCGCGGTGGAATTCATCAAGGCCAATATCAAGCTGGAGGGCGCGACAAAAGCGTCTGTTCAGGACAGCAAACGCGTGGTTGCCATCTGCACGCAATATGCCCAGAAAGGCATGCTAAACATCTTCCTGACGGTATTCTTCGCGACGCTGGCGTTCGCTTTCATCGAACCCTATTTCTTCATCGGATACCTGATCTCGATCGCGCTGTTTGGGCTCTTCCAGGCGATTTTCATGGCCAATGCGGGAGGCGCGTGGGACAACGCGAAGAAGATTGTGGAGACGGAGATGAAGGCCAAGGGCACGGACCTGCACGCGGCCACCGTGGTCGGCGACACGGTGGGGGACCCATTTAAGGACACGTCTTCGGTCGCCATGAATCCGATCATCAAATTCACCACTCTGTTTGGGCTGCTTGCCGTGGAGCTGGCCGTTTCGCTCACGGCGCAGCGCGGCAGCATGCTGAGTTTGACGCTCGCGGCGATTTTCTTTATTGTGGCGCTGTACTTCGTGTATCGCTCCTTCTATGGCATGCGCATCGAGGCGAGCGAGGCCGCCATGGAGATGGCGCCGGAGAAGGAGACCGTGTACTGAGCTGCTTTGCGGCATACGGCGCATGAGACTTCGTGCGCCGTCGGACGCGGCCGGCGAGGCCCCCCGGGGCGAAGAAGCGCGCGCAAGCCGGCCCGTGTTGGCCCCAGGCGAAGGCCCGGGTGCGCGAGTCTTGAAACCCGTTCACCGACGGCCGCTTGCTAGAATAGCGGCTTACTGATGCAACTCGGCGCCGTCACCTACAACGTTCTTGCCGATTGGGATCTCGACCGGATCATCGCAACGCTTCCGCAACTTGGATATGAAGCGGTAGAGCTCCGCACCGGACACAAACATGGCGTCGAACCGCCGTTGACCGCGGATCAGCGTGAAGCGGTGCGGCGCAAATTTGAGCGGAGCCGGCTGCGGTTGTTGAGCTACGGCACGACCTGCGAGTTCCAGTCGCCCGATGCGGCCGTGCGGCAGCGCAACATCGAACTGGCGAAGCAGTTTATCGATCTTGCGCACGATACCGGCGCGCTGGCGATCAAGGTTCGGCCCAATGGGCTGCCCGCCGGGGTCTCGCCGGAGGAGACGATCCGGAACATCGGCGAGTCGCTGCGAGTACTCGGCGACGCGGGCCGCCTGAAGGGAATTCAGGTGTGGCTCGAAGTGCACGGCCGGGATACGCAGAATCCTCCGGTAGCCGCTCGAATTATGAAAGCTGCGGACCACGATAACGTGGGCGTGTGCTGGAATTCGAATCCCACGGATGTGGTGAATGGATCCGTAAAGCCGAGCTTTGGTCTGTTGCGGCCCTGGATCCGCAATTGTCACATCAATGAGCTCACCAGCGGCTATCCCTGGCGCGAATTGTTCAGTTTGCTCCGCAAGAGCGGCTACGAGGGCTACACCCTGTGTGAATGCGCCGCCAGCCCCGAACCCGAACGATTTTTGCGCTATTACCGCTCGCTGTGGACGGAGCTGAATCGCGAATGCTGATCGGATGCGGGGCGCCTTCCCGTGCGCGGGGACGGCGTCAGGCGACCGCGTTGATGGCGGCGCTCGGGCTGTTCGCCGGGCAAGCGGCTGTTGCGGCGCCGCCGACGCCCGAGAGCCACTTCGGCCACCCCATGGGCGTCGATCGCAAGCTGCTGGACTGGGACAAGGTTGTAGCTTATTTCCAAGCGCTCGCCAAGACCAGCGATCGGATTCGCGTTGAAGAGCTGGGGAAGAGCACTGGGGGCCGTCCGTTTATCGCGGCATGGATTTCCTCGCCGGCCAACATCAAAAATCTCAGCCGGTACCAGGATATTCAGGCAAAGCTGGCCGATCCGAGAAAGATCACGCGAACCGAGGCGGACGCGCTTGCGCGGGAAGGTAAGGCGGTGGTGATGATTACGTGCTCGATCCATTCCACCGAGGTCGCCTCCACGCACACCGCTGTGGAGTTTGCGTACAAGCTCCTGACCGAGGACCGGCCCAAGTATCGAGCCATTCTGGACAACGTCATCCTGATTCTGGTTCCCTCGCTGAATCCCGATGGCGTGGACATTGTGACGCAGTGGTACCGGAAGGCTCTGGGCAGCCAGTGGGAAGGAACGAATCCTCCCGAGCTGTATCACAAGTACGTCGGTCATGATAACAACCGGGACTGGTACATCTTTTCGCAGGTCGAGACGCAGTTGACGGTTTCAAAACTGCACAACGTGTGGCATCCCGAGATCGTCTACGACGTGCACCAGCAGGGAGCTTATGCATCGCGCATTTTCGTGCCGCCCTGGATGGATCCGATCGACCCGAATATCGATCCGATCATCGCCCAACTATGCAATTCCATCGGCGCCGGGATGGCGGCGGACTTGACGGCGGCCGGCAGAACCGGAGTGGCGATTAACGCGATGTACGACTTCTGGAGTCCCTCGCGGCACTATCAGGCCTACCACGGCGGACTGCGAATTTTGAGCGAATCCGCGAGCGCGCGGCTTGCTACGCCAATCACCGTCAAGGCGGAGGACATCCAGTCCTCGGCTGCCGGCTATAATCCGCGCGAGCGCAGCTGGAATTATCTTCAGCCATGGCTCGGGGGGACGTGGCGTCTGCGCGATATCATCGAGGATCAGCTGATCGCCTGGGAGTCTTGCCTGTATCAGGCGGCGCTGCGGCGCGAAGATCTGCTGCGGGCGTTCTATGAAGTCGGCGTGCGCGCCTCGCACCGCGAGCGCCCGTACGCATTCGTAATCCCGTTCGAGCAGAATGATCCGGGCTCGGCGTCGCGTATGCTGAGCACGCTGGCATTCGGCCAGATCGAGATCGAACAGGCGCTCGCGGATTTCACCGCCGGCGGCAAGGAGTACAAGAAGGGCTCATATGTCATCCGCATGCAGCAGCCCTACAGCAGTTGGGCGAAGACGTTGCTCGAACGGCAGCACTATCCCGACCTGCGCCAGTATCCCGGCGGACCGCCGAAGAGACCCTATGACGTGACTGCGCAAACGCTGCCGCTGCTGATGGGAGTCGCGACGGATGAAATTGAGGCGCCCTTCACCGCGCAGTTGCGCGAGGCGCGCGAATTTCCGTTTCAGATCGATCAGGCGCGCGTCGCTTCTGGGGCGCTGCCATCCAGCGATATCGAAGTCTATCGCATCATCAATTCGACCTGGAATTCAACGCCCGAGATTTTTTTTGATCGGGCGGGTGGGAATTTCTACTTGATCCCGCCGCCCGGCCGATCGGATCTCAAGCCTCTGCCGCGGCCGCGCATTGCGATTTACAAAAGCTTTGTGCCGAACATCGACGAAGGCTGGACGCGGTGGCTGTTCGACAAATTCGGGTTCCGCTATGCCGAAATCGATAACACAGACATGGCGGTTCCCACTCTTGTCTCCTACGACGCCGTGATCTTCCCCGATGCTTCGGCTACGTCGATGGTGGAGGGCTACCGTCCAGGTCAGATGCCGCAGCAATATGTAGGCGGCATCGGCGACGCCGCGGGAGCCGCGCTGCGCCAGTTTGCGGAAAAAGGCGGAACAGTCATTTTTCTGAATCATTCGACGGATTGGGCTCTCGATCACATGGGCTTGAAAATCAAGAACGTGGTCCGGGGAGTTTCCAGCCGGGACTTTTATGCGCCTGGATCCATCCTTCGCAGCACGCTGGATACAAAGCATCCGCTGACCGCAGGTCTTCCGGAAGAGATTTCCATCTGGTCTGAGGGCAGCCCGGCATGGGACGTTCCGCCGGGCGCCGGACGCGTCGTTGCGCGTTATCCGGAAAGAAATCTGCTCGCCTCCGGGTGGCTGCTCGGAGAACGATTTCTGGCGGGCCGGGCGTCGCTGGTCGACATCCCCGCCGGCGCCGGTCATATCGTGCTGTTTGGAATGAGACCGCAGTATCGCGGACAGAGCTATCAGACTTTCCATCTGCTTTTTAACTCGCTCCTGCTCTCGCGCATGTAACTGGAGGGCATTGTACCTTTGCGGCGCGTTGCGGCAAGCGCAAAGAGCCGGCTTTGGTGCATAATGTTTTCCAGTTCCATGTCACTCCGAATGGCAGCTCTCGTTGTCACTGCGGCTGCGGCCATCGTGGGCGTGTGGCTCACGAACGCCCGGCGACGCCGTTCTGAAGATCCCGATTCTTCATTCGTTTCACGCCCAATGGAAGAGTTCCACGTTCCGGACATTGACGACGACACGGCCGCGGAAATCATCCGGCGGGCCAGGCCTTCCCTGGAAAAGGCTCGCGAACTTAGCTTACAAAGCAGGTAGCCTGAGCGCTGTCAGGGCGCCTGACGCTGCCGTAGTTCGTCCTGCGCGAGGCGTCACTCTTCTCTCACAGAACTTCGAAATATTGCGCGGCGGAGCACCGTCTAGACTGTTGGGGCTGGAATTGCGCGCGAAGTCATCACAATCCTGCCTCTCAGAACGCAGCCATAAGGGGGGAACGATCCATGGCGGGTGCAAACACGGCCGTATTTGGCATCTATCCGAACCAGCAAATGCTGGATGACGCCGTCAGCAGACTGCAGGCGGAAGGTTTTCGCAACACGGACATTTCCGTTTTATTTCCTGAGAATCTTGGCAATAAGGACTTGAAAACGGAAAAGAACACCAAGGCGCCGGAAGGAGTGACCGCCGGCGCAACGACGGGCGCGGTGGTTGGAGGAGCGCTGGGATGGCTGGCCGGCATCGGCGCGCTGGCGATACCCGGGCTCGGACCGGTGATTGCGGCGGGGCCGATTGTCGCTTTACTCACGGGCATCGGCGCCGGCGGAGTAGTGGGCGGGGTCGCTGGAGCGCTGGTTGGCATGGGAATACCCGAATATGAGGCGAAGCGCTACGAAGGCCGCGTGAGAGAGGGTGGAATTCTGATATCCGTGCACTGCGACAGTTCAGAATGGGTGAAGAAAGCGAAGGAACTTCTGGAGCACACCGGAGCGCAGGATATCGGATCAGCCGGTGAAAAGCGAGCAGATTTTGACGGCACCGACAAGCCGCATCTCCGCGACGCCTCTGGCGCCGATCGTGACGTCGTGTACCGCGATGCCAGCATTGAGCGGAAGAATTACGACTGAGTTCTCGAAACACCGGCAGCCCCGCTGGGGTGTGATCAGTCGCGTAGCGACGGCCAGGGGATTGACACGGCGACAGGACCGGCGCCGCGCCTCTTTTATCCGCTTGTAAGGATGGCTTAGAGAGATTTCTGGAGCCACCCGCCGGGCTTGAACCGGCGACCTGCTGATTACGAATCAGCCGCTCTACCAGCTGAGCTAGGGTGGCCTGTTCTCGATTGTAGCACCACCCTTGACCTCCTCCACCGCTGAGCTTCGCCGGCGGCCGCCAGATGGTCGGCGGCTGAGTCG
>DASRCT010000061.1:0-101648 GCA_035652975.1 Bryobacteraceae bacterium | reverse complement strand
CGGTCATGTTAACCTAACAAGGGAATCCGTTACTTTCATTCTTCCTTCCTGAGCAGAGGTTCACATGTCAGGTCATTCCAAATGGGCGACCATTAAGCACAAAAAGGCCGCTCTCGACGCCAAGCGCGGGAAAGTATTCACGCGCATCATCAAGGAAATTACCATCGCCGCGCGCGGCGGAGGAGACCCGGACTCGAACCCCCGGCTGCGCACCGCTATCGCCGCTGCCAAGGCCGTGAGCATGCCTGCCGATAACATCAAGCGCGCGATTATGCGTGGAACCGGCGAACTGGAAGGCAGTCACATTGAGGAAGTCATGTTTGAAGGATACGGCCCGGGCGGCGCCGCCGTCATGGTTCTGTGCGCCACCGACAACCGCAACCGGACGGTCAGCGAAATCCGCCATATTTTCTCCAAGAATGGCGGCAACCTCGGAGAACAGAACAGCGTGGGATGGATGTTTGAGCGCAAGAGCCAGATCATCGTCGACAAGCAGCACGCCTCTGAGGAGCAGTTGATGAACATCGTGCTCGAGTCCGGCGGAGAAGATTTGCGCGACGAAGAAGATCAGTGGGTGATCATCTCCGATCCGGCCTCGCATGACGCCGTGCTGGAAGCCGTTCAGAAGGCGGGCATTACGCCGGAATCCGCTGAGATTGCCATGGTGCCCAAAAACCTCATGAAGCTCGAAGGAAAGAACGCCGCGGCGATGCTGAAGTTGACAGAGGCGCTCGAAGATCATGATGATGTTCAGAACGTTTGGTCTAACTTCGACGTGGATGCCAAGGAACTGGAGGCGCTCGCCACTGGCCGGTGACGACCAGCAACCAGCAGCCAGCCGCTAGCAAGCAGTGATGAGGGTACTCGGCATTGATTGCGGAAGCGAACGCACCGGCTTTGGCGTTATCGAAAGTGACGGGCGCGCGCACCGCATGATCGCCGCCGGAGTCATCCGCACCGACCCGAAGCTGGCGTTCGAGCGGCGTCTGATGGAGATCGCAGCCCGGCTTCGCGAGATTATCCGGGCGTATGCGCCTGACTGCGGCGCCGTGGAAGAGGTCTTTCACGCACAGAACGCGAAATCGGCGCTGAAACTTGCGCACGTGCGCGGCGTCGCGCTGCTGGCGCTGGCAGAAGCCGGTATAGACGTGGGTGAGTATTCGCCGCTCGAAGTGAAGGTCAGCGTGGTAGGGTACGGGCGCGCGGAAAAGCACCAGGTGCAGCGGATGGTCCGGCATTTGCTGCGCGAGGAGACTCTGCAACCGGAGGACGCCGCCGACGCCCTCGCCGCAGCGATTTGTCACGCCAACCACAGACTGCGGCAAGCCGCAAATCACGCCGGATGATACAGCTTCGCATCATTGCTTGTCTTGTTTCTGGAATCGCCGCAGGCGCAGCTCCTCGAATCTCGTACACGAAGGAGTTTCCCGGCAGTTCCCCACCCTTTGTGTCGATAACCGTCGACCGCAATGGCGACGCCGTGTACAAAGAATCGGTGAAGGATGACTATCCTCTTCGGTTCCGCCTGACGCCTGCGGAAACCAACGAGATCTTCAGCCTTGCCGACAAGCTGAACCATTTCTCGCACCCCCTCGAATCCAATCTGAAGGTGGCCAAGATGGGGCTGAAGACGTTCCGATTCGAGGACGGCGCAGAATCGCACGAAGTGAAATTCAACTACTCCGTGGACGAGAATGCGCGTGCGCTGACGGACTGGTTTGAGCGCATTGCTGAATCCGAGCAGAGTTTCATCCGCCTGGAACGCGCAGTGAAATATGACAAACTGGGCGTGAATGAAGCGCTGCTGCTGATGCAGATCTTGTATGACAAGGACCGTCTCGTCGCGCCGGAGCAGTTCCTGCCCTTACTCGACCGCGTTGCGAAGAACGACTCCTATCTCCACATGTCGCGGGAACGCGCCGCAGCGATCGCAGACCGTATCCGCGCGAGGAGCGCCAAGGCCGAATGACCTAGCTGCAGATGAACGCCGACCGAAGCAGATCAAACAAACCATTCTCGCCGGCCTTCATCTGGGCGTATGTGTGGCTGCTTCTGATGGCCCCGGCATTCGCTCAGGGCGAGCTCTCGGCCAGGGAACAGGAGGATCTCCGCCGCGTTCTCTCCGAAGGATCCGGCAGCGCGTCCGACCTTATCCGCTCGCTCGAAAACCATCTTGCGAAATATCCTGATTCTCCCAAGAAGGAGGATATTGAGCGCGCGCTGACCAAGGCCGCTATTCAGGCGAATGATGCGCGCCGCATCCTTCTGTATGGCGAACGCGTCCTCGAGCGTCAACCCGGCGATTTGAGCATTTTAGAGCCCGTATGCCGTACGCTCGCCAGCGACCGCAGTCCTGAGTCGGCGAAAAAAGCCCTCGAATGGTCGCGCAGGTATGAAGACCTGGTGCGAAGCTTGATGAATCAGGAGTTCCCGGCTGGGCCAGGTCGCGCCAAGCGCAAAGAAGAACTGGACCGGATGCTGGGCCGGGCCCTTCTCTACGAAGCGATTGCAGCCGGAACGCTGGAAGACTGGAAAGCCTCTGCGGAACTGGCGCGCAAGAGCTTCGAGGCCTATCCCTCGAGCGAGCCGGCGGCTCAGCTCGGCAAGAGCCTGGCGCAAGCAGGCAAGCTCGATGAAGCGATCCGCGCCTACGCTGACGCCTTCACAATCGCGGATTCCCGCGCTACCGACGCGGTGCGTGGCGCCATCCGCCTGCGAATGGGCGAACTGTATCAGCGCGCGAAAGGAACCGAAAAGGGACTGGGCGACATAATTCTTGAAGCGTACGACCGCAACGCCGCTCTGGTGGCGCAGCGCCGGCTGGCGCTCAAACAGCTCGATCCCAACCTGGATATCGCCAATCCCATGCAGTTCACGCTTTCCGGACTGAACGGCGACAAACTCAAACTGGCTTCGCTCGCCGGCAAGGTCATTGTGATGGATTTCTGGGCGACGTGGTGCGCCCCGTGCCGGGCGCAGCATCCGCTCTATGACAAGCTGCGGAAAAAATTCGCTGCACGGCCGGACGTCGTGTTCTTGTCCATCAATACCGACGAAGACCGCGCCGCCGTGAAGTCCTTCGTTGATGAGCAAAACTGGAGCGAGCAGGTGTACTTTGAAGACGGACTCTCCGCCAACCTTCGCGTTTCCGCTATTCCCACCACCATCATTTTTGGCAAAAATGGCGAGATTGTTACGCGCATGAACGGATTCGACCCCAGCACCTTTGTCGACGTGGTTTCCGGTCGGATCAATGACGCGCTCAAACAGGGCGGATGATGCGCTTCCGCCGCGTTGTGTGGATCGTGCTGGACAGCGTCGGCATCGGCGAGATGCCCGACGCCGCCGCATATGGCGATTCTGGCAGCGACACTCTGGGCCATATCGCCCGCCTCCGGCCGCTGAATCTGCCGAATCTGAGGGCGCTCGGCCTAGGCAACATCAGGCCGCTCGACGGCATCGATCCCGCAGTCTGTCCCTTGGGCGCCTATGGACGGTGCGCCCTCGCCTCGCCGGGAAAAGATACCACCACCGGCCACTGGGAAATGGCCGGCATCCACCTCGAGCGTCCATTTCCGCTGTTTCCGCATGGATTTCCGCGCGACATTATGGACGAATTTGAGCGGCGGATTGGCCGTTCCACGCTGGGCAACAGAGCGGCATCGGGCACGGAAATTATCCAGGAGCTCGGCGAAGAGCATATCCGGACCGGATCGCCGATCGTCTACACGTCGGCTGATTCCGTCTTCCAGGTCGCCGCGCACGAGGACGTGATTCCTGTGTGGGAGCTGTACAAAATCTGCGAAACGGCGCGCGAAATTCTGCGGGGCCCATATGAAGTCGGGCGCGTGATCGCGCGACCGTTCATCGGAAGCCCTGGCGCCTTTACGCGCACGCCCAACCGCCATGATTACGCTGTGCCCCCGCCCCGCGGCATGCTGCTCGACCAACTCGAGGAGAAAGGCGTTCCCGTCCACAGCGTCGGCAAGATCGTCGATATTTTTCTGGGGCGCGGCATCACGGATTCGGACAAGACCAAGAACAACGCCGATGGCATGCAGAAAACGCTCGCCGCAATGGCCGGACAAACGGAAGGATTAATCTTCACCAATCTCGTAGACTTCGACACGCTGTATGGCCATCGCAACGATGTGGAAGGATACGCGCGGGCGCTTGAGGAGGTGGACGCGTGGATCCCGCGCCTGAAGGCGGCCCTTGGCGATGGCGATCTCGTTATTATCACTGCCGATCACGGCTGCGATCCGACGACTCCGTCCACCGATCACTCCAGGGAATATGTGCCTCTGCTCGTATTTGGACCTCAGGTGCGCCCCGGCGTCAATCTCGGACTCCGCCCAACGCTCTCCGATGTCGGCCAGACGGTCGCGGCAGTGTTTGGCAGTTCGATTTCTAAAGGCTCCAGCTTTCTGGCCGAGATCACGTCCGCTTGACGCCGTCCTTTCCTTCTGCGGGCGAAGCCCGCCATGCCACGTCAATTGCCGGCGCGACCCCGAGCTGAAAATCGAGCTATAGTCGGACAGATTGAGTACAAACAAACCAGTTGCGCTGCTCTTCCTGACTGTGTCGCTCCCTGGCGCCCAGGCGGCCGTGTCCGCCGATCTCTCGGGTCTGCGTTCCGGCCCGATCTCGGTCCAATCGTCCGGCCAGTCGCTGGTAGTCGCCTGGCGCGACGAAAATGGCAAGCCGTGGACCGCAGAATTCTCGCTTGACCCCAAGAAGCCGCTGCTCACAGCGATCGCGGTGGGCGGCGCAAAGGTCGTCGACCGCGCGTCCCCGTTCTATGCATTGAGCGCCGGCAAACGCCGCGGCGGGTGGGATCAGTTCTTCGATTTCCCGCCCAGCCATCCCCAGGGTACGCGCAGCTTCCTGGGACGTTTCGAGCTCCGGTCAGCGCGCGCGTCCTCGATTGGCAACCGGGTGGAGGTCTCGTTTGATGGCATCGATCTCGGCGTCTTCAAGGGCGCAATCTGCTATCGCTTTTATCCGGGCAGCCGGTTGATCGAGCAAACCGCGGTTGTTTCCACCAATGAGCCCGATACTGCCTACATCTACACAGCCGGACTGCGCACGACCGTGGACGCCGATCGCCGCGCCGGCGGCAATATGGATACCAAGGTCACGTTTTTCGATACATCGGGAGCGCTGCGCACCGTTCCGTCCGATGGTCCTGATGATCACGCCGAGCGCGTTCGTTATCGCACAATCGCCGCGCGCACCGGTGCGGGAAGCGTCGCGGTCTTCCCCGCCCCGCACCAGTTTTTCTTCCCCCGCGACTTCACCACCAACCAGGGCTACGTGTGGCACACCACCTGGCGCGGCGTTGTCTCGCTTGGAATCCGCCAACTGCCGGATGATGATTGGATCTACTATCCCTGGGTGAATGGCCCGCCGGGAACGCAGCAGCAGCTCAGAATGTTTCTGCTGGCGACCGACGGCGATCCGCGCTCGGCGCTGGAAGACGCCGTACGGTTCACCCACCGAGACCGTTTTCCGGACTTGCCCGGTTACCAAACGCTCACATCGCACTGGCACTTCGCCTATACCGTTCAGGCGCTGGAGCACGGTTTCTCCTGGACTCCACCGTTCAAGAGCGTGCTGGCGGATATGGGCGTGCACGGCGCGATAATCATGGACTTCCACGGCGACGGGCACCCCGGCGACCTGGGTCGCACGCGCCTGGACGAACTTGACGCCTTCTATCGCGCCTCCCGCGCGCAATCCGATAATACTTTTCTCATCATCCCTTCGGAAGAGGCAAACGTTTATTTTGGCGGGCATTGGGCCCTCGTTTTCCCACGGCCAGTCTACTGGTTCATGGGCCGCCCCGGCGGAGCGCCGTTTGCGGCCGAGGATCCGAAGCTGGGCACGGTGTACCACGTCGGCAACAAGGAGGATCTCTTGATGCTTATTCAAAAAGAGAATGCCTTCGCATATCAGACGCACCCCCGCACGAAGGGCTCAACCGGCTTCCCGGATCGGATCAAAGACGAGGAGTACTTTCAAGACGCGCATTACTTTGGCGCGGGATGGAAAGCGCTGCCCGCAGATCTCTCCTCGCCGCGCCTGGGAGACCGCGCGTTCAAGGTCCTGGACGACATGAACAACTGGGGGCTGAGAAAGCGCCTGATTGGAGAGGTGGACGTCTTCCAGGTCGACGCGACACATGAGCTTTACGGGCACATGAACGTGAATTACGTACGGTTGCCGCGCTTGCCCTCCTTTGACAATTACGGCCAGTTGCTGGGCGCGCTGCGCAAAGGCGATTTCTTCGTGACCACCGGCGAAGTGCTTCTACCGGAATCCGCCATTACGGCGGGACCCGGCGATTCGATTCGCGTTCGCGCCGAGGTTGATCATACCTTCCCACTGCAGATGGGCGAGGTGATCTGGGGCGACGGAATTGCAACGCACCGTCGGGAATTCCCGCTCGCCGAGACCGGTCCGTTCAAGAGAGATGCACTAGACTGGAGCGTCGACGCCAAGGGGTGGACCTGGGTCCGCTTCGCCGTCTGGGACATCGCAGGAAACGGCGCTTTTGTGAATCCGCTGTGGCGGCCTCAGGGTCGGTAACCCCTAGCGACTAACTTGCCGCAGCCTTATCGGAGCGAGCCTTGCGAACCTCGGCGAGATATAAACGCGCACGCTCTTCGAAAATCTCGTACCGTCCTTCCCGGATAGTCTTGGCGTCGATCAGTTCTCCGCCCACCGCCACAGCGCACGCGCCCGCGCGCAGAAACTCAGCGGTGGTTTCCAGGTTGACGCCGCCGGTGGGCGCCATTTCAATCTGAGGGAACGGTCCCTTCAGGGCTTTGATATATTTCGGGCCGCCAACATTGCCGCACGGGAAGATCTTGACGATATCGGCGCCGGCTTCCCATGCGGTCACAACCTCGGTTGGGGTCAGCGCGCCCGGCATCACGACCTTCGAGTAGCGCTTAATGATCTCGATCGTGGACGCTTTCAGATTGGGCGTGACGAAGAACTGCGCTCCCGCCAGCATGCAGGCGCGGGCGGTTTCCGGGTCAAGCACGGTGCCTGCGCCAAGCACGATCTTGTCGCCAAACTGATCGGCAAGCTTCTCCAGCGCCTTGATCGCGCCTGGAACAGTCATCGTGACCTCAGCCGCGCGGATTCCTCCGCGATAGACAGCCTCAATCGACTTCACGGCTGACTCGGCGCTGTTTGTGCGCACCACGGCGACCACGCCAATGTCAATAATCGAGCTCAGGATGACGTTCTTTTGCATTTCAGTCTGACGATCTGTATCAGCCAACTGGCCCCGCGGATCACAGCCCGCCTTTGCAAGCCTTTAGATAGCATATCACCGCATCCCCATTCCGCCGGTTCATACGCAGGCGTCCCCACGCTTTTATAGAGCGGCTGCTCCGGGCGTCTGCGTCAGCATTAGACGCGGCCGCTTCAGGATCAAGCTTGCAACATCCGGGAGAAGGCGCCGGCGTCGCCAATTTGGCGCCGTTTGAAGGTGTTTGGGTTTATGGCCGCGCCCTCAAGGTCAGAACATTCGGTTCTGGCTTTTTCACGATCCTGTGCTCGGTCGCGCCGCCGCGGCGGACACAGCAGGGACGTACTGATATCCGTGACGCGCAATGGCTTCGCCGCGCTGTCGATAGCCGTCAGCATCATCCGGAGCCCATGTTGCGAGCCCGTCCACATACCGGTTGTACATGCAGAATGCCGCCGCGATCAAAACAGCATCGTGGATTTCTCGGTCTGTGGCGCCGGCGGCGCGGGCGCGCTCGATATGTTCACTGCGGACACTCTTCCCACCCTTTTGCACCTGTCCAGCGATTGCCAGCAGGGCTTTCAGTTTCTCAGAAATCGGCGCGGCTTCGGGATCACGGCGCACTTCTGCTACAAGATCTTCATTGCCATGCAAGTGAGCGGCAGCGATAGCGGCGTGACTCGCTTGACAATACGTGCACGCATTGAGCGATGAAACATAGGTCGCGATCAGTTCGCGGTCGGCCTGAGAGAGCGTCGAAGGTTCATACAGCAGCGCGTTAGCAAGATCGCACAATATTTTGGCCGTATCCTGTCTGAATGCGAACAGTGATCGAATGCCTGGTAGGTCCTCAGCCAAGTTGATGTGTGGCATGTTTTTTGGTTGAGGTTAGAGCAGGATACAGGTTCCGTCAATAATGGAAAAAAGTTAGCTGGCAGGCGCGCTTCAGAAGACAAACCCGAGGGAGACGGAGCGGTGTGCGCCCACTTTCAGCGGGCGCCGAAGCCGTGACGCTGCGGCTTTGCTCTGGCGGAGAGGGGGGGATTCGAACCCCCGGTAGAGGTTTAGGCCCCTACGACGGTTTAGCAAACCGCTGCTTTCGACCACTCAGCCACCTCTCCGAACTTGTGCGTGAACGTTCCTATGCTAACACACTAACAGAATTCGTTTCGTAGCCCGCCGCTGTCGCGCGCGCAATCCGCCGTACCCTAAGAGCATGCTTCTCTACGCCTGCGCTCTGGCATGCTGCGCCGTTTTGTCCGCCGGTCCGGTGGTGGCCAAAGTCGACCCGCCCAGTTGGTGGTCCGGCCACTCCATGAATCCCGTGCGCCTGCTGGTAGAAGGCTCGGATCTGTCCGGCGCGACGATCGAAGCGCCAGCGGGATTCCGGGCGTCGAATCTCGTTGAGAGCGCCGGCGGAGCGTACCTGTTCGTGGACGTCGTCATCCCAAGATCGGCCCCGCCCGGACCCGCTCGGCTGCGGTTGAGAACCCGGCAAGGAACCACCGAGATACCGTTCTCAATTCTCCCGCAGCTCCCACGCCAAGGGCGCTTTCAGGGATTCGGCCCCGACGATCTGATTTACCTCATCATGCCCGACCGTTTCGCTGACGGCGACCCTTCGAACAACGATCCATTCCTATCGCACGGCCTCTTTAATCGTGACAAGCCTCGCTACTATCACGGCGGGGATTTTCAGGGCATCATCGATCACTTGCCGTATCTGAAGGACCTTGGGGTTACGGCAGTGTGGCTCAATCCGGTGTACGACAACGCAAATCGCCTCAACCGGCGCGAGACTTACCGCGGCGAGCCTGTCGCCGACTATCACGGCTACGGTCCCGTCGATTTCTACGCGGTCGATGAGCATTTCGGCGACGTCATCCAGTTTCGGAAGTTGGTCGAGTCAGCGCACCGGCTCGGCATTAAAGTGATTCAGGATCAAATCGCAAATCACACCAGTCCGTATCACCGATGGGTCGTGAATCCACCGTCGCCGACGTGGTTTCATGGGACTGAGCGCAGCCACCTTGTCAACACGTGGCAAATCTGGACAATTGCCGATCCGCATTCGTCCGCCGCAAGCCGAAGATCGACTCTGGAGGGCTGGTTCGCCGGAGTTCTTCCGGATTTAAACCAGGACAACCCGGAGGTTGCGCGCTATCTCATTCAGAACACGCTGTGGTGGATCGGCGTCAGCGGCATCGACGGAATCCGGCAAGATACGCTGCCCTACGCGCCGCGCACATTCTGGCGGGATTGGATGGCCGCAATCAAACGCGAGTACCCGAAACTTCGCGTCGCCGGCGAGGTATTCCATGGCGATGCCTCGCTGGTTTCGTTTTTTCAGGGCGGCGCAGCCCGCTGGGACGGAATTGACAGCGGCATCGATGCGCTATTCGATTTTCCGATGTATTATCAGCTCCGCCGCGCAGCCGCGCCGTCAGGAGACATGCGGGAACTCGGCGTCGCGCTCTCTCACGACTGGCTATACGCGAATCCAGATATGCTGGTCACGTTCCTGGGCCTGCACGATGTCACCCGCTTCATGAGCGAGAACGGCGCGAGCATACACGGGTTAAAGCTCGCATTCGATTTCCTGCTCACCGCGCGCGGCATACCCATGATCTACTATGGCGACGAGATCGCGATGCAGGGCGGCCCTGATCCGGACAACCGCCGCGATTTTCCGGGCGGGTTTCCGGGCGATCGGCGCAACGCGTTTACAGCTTCTGGACGCACCGCCGATGAGAGCGCGGTGTTCGAGCATGTCCGCAAGCTGGCTCATCTGCGCGCACAGAACCCCTGCCTGCGCGCCGGAGATCTGTCTACTGTGTTCGCCGGCGGCCATGCATATGCGTACGTCCGAAGGGGTTCTGGCTGCACCGCGCTCATAGCGCTGAATAACAGCCGAGGCCGGACCCGCATCCACGCACCCGCAGATATGTGGACCGTTCCTACGGCGACGGATGCGCTCGGCGGCGAGGGGACGGCGCAAATCCGCAATGGTCAGCTTTTCATCGATTTGCCGCCTCGCGCCGGCGCCGTATTTCTGGCGCATTGAACAGTGCTTCTTCGCCGCGGATCAACCACAACGCCGAGTCGGCGGCATGGCTGGCTAGGGCGCGGGTTGAGTGACTGCCACCGAGATCCCCGGAAACACGATGGAACCTGTGCGCGGCGCGCCTGTATCGTTGGCGCTTGCCGTCGCCGTGATGGTGGCGCCTCCGGCTCCGCTGGCAGGCGAAAGGGTCAACCAGTCTGGCGCGCCTGAACCTGTCCAGGCGCAACCTTCTCCGATCGTGAGCGTGAGGGACACAGCGCCGCCGGCGGCGGGGAACTGGGCTGTCGGGGGCGTGACGGAGGCAATGCACGGCGCGAATGCAAACAGATATCCATCGCGGTCTCCCGGGTTCGTTCCCTTGGAGACGCCCCCGAGCGTATCGAGCAGCGGTCCGCTGCTGTAGCCCGCAATATAGATCCAGCCGCTTGACGTGACATCCACCGCCGCCCCAATCTGCGTGCCGCTGCTGGTGACATAAGACGAGAGATCCGGTGAGGAGCGAGCAGGATTGAACCGCAGAATAAAGCCGCTTTCACCACCCAGAGGGTTGGGCGCCGTTTGGAGCGCATTCGGTGTAACCGGGAAGTCAGTCGACAACGTATAGCCGGTGACATAGATATTGCCTGCGGCATCCTGTGTGATCCCAAGTGGAACCTCACTGCCGCTGCCGCCAAAATAGGTCGAGTAGATCAGACCAGATGCCCCCGCTGCCGGATCGATCATCGCAACAAAGGCATCCGCCTCGCCTGCGGACTTGCGCTGCAGCGCGTTCGCCGTCACCGGGAAGTCAGTCGACAGCGTGTAGCCGGTCACGATCGGACGCCCCGCCGCATCGATTACGACCCGTAGCGCTCCGTCCAGATCGCCGCCGCCCAGATAGGTACTGTACAGCAGGGAGTTGACGCCCGCCGCTCCCGGATTGATGTGCGCCAAAAACGCATCGCCGCCGATGTGATTGGCGTCCTGGTAAGGCGCGCCAGTCATCGGAAAATCGTATGACCAGGTTACTCCGGCTACCCACGCACTGCCATCGGCGGCGACGGCGACAGCGTTGCCTTCCTCCCACGCCGTGCCGCCAAGGTAGGTGGAGTAGATCAGGGTGGCGGTTGCGTTCTGCGTGGTGTCGATCACCGCAAAAAATGCGTCGGCGCTGCTGGCCGCGGCGGTCTGATAGCCGCTGACCACGGGAAAATCGCTCGATCTCGTCGACCCAGCCACATAGATCCTGCCGCTTGAATCCACCGCGACGTCGTTTGCGCTATCATCGCCGCTGCCGCCCAGATACGTACCATAGAAAATCGCGCTCAAACCTGCCTGCGATGGGTCAAGCACAAGCACGAATCCGTCCGACGATCCGTTCAAAGCGCTCTGCGCGCCGTTGCCGATCGGGAAATTGCTCGATTTCGTGCTGCCTGCGAGTACAACCGTTCCGTCCGGCCGCACCGCCATGGCCTTCAGCACGTCCTCGCCAGAACCGCCGGCATACGTCGAATAGACAATCTGGGAGCCGGGCGGCGCGTTCGGGTCGAGCTTTACCAAAAACAGGTCCGATCCCCCGCCATTTGCGCTCTGATATGGGTTGTCCGTTGTCGTAAAATCCGATGACATGGTCGAGCCCGCGACGTAAATAAATCCCGCCGCATCGTGCCGCACCGCCGTCGCCACGTCCTGAAGCGATCCGGCGAAATACGCGGAAAGGGTCAATTGCGGGTCGATGATCAGCTCGCGCCGGCGATCGTAAGGTCCGAGCGTAAAGCTATAGGCGCCGTCGGAGTTCCTTCGGAACGCGCTCTCGACGGGTCTCTTTTCTCCATCCGCTCCAACTTGATACGCGATCGGGCGCTTTTGGATGAACTCGCCGCCAACCAGGTCGCCATTGCGTTCGAGCGACATCTTGGCGCCCGTAAAGCGGATGCGGATGCGGCCGGGATCCGCTCCCGCCCGCACAATGAAGTCGTACTCCAGGGCGCCTGCATTGCCGTAGTACGCCACATCGACGCCCGGGTATACGGCTACAGCTCGCAGGCGCGAGTAGTTCGGTATGCCCGTCCTCCAGGCGGCGGGGCGGCTGCCAAGGAGCACGTTCGTTTGAGAGCGGAGGCGATCCAGCGGCTCCAGTCGCGCGAGAGGATTCGCGCCCTCCAAACGCACAGCCAGGCGTCCGTGGCGGGACTTCAATTCGGCTTCAGCAGCGCTGACGATGCATTCGTATCGCGGCCCGCGCGCCAAAAATCTGGACGAGTCGGACGCAGCCGGTTCAAATGCCATCGGAGCTGAGTTCAAAAGGTCATTGACCCGCGGCTCTACGCCGCCGGCAGCGGTCGCGCACAACAATGCGGCGCCAAAGATGCCGGTTTTAAAACACATGGACAGGCTGAGACACGAGTGACGAAGGAGAATTCTCTTTGGTTGCAAATTTTGAGTATAACGGCCGGGCTCCCGCCGGCGGGCGGCCGGCCGCTCTACTCAGCAGGCTAATGGTTGGCTCGCCAGCCTCGCGGCCCCCGTCCAGCCGGACCCGTCTTCACCGTATAATCCGACGGAATCTGGAACAATGACGGGTCCGGCTCAGCGCGTACGATATTGGTCAATTGCGTCGTGGTATCGCCAAACCGCGGGTCGGTTATCTTAATCAGCACGGGAACCTTCAAATCCGTGGAGGTCCACACCTCCCGTACCACCTGTATCGGCTGCGTATTCCCGACTGCCCCCGCCGGGATGGTGAGCGTGGTGCGCGTGCCCGTAGCGCTCACGCCATTGACAATCTGCGTGCCAAGGTCCTGGGTTTGAACATTCTGATTCGTGTTGGTCCGCGGCGCGCTGGTTGGCCGGTTTGACGTGTTCACCTTGCGCTGGAACGCGGTTTTATTCTGCGGATCGAGCACGGTTACGGTTCCGGCCACCGGGTCGTAAATCGTAATCGTCGTCCGGGCGGTTTGATTCGCCGCGCCGGGAGGAGGCGTAAAAGTATGCTCCGTTCTGACACGCCCCTGGCTGTCGCGATATACCTTGGACTGATCTTGGCGCTGAATCTGGTTTCCGCCGCTCAGAGCCCGCACCATCTGCGTTGTCTCCAGCGCGGAATAGGGCGCGCCTGTCACCGGCGCGCCATGCGGCGCGAGGTCTATAGCTCCGAAGCGCCCGCCGGGACCGCCGAAACCGCCCAGCCGGCCGCCAGGTCCTTGCGCCGCCAGGGTGGCTGCCGCCGCCAATCCGATTAGGGTGAATCTGACTCTCATTTTGCGCAATTCTCCACCTACTATGAAACCCGCATGGCATCGCAAGTTGCTCTGAAATGACATACGTTTACAATCAGTCCGCAACGGCGGCGTCCTGGCCGTCGTCTGGACAATCTCGTGAGCGACTCGGACAACACGCTGAACGCTGTTTCCGCCCGCTTAATGAACGCGTTCGCCAATCTGGACCTCGAAGAGGCAATGGGCTGCTTGAGCTCCGACGCAGTCATTGCAGCGGGCGGCTCGATCCTGGCTCGCGGCACGCACCAGACGCGCCGCCTGCTGGCAGGCGTGTTCGCGTCATTCAATGCCGTGTCGTATCGGGTGGCGGCGATGTGGTCCCGCAAAGGCGTCTCGGTCATCGAAGCGGACGTGATCGCCGAATGGGATGCAGGCGCCACACTGCGCCTGCCGCTGACCACTGTCATGCGGGTCAACGGGGACCGGGTCGTCGGCCTGCATGTGTTCTGCTACGAGCCGGACTTGCCTGTGCGCATTGCGGCATCGATACGACCCGGCGCGGCATTCGTCAATCGCTGACATGCCGCATGCCGGTGCGGCGCCCGCCCGCCGCCGGGGCGACCCCAGAGGCGGGCTGGATCCGCTCAATCAGCACCCGCGCAATACGATTCCGGTCCATTTCAAGAATGGTGA
Organism: Bryobacteraceae bacterium; assembly: GCA_035652975.1. Lineage (GTDB taxonomy): Bacteria > Acidobacteriota > Terriglobia > Bryobacterales > Bryobacteraceae > TMP-7. Next base: position 87,430 of record DASRCT010000061.1, on the reverse strand, counting down.
AGCGACGGTCTCCGTAGGCGGTCTGATCGCCAGCCTTCGGGATATAGCCGAGCTGGGAGAGCAGGAAGCCGGCCAGGGTTTCGAAGCCGGCGTCAGTAGGCAGATCAAGCCCGTACATCGTCGAGAGATCCCGGATGGGAATCGTTCCTTCCACCTCAACGACAGGCGCAGTGACCGAAGGCGCGGGCCGGCGCACATCGTGCTCGTCTGCGATCTCGCCGAACACCTGCTCGAGCACGTCCTCCAGCGTGACGAGTCCCACGATCGTGCCGAATTCATCCACCACGAGCGCCAGATGCGTGTGATAACCGGAAAACTCCCCGATGAGCTGCGTCAGCGGCTTGGTTTCGGGCACCACCAGCGGTTTGCGCAAAAATCGCCGCAACTGAAACGGACGTTCGGGACGGTTTCGCTGGCGCGCCATCCGGCGCTCTCTCCAGACCGGAATCAGGTCCTTAAAATGCAGCACGCCAATGATGTTTTCGGGCCGTTCGTCATACACAGGAATTCGCGAGAATTTATGCTCGTTCACCTGGCGCAGGACTTCGTCGAGCGTCGCCGTCGCAGGGAGCGACACGATGTCGTTGCGCGGGACCATGATCTCGCGCGCCGAAAGCTCCGGCAGCTCCAGCAGCTTTCGAATCGCATCCTCTTCGAATCGCTCGAGGTGGCCTTCTTTGAGGCTCGAGCGGATGATGAATTTTAACTCCTCGGTCGAATGGCCGGCGGAAAGGCGGTGCTCGCGCAGTCCAAGCAGGCGCGAGAGCGCGGCGGCGGACCGCTCGATCACGATGACGAACGGCGCCGAGAACTTGTAAAAAACCAGGAGCGCCGGCGCGACCAGAAGCGCCAGGCGATCGGATTTATCCAGGGCCAGATTCTTTGGGGTCACTTCCCCGATGACGACATGGCAATAGCTCATCATCAGGAAAGCGAACGTGAAGCACACGCCCCGAACGATGGCTTCCGTCGCCGGGCTGATGACCGGATGAAAGAGCCGGATAAATAATTCGAACAGCGTATCTTCGCCGGCCCATCCCAAGCCGAGACTGGCCAGCGTGACGCCCACCTGTGTCACCGACAGCAGGCGCTCTGGATTCTCAAGCAGGCTCAAGGCCGCCTGCGCCGCGACCTGCCCGTCATCGGCCAGAGCGCGCAGCCGGGACCGGCGCACCGAAACCAGCGCCACTTCAGCGGCCGCGAAAAACGCGTTGGCGAACAGAATCGCGAGCAGGATCAAAATGCGGTAGCCAAAATTCATCGCTCGCCAGCGCGCATCACCGCTTTAATTCGTCGCCGTGCGGCGCGGCTTGCGCCCCGACGATAGAATTGTCGCAGTGTCTTCGCAGCGCATCCTAAAGGTCATTAATCTGAGCATAGCCGTTCTGCTGATTCTGTTTTTGTTTGCCGCTTACTGGTACGCATACCGGCCGCTTCCCAAAGTTTCCGGCGAAATTGAAGCCCCGATTACGGCGCCGGCGACGATCCTGCGCGACGCTCTCGGCGTGCCGCATATCTCAGCCGCCTCGGTTGAGGACGCAATGTTTCTGCAAGGCTATGTCACCGCCGAAGATCGCATGTGGCAGATGGACGCGCTGCGGCGCCTGGCCGGCGGGAATCTGTCCGAGATCGTCGGGAAGCGGGCGCTACAGACGGATGAGGAGACTCATCGTCTTCGCATGCGGCGCCTTGCCGAGAACTACTGTCGGACATTGCCGGCGCCCGATCTGGCCGTACTGGCGGCTTACGCCCGCGGCGTAAATTATTATCTTCAGACGCATCGCGGGCATTACGGCGTCGAATTCGCCCTGCTGGATTACGATCCGCGGCCGTGGAGCATCGTCGACAGTCTGCTCGCCGGACTGCAGATGTTTCGCATACTGACCACAACGTGGCGTTACGAGATCGAGAAACAAACGATGCGCGAATCAGGAGACCGAGCCAAGGTGGATTACCTGTTTCCGCCGCGCACGGGCCCTGAGCCGACGCCCGGATCGAACGCATGGGCCATCGCCGGCTCGCGGACAGCAAGCGGGAAGCCCATTCTGGCCAACGACCCTCACCTCGAATTCGCAATTCCGTCGACGTGGTACCTGGTGCACGTGAAAGCGCCAGGATTGAACGTCATTGGAGCTTCGCTGCCGGGATTGCCCGCCGTGATTATCGGCCACAACGAGCGGATCGCCTGGGGGGTGACAAATTTGCACTACGATGTGCAGGATCTCTATCAAGAGCAGTTGAATCCTCAGACCGGTCAATACCTGTTTCGCGGAAATACGGAGCAGGCGCGCGCGGAAACGACGGCAATCGCCATAAAGGGCGAAAAGCCTGCGCCGGTCACGACATGGGTGACCCGGCATGGCCCTGTTTTTCTGCTCGAGGGAGGCAAATACTACGCGCTGCGCTGGGCTGCCGCCGAACCGAACGGCTTCGCGTTTCCATTCCTCGATATTGACCGCGCCGGCAATTGGAGCGAGTTTACCCGCGCGCTCATGCGGTTCCCGGGGCCGGCCCAGAATTTTGTCTACGCCGATATTGAAGGAAATATCGGATACCACGCGGCGGGATTGCTGCCGATTCGTCGCAATCACAGCGGTGATGTTCCGGTGGACGGCGCCTCCGGCGACTACGAATGGGACGGGTTTATCCCTTTCGAGCAGCTTCCGAGCTACTACAACCCGCCTTCAGGACTCATTGTGACCGCGAACCAAAATCCATTCCCCACAGATTATCCCTATGCGGTTAACGGAAACTTTGCGCCCTATTACCGCGCGCGGCAGATCCGGGATTTGCTGAGCCGGCGCACAAATTGGAAGCCCGCCGAGATGCTGACGGTGCAAAAGGACGTTTACTCGGGATTTTCGTTGTTCTTCGCGCGACAACTGGCGGCGGCGTACGAACGCCGAAAGCCGTCGGATCCGGCGGTGAGGGACGCCATCGACCTGCTGCGCAACTGGGATGGTCAGATGGACAAGGATTCAGCAGCGGCCCTGGTGGTCACGCTGACATACCAGCAAGTGCGGAGCGCAGTGGGCAACGCGGCCTCCCCCGGCAAGGGGCGGAACTACGACTATCAGATCGCGCCCGCGGTGATCGAGAAGCTCTTGCGGGAGCGCCCGGCAGGCTGGTTTTCGGATTGGGAAGGCATGCTGATCCAGTGCCTTGCTGATGGCCTGGAGGAGGGCGCGAAACGGCAGGGCAGCAACGTCAGGGGCTGGCGCTACGGCCACTACAACCTGCTCTCGATCATCCAACCGGTGGACAGCCAGATTCCCTTCCTCGGACGCTACTTCAATGTCGGACCGGCGCCCATGAGCGGATCCTCGACCACCGTCAAACAGACAACTCAGACGCTCGGACCCTCGATGCGCATGGTGGTCGATCTTTCAAACCTGGACGGATCGTTGAACAACGTCACGATCGGCGAATCGGGCCACATTCTTTCTCGACATTACAAAGATCAGTGGGATGCCTATTACGTGGGGCGGAGTTTTCCCATGCAATTCCGGCGCATTGATGCAAAGTCAGAGCTGCGCGTGCGGCCTCGCCATCGCTGAAGCGCCGCAGGCCGGCCGGAGGCGGCGACGGCGCTCCGCTTCACGGCCTGTTGCGGGAAAGCGCGGCCGTTAATACAGCGCCGGCCGCTGCTCACGCACCGGCTCGCTGATGCCCATCGGCTCCAGCAGTTGCTTTGCGCCAAGCCGGAGAAGGCCCAGCTCCGTCAGGCACTGGAAAAACTGAAAGCCCTGCTCCCGGTAGCGGTCGACGAGCGCGGCGGTTGCTGCCGGACGGCCGAGGAACTTGCCGTGCTTTTTGGCCGCGGCTACAACTCTGGCGATGGCTTCGTCAAGCAGCGGCTCGTTCTGCCGTCCGCGAAGGCCGAGCGAAAACGACAGGTCGCTGGTTCCGATAAACAAAACGTCAACCCCTGGGGTGGCTGCAATCTCGTCGATGCGGTCCACCGCGCACGCCTCCTCGATGACAGTGACGCACATCACGTTTTCATCGGCGGAGTCGTAATAGGAACCCTGGTCCGGCCAGCAGAACATCGCCAAGCCGGCGCCGGATCCGCGGCATCCGGCCGGCGGATAGCGGCAGGCCCGGGCGGCGCGCGCGGCCAGCTCCGGCGTTGAGGTAAAAGGAAAGATTACGCCGCTGACTCCCTGGTCGAGGACTCGCTTGGCGGTCCATGCCTCGCTCACCGGCACGCGCGCGAAGACCGCGGCGGGAAGGCCGCGCGTGGCAAGCACAATCATGCGGAGCGTCTCCAGCGTAATCGGCGAGTGTTCCATCTCGACCCACAAGAGATGAAACCCCAGCGTAGCGGCGAGCGCCGCAGTCTCTATGCTGTTGGTCGTGAGCGTGACGGCCATGACCGGCTCGCCGGATTCCAGGCGGGCGCGGACCGGGTTCCGCCACGTAGTGAGTTCGGGCATAGGGGAAGTTTATCCGGCCGCCAGATGCCGCATCGAGTCGCCCGATTGCGGCGTCCGGATCGCGGCGGTCCTACTGCTTGCGGACAATGTCGATGCTTCCTTTGAAATACGCGTCGTCGTCGATCACAATGCCGGTGGTTCGGATGTTGCCGACCAGCGACCCGGCCTTGCGAATTGTAATCTTCTGCGAGGCGTCGATATCTCCCTGGACCTGGCCCAAGATGATCACCTCGCGAGCTTTAATATTCGATTCGGCCTTGGCGTTGGGACCGATGGTGACGCGGCTGTCTTTGATTTCCAGCGTGCCGCGAACCTCGCCGTCAATATACAGGTCCTCTTCGCTGTAGATGTCGCCGATGATGGTGATGGCCGAGCCGATGGCTGTGCCCTTCGAGGCTGGCTCCGGCGCGCGGGCCGGGGCCGCCGCCGCTCCCCCCGCTCCTCCCGGGGGCACGCCCGGATGAGACTGGGGCGCAGGACCAAGCTTGGTTTTGTCCCACATATGCTATTGCTCCTTTACTGCTTGAAAACTAACCGCCTCCGAAGCGCGCTTGCGAGCGAGTTGTCCAAACCTCAGTTCTCTACGGTACAGTATCGCACACCTAAACCAAAACAGCGCAAAAATGTTTCAATCGGGATGCAAAATCGTGCACCTCTGTGAGCGCCACGGCGCATGTTACCGCGTTACTTGCTCTCTGCCGCACGGATCAGCCACACTTCGGCCACTTGGCATCCGCGCCCGTTCCCTCCCAGCCCCGGCGGGCGCGTCCACTCGAGCTCCAGCGTCCGGCCGCGGGTGGCTGCCGGCGGGATATCGAATTCCAGAGGCTTCGGCGGGAACGGCTTTTCGATGAAGCCATGAATTTCGATCTTGCCATTGGCCACCAGACGCATCTTTGCGCGCGCCATGTCCCCCGCATACACGACCCGGAGTTTATAGTGGGCGTCCGGATCGAGATCCGCGTACCGCAGCCGCAGGGGCGCATCGAACAGAGATTCCGCGTCGGTGTACCAGGAGACCCGCCAGCCCTGATCCGGGCGGCGCGCCCCGAATCCCACCAGGGGAGAGCGCCGGAATTCCGGGTCTTGCGCATAGTCCCCAGTGCGCACCAGATGCGGCTGCCCGGCGAGGTTGCCGAGATCGTCATAAAAACCGCCCGGTCCGGGATTGGTCCAATTCAGAATCTCCTCAATGCGGGCCAGCCGGTCAGACTCCGAGGCCTCGGCGCGGATCTCCGCGAACCGATTCTTCAGCCACGCGCGGTTGTTCAGCGAGAAGTCGATCGCATCCAGATTTGCGCCGCGGCCCAGCGCGATCGCACGATATCGCGGGACGCTGAGCTGCATGCGGATGCTTTGGAACAGCGCCTCAGCCAGCTCAAAGACGCGGGCGCGCAGCTGGCGGCCGCGCTCATCGAGCGCATCGGCGTCCAGCACGCCTTCCGCGGCGGCAATTGCGACCAACGATCCCCGCCGGCGGGCGTCCGCAAGCTCGCCCATCGCACGCTGCTCCTGTTCGGTCTCCGCCAGCAGGCGCGCGCGCAGAAAGGCGTCATAATAGGCCCGGTAGAGGGCCTGCTGGAACCGCCAGTTGGCGCGCATCTGCGGCGTAGCGTCCCGTTCGAGTTGCTGAAATTGCAACAGCGTCGTATCCACGCCGGAATTGGACAAAAGCGGCCCGCGCCAGTTTCGTTCAAGTCCGAGCAAACCGTCGGCGAACGCCTCCCCCACCTTTTCGCCAATGAAAAACCGGCCGAACTCGGTGAGAATGTCCTTGATGTTGGCGTCCGGGTTCCAGCCAAGCCCGCTCCATACGAACTTGTTGACGTCGTCGTTACAACCTTCTGAATAGGTGAGAAATCCGATTGTGTACGGAAGAAAGGCGCGGAAAATGGCCGCTTCATCGAGCGGACGTGGATTTATCGTTTCCCGGCCCTCGGTGAGCGCAAATGCAAAATCCCAGTCAGGAACGGGATATTGCGAATGAATACTGTGCGTAATGTCCGGATAAAAACGGATCGGGTAGCGCTTGGGCACGCGCTCGCGCAGCTCCGGCAAACTGTCCATATTTTGAGGGCCAAAGACAATCCCGGCTAGCCATCCAGGCTCCGTTTTCAGAATTCCGAGAAACTCCTGCATCCATTCCTTGCCGAAACTCTGCGGCGACATCCACATCTGCGCCTTGGGGTGATACTTCCGCAGATTCTGCGTCTGCTTCTCAAGCAGCGCCATCAGGTATTTCGGCTGGGTGTGGCCGGGATCGCCGCCCGGAACGAACACCGCGTCGATACGGGGGAGACGGCGGAACACTTCGGCCCACTCCGCAAGCGCCGCTTCGACCGTCTTTGGATCGGAATAATCGCGATCCATCGCGGGATACCAGATCCATACGTCGAGTCCATACTCGTCGGCAATCCGCGACATTTCAACCATCATCTCCATCGGCGGCAGCGGGAAATGCGGACTGTCGGCCGCGTCATCCGAGCGCGGCGGAATCAGTTCGATGGCGTTGGCGCCGAAGATCGCCAGCTCGCGGATGTACTGATCCCACATCGGCACAGACCAGCCGTCATATGCGTTTGTTTTGGGGCGGTATCCAAGCTGGTGGCCGCGCAGAGCCACTCGCGGCGCGGTTGTGATGTTCATTCCGGCGTCAATTTCGAGACGTTGCCGCTCCATATGGAGATGACGCAGAAGATACCCCGCGCCAAACACGACGCCGCGATCGTCATTGCCCGCAACCGTGACCACGCCAGGGGGGGCCGCAGAAGAGCTGATTGAAAAGCCTTCCGCCTTGCCGCCGGCGCCGCGCCTGAGCTGGTCAGCGCGGCCGAGAACAAACGCTGGTTGGCCAGACTGGGCGGTTCTTACGGGCAGGCGCAGTTGGGTGCGCTTTTCGATTTCCTCAGAGAGCATCGCGGCGGCCTTTCGCTCCGGAGTGGAGGCGTCCGCCGGAATCGAGATCACGGCATTGCGCATGTCAAGGGTCGCAGCGGCAAGCGGGACCGACAGAGCAAGAAGCAAAGCTGTTCGTAGCATTCCTCACGAGCATTTCATGACGGCGATGGATGTTTCAAGCGCTCCAACTCACGGTTACGGCGAACAGGGTCGCCTGACGGCGCATAAAGTGGACAATGGGGGAAAGCAGCGCATGTCTTTTGTTCTCCGACATCATTGGTGGGCCCTCGCCATACGCGGCCTGGCCGCAATTATCTTCGGGCTGCTCACGTTTTTTGCGCCGGGCGTCACCATCACTGTGCTGGTTCTGTGGTTCGCAGCCTACGCTCTGGTGGACGGCGCATTCAGCATCGTTGCGGCGCTGCGCACGCCCGATGGAGGCGGTCGGTGGGGATCGCTGCTTGTTGAGGGCGTAGTGGGGATTGCAGCCGGAATCGTGACCTTCCTGTGGCCGGCCATCACGGCAGCGGCCCTGATCTTTTTGATCGCCGGGTGGGCGATTGTCACCGGCATTCTGGAAATCGCTGCGGCGCTACGGCTGCGGCGGATCATCAGCGGCGAATGGGCCCTGATTACGCTGGGCGCCTTGTCGATTCTATTCGGGCTGTTTCTCGCCGCTGCTCCGCTCGCGGGCGCGCTGGCCATCGCATTGTGGATCGGGGCCTACGCCGTGGCGTTCGGAGCGCTCATGCTGGTCCTCGCTTTTCGCATGCGGCGGTGGATGCGTATGCGGCCCACGGATCCTCAATTCCGTGCGGTCTGAGAGCGATTCCGACGCCGGATTTGGGCAAGCCCGTCTGTTGCGCCCGAAGCTCCGCCGCCTCGCGCGCCGGGATGCGGGGGCGCAAAATGGCGGCGGCTTGCTGGAAACGCGGCTCACCCCCGTAAATTGAGCGAAAATGTGCGGAGGAACGATGCGAACACTCCGCGTTTTTGTGTCACTCGCCGCCGCCCTGACGGCGCGCGCCCAACTGGTGGAGGAGTACAATCCGCCAAAAGCCAATTGTTGCCTTGCCGCGGCGGCGCAAAATCTCGCCGATCAGCTTCAGGACTGGAATCAGCTCGGACGGTATCACGCCGATAACGAACGGCTGAAATCGCTTCCGGCCGATCCGAACCGCGTGGTGTTTCTCGGCGATTCAATCACAGACGGCTGGAATCTGGCGGAGTATTTTCCTGGGAAGCCGTACGTCAACCGCGGCATCAGCGGGCAGACGACGGCGCAGATGCTGGTGCGCCTGTTCCCCGACGTGATCGACCTTAAACCTGCGGCGCTGATTATCCTGGCGGGCACCAATGATATCGCGCGCAACACCGGCCCCCAGACGCTGACCATGGTCGAGGAAAATCTTCAGGCAATGACGGAGCTCGCGCAAATTCACGGCATTAAGGTGGTTTTGTGCGCGCTGACGCCGGTCAGCGATTACACAGCGCGCAAACAGACCGGCAGGCGTCCGCCCTCGGATATTCTGCGCCTGAACGCATGGCTCCGCGACTACGCCGCCCGGGCGAACGCTGTGTTTGCCGATTACTATTCCGCAGTCGCAGACGATCGCGGCATGCTCCGCGAGGGTTTGTCGCAGGACGGACTGCACCCGAACGCAAAGGGATACGCGCTCATGGCGCCCGTGGCGCAGGCGGCCATCGAGCGGGCGTTGCGGTGAGCCGCGGCGCAGCCTTGTCCTCTGCGCCCTCTTAGAGCGACAGCAGATATTGGATCAGGTCGCTTTTTTCCTGCTCCGACAGGGCGAGAGAAAGGCATTCGTTGTAGTGATTGACCACATCGAGAAGCGTCGCAAAGCGACCGTCGTGATAAAACCCGCCTTTTTGATGGGTAAACAGGCCGGCCAGTGGCGACGTGCGATAGCCGGACCCCGCAAATGCGTCCGCCGGGGCGCGGGAGGCCTGAAAATCGTCGACGCACACCTCAGCGGGCTTGTGCAGATTCCAGCCCGGCTCCGTCCAAAGCGGCTCGACGTGGCAGTTGTTGCAGCGCGCCTTGCCGCTGAAAAGCGCATCCCCGCGTTTTGCGGCGGCAGCATCGAAATCCCGTCCGGCCCGCGGTTTGGGCGCGCGCAGCGCTAGTTGATAAAGCTGAAGCGCGGGCAGCTTGCTGGTGATGAGGTCGCTATTGGGATCGATATGCGCCAGGTCGGCGAAACCGTTCTTTGCGGCTATGGGGAAGCGTGTTGCATCGTTCAGACGCGGATCAAAGAAGCGGCCAGCGCCGTGCATTTCCAGATTGGCGACAAATGCGTTCCAGTGCGTAACCGAACCCCAGCCGGTCCATGTGTGCAGATTCACGCCTGCCATGCCGAACGCGGGCGGAATCAGCGTCGCCGCAGTCTTGCCGTCGGGGCGGAATCCCTTGCCATCAAGAAACAGTTCTGCGTCGAATTTGCCTGGACCCCAGGCATTCAATACGCGCCGCACCGTCGCGACGTCGGTTCCGAGCAATGTGGCCACCGGCTGTAAGTTGGGCGCGAGCGCCACGATCGCGCCGACGTTCAAATCACGGTTGGCCCATCCGTCGAGCCGCACGCCAATACCCGGGGCGAACGAATTATCCACGGTCGAGTGACACAACGCGCATTGGATTCCGACGGATTTGAGGCTCCCGTCGGAGTTGAAGAACCCTGTCAGGCCGACCACCGCCTGCAAGCGCAATAACGCCAGCGTCGTGGCTGAGTCGTTCAGGTCCACGCGTCCGGCGCGAAGCTGTTGCAGAACAGCCTGCGGCAATGCCTGAGAATCGACCTTCAGCCCGAGCGCGAGCGCCATGGCAGGACTCAAGCCAGGGCCCGTTCCGCCGAACTTCGCGCCTTCGATGACTTCATGCAGCCGCAGAGTATCGCCCCAAAACCGCTGATCGCCGAATGTGTCGAAACGGAAGGTTCGTCGTCCTTCCGAAATCATCTGTTCCGCGTCCGAAACCACGCGGTCTTCGCTGGCATACGCGTGCGGCGCCACCCGGATGCTGATCACTCCGCACGCTAGAGTCAACGGAAGTAGCGAGAATGCCCGCCTGGCAAATTTCGACATGTTTCTGTTCACCCCTACGCCGCTACAGAGTAAGCACGGGCACAAGGGTGACGGCGAGACGCCACTGTTCACAAAATTTTTACAACCTGTTGACCAGCGATCGCGGCGGGGTGAGTCCGAGTCTGCAATGCACGGCGGCGGCCAGACGATCGCATCGAGGCGCAGGGAACTGGTACAGATCGGGCGGGAGTTGGCCAACCTGTCTGCCAACAGATCGCTGCAACATGCCACGCGCCCGGTGGAGGCGAGCTTTCACAACATCGCGTGATAATCCGAGCACGTCCGCAGTTTCCGAGACGCTCAACCGGTCAATGCAGCGCAGGACAAACACCGACCGGTGCTGCGGCGGGAGATCATCGAGCGCCTTCTCGATCACGCGGCGCAGTTCATTGCCGAAGACGCCCCTTTCTGGATCGGCCGCCGGCTCGCGGGCCGGCAACCGGAATGGAAGCGCGGAAGCGCGGGCGCGCCGGCGCAGCCGCAGGAAGGCCTCGTGCGCGGCGATCTTGGAAATCCATGTGGAGAACGACGCCGCGCCGGCAAAGCGAGCCAGGTTCGAATATGCGCGAACCCAGGTTTCCTGGGCTATGTCCTCGGCTTCAGCGTCGTCGCGTACGATGGATCGCGCAACGCGGTATACGCGGCCGTTGTAGCGGCGCAGGAGAAACGCAAACGCTTCTGGATCGTTATTGAGCACTTCGGCGATGATCTCCTCGTCGGAGGGGTCGGCCGCAAGGGCCTCAGAGTTGTCCTGGGCGGGGTCGAGACGCATGCCAACGCTTTAGACCGCGATGGCGTCCTCTGTGGTACGCCTCCAGTCATCGCTACGGCGGTTCGCCATTAAAAACGGCGAGAGAGGCTGAAAATCAGGGAGTAGTCGGCGAAGGCTGCGTCTCCATGCGTATTATTCATGTAATCCGCAACGCTGCGCTTGCGATTTCGCTCCACCGCCCACGGCACGTTGCAGGAGAACGAATAGAGGCCGCGGACATAGAGGAAGCCGGGGTCGATGGAAATCGCGTACCCCGGCCTCCGGAAGCCGTTGCTGCCGCCGATGGCGTCGCGGACGGGAACGCCTTCGATGCGGCCGCCGATGCTCACCGCAAGGCCGCGCACCTTTGGGACGGCGTGTCCAATGCCGCCGCGATACAGGTACTGGTCCGCGACAGACATGACCTGTTCACCGGGCAGGCGCCGGAACGTGGAGACCCCATTGGTGTCTCTCGGATTGAAGAGGTATACGCCGGCGAAGTACAGCTCGCTGTTGAACCATGTGCGGTGATAAGCCTGAATGTCGATTGCGAACCCCGTGCCGCCGTCGCCGGCCTGTATGGACTGATCGGCTGTGGCGATAATCTGCTGGCCGCCTGACACCGCGAGGCCGGTCGCATTGTATTTCCCGGTCGGCATCTTCAGGCTCACGCCGACTGAAATGTTGTCGCCGGATTCCGTCGGCGGCTTGAAAATCCAGGCGCGGGCGCCGACGCTCGCATCGCCGATGGCGTTCACCACGTATTTCGCGCTCGGCGGATAGAGCTGATTGCGATGAGCGAACAGCACAGGCAGACTTCCGAAAACGCTCCAGCGCGGGGTTAACTGGCGTTCGACGCTGAAATCCAGCAGATGATAGATGTTTTCAATCTGCGTGTGGTTCAGCTCGCGCTGCTTCTGTTCCACGGTGCCGATGAAGTGCCGGAAGGAGGGCTGGTAGCGGTAGCCCACCGTCACCGTCCACAGCTTAGGACGCCGCCGCTCCTGAAGGCTGCATGTCTTCTCTGCCAGCACGCCTAACCCGGGCGTGCCCTGACGCGCCGCGACTCAGCCCTGGCCAGATGCCGGCGGGACGCATGCGGCCGAAGCAGCGATAAAAACGATCGTGCGATTTAACCCGATCCAAGCCCTGCGAGTCACAATTGGAATGAATGTACCAGCTTCTTCGTAGCTCTTCGATAACCGATTTGTATTAGGGGACCTCAGTAGGGGGCGTAGTAGCCGGTGCGCCAGGAGGCGCGGAGCGGCGCAGCGTTGAACGGCGCCCCGATTTTCACCTTAACCTTGCGGTATTTGCCGTCTCGTTCCGCATTGCTCGGGCGATAGCCCAAGACGTACTGATCGCGCAGCGCCTTATTCATGCGATCAACGGCCTCCGGCAAGTCAGACAGCTTCGCGACAGGAAACAGACGCCCCCCGGTGTCGTCAGCCAGCCTGGAGAGCAGCTTCATACTGCGTTTGGTGACGCCCGCGCCGAGAATGCCGATCGCATACAGGCAAACGTCGCTTTCGCGCAGCAGCGACCGTATCTCGGAAGCCGTGAAACGGCTGTTATTATCGGCGCCGTCGGAAATCACCAACAGCGCTTTGCGGGTATTCCGAGCATTCTTCATGCGGTTGACGCCGAGATATATCGCATCGAGGAGCGCGGTCCAGCCCCGCGGGCGGATTGACCCGAGCCGGTCCTGCATTTCGTCCACGTCATTTGTGAACTCCGCAAGCAGGCGCGGCGAATCGTTAAAGGAAATCAACAGATACTCATCGCCGGGCATGGAGTTCCTGAACAAGCGCGCGGCGGCTTGGCGGGATTGCTCGATCTTTTTCTCCATGCTCGCGCTGGCGTCGAACAGAATAGCCACCGAAACCGGCGCGTCTTCATTCATGAAATGAACGATGCGCTGCTCGACGCCGTCTTCAAAGACCTGGAACGCCTCTCGAGGTAAACCGAGAACGGGCTTGCCTGCCGCATCGGTCACAGTCACCGGCACCAGGACGAGATTCACGTCGATGCGCACGTTGGATGCCGCAGCCGAGCCCGACTCGCGACGCGTTGTGTGGAGGATCGACAGGTCCGAGGGCCCGAGTCCCTGCGCGGAGGCGCTCGCGGCAATCAGGATCAACGTTCCAATGACTGTCAGACAGAAGCAGCGCAACGGCAACCATCGCCGGCTTCGCATGCCCGGCTCCTTGAACGACCTTTTCGATTATAGAAGCCGGAATGCGCCCAGGTTAACGGCTGGAGCGCCCGAGACCGCGGCCGGCGGGTGTTCAGCGTTCGGCTACTGCGGCTGCCGCGGCAGCGCGCTCGCCCCCAGCAGTCCGCCCAGACCCATAGTCTCCACCGCCGAGGAGGGCACAATAACCATCGAACCCTTCTCCTTTATCGCCTCGTACAGCATGTTCATCGCGCGCAGATGCAAAGCCACCGGGTTGTCCACGTACACCGCTGAGGCCTGGTTGAATTTCGCGGCGATTTCCGTCTCGGCCGTGCCCAGAATGATGCGCGCCTGCCGCTCGCGCTCGGCCTGCGCCTGCCGCGACATCGCGTCTTCGAGCGCCTGCGGGATGTGCACGTCGCGGATTTCGACAGATTGGACGGTGATGCCCCACGGGTTCGTCTTCTCGTCGAGAATCCGTTGCAGCTCATGACCCAACGTCTCGCGTTCGGTAATCATCTGCGCCAGCTCATGACGGCCGATGGATTCCCGCAATGCCGTTTGGGCGCTCAGGCTGATGGCGGCGTCAAAATCCATCACCTCGAGAACCGATTTCTCAGCGTTCCACACCAGCCAGAAGACGATCGCATCCACGTTAACCGGAACCGTATCGCGAGTCAGCGCTGCCTCTGCCTTCACATCGGTTACGCGAACGCGCTGGTCCACGAACTGGCTGATCGAATCCACCACCGGGATAATCATGAACAGCCCAGGCCCGCGCAGCCCGACATAGCGGCCCATGCGCAACACAACAGCCTTTTCCCACTGGTTCGCCACCTTGATGGCGAACATGAAATAAAGCCCGATGATCCCCGAAAGGACCGCCGGCGCGGGATTGTCTCGCCAGACCGCCAGCGCGGCGCCAGCGGCGACCGCAATCAGGAACACGGCGACGCCGATCCCGCTCGGAGCTTGAGCGCGGCTCAGGCGGGAGCGCCGCGACCTGGTGGTCATCCAATCCATCACGTTGATGCTTTGAGCCATAACGGTACTCCTCACTTGCGCTCGGCGCACATCTCGGTCAAGCGCTCAATCAAATCCTGCACGGTGAAGCCCTCAGCGCCGGCGCGGGCAACGAACTCGCCCGCAATCTGGTTGAGCCGACGCTGCCTCTCCACCTCGCTTTGCTGAATCTCTTTTTGCGCGATGAAAGCGCCGGTTCCCTGATGCGTTTCAATCACGCCGCGGATCTCGAGTTCGCGATAGGCCCGCACCACGGTGTTTGGATTCACCGCCAGGTCCACCGCCAGCTGGCGGATGGTCGGCAACTGATCGCCCGTGCGCAGCAGCCCTGCCGCGATGCCCCCCAACACCTGGTCGATGATCTGGCGGTAGGCCGGAACCCCGCTGCGGAGATCCAGGCGGAATTGGAATCCAGCGCCCATGCACTACAACACTAGTGTACTAGTGTTATGGTACATGTCAACGAAAAAAGACTATAGTTTCCCCCCTTTGGCCATTCACCTCCCGGCGATTCAGAAACTGGCCGTAATGGCGTCCGAACTTCCCTGTCCGTTTGAGAGCGTTACGGTGACCGAGGAATACCTGCCGCCCTGGAACGTAAACGGCTGAGTGACCATAAACTCGCCGCCAAATTTCCACGATGCCGGGTTGCGGAACCACTCGGCGGCCGCATCGCTCATAGGAACGGTAACGTCTACAGGCGCTCCGCCTCCTGCCGGAGTAAACCGGAAGGTTCCCTGTGTGATTTCGCGCGTCGTGGAATACCCCACGATTTGAATCTGAATGCCGGACCCGGTCGAGGTCGCCTGGATGCTGGTAAGACGGGGAGCAAGCCGGTCAATGCGTACCAGTTTGCGTGAACCGTTCACTGCGCCGAGATCTGCGCCGTTAGCTTGCAGACTGACGTCGAGCTCAATCGTGCCCGCGACGGTTCCCGTCTGGAGCGCCGTCAGCGGCGTTCCGAAGACGGCTTTTGTCGAATTGGCGGGCACGGAGAAGCTCATGGTCCGGGATCCGTTTGAGAGACGGATCGCCGGGTCGTCGACGCCTGCGCTCCCATCCGGCGTGAACGACAGCGTGAGCACTCCGGTGAGCGCGGCCGGGTAGGGAGAGTCGAGCGTCAGATCGAAGGTCGGCTGCTGCGCCGGTGCGACGAAATCCGACAGGCCCGTAAAAGACAGCGACGGCGCGGGCGCCAAAAGCACATTCAGCGTGAATGCCTGCGTGGAACTCCCGCCAGTCTGATCCGAGACTCTCAGGGTGAACTGATACATGCCGCTTTTGGTTGCAGTTCCGGAAATCTGGCCGGCGGGATCGAGAGTCAGGCCGTCGGGCAGCGCGCCGCTTACGACCGACCAGAGATAGGGCCCCGCGCCGCCGCTGGCATTGAGGGAGGCCGAGTAGGGATTGCCCACGATGGCAGGCGCAAGCGACGCTGCCGTCGATACCGAGAGCGCTCCTCCTGTAACTGTGAGAGTGCAGGCGCGGAGAGCGCTCGCGCCCGTCGCGTCAGCGACGGAGATGGCGTAACTGGATATGCCTGTTGTCGATGGCGTGCCGGATATCTGGCCGCTTACGGCGTCGAGGGAAAGTCCGGAGGGAAGTGCGCCGCCGATAATGGACCACGAGAACGGCGCGGTTCCCGCCTGAAGCGCGGCAGCCCCGCTATACGCCTGGCCGACGGTGGCGACGGGCAAAGGGCAATCTGTGATCGCCAGACCCGCGACTACGCGCAGCGTGAGCGTCTGCGTCACTTGGGCGCCTGCGCTGTCGTTGACCCGGATAGTGAACGAGAACGACCCGCCCACAGTGGGCGTTCCCGTGACCTGGCCGGTACCCGAGTTGAGAAACAGACCCGGCGGCAGAGATCCTGCGGAGGTGGACCAAACGAACGGCGCCAGCCCGCCAGTGACGCCGATCACCTGGGAGTATGGCGCGGCTAGGTTCGCATCCGGCAACGCGGTCGCGCTGATTGCCAGCGCCGGCGCGACCGTAATGGCGCATGATCGCGAGGCGTTCCTCGCCGCCGCGTCGACAACAGCCAGCGCGAAGTTTGTCACGCCGGCCTGGGATGGCGATCCGCTCAGGCGACCTGTGGCCGCGTTGAGTGAGATCCCGGCGGGCAAAGCGCCGCCCGCGATCGACCACGCATATGGCGGGGCGCCGCCGATCGCGGCTACATCGGAGGCGTACGCCGAGCCGACCTCTGCGACCGGCGCTGGACAGGCCGGGATCGTAAGCCCGCCGCTCACATTCATCACCATCGGCTTTTCTGTGAAGACGCCCGCCGCGTCCTGCACCCGAACCGTAAATGCGAACGCGCCGGCGGCAGTTGGGGTTCCCGACAGCGATCCCGCGGAACTGAGCGTCAATCCTGGCGGCAAGGATCCGACGCTGATCGACCAGGAATACGGCGGCGCGCCGCCGATGGCGCTTAATGTGTACGAGTAGGCCGTATTGACCAGCCCATCGGGCACGCCCGGAATGGGAATCGCAAGCGCGCCGCGGACCATGATGGTGCAGGAAAGCGTGGCGCTCGCGCCGTTCTTGTCAGTAGCTTTGATCACGAAATCGGAATTGCCCGCCGAGACAGGCGATCCGGCGATCGCGCCGGACCCTGCATCGAGCGCCAGACCGGCTGGCAGGAGGCCGGATGCGATGGACCATGCATACGGCGGCTGACCCCCTGAAGCGGTGGCTTGAGAGCCGTAGGGACGTCCGACGGTGGCGGCCGGCGCAGGGCAACTCGTAATCCCAATCCCCGCAACGATCTTGATCGAAACGTCCTTTTCTGCGCGCGCACCGGCGCTGTCCGTTACCCGGATCGTAAAATTGAAGGTTCCGACGGTGGTCGCTGCGCCGGAGATCTGGCCGGACGCGCCGTTGAGGCTCAATCCCGGCGGAAGATTGCCCGCCGCAATCGACCAGGTATACGGCGGAGTCCCGCCCGAGGCGCTCAGTTGCTGTGAATAGAGCCCGCCGGTAGCGCCGCCCGGGAGCGAACCGGTAGTGATAGCCAGCGCCGCATTGACCGCAATTGCGCAGGCCTTGTTGGCGGCGCCGAGACTTGCGTCAGCAACGCGCACGGTGAACGAGAAATTGCCCGGCTGCGCGGGCGTGCCGGAAATAGCGCCGGAAGCCGCCAGCGAGAGTCCGGGCGGCAATTGCCCGCTTGCGACCGACCAAGAATACGGCGGTTGACCGCCGGTCGCCGTAGCGGAGGACGAATATGCCTGCCCGACAATGGCTGTTGATGCCGGACAGGTGGCAACCGAAACAGCGGGTCCGATAGTGATGGACAGGGAGGCGTCGGCCGTTGCGTTCGCTGAATCCGTGACGCGCACGGAGAACGCAAATGGGCCAGCGGTCGAAGGCGTGCCGGCGATCTGCGCGCCGGAGAGCGACAAGCCGGAGGGCAGTGAGCCCGATGTAATTGCCCAGGAGTAGGGCGGCGTCCCGCCAGCAGCCACGAGCGATTGCGAATAGGGCGCGCCCACGATTCCGGCCGCCAGCGAGGTCGTGGTGATCGCAAGCGCCGCGCCGACATTGATCGAGCAGTTCTTCGTTGCTGTGGCGGACCGGGAATCCTTCGCCTGGAAAGTCACGTTGTACCGGCCGGAGGCCGTCGGAACTCCCGTAATCACGCCTGATCCCGGATTCAGGTTCAAACCCGGAGGCAATTGCCCGCCGGATACAGACCATGAATACGGCGGAGTGCCGCCGGTGGCGCTCAATGAGGACGAGTACGCCTGTCCCGCGACGGCGGCGCCAGAAGGGCAGCCGGCAATGGTGAGCGCCGCTTCGATGCCGACGCTCGAATTGATGGTTATCGAGAATTGTTGCTGCGCCGACGTCGTTCCATCCGTCACTCTGACGATAAATGAGAATTGGCCAACAGTGCTGGGCGTGCCTGAGATAGCGGCGCCGGAGAGCGCGAGTCCGGGCGGCAAGGAGCCGTTCGCAATCGACCAGGTATAGGTCCCCGCGCCGCCCGTCGCCGCCAGCGGTTGTGAATAGGCCACGCCCACAGTTCCAGGGGGCAGCGAGCTGGTCGTAATCTGAAGGGCGGCGTTAACCGTCAGCGTCAGGACTTCCACGTCGCTGTCCGCTCCGCTGTCGGCCACAAGGACTGTGAAAGCCCCCATTCCCGCACTGGATGGCGTGCCGGTGATAGACCCCGAGGATTGCAGCGTCAACCCGCCGGGCAGCGCGCCCGCAATCACCGACCAGTGGTAAGGCGGCGCGCCTCCCGTCGCCGCCAATGTTTGTGAATAAGCGACCCCCACTGTCGCGGCAGGTAAGGGAGCCGGGGTGATGTGGAGCTTCGGCGCCCCGAGAGCAAGCAGTTCCGTGAACCAAGCCGCCAGAAGCAGGACGCGTCTCATGGCAGCACGCCCGAAGCCGAGTCAGCGTCCGGCGGCACAAACAAGATCCGAGGCGCGGAAGCGTCCAGCAGCCAGAGAACGCCGTCCTGGAATTCGGTCAGTACGTACAGCGATTTCGAAATCAGCCGCGCGAGGTTCACCGGGGAGCAGTTGCAATTCAGAAATACCGGATCGCCGCCGGCGAGATCCAGAATGCCGACTGATCCATCCTTCGGTCCGGCGACAATAACCTGGGAACCGCTGGCTGAGGGCTGGAGGGCGCCTGGCCCAGCCATCCGCGGATCGCCCGCAAGCAACGGCGTGGAAACCGCATCGGCGAGCAGCCCGCGGACGAGCGAGACCGCGCCGGCGTTGTCATCGGCATATACAACATCCTGAGTGCCGGGAAGAAAGGCCGCCGCCGCGATATGGCCGGACTGCGCGACATTGCGGGGCGCGCCGCTTATGGCGTCGATCGCCACCAGGGTGTCGCCGGCATCGGACGTCTCAGTGCAGGCGAGGGCTTTGGCGTCATCGCTGATCGCGAGGTTCGAAATCGCTCCGGGCGCCGGCAAGGTGCTCGTCACCGCCGGCTGATCACCGAGGGTGACCAGCGCAATCGCCCCCTGATCCCGGTAGTAAAGAGCCGCGGCGGCGGCGTTCGAACTGATCGCCATGGAATCCGGCGACGCCGGAGCGTCGATTGGCCAGGTGGAGACGGCGCCATCATTGATTCGCACCAGGAAAACGCCGCCATCGGTGGAAGTCACCAATGCGCTGCTTTGAGCAACGGCAGCCCGCGCGACGTTAAAGCCCAACCCGAGCGGCGGGCCATAGAACGCCGAACCCGGTATGCCCCAAATCGGCCGCACTCCTTTGACCGCACGGTCGAATACGAGCCCAAGCATGGGTCCGGCGCTTGCTGTCGAGTCCTGACAAAGGGACGCGCCGGCAAGGAGCAGCCCCGCAAATACGGCGGTTAGCGCCGGGTGCACGTGTCGGAAAGAGCCCATGCTATCTGGGAGGTCCGAAGGTCGGGGCGCCCGGAGTGATGGAGCCCCCGGCGGAAGAGGGCGGCGTTTGCGCCGAGCTGGAACTCTTGCCGCCCATAGCCGCCGCGATCGCGCCGCCGGCGGCGCCGGCGGCAAGCAGGCCGATGATCACGTACTTCCTGCTGTGCGATTTGTCGCCTGCCGACAGCGCATTCGTCTCTGTCACGGAAGCCCGCGCGGTCGTGCTCCCAAAGGACGCCGCCACCCGGATTTCGAACTGCCCCGGCGTCTTGTTCGGCTTCAACCCGCGCGCCGCGGCGATCCCATCCGCTCCAGTACGAACAGTTGCGCTTTTCTGCCCGTCGAGGAATGCGCCGCCGGGTCCGGAAGCCGGGAGCGTGAACGTGACAATTGCATTCGCTACCGGGGCGCCCGTTGCGTCCACCACCTTGACGACAGGATCATGCGCCCGTTGCGCCGCGATATTGTTGATGGCGCCGTTGCCTTCGAGAACGACCACGCGAAGTCCGTCATGCGACTGGCCGAACGCCGCCGCCCCTAGGCAGAGCGCCGCTGCATATCGTATGATTCCGGATGATGTAAGTTCCACCTCGGTTCTTGACGCCCGAGACAGGTGAATCATTACCGACATTTTACGGGTCCGGGACACAGTGCCGGCTTGCGACGCATCTAATTTGAATCACGTGACGCGCTCAGGGGGAACGGCCGCCGCAGCTTCGGAGTCGCGCGCCAACCAGGCGTCGGCGATCGCGAGCTTTTCTTACACGGTCGAATGTGAACAGGCTCTCCTTGTCGATCTGGCTGCGCAGGCGCTCGACGGACTGTGCCGTTTGCGTCATGGCGGGCTGGAGATCGGCGGCGTTTTATACGGTCGTCGCGAGCCTGGGAAGATCGCGGTCAAGACCGCCCGCCAGCTCAAGTGCGACCACGCGTTGGGTCCGGCGTTCCGCCTTTCGGAGGCCGATGAAGAGCGCTTAAAGGCGCTGATATCGGCGCCGGGCTCGGATCCGGAGCTGCAAGGCTTGGAAACGGTAGGATGGTACGTTTCACACACGCGCAGCGGACTCGAACTGACGCCGCACGATGTGGATATCTTCTTGCGCTGTTTCACGCATCCGGCGCACTTTGTCCTGGTGATAAAGCCTTTTCAGTTTGAGCCTGCAGCCGCGGCATATTTCGCCAGAGGCCTTGACGGAATCCTGCGGCCGGATACGCCGTTTGCAGAGCGCCGCATCGAGCTCAAGCGCGATGTTGCGCCAGGCGATTCGCCGCCGGTCGCGTGCGAGAATTCGCAGCCGGCGACCGAAATGGGGACGCAAGCGATTGCGCCGCCGCGCCGGAAGGGACGTGCGCTTGCCGCGGGGCTGTGCCTTGCCGCCGCGCTGGCTTGCGCCGCGGCGCTGGCCTGGTTGAACGCATCCGGGCCGGTCGCGGCCAAGCAGTCGCGAGCCGCCGCGGCTGAGAGACCGCCGATTCCGCCTCGAACGGAGTCCGCCGCGCACGAAACGGCGGCGACCCTGGCGCCGGCCCGCGTCCAAGTCAATGAAGGGCCGCCGGCCCTCTCACAAGATCGCGTCAGAGAGCTGGAGCGCGAACTGGCGCTGCTTCGCGCCCGGTTGCACCAGTCGCAATTGCCGCAGCCCTCCGGCGCAGCGGATCGGCGCGCCGAAGCCGCGCCGCGCGTCGAGGTGGCAATGACGCCGCCTCCGGCGCCGAATGTGAATCCTGGCGACGTGTCGCAGCTCGTTCGACAGTTGAATTTTCCCCCGCCGGTCAGTCTTCCGCCGGCGCCCGCGCCGCCTCCGCCTGCCAGCCCTACCCCCCTGCCCGCGCACCCGGCCCAGCCCGGCGTCCCCGCCGCTGGCCGCATCATCTGGACTGGCCTCCTGCGAAAAGGCAGTGTTTTGTTTATCGAGGGTCGCCAGTGTTCTTCAGGCGTTGTCAGCGCCGCGCTTCCTGGCGTTCCCGTCCGCATTCATGCCTGGCCGGCTGAACTGACGGACAACGGGATGATTGTGTACTCCAACGATCCGAAGCGCTCGGGACGGTCGGAGTCGCCTGGCCCCAACAACGGCTGGAATTACACCGCCTACGTCTACGAACCGGCGCGCGCCGGAGAGGTTCGAGTGCTTGAGTCCCCCGCCGCCCAGAATGGCTGGAAGAAGATTGTCGTTCGCAGCGAGGCGAAGAGCGCTTTCATTGTCGTCCTCGATTGGGAAGCTCTCCCGCGATAGCGGCCTCCCACATTCTCCTGCGCCTGATAGCATCAAGAGACAGGATTTCGCTTGAATCGATATCTGCTGCGCAGCACCATTGTCGCCGCCCTCGGCGGTCTGTTGTTCGGGTTTGACACGGCTGTGATCGCAGGCGCTACGCGCGCCTTGACCGAGGCTTACGCGCTCACGCCTACCCTGCTTGGCATTACGGTGTCGAGCGCGTTGTGGGGCACAATCGTCGGCGCGGCGTTCGCTGGAATTCCCGGCGACCGCTACGGCCGGCGAGCCTGTCTCAAGCTGATGGCGGTGCTGTATTTCGTCTCGGCCGTCGGGTGCGCCTTCGCCTGGAACTGGCCGGCCCTGGTCGTGTTCCGCGTGATCGGCGGACTCGGCATTGGCGCCTCCTCGGTGTTGGGCCCCATGTATATCGCCGAAATTGCGCCAGCGCGCTCACGAGGCCGGCTGGTCGGATTGTTTCAGTTCAACATTGTGTGCGGCATCCTGTTGGCGTACCTCTCGAATTACCTCATCGGTCTGGCTGGATTCGAAGCCGCCGAATGGCGATGGAAACTTGGAGTATCGGCCCTTCCCGCGGCGCTGTTCTTCGCAATGCTTTTCGGGATTCCCCAAAGCCCCCGCTGGCTTGTTCAGGCCGGCCGCCGCGAGGAAGCCAAAGCGGTTCTGCGCGAAATTGGCGAGCCGGATGTCGAAGGCGAGCTGGCCGATATCGTCGCATCCATCGGCGCAGTCAAACAAGCCGGCGCCGAGCCGCTCTTTCAGTGGAAATACCGTTTCCCTATTTTCCTCGCCGTGTCCATCGGCATGTTCAACCAGCTTTCCGGTATTAACGCGATTCTGTACTATCTCAACGATATCTTCGAGCGCGCCGGATTCAGCAAAGTCTCAGGCGACCTTCAGGCTGTCGCCGTGGGCGCAACCAATCTCGTGTTCACTGTCGTTGCCATGTCCGTCATCGATCGAATCGGACGGAAGACGCTGCTGCTCATCGGTTCCGTGGGGACTGCGGCATCGCTTGCCGGCGTCGCCTGGATCTTCTGGACGCGCGCGCATGAAAGCTGGCTCGTTGGTCTGCTGGTCGGCTTCATCGCCTTTTTTGCGTTCTCGCAAGGCGCCGTTATCTGGGTATATCTCAGCGAGGTATTTCCAAACAGCGTCCGCGCCAAGGGGCAGAGCCTTGGAAGCTTCACGCACTGGTTCATGAACGCGGTGATTTCCGGCGTGTTTCCAGTGCTGGCTGCGCATTCGGCGGCGGGGCCTTTTGTGTTCTTCGCGCTGATGATGATTCTCCAGTTTTTAGTGGTGCTTGCGTTTTATCCGGAGACGAAGGGCGTGACTCTGGAAGCGATGCAAAAGAAGCTGGGCGTGGACCGGACGGCCGTCGCGCGTTGAGGTCTTTTTTTTTTACAAATTAATACCCACGACGGGCGGCTCCCACCACCGATTCGTGAGAAAAAACCGAACATTCCCGACTATATGTTTGAAATCACGCAAGTGAGATTCACACAGTCAGGCTGGCGGAGTTGGGTCCGGTTGCAGGTTCGGCGGACGATGAAGTCCTGACTAAAACTTTTTTAGAATCAGCATCTTGGGTAGAATCCGACAATTCTCTCGCGTCACTTTGCCTGACGATGCTGAGGGCGCTGGGACCCGACGCGTTGCGCAACCGCCCGGCCGGAGGATTACCGGTACGGATCGAAACACGACCGGGACCCAGCGTTCGCCATTGTAGTGGGGCCGTCGCTCCGGCACAAGTTCAACGCGAACGCCGCGGTCGTTCCAACTCAGACTTTCGCGAGCCGGGGCGCCCGCGATCAATAACTGCTCATAATTTTCTTGACGCGCGCCCACGCCTCCGTGCGGGCCTTGGCGTTCGCAGCGCTGGCGTCGGGCGCCTCGCCGGCACGCATGAATCCATGTCCCGCGCCTTCGTAAATGACCGGTTCGTAGGTCTTGCCAAGCTCCTTCATCTGCTCGCGAGTGGCGGGAATCGTCGCGTTTATTCTCGCGTCGTTGCCGCCGTAGAATCCGAATACAGGCGCCTTGATCCGCGCCATCGCATCTTTATCCGGCGGGGGGCCGTAGAACACCAGCGCAGCCGCAAGGTCCGGACGATTTGTTGCAAACCGGAAGCACTGGCCGCCGCCCCAGCAGAAGCCGGCTGCGAAAAGCTTTTTCGCGGCCGCCGGCAATTTGAGGCCAAAATCAGCTACCGCATTCAGGTCGGCGGTAATCTGGTCCGGATTCAGTTTCCCAATCGCCGGCCCCACTCCGCCGGGCGGAAAATCCGGCGTTCGGCCTCCGTTCGGCGCCATACCGGACAAAAGATCAGGCGCCAGGGCGATATAGCCGGCCGCGGCGAACTGGTCTGCAACGTCTTGCACCCAGTCGGTCATGCCAAAAATTTCGTGGATCACGACAATGACGGGCGTTTTGTCTTTGGATTCCGGGTAGGTCACGAAGGTCTCAACAGCGCGGCCATCGTGCTTGACCGTAACCCACTCGCGGTGACGGGGTGATTTCTCAAGATTCGCGCGGGCCCAATCCTGAGCGGTGAGGGACGCCGCAGCGAGAAAACAGGTGACAGTGATCCGCGTCATGTCACTGTTTTAGCGCGCCAACAACAGAGTTACAAAACGCCTGGGCGCGCGGGCAGATCCGTCATGCGAGCAGGCGCACGCAATGCGCCTCGCTGTCGCTGATATACACCGCGCCGCTTTTGTCGGCATAGACTCCGTGCGGGCGCGACAACCGGCACTTCAGAGGATCTCCCGCGGGCCCGTTGCCGCGTTCGCCCGTTCCGACCACGGTGGCGATGATGCCGTGCGAATCGATACGGCGGATGGTGTGATTTTCCGTGTCGGCGATGTACACGCTGCCGTCGGCCGCGCAGGAGATCCCCTTGGGACCGGACAGTTGCGCCCGGCGCGCATCGCCGCCGTCGCCCGTGTACCCCTTCTCGCCTGTTCCCGCGACGTGGTGGAAGCGGCCGCCCTCAATGCGATACACGGCGTTGCCCTCGCGCAGCGCCAGATACAGATTCCCGTCTCGATCAAAATCGATGGCGCGCGGCCCGTTCAGCGGGGAGCCCGCCACCGGGGCGCCATCCCGCAACGGCGCCCGCTCGCCCGTACCGGCAAAAGTATCGATGACCCCTGTATCCAGACGCACCCGCCGGATCCGATGATTGCCGATGTCGCAGATCAGCAGGCGGCCTTCGCGATCGAGCGCTATGCTGTGCGGGTTGTGAAGCTGCGCCTTCGTCGCGGGGCCGCCATCGCCGCTGAATCCCGGATCGCCCGTTCCGGCGATGGTGGTCACGGCGCCGGTCTTCCTGTCGAACCGGCGCACACTGTGCGCCGGCATGTCCACAAACATGAGGTTTCCGTCGTGATCGAAGACCAATTCATAAGGCTCCTTCTGTCCGCCGATCAACTCGACGACTTCACGCCTCTTCAAATCGAGCCGGCTCACGCGATGGTTTCCGATCTCACAAATGTACAACGCGCCGTCCGGCCCGATTTTCAAGCCGTACGGATTATTGACGGCGCCGTCGCGTGTAATATTCCGGATAACCCGGGGCTTCGCGGCGCGAAGTACTGGCGCAACGATCGCGGAAGCGACGAATTGGCGTCGGAGCATCATGGGCAGAGCCATTGTATGACGCGGCTGTCCCGGCAAGCGCTCGGCTGCGCAGGCGCGCGAATAAACGCGACATTTCCCCTTGGATTCATTGGCGGCCCTAGAAATTGAATTTGGCCCCGAGCTGGAACTTGCGCGACGCGCTCTCCACCGTCCCGCCGATCCTGCCGAATGTCGATGACGTATAGGTCAGCGTGGGCAACCCGAACGATGGCGTGTTCGTAATGTTGGTCGCGTCGGCGCGCAGCTCCAGGTTTGTCGTCTCCGTGAAACGGATTCGTTTCAGCAAGGCCGCGTCGATGTCAAAGAATCGCGGCCCGATGAAATAGCCTTTGCCGGTGCTGCCGAGCTGTCCGGGGCCGGGCGCGGTGAACTTCGGTTTATCCGTATCCGGATTGAAGAACCAGATATAGCCGTTGTACTCCTGAACATGACCCAGGTTGCGGGAGCATCCGTCGCAATTCATTGTGGATTGCACCACGCTGCCGAATGTGTTGGCGCCGGAGAAGACCGTCATGGGCCGGCCCGAATACCACGTGAAAATCGGCGCCAGCTCCCACCCGCCAACGACGCGGTCGAGCGCGCCCGGAAGCGCATTGGCAAACCGCTTGCCCCGGCCGAACGGCAGTTCGATGGTTGCGTGAGCCTGCCAGGCGTGGCGATGGTCATACTGCGGTTCGCCGTAATTGAGCTTGCGATTGAACAGGTCGAAGGGCGTCGAGGTCGCCGATTGCGAGTTCTGAGTGCCAACCACCGTGAATGTGGGGTCGAAGTCGCGCGTGGCCAGCGCCTTCGAGAACGTATAGCTCATCTGGAACTGGATGCCATTCCGGTAGCGCTGGCTGAACTGAAGCACCAGACCGTGATAGGTCGAGAAATCGTTGGAATCAATAACATTGACGGCGCCGGAAAACTGCGGGAACGGAATCACCGCGAACGGCCCAGCGCCAGAAAGCGCGGTCACATTTTGCGCATTCGCGCCCGACCCCTGCACGCGCCGGCCGAGGGAGCTCAGGATGGCCGCGTAGCTGTTGAGGTTCAACTGGCTTACGTAATTTGCGCGGATCATGTCGGACGCCGTTCTGCCCGCTGTGATGCGGCTATCGGCGGCGAACAGGCGGTTCAGCAGATCCGATTGCCCGCCCGCCTTCACGATGTCGAACGCCTCCAGCATGCCAGCAGCGAACAGGTTTGGCTGGTTCGCATCATAGGCGCCAAGCAGATGGTAGGCGCGGCGGCCGATATAGTCCGCCTCGAATACGCCGCCGGTCCATACCTCGCGCTGGATGCTGAAACTCCACTCGTGCGTGGTCGCGAACTTCAGGTTGGGGTCAACCACGGAGATCGATCCACTTGAGAACGGCGCCGGCTTGGTCAAGCTCGCGGGATCGACATTCGGCGGCTGCACGGGCTTGATCGTCGATAGCCGCGTATCCGTCTGGCCAACGGTCTTGTCATCGAAGCCGTACACGTATCCGGGCATGCTGTTGAAGACCTGGGATGAGAACAGGAACGAGTTCACGCGATCGTAGGCGATGCGGTAATTCGAGCGGATCGACGTCTTGCCGGTTCCGAACGGATCCCACGCGAATCCGATCGACGGTCCCAGGTTGCCGTAGCTGTTGCGGAATAGCGAGCCGCTGACCCACTGCGCCGTGTTGGTCGGCGGCGCGCCGAACACCAGCGGCTGATTCGGATGCGACATTACATTATCCGAAGTCGGCGCCATCTTGATCTCCCAGCGCAGGCCGAGGTCAATGGTCAGGTTGCGTCGCAGTTTCCACGAGTCCTGCGCGTAGAAATCGTACTCTTTCCAGTGCGCCGTGTACGGCAGCAGCCCGGTCACAAACTTCTTGCCGTCCGGCGCCGCAAATCCGCGCTGCAGTTCGCCGACCCGCCCCAGAAGGAAGTTAATAGCCGCCTGCAGATTCGGCAGGTCGTTCGCGGCATTGATATTCGACGGAATATTGAAGGCCGAATTGTTGATATCGGCATTAAAGTAGACGTCTGTGGTGGCGTTGTATCCGGCGATGCTGCCGCGCGCGTCGATCTCGCGGCCAAGGCGCAGATTGGTTCCGAATTTCAGCGCATGGCTGCCTACCTGGTACGCCAAATTGTCGACGATCTGCCACGTTTTCAGCGTCCGCGAGTTGCCGAAGTCGGCGGCGGGCGCGGCGACGGGCGTGCTCGGATAACCGACCAGCGACAGTTTGTCCAATCCCGCCGGCGGCTGGTCGAAAACGAAGCCGAACTGGTTGAGGCCGAACACGGCTTCATTAGTCAGGCGGGGCGTGGGATTCCAACGCCAGTTGAACGCCATGTTCTTCGGATCGCGATTCGTGTTCACTTGGCATCCCGTACCGGGAAACAGCTCCAGGCCGCCATTCGCGCTATCGCACAAAGTGTTCTGCTGTCCCCAGGAAACGCGGGCATAAACCGTATTTTTCGCGTTGATGATCTGGTCGATCTTGAAGGTAATATCGTGCTGCCGCTCATGGCTCGGCGCGCTGAAGGCATAACCCGCAATATTCAGCCCGTCGCCGACGTTGAACCGGTTCGGCAGCGGCGACGAGTTCATCAGGCCCTGTATCGTCTTGTCCAGGCCCAGGTGCAGAGGGTCATTCGCGACGATGTCATACGTCGCCACGTTCAAGCCGGGCAGTACATTTCCGTTCGCATCCACGGATGCGCCGGGCGATCCCGCCGGATTGTTGCGACCGCCCACGACATAGCGGAACAGGCCCTGCCTTGCGGTTTGGGTGTACACCATCTGCGTCACCGCTGACGTTGACAGCGCCGTCAGGCCCTGAACATTGACGAAGAAGAACGTCCTGTTCTTTACGATCGGTCCGCCCACATCGCCGCCAAAGATATGCTGCTGAAACTGCCTCTTTCCGATGCTATTGAAGTTGTTTTGCCACTCGTTCGCGTTGAAGCGCGGCGTGCGGTAGAACTCGAAAAGACCGCCGTGGAACTCATTGGAGCCTGATTTCGTGATCATCGCGACCTGGGCGCCGCTGCTGCGGCCGTATTCTGCGCTCGGATTCGAAGTGATTACGCGGAACTCGGCCAGTGAATCGGGGTTGGTGCGAAGGGGCGCGAAATTCGACCCGCCGCTGCTGCTCTCGTTGTTATCGATGCCGTCCAGCGTAAAGTTCCAGGCGCGGTCGCGCGCGCCGAAGACCACCACCGCGCCGCCGGTAATGGCCGGCGTATCAATAACGCCAGGCTGAAGATCAATCAGCGACAGCGGATTGCGCCCGCGCGTCCCGACAATGGGCAAGTCCTTGATGGTCTTTTCTTCGATCGTGTTGCCAACATTGGCCGACGTGCTGACCTGCACAGCTTCGGCGACGGCGTTAACACTGACGGACTCGGTGACGGCGCCGACCTCGAGCGTAATGTTCACAGTTGTAGGCTGCCCGATGGTGACGGCGTTGTCCCTTGAGACGAATCGGCGAAAACCGGGCGCCTCCGCGCTCACCTCGTACTGCCCGGGCTGGACAGCTTCGAACGTGTATGCGCCGGAGGAGGTCGTCGTCGTGGTGAACATCACGCCGGTGGCTTCGTTAGTGAGCCTGACGGTGGCGTTCGCCACCGCCCCGCCGCTCGGATCCTGGACCACCCCGACAAGGCGGGACGTTGTGCCCTGGGCGAAGCAGGAAGCCGCCGCGAGAAAGATGAGCAGGAAAACAGCAGGTCCCCTGGTTGACATGGCGCTATCCTAACAAAAGCGCGGCTCAACGGCCTCCATGGTCGCCGGGTCGTATACCGCCGCCCTGGGTCGAAAATCCGTCTCCAAGAACGGGCGGCCGGGATCTCGTCCGCCGCTTTTGGGGCCGGCAGCCGTATTTATTGGCCGCAGCTGGAATCGAGTGCATGCGATGAACGACGCGCTCTTCATCCACCGGATTCATTTTGCGTTCACAATCACATACCACTACATCTTTCCCCAGCTCACGATGGGTCTGGCGCCGCTGATTGTAGTGCTGAAGACGCTGGCGCTTCGCGCCAACAACCCGGCGTATGACCATGCCGCGCGATTCTGGACGCGCATTTTCGGAATCAACTTCCTCGCCGGCGTGGTGACGGGCATCCCCATGGAGTTTCAGTTCGGGACCAACTGGTCGCGCTTCTCGCAAATGACGGGCGGCGTGATCGCGCAGCCGGTCGCAATGGAAGGCGTCTTTTCGTTTTTTCTGGAATCGGCATTCCTGGGTTTGTTTCTGTTCGGCGAGAAAAAACTTGGCCGCATCGGCCACTGGTGGGCTGCATTCCTCGTTTTTGCGGGTTCCTGGCTTTCCGGGTTCTTTATCGTCATGGCGAATGCCTGGATGCAGCATCCGGTGGCCTACCGGCGCTTACAGGACGGATCGTTTGAGGTCGCCAGTTTCTGGGGCGTGCTCAGCAATCCGTGGGGGTTGATCCAATATGCGCACACAATGTGCGGCGCGCTGATTACCGGCGCGTTTTCGATGGCGGCTGTCGGCGCATTTTATTTGTTAAGCAAGCGCAATGAGGTATATGGGCGTATGTTCGTTCGCGTGGGAACGATTGCCGGGCTGGTTGCGTCAGCGGCGCAGATCTTTCCCACCGGCGATCTCCACGGGCGCTACATGGCCAAACACCAGCCCGTCACCACAGCCGCCATGGAGGCTCTATTTCGCACCGAGATTGGCGCGCCGCTGGTGATCATCGGCCAGCCCGACATCGAACGGCAGCGCATCGACAACCCGATTGTGGTGAACAGGCTGCTTAGTTTCCTCATCTACGGCACGCCTGTGGCCGAGGTTAAGGGGCTCAACGACTTCCCGAAAGAAGACTGGCCGACGAATATTCCGCTCCTCTATTTCGCCTACCACGTCATGGCCGGGCTGGGCACGCTGTTTGTCCTGGCGATGATGCTCGCCGCACTCCTGCTGTGGCGCGGCGCCCTGTACCAGGCGCGGTGGATGCTCTGGATCCTGATGCTGGCGTTTCCATTCCCTTTTATCGCGAACATTGCCGGGTGGCTCACGTCAGAGGTCGGGCGGCAGCCGTGGCTCGTCTACGGACTGATGCGCACGCAGGAAGGATATTCATCGACTGTATCGGCTGCGAACGGGCTGTTCACGCTGCTGGGGTTCATGGGGCTGTACGCCATGCTCTCGATTTTTTATATCTTTCTCATACAGCGCCAGATTGATCGTGGTCCAGAGACGGCGCCGGATCATGGATCCTACGCGCCCATTACGGTATCCGGCGGAGCGGCATAACCGGCCATGGAGACAGCCTGGTACATCCTGGTCGCGCTGATGCTCGCAGGCTATGTGGTGCTCGATGGCTTCGATCTGGGCGCAGGCGCCCTGCACCTGATTGCAGCGCGCACCGAGCAGGAGCGGCGCATGCTGCTTCAGTCGGTCGGGCCGGTGTGGGATGGAAACGAAGTATGGCTGCTCGCCGCCGGCGGCACGCTGTTCTACGCCTTTCCCCTGCTCTACGCGGCGAGCTTCAGCGGCTTCTATCTGCCGCTGAATATCGTGTTATGGCTGCTCGTATTTCGCGCGATGGGCATCGAGTTCCGCATGCATCTGGCAAACGCGGTCTGGCGAGATTTTTTCGACGGCCTGTTCTCGATCGCGAGTCTGCTGCTGATGATCCTGTTCGGCGCGGCGCTGGGCAATGTTCTGCGGGGCGTACCGCTTCAGCCGGATCACTATTTCTTCGTCCCGCTGTGGACCGATTTTCGGCCCGGTCCCAACCCGGGCGCTCTGGACTGGTACACCGCGCTCTGCGCCCTCACAGCAGCGGCGATCCTGACCCTGCATGGCGCCCTGTACGTGATCATGAAGACCACTGGCGCGCTGAACCGGCGCTTGCGCGCCGCAGTAGGCCGCCTGTGGACCGTTGTCGTTGTGCTCAGCATCGCCAGCCTGATCGCCACCGTGTCGGTTCGCCCCACTCTGCTGCATAACTATCGCGCCTGGCCCGCCGGCTGGATCATCCCGCTCGCAGTCGCCGCCGGGCTCTTCGGCGTTTTCTATTTCAGCCGCGCCGGACAGGAGCGTTATGCCTTTCTTTCCTCCTGTCTGTACATCCTGGCCATGCTTGCCGGAGCAGCTTTTGCTCTATACCCGGTTCTGCTGGCTTCCTCCAGCGATCCCGCCAACAGCATCACCATCGCGAATGCCGCCGCGGGTCCGGCTTCTTTGTCGCTGGGCCTCGTCTGGTGGAGCATCGGAATGGCTGTCGCCATCGGCTATTTCGTGTTTGTGTATCGCATGTTTCGGGGCAAGGTTGGCCTGGACTCGGCGGAACACGGATGAGACTCACGCCGCCGCGCGCTCGCCGGTTCGCCCGCCCTGGCGTGCGAACACTCCTGTGCGCCACAGCGCAGGTCCGGTCCATGAGCGCCGCCAGCGCGCTCCGAGCCGCAGCAGGACGCACATTCCGACAAGCGCCACAGCGCCGCAAATCGCTATTCCAGCGCCGTACTGGCCCGTGCGGTCCTTAATCCATCCCAGCAAGGACGGCAGCAGAAAACCGCCGAAGCCGCCGGCCGCGCCCACCACGCCTGTCATGATGCCGACCTTGTCGGGAAACCGCAGCGGCAGAATCTGAAACACAGCCCCGTTGCCGATGCCAAGCAAAGCCATGACGAGCGTAAGCAGCAAAAGCCCTATCGTCACGGGCGGCGCGGAGCTGATGGCGAACAGGCATATGGCGACCAGTCCGAGAACTGCAAGCAGTACGCGGTATCCCCCGACGCGGTCGGAGATGAGGCCGCCCACCGGCCGAAGAAAGCTCCCCGCGATGACGGCAATGCTCGTGTAATCCCCGGCGTGAACCTTCGATAAACCGTACTGCTCGTGAAAATACAGCGTCAGGAAGCTTGCGAGCCCGACGAAGCCGCCGAACGTCATGCAGTACAAGTAGCAGAGCCATCCGGCATCAGCCTGCTTCAGCGCCGACCAGTAGTCCCGGCCTGTAACGGCCGCTGATCGGCGCGGGCTCTCGCGAGCGAGCGCGGCAAACACGATCAACGCCGCGGTCACCGGCAGCAGGGCGAAGCCGAATGTGTTGCGCCAGCCCACTGCCGCCGCCAATCTCGGCGCAAGCAGGGTCGAGAGCAGCGTCCCGGAATTCCCCGCCCCAGCGATGCCCATGGCCAGACCCTGATATTCGGGTGGAAACCAGCGGCTGGCGAGCGGCAGCGCCACCGCGAAGCTGGCGCCTGCTACGCCCAGTAAAAACGCGATCGGGTACAGGCTCACGGGCGCGGTCGCGAAGCGCCACCCGATCAGCAGTGGAATCAGCGTGAGCGTCATGCCGATGAGGCCGGCCCGCCGTCCGCCGATACGATCGCCCACGGCCCCGAGAAGGGGCCGAAAAAAGGAGCCGGCCAGCAGCGGCAGCGCCACGAAAAAGCCCTTCTCGGTGGCGCTCAGACGGAACGTCTCCCCAATGTATGGCGCAAGCGGCCCCAGAATCACCCAGGCCATGAAACTGACGTCGAAATACAGGAAGGATGCCGCGAGCGTGGGGAGGTGGCCAGCCTTACGGAATCCGGACCAGCTCACGCTGCGACCTCCCCGTCTTCGAGCGCCAGTTCCCTTGAAGGCCGCTCGACAAACACGATTCCGTTTTCGTCGACCCGCGTACGAAAGGTCTCCACGCAAACCGGAACCTCCGGCTTGACGACATTGCCGGCCGCCAGATCGATTTTCCAGCCATGCAGAGGACACACGACCGCGGTCCCCGCCACGATGCCGTCGCACAGAGGACCGCCCTTATGCGGGCATTGGTTATCGATGGCCACAAAGCGTCCACCCAGATTAAAGATCGCGATCTCGCGCGTTCCGACCCGCACGGCGCGGCCCTCGCGGACCGGAATGTGCGTCGTGGGGCCAATTGCAATCCAGTGCTTCTTGTGCATACACTCTCCTCGTTTTTGTTTCGCTGCGCGCTAGGGAGCCGCCGCAGGAAGCGGTTGCGGCATGGGCTCGATCTGGATGAACTGCGTTGGATGCGCCGGCTCGTCCCGCTCGAGCCACGCATCGCGCGCGATCGCCTTGCTCTTGCGCAAGCGATCGAGAATTGCGCGCCTGACATTTTCCGGCGCGTACACCGTATCGCGGCGGATTTTCTCAATGCCTACGCGCTCCACAAAGTCGTAGGTGCGCTCCAGGTAATTCGCGTTCTCCCGGTAATATTGGAAGAACAGCTCAGCCGCCTCGATGGCCTGCTGCGTTGTCTCGACCGTCACCAGAAGATCGGCGCGCCGCACTGTTTTCCCTGCGGCTCCGCCCACCACCACCTGCCAGCTCCCCTCGTTGCCGACCAGACCGATATCCTTCACCGTCGCCTCTGCGCAATTGCGCGGACAGCCGACGGCGGCCATCTTCAGTTTGTGCGGCGTGAACAGATTTTCAAGCCGCCGTTCAAGCTCGACGCCGGCGGCAATCGAATCCTGCGTTCCGAACCGGCAGAACGTCGTTCCCACGCAGGTCTTGACCATCCGCACGCCCTTTGTGTACGCCTGCCCCGAAGGCATGCCGAGATCGGCCCAGATTTTCGGAAGATCGGCCTTCTTTACGCCCAGCAGGTCGATGCGCTGACTGCCGGTGATCTTGACCATGCGAACGTTGTATTTTTCCGCCACGTCTGCAATCCTGCGCAGTTCGGCCGGAGAGGTCACGCCGCCGCGGATCCGGGGCACGACCGAGAACGAACCATCGTTCTGGATATTCGCGTGTACGCGATCGTTGATGAACCGGGCCGACCGGTCCTCCTCGTGCTCGCCGCACCACAGCATGTCCACCATGTAGCTCAGCGCGGGCTTGCAGATCTCGCAGCCCTGCCCGTTTCCGTAGATCTCGATAATCTGCTGCACGCTGCGCAACTGCTGCGATCGCGCGATGTCGCGAAGCTGATCGTAGGAGAACGGAAAACATTTGCAGATCGTCTTCTTGCCCTCCTCCTCGAAACCCGGCGCGACGGCCTTGAGCAGGCTCTCGCAGGCGTGCGAGCAGCTTCCGCAGCCCGTGGAGGCGCGCGTGCACTCCTTCAGCTGCGACATGGTGCAGATGCCGCGCTCGTGAATGGCCGCGATGATCGCTCCTTTAGTGACGCCCATGCATCCGCACACGGTCTCGCTGTCCGGCATCTGCGCAATACTGGCGCCGTGATCCGGCGCCGGATCGGGAAACAGCAATTGCCGCCGTTTCGCCGTGAGATCGGTTCCCTCGCGCAGCCACTCCATATAGCGGTGGCTGTCGCTGGCGTCGCCGGCGAGAATGACGCCGGCGAGCCGGTTGTTCTTCAGGACCAGTTTTTTGTAAATGCCAAGCGCCGGGTCCTCAAACCGGACTTCTTCACAGCCGGCCTTCGCCTCCGTAAGGCCCGCCGAGAAGACATCCACGCCCATGATCTTGAGCTTTGTCGCTGTAATCGAAGTCCGAAAAGCGACTTCTGCGTTCCCGGCAAGCACTGAAGCCAGCACCTTCCCCTGCTCGATCAGCGGCGCCACCAGGCCGAAGGTCTGGCCGTCATGCTCGACGCATTCGCCGACCGCATAGATGTCGGGATGCGACGTCCGCATGCGATCGTCGACGATGATTCCGCGGTTCACCGCAAGACCAGCCTGCTTTGCAATTTCCGCATTCGGCCGAATCCCAGCCGCGATCACGACCATATCGGCCGCTAGCAGCTCGCCGTTTTCCAGCCGGACGGCTTCCACGCGCCCGTCGCCGCAAATTTCTTTGGTTGCGCAGGACGTCCGGACGCGGATCCCCAGCGCCTCGATCTTCGCCCGGAGATAGGCCCCGGCTGTCAGATCCAGCTGCCGCTCCATCAAGCCCGCCGCGAGATGCAATACGGTGACGTCGGCGCCGCGAAGTTGTAAACCGCGAGCGGCTTCAAGGCCCAGCAATCCGCCGCCGATGACAATGGCTCGGACTCCGGACGCCGCCCGCTGCATCATCCAGCGCGTATCATCCAGAGTGCGGAATACGCTCACGCCATCCTTCTCGCATCCCGGAATGGGCGGAACAACGGCCGAACTGCCGGTTGCGATCACCAGCTTGTCAAACCGCGTCCGGCTGCCGTCTTCTCCCTCCACCGTCTTGCCCTGAGGATCAATCTTTACGATGCGCACGCCGAGCTGGAGCCGGATGCCATTCTTCTGATACCATTCCAGTCCGTTCAGTTCGATTTCCTCTATGGATTTTTCGCCGGCCAGCACGCTCGAAAGCAGGATGCGATTGTAGTTGACATGCGTCTCGTCGCCGAAAATCGTGATTTCATACCGGAGCCGGTGCTTCAGGAGCTGTTCCACGAAGGCTACGCCAGCCATGCCATTGCCGATCACCACCAGCTGTTTCGATCCACTCATCTCCAAGCCCTCTTGCTCGCCGGCGTTTTCTCCACCCGCACCGCGCACTGCTTGTAATTCGGCTCGCGCGACAGCGGATCAAACGCGCTTTGCGTTACCGCATTGGCGTTGGTCTCCTCGAAATGGAAAGGCAGAAACACCTGTCCCGGCGCGACCGTCTCGGTGACGCGCAGCTCGACTCCGCTGACCCGCCCGCGGCGGCTCACGACGTCCACCTGGTCGTGCGGCTTCAAGGCCAGTCTCTTCGCATCCACCGGATTCATCTCGAGCCAGGCTCTGGGCGACAGGTAGTTCAAAACAGGCACTCGCGCCGTTTTGGTGCGGGTGTGCCAGTGCTCAACCGTACGCCCGGTATTGAGCACAAACGGAAACTCCTTGGTCGGCGGTTCTGGAAACGGCCGCCATTCAACCGGAATCAGGCGCGCTCGTCCGTCCTCTGTTGAAAACCGCCCGTCCGTATACAGCCGCTTCGTCGAATCGGGATCAGCGCCGGGCGGATGCGGCCACTGAACGCCGCCGCGGCTTTCAAGCAGCTCATATGTGATTCCGGAGTAGTCGCAAAGCCGGCCGGAGGAGATGCGGCGCCACTCCTCGAACGCATCGCGCGGACTCTCCCAGCCCGGAAACAGCGCGTCTGCGCATCCAAGACGTCGCGCAATCCGAAGGAAGATGTCGAAATCGGGCAGTGCCTCGCCGGGCGGATCTACGGCCTTGTTGACCTTGCTCACGCGGCGCTCTGAATTCGTGTAGGTTCCCTCCTTTTCACCCCAGATCGCTGCCGGAAGGACAAGGCTGGCCAATTCCGTGGTCGGCGTCGGGTGATACCCGTCCTGAACAACGAGAAAGTCCAGCCGGTTGAGCGCCTGCCGCAACACGTCGAGGTTGGGGAACGAGACGATGGGATTGGTTGCAATAATCCACAGCGCGCGTATTCGCCCCGCAACAGCGCCCTCGATGATGTCGGGATAGGCAAGACCGCGCGATCGCGGCAAGCGCTCCGGGTCGATATTCCAGAGCGCCGCCAGTTCGTTGCGGTCCTGCTCGCTCTCGAATTTCCGGTATCCCGGCATGCTTGAAGTAAATCCGGCTTCGCGCGTACCCATCGCGTTGCATTGGCCCGTTATCGAAAGCGGCGCGGCGCCGGCGCGGCCGATATTGCCGGTGATGAGCGCCAGATTATTGATGGCGTTGACGGTTTCGGTCCCCTGGGCGCTGTGGTTCACGCCCATGGTCCAGGCGATCAGCGGAGCGCGCGCGCGGCCATATAAGAGTGCGACCCGATAGATCGTTTCCGGACTCAGCCCGGTAATTCCGGCGACGTACCCGGGCGTGTAGCGTTCAACCGAAGCTTTCAGTTCGGCAAAACCCGTCGTGTGCCGCTCGATATAGTCGGGGTCGATGAGCCTCGTCCTGATCAGCACATGAATCATGCCGTTGATCAGCGCGATATCCGTTCGCGGCTTTAGCGGCAGGTGGATGTCCGCCAGCATCGCCGTCTTGGTGACGCGCGGATCGGCGACCACCAGCGTCGCAGCCGCGTTCTTTGTCAGCCGATGGCACAGGATGGGATGGTTGTCGGCTATATTCGCGCCGATCAGAAAAATGACATCCGCCGTTTCGAAGTCCTCGTACGCGCCGGGCGGGCCGTCAGCGCCGAACGACCGCTTGTAGCCCGACACGGCGCTGGCCATGCACAGCGTGGTGTTGCCGTCGTAATTCCGCGTTCTGAATCCGAGCTGGACCAGTTTGCCCAGTGCATAAAATTCCTCGGTTACGAGCTGACCGGTGCTGATGACGGCCAGCGACTCGGGGCCATGCGCTGCCTGAATCGCGATGAAGCGCTCCACCATCGCGTCGATCGCCTCGTCCCAGCCGACTCGCCGCAGAGCCCCATTTCGTCTGAGCAGGGGATATACAGCCCGGCCCTCCGCCGCAAGCGTGTGGTGCTCGCTCAAACCTTTCGGGCAGAGCTTTCCTTGATTGACCGGATGGAGGGGATTCCCTCGCACCGCCACCGCCTTCCCATTCCGGACGCCCACCAGCATTCCGCAGCCGACCGAGCAGTATCCACACGTAGTCTCGACCCACCTCTCGGCCAGGCGCTGCGTAGAGGTGTATCCAGCCAGAGCGTCGTCGGCGTAGGCATAGTCGTTTGCCAGCGTATCGAGTCCGACCAGCCGCTTCAGATTCATGCTGCGGCCCTCCGATGCCGGCGCGACGCGCTGCCCGGAGCGACGAACGTCGCGGCCATGTTCGTTGGAACAACGCTGACGAAAAAGAGATATCGACCCGCAATTTCCGAGCACAGGAGTACGATCAAGCCCGCGGCCGTCAGTCCGCAGAGCGGAAGCGCAATGCCCGCCAAAGCCAGCGCAAACCGCAGGACAAGGATATTGCGCAGTCCGGTGGCGAACAGGCGGGCCGATGCGGCCAGCTCAAACTGATCGGCGCGCGCCAGCATTAACAACTTCAGAAGCTGGTTCAGCAACTGCGCTGCAACCGCGGTCACAGCGAGCCATAGCGCTGGACCTCTCGCGCCCGTTACGGCTTCCATCAGCATCGGGCCGCAAGACAGAGCCGTCAGAAAAAACTCGATATTTGTATACGGCCGGTTCCATGCTGGCCGCGCCGGTACCCGATAAATGCGGGCGCTCGCAAAGATCCCGCCCAGCCCCAGCAGCGCAGTGGCGGCGCCCAGCGCGACTGGAGCGCGCCCCAGCCACAACAATGCCGCATACACCGCCGCCGCATGCGCAAAGAGAGTGAACAGCAGCACTTCGCGGCTGAGCCAGCTCCGCCGCCACATTCGCAGCGCGCGGTAGGCGTAAACCGGACGGCCCAGATGAAGCGTCGAAGCGGCAAGCGCAATCAGCCCGGCAGCCAGCGCGCCGGCCGCCGCCATCGCGATGCCGTTGGATTCGCCAGCGCTCACGCGCACCCAAAGCGCGCCGAACGCGCCCACAGAAAGCTGCGTCAGCGCCGTCATGATCACCAGCGGCCAGTGTGGATGCTCAGGACGAACGCGGTGTTCATTCACCTTGACCGCATTCGCCGCGATTGCATCCGGAACCGTGATCCGCGTGGTCGAGAATGTCGATTCCGCGGGCGGCAGACCGGGAGCGTTCGCGGATTCGAATTCCTCCCGCCATCGCCTTGCATCCACCACCTCAATCTCAATGGCGCCCTGAGGACAGGCGTTGACGCAGGCTGGCTCGCGCCCCTGCGACAGGCGTCCGTAGCACATGTCGCATTTGCCCACGACGCCGCGTTCCTCGTTGTACTGCGGCACGCCATACGGGCAGTTCCAGGTGCAGTACTGGCAGCCAATGCATGCCTCGGCGTTATGCAAGACGAGGCCGGTCAGCGCATCCTTTTGATAGGCGTTGACCGGACAACCGCGCAGACAAGACGGCTCAAGGCAATGATTGCAACCCATCGATAAATGGAATCTCTGAGCCAGGGGATAAACGCCGCCTTCGATCTCCCCCACGCGGCGCCAGTGAATATGCGGCGGATTCCCGTTCTGCTCGTTGCAGGCGACCTCGCAGCAATGGCAGCCGATGCACTTCGTCATGTCGAAGTGGAAGCGGTACTGCTCGTGTTCGGCGAGCTCGCGCGGCAGCGGCGCGGCGTTTCTCGGCGCGCCCGTCGGGCCCGCTGCGCCGTTTATCACAAACAGCGGATCGCCCGCGCTTGCGCGCTCCAGCAGCGGCAGGGTCGTGACCGGACCTGACAAAAAGATCCTCCTTGGTGCGCCGCGCCGGCGAACCCGCCGGCAACGCGCAAAAAATCTGAAGCTTTTCTAGGGACGGTCAGGGTCCGAAGGAAAGGTGACGTGACCCGATCTGTGAATGGCGCAGGGCGCGCACGCGGCCCCGCGTAGCTCTACTGTAACCCGGCGCTCGCTCTAAAGCCAATTCAAAATTTCAATGTGCGCGCCACAGGAAACTTATCGCCTTTGTAACAATTAGCCGGCTCTATTTGGCAACGTCTTCGGGAGTCCATTCCTCAACAACGAACTCCTGGTCAAACTCGATATCAACCACGTAGAGCTGATCGAAGCCTTCCGCCGGGGTGGGCGGCTCCATCTTTTTGAAAGCGCCGATAACGCCAGGAACAGGAATAATCTCGCGCCTTTCCCGTAGCGTATTCCATTTGAGCGCCCGGCGGAGATTCGGACGAAAGTAATAGCCGATTACGCAGAAATTCGCGGCCCTGGCAACCGCGATATAAGCAGCCCGATCGGCCGCCAGCACATTGGTGTTATCCACTACGAATGGCCGCCGCGCCCGCAGGCAGGCTTCGATCAGTTGGCGCTCGCGATGGCGCGTTTTGACGGCGTCGAGACTGATCCGCACATGCGTGCGGGCGAAGCGGCGCCGGAAAAACGTGGTCTTGCCCGAGGCCTGAATCCCGACAAGTATGATCGCCTCCATCGAGATACCAGCATGCTACGCTTTGCCCTCGTCGCGCGCGGCCACCCGCCCTCCAGGGCGCGCCCGGCGGGCGCTGCGGGCCGGTGCGCGACTTCAAGAACGGCCTTCAGCGGGCGGAGGACAACCGTCAGCAGCCAGAAGCGCATTGACAAGATGAATCAGAGCGCCCGCGCCGAAGGGCTTCTCCAGAAAGGCATGCGCACACTCGGGCAGCTTCGCGCCAGACAGCACCTGATTGCCATAGCCCGAGGCAAAGATGACGCGGATGCCCGGCTGGAACCTGACAGCCGCGTGCGCCAGCTCCGCGCCGCTGATCTGAGGCATGATGACGTCGGTCACCAGCAGGTCGATTTTGCGCGCCGGGCGCTCGAGCAGCGCAAGCGCCTGCGCGGGATTATCGACCTCGATGACGTTCAAACCCGCGATCCTGAGTGTCAGCGCTTCCAGCCCGCGGACCTGATCGTTGTCTTCCACCACCAGGGCGGTGGCGGCGCACCCATCGGAAAGGTCTGCCCTTGCCGTCGACATTACAGCCTCCACGCGCTGTGTAAGCGCGCGCAGAATCAGAACCAATGAGGAATTCATCTAGAGTATAAAATTTACGGACCGCCAGTGCAAGTAAATTCGAGTAGCATTTTGATGAAATTAGCGCTGATTTCGAATGACGTCCGGAACCCGCTCCTGGCGGCGCCGGCGACCGGGCGGCGCGTAAAAAGTACGTGTGTGAACGGGCAGCGCTAGCCCGCCAATGAGGAGCCGGAAAGAAAGGCGCGTGCTTTCATACGTTTATGCCATAGCTTGAAAATGGCCCCGGATGTGCTGCGTCGTCGACGGGAGGAGAGAAGCTGATGCTTGGATGGGTTTGGGCGTTCCTGATTCTCGCGATCATCGCGGCGATTTTCGGATTTGGCGGAATCGTCGCCGCTGCAGCGAGCATAGCGAAGGTCCTGTTTTTTATCTTCCTGGTGATCTTCATCGTGGGTCTGATCACCGGCAGACGAACGGCCGTGTAATTTGCAGCCCGCGCGACGGCTCCCCGTCGCGCTTCTCGCCGTC
Organism: Bryobacteraceae bacterium; assembly: GCA_035652975.1. Classification (GTDB taxonomy): domain Bacteria; phylum Acidobacteriota; class Terriglobia; order Bryobacterales; family Bryobacteraceae; genus TMP-7. Next base: position 45,927 of record DASRCT010000061.1, on the reverse strand, counting down.
ACACAATTTCTTCTCGCGCCGCGTCCCACTCAACCGAACGGCCCTGGCGGTAACTCTCAACGGCCATCCGGCAGGCGATCGAGACTCGAAATCCAATCTCAAACGGACAGTTCGGCGTTTTTCCGCTGCGGATGCAGTCCAGGAAATTTTCCATATGCGCTCGAGGCGAGGCCGTGGCGCTTCCGGCCATCTCCACGCCGTGGGGAAGATTCACTTTCTGCGGCCGATAGCGAATTTGCGCCGCCTTTGAGATTGTCCCGTCGTCGCCTAGCACGTCTTCACTCACGCCCAGGGCGTTATTGCCGAAGCCCGAGTCCCACGTGAACAAAAGTTCTTCCGCATGTTCCATGGAAACATTCATCGTGTCGGGCACTTCACGTCCGTCCTTCCACAGGTATATGCCGCCGGTCATGGTAACGCGTTTGGGAATCTGAAGCTCCAGCGCCTTATACCAGAACGACAACTGGTGGCACATGTTTTCGTACACATTCCCGCCTGAGTAATCCCAAAAGAATCGCCAGTTGATATACCGGTTCGCGTCGAAAGGACGCTTGGGCGCCTCGCCCAGAAACGAATTCCAGAGAATGTGTTCGGGATCCATATCCGCCTCAATACGGCGCGACCACTGTGGCTTGCCATGCGGCGTGTTGCGGTACATATGGGCGTGGATCGCCGTAATTCTGCCGACCAGTTCCCCGCCGTTTGAACCCTTCCCGCCCCGCAGCATGGACAGCGCGTCCGTCATCTGCCCGGAAGAACAGTACTGATGCCCGATCTGTACGGTGTGTTTGCCGCCGTCGCGCTGATAAGCGGAACGCATGCGCTTGGCGTGATCGACGGTGAATGCCATCGTCTTTTCCTGGTAAACGTGCTTGCCAGCGCTGAGCGCGTTGACAAAGTGTTCGCAATGCAGGTGCTGGGGCGTGGCAATGATGACAGCATCAATGCTCTGATCGTCAAGCAGCCGCCGGTGGTCCATGTAGGTGGCAGCGGCAGGGACGATCTTTTTCGCCTCATCCAGGCGGCGCGTGTACACGTCGGCGAAGGCGACGAACTCGACTCCGGGGCATTCGATCGCCTGACGTACGAGCTCCGAACCGCGGGCGCCGACGCCGATAATGCCCATGCGAATGCGATCGTTGGCGCCAAGAATGTTCTTCGGCGCGGCAAGCGTTCCGGCGATCCCGGAGGCGACCTTGCCAATGAAATTGCGTCGGGAATCCATGCGAATCTCCATTGATTTTACCAGCGGCTATCCATGGATCTTCCGATAGGCGGCCAGGCACTTAGCCGCCGTTTCCTTCGGCGTCAGATCGCTTCCTTCCTGCTCGATCAGGTAGTACTCAATGCCGCCTGTAGTCTCCGCGGCCCGGAAGATATCTTTCCAATGACCTGCGCCGTCGCCAAACAGTACGCGGTACTGCTGATCGGGGGACCAGTCTTTCAGATGCATGGATTTGATCCGGCCCGGATTGCGTTTGATCCACGCGACTGGATCGTTTCCGGCGGCCAGAGCTGTTCCGACGTCGAGCTGGAGCATCACCTCGGCGGGCGTGTTGCGGGCAATGATCTCGAGCGGCAGTTGGCCGTCCGTAATTTTCCACTCAAGATCGTGGTTGTGATAGCCCGCATGCAGCCCTTCCCGGGCCATCTGCTCGTTGGCCGTCGAAAGCTGCTCGGCCACCCTCTTCCACGAATCAAGTCCGGGCTCCATTCTGCCCGGGTGCGCCATCACGATGTAGCGCGCGCCGAGCGTTTTATTGAGTTCGATCGCTTTGGGCATGCCCTCCGGCGTGAAGGACTGGCGGCCATTGTGGGTCGAAAGACACCGGATGTTCAAATCATCCAACAGCTTTCGCACCTCCCGCGCGTACTCGGGCGTCCACTGGTAATACGGCGCATAAAACTCCACCACCTGGTACCCCATTTTCGCCACGTCGCGGACCGTTCCCATCAGATCCTTGCTAAGGTCCTCCCGGACCGAGTACAGCTCCAGTCCGATCGGGACGCTTCCAGACCTGGCCATGGCAGCGAGCGGCGCCAGGGCCGCCGAGCCCAGGAACGAGCGGCGCGAAAAATCAGGATGACGTCTCATGGTAACGAAACGATATCACAGTGCAGCCTCGCTGGCGTTGATTGACGCGTCCCCGCAACTGTGATAGACATAGCTCGCTAATGGGGGCCAATTTGTTCCGACGAATCATTGCTGTTGTCAGTCTGGCTTTGGGTTGCGCGCTTGCGCAAAGCGAGCGCGGCGGCATCACAGGCGTTGTCACCGACTCGACAGGAGGGCACATTGCCGGCGCCCCGGTCGTGATCACGAATAAGGCGACCAACACGGAGTCGCGCGTCGCCACCACCGCAGCGGGCGAGTACAGCGCCCCGAATCTCAGCCCCGGAGTGTACCGCATTGAAATTACGGCGCCCGGATTCCGCCGTTTTGTACAGGACGGCGTCACGCTGACCGCCGGCGCGACCGTTCGCGTTGATGCACAGCTCCAGATCGGGCAGGTGAACGAAACGGTGGAAGTGCTGGCGCAGGCGCCGCAGATGCAGACCGAGAACGCCAAAATCTCGACCGCGGTCGAAAACAAGCTCGTCGACGAACTGCCGCTGGTGGTCGGCGGAGCGCAGCGCAGTCCGTTCGACCTGGTGTCGATTGTTCCCGAGTCGAAAGGCGGCGGAAACACCCTGTCGCTCGGCGGCGGCGAAGCCGCGGCCTGGAGCGCGACGCTCGACGGTCTTTCGGTGAATACAAACCGCTCCGCTGACGCCACCGAAACCGCCTATCTCACTCCTTCCGTCGAAGCCATCACCGAATTCGCCGTAGATACCAACGGATTCAAGGCCGAGTACGGACAGGCGGGCGGCGGCGTGATCACGTTCGTATCGAAATCCGGCACCAACCAGTATCACGGCACGGCCTATGACTTCTTGCGCAACGATGCGCTCGACGCGCGCGGCTTCTTCGCCCCCAGCCGCTCGGTCTACAAACAGAACGATTTCGGCGCCTCCGCGGGCGGTCCGGTCAGGATTCCAAAGGCGTATAACGGCGTCAATCGGACGTTTTTCTTTGTCGCGTACGAGGGCTTTCGAAACCGCCTTGGCTCCAATGGAACGATTCTTACGGTTCCCACCCCGGAAATGTACAACGGCGACTTTTCCAACTGGGTGAACTCGAAGGGTGCGCTGCTGCCCATCTACGATCCGGCTTCCACCCGGCCCAATCCGAACGGCGGAGGATTCATCCGCGATGCTTTCGAAGGCAACCGCATCCCGCTGTCCCGGTTCAGCGCCGTCTCGCAAAGCGTTATTCAATACGCCCGCAAGGTCGTTCCAAACCGCCCCGGCATCGTCCCCGGGACGCCCAGTTGGATTTCCAACAATTACGTTTCAAATGGCGGAGTCACCGAATCGCCAACCGACAAAGGCAGCCTGAAAATCGATCAGAATTTCAGCGCAACTCATCACGTCTCGTTCTTTTACAACCGCACGGCGTACAGCTCCCAACCCGGCCCTTCGGGTCCTTCGGGCTTGCCGGAGCCGCTGTGGAACGGCAGCGTGTCCCAATTCGACGCGGCCCTCTACCGCATGAGCTATGACTGGACAATCTCGCCGCGCCTTTTCAATCACTTCTCGATTGGCGGCAACAAATTTTCCAAGAACAGCTACTCGCCTAACACGGGCTTGAACTGGAAAGATAAGGTCTGCATCAAGAATGCGGTCGACTGCAATGTGAATTTCCCCAACATTTCGTTTACGGAATTCACCGGTTGGGGCGGCACGGCGTATAACGGAACGGAGCAACCGTCGTGGTCGCTCAAAGACGACCTGAGTTTCATCCGCGGCGCTCATACCTTCAAATTCGGGTATGCGTTTGAAAGCCAGCGGGCGAATGGATTCGGGCAGCAGAACATTTCCGGCCAGGCGACCTTCAGCTTTCTGGAAACCGCCGTGCCCGGAGCGACGAGCTTTACCAGCGGAAGCTCTTTTGCCTCTTTCCTGCTCGGGGCCGCCGACAGCGGCGCGACGGAAACGATTCGATACCTGCCGCAGACCTATGACTATCACGGCTTCTACGCGCAGGATGACTGGCGCATTTCGAAAAATTTGATGATCAACCTCGGGCTGCGCTACGAGTTCACGCAGCCCCCGGTCGCAGGCGGCGACCAGTACAGCGATTTTTCGCCGACCACGCCCAATCCAGCAGTAAACAACTATCCCGGAGCGTTGATCTTCGCCGGCAAGGGCGAGGGCCGGCAAGGGGTGCGCAGTTTAGTCCCTGGATGGTACGGCGCCTGGGGGCCGCGTCTCGGCCTCGCCTACCAACTGAATCCAAAGACGACGATCCGGGCGGCGGCGGCGCGCTCCTTCAGCCGCGTGACGGTCGTCGCCAGCAGCAGCCATTACGCCGGCTTTATCGGGCAATATAACTTTGCATCCACCAACCAGGGAATCACGCCCGCCTTCTACTGGGATCAGGGGCTTCCTCCCTATCCGCTGCCGCCGCAGATTAATCCGGCATTTGCAAATAACCAGAACGTCGACTGGTGGCAGGGACAGAATGCCACTCGCGCTCCCGAAGCCTACAACTGGACCCTTTCCATCCAACGCGAGATCACGCCGAATACGATGCTCGAGGCCGATTACAACGCGGTAGTCGGGGCGCATCTTCAGAGCGGCATCGTGAATGTTAACCAAGTGCCCATGGCGGCCGTGAACAGTCTGATTCAGACCTACGGCGTAACGCAAGCCATAAACATCTTGAACTCGAACATCCTGTCGCCGCAGGCCGTCGCCGCGGGTATTCCGATTCCCTATCCGAATTTCACCAATCCGGCGGTGCAGCGTTCGCAAACCGTCAGCCAGGCGCTGCGCCCGTTTCCACAGTATCTGACTATTGATACCAGTCAGAGCGGCGGCGATAAAAGCGGCCACTCGACTTACAACGCCCTTGTACTGCGGCTGAACCGCCGCTTTTCAAGCGGCCTGACGTTCCAGTGGAGCTACGTATTCTCGAAACTTCTCACGGATTCTGACACCTACTATGCCAATACAGGGTATGCCGAGGACAACGGCAACCGGCGGCTGGAAAAATCGATCGGCCAGTTCGATCAGACGCATGTCCTGAAGCTGAACACGCTGTATGAACTGCCCTTCGGCAAGGGGCGGCGATGGCTGACCCGCGGTATTGCAAGCCAGGCGCTCGGAGGATGGCGCATCGGCGCCATTCAAACCTACGCCAGCGGCTTTCCGATCGGAGTGACGCGGAACGCGCCTCTGCCAATCGCCAACGGGTCCAACCGGCCCTACATCACTACGTACGACGGCTGGCGCGCGCCCTATAGCGGCAGCTTCGATCCCGCAACCGACCTGTTTCTGAACCCGGCGGCATTTCCCGCGCAGCCCCGCGATCTGCTCGGCAATGCGACCCGCTACAATCCTAAAGTCCGCGCCTTTCCGAACTTCAACGAGAACGTGAGCCTGGGCAAGACATTTGTAGCCACAGAACGGTTGCGGATTGACTTCCGCGCCGAGGCGTTCAACCTGTTCAACCGTACTGTGTTCAGAGCACCCAACTCTAACCTGAACAGCACGTCATTCGGGGTTGTGTCGGGCCAGTTGAATGCGCCGAGGCAGATGCAGGCCGCGTTGAAATTGTACTGGTAAGCCGCGCCCGCCCGCGTGCGCGCTTCGGTCGCCAGCGCCGCCAAGGGCCCGCGCCGCCGCATCGGCCGTCGCGGTCCAACAGGTCACCCCATCCGGTCGACGGCTTGAATCAAAGCCCGGATGTAGCCATAGCAGAAGGCGAACGATTGCAGGCCCTGCGGATCGTTCGCCGCGAACGGCACATGATCCGGCATCAAGAGGTAGGGATACCCGACTTCTTTGTACACTTGAATGGCCTTCACAAAGTCGACGTCGCCTTCATCCGGGTATACCTCCTGGAAGTCATCACGGCGTCCGCGGATGTTCCGAAAGTGAACGTTGAAGATCTTATTGCGCGTCCCGAAATAGCGAATAACGTCGTAGATCTCCTTGCCCGGATCCTGAAGCATTTCAGACACCGTGCCCTGGCAGAAGTTCAATCCATGATACGGACTCTCTTTGATGGAGATGAATTTCTTGAGCCCGTCGACCGTGCCCAGCACGCGCACCACGCCCTGATAGCCTTCGGGCGGCACGCCGGGGTCGTGCGGATGGCAGGCCATCCGAATCTTGTACTCTTCCGCGACGGGGATGACGCGCTCAAGAAAGTAGGTGATGCGTTCCCAAAAACGGTCTGCGTCCACCCGGCCGGCGCGCGTCAGCGGCGGATCGGGGTGCGCATCCTTCAACCGCCACGTGCTGTACATCGCGTCGCCGCGACCCGGCGTACGTCCGGTGCGCAGCACGCCCAGGATGCTCATGTTGTATTTGATCGACGGGATCCCGACCTTGGCGCAGTTGCGAATAAACGTTTGCAAGGCCTCAATGTCGCGGTCGCGCTCCGGGCTCTCGGCCAGCATGATCGCAGGATGCTTTTCGCGATCGATGTGGCTCGACGCCAGAAACGGAGGCGCTACGCAGTCCACGCTGATGCCGTTTTTTTCCGCAAGGTCGCGCATACGGCTAAGCTCATCGACGGTGGCGTATAGCCGCCCGTCGGCGATCTGCGGATACCCGCAGATGTTGCGTACGCCATAGCGCGCCAGGTACTTCAGATGTACGTCATTGGTCGGCGCGCTCTGACACCCGAGCTTCATCAAAGCGCGCTTGGGCGGCGCCGCCGGGGCCGGCGCAGCAGGAACAGCGGCGGCAAGCGCCGCTCCGGAGGAGGAGAGAAACGCTCTGCGGTTCATACGCGATGCACCAGCATATCGTAACCGGGCTGAGCCCGGCGAATGCTGGGCGGATGTCCGCGTCAGTGCAACCGCGCGCGGTTCTTCTCCGTGTGAACCAGTTCGTCGAAGATGGCCAGCACCTGTTTGCGGTAATAGTAAACGCGCTTCAGGTTATCGTGGAAGCCCGGTTCGAAGCGGCGCGTCTTCAGCCATTTCTCCAAAAGATCGCGCGGCACGTCGATATCGCGGCGCAAAGCCTCCGCGGAGTGGCCGCGTAGAAATAGGCCGTAAAACATTGCCGCTTCCCTCTGCGGGGCTAACGGATCAAAATCATCCCTGGCGTTCATCGAACTGCTCGTCATCAAAATCTCTTCGTCCCGGTCCCGATCGGACGAAAAAAGCCAGTATAAACATGGCCAAATCGGGAATCAAGCGGAAAAAAACCCGTTTCGAGAGCGCCGTCGCGCTGAGGCCATTGGCTTTCAACCGGGATCCATGCACTTAGATTCTCCGGCGCCGGGATTAGTTCCACCCGCAGGCTGCGTTCGAATAAACGAGACGGCGGCTCTCAGGGTCGGCTGGCTCGGACGGCAAGCGTTCGCCGGCGTCGTACACATCGGCCTGACTGTGCTCCAGTATCATTCTCTCCATGCAACCCGCGCGTACAATTGCGGCGCCAATTGTTGTTCACAATTTGTTTACAACGCATTGCGGGCGCGGGTAGGGACTTTCATGTATGCTAGGGTGAGAGCCGGGCGCCAAACCGGCTCGCTGGTTCCATTTTGGGTTCCAAAAAGGAGATGACATGAAGCGAATACTGGCAGGCGTTGCTCTGTTTTCCGCTATCGCGCTCGGCGAGACATGGACAGGCCATGTCGTGGACACCATGTGCAAGGGAAAGGACGTCGCAAGCCATACGAAGCAGTGCAATCTCGGCTGCGCCAAGAGCGGCTTTGGACTGGTCACTTCGGATGGCAAGTTCATAAAATTCGATGAGGCCGGAAATGCAAAGGCGCTCGCGGCGATTAAAGCGACAAACAAGGACAAGGACCTGCGCGCCAAGGTGACTGGAACGATGGATGGCGACGTGATTAAGGTCGACTCGATTACGATCAATTAATCTCAGCGCCAATCAGCTTTCCATACAGGGATTTCTTTGTTTTGGGGCGCGTTGAAGCGCCCCTCCTACCTCGTCTTCCCGCCCTAAATACCGTGGTCCGGGTATGGAACCATCCGCCGCCCGGCCGTTAGCATCGACTTCAGAGTTTCGAATGCACAACTATTCCTGGGCGGCTGGCCTGACGGCTTGCATACTCTTGGCGCTGATCGGCGGTTGTAACAGGGGGGCGGGAAAAGCGGTCGAGGCGAACACGCACGCCGATGTGCCCGCAGTCGCCGTGGCGCGAGCCTCCCTGGAGAACCTGTCGAGGACCGTGGTGCTCACCGCCGAGTTCAAGCCCTACCAGGAAGTGGATGTCATGGCCAAGGTGGCCGGCTATGTCAAGCAGATCCGAGTCGATATCGGCGACCGCGTCCGCCAGGGGGAGCTGCTCGCCACCCTGGAGGTCCCGGAAATGGCCGACGACCTGTCCCGCGCGAAAGCGGCGCTCGACCGGAGCAACGCGGAGGTAAAGCGCGCCGCCGAAGAACTGCAACGCGCCCAATCGGCCCACGAAGTCACGCATCTCACCTATACGCGTCTGACCGCCGTCATGAAAGACCGGCCCGGGTTGGTGGCGCAACAGGAAGTCGATGACGCCCGCGGCAAGGATCTCGTCGCCGAAGCGCAGGTCTCGGCCGCCAAATCGAGCCTGGTAGCCGCTCAGGAACAGGTCAGGGTGGCGCAGGCCGAGTTAAGCAAAGTCAGAACGCTCAGTGAATACACGCGGGTCACGGCGCCCTTCGATGGAGTGATTACCAAGCGCTACGCCGATACCGGATCGATGATCCAGGCTGGCGTCAGTTCGCAGACGCAGGCCATGCCCCTCGTGCGGCTCTGTCAGAATAATCTGCTGCGGCTGATCCTGCCGGTGCCGGAGTCCGTCGTGCCCTCCGTTCATGTCGGCCAGTTCGTGGAGGTTAGCGTTCCTTCCCTGAAACGCACTTTTCCCGGCAGAGTGGCGCGTTTCGCAAACCAGGTGCAGCTTGATACGCGCACCATGCCCACGGAAGTCGACGTCCCCAATCCCCAACTGGTCCTCATCCCTGGCATGTACGCCGAAGTTGATTTGACTCTCGAAAGACGCGATCGGGCTCTGTCAATCCCCGTTTCGGCCGTCGCCGGCAGCGAAACGGATCCGCTCGCCTATGTCGTCAACTCCGACAGAAAAATCGAGATCCGTCACATTCAAACGGGCCTGCAAACCGCCCGCCGCGTGGAAGTGCGTTCGGGATTGCGCGAAGGCGACTTAGTCGTAATCGGAAACAGAAACCAGCTTGTGGCCGGCGAGCAGGTGGCGCCCAAAATTACTGAGCTCGCGGCGCTGAATCCGGATCAAGGCCGCTGATACTGCCGTATGTCCCGATTTGCGATAAGAAATCCGTATTTCATCGTGGTGATCTGTCTTGTGATCGCCGTCGTCGGCGTCACCGCCGTGGCGCGAATGCCCGTGGACATGTTCCCGGCCATGAACATCCCGGTGGTCGTGGTCGCGACATTTTACTCGGGCATGCCCCCCGAGCAGATTGAGACCGATATTACCAGCCGTTTTGAGCGATTTTTCACGCTCGGCGCCGGCATCGATCACATCGAATCGAGATCGCTCCCCGGCGTGAGCGTAATCAAGGTGTATTTCCAGCCCGGCGCGAATCCGGACTCCGCCGTCACGACTATATCCAATCTCGCGATGGCGCAGTTGCGGCGTCTGCCGCCCGGCACGCTCCCTCCCGTGGTTCTGAAATTCGATGCCTCCAGCCTGCCGGTCTGCCTGGTAACGTTCAAGGGTGAAGGCCTTAACGAAACCCAGCTTCGCGATCTGGCGCAGTTTCAGGTGCGCAATCAGATTGCAAGCGTGCCCGGCGCCTCGGTCCCACAACCGTTCGGCGGCGCATACCGCCAGATTATGGTGTATGCCGATCCCTACAAGCTGGAGGCGCATCAGCTCAGCCTGATGGACGTCGTGCGCAGCGTCAATGAGTCCAATTTGATTCTGCCAGCCGGCGACGTCCAGATCGGCTCGCTCGACTACAGCATCTACACCAACAGCCAGCTGCGCGATGTGGACGATATCAATAACCTGCCGGTGAAAACCGTCGGCCAGGCCCCCGTCCGCATCTCGGATATCGGATACGCCAAGGACGCAAGCCAGATTCAGACCAACATCGTGCGCGTGGATGGACAACGCTCCGTCTATACGCCGGTGCTGAAGCAGGGCGGCGACGCCAATACCATCGCCGTCGTGGACGGCGTCCGACAACGCCTGGCGCATCTGCTGGACGTTCCCAAAGAGCTGATTACGAGAGTCGTGTTCGATCAGTCGCGGTTTGTGAAAACCGCCATCCAGACTCTGCTGCATGAAGGCGCGATTGGCCTGTTCCTGACCTCGGTGATGATTCTCATCTTTCTCGGCAGCATGCGGGCCACGGTGGCCGTCTTCTTCTCGATCCCGCTGTCGGCCTTGGCGACGTTCATAGCGCTCCAACTGGGCGGGAGCTCGGTCAACGCAATGGTTCTCGGCGGACTCGCGCTCGCGTTCTCCCGTCTGATTGACAACTCGGTCGTCGTGCTCGAGAACATTTACCGGCGCCTGGAAATGGGAGAGCCCCCCGCGCTGGCGGCGGAGCGCGGAGGCCAGGAAGTCGCGCTGCCGGTGCTCGCAGCCACGCTTACGACCGTGGTGGTGTTTTTTCCCGTCACCTTCCTGTATGGCGTCAGCAAGTTTCTTTTCTCGGCGCTGGCGCTCGCAGTCGCGCTCTCCTTGTTTGCGTCCTTTGCCGTGGCGATGACCGTTGTGCCTTTGTTCTGCGCGCGCTTCATCAAGGCGCCCATCGCCGTGCACGAGATTGGCCCCGGACACGTCGAAGAAACCGGAGCGCGGCGCAGGTCCCTGGGAGCGCGCTTCAATGAATGGTTTAACCGCGCATTCGAACGGCTCCTGCTCGGTTATGACCGGCTGGTGTTCCGGTCTCTGAAGCGGCCCGTTGCCGTCCTGGCCGGGTTCGCCGTGGTGTTCGCCCTGAGCCTGGCGCTGTTTCCGAGGCTCGGGCTGTCGTTTTTTCCCCGCACCGACGCCGCGCAGTTTGTCATCAACCTGAAGGCGCCCTCGGGAACCCGCATCTCGGTTACCGAAGCCGAGGTCGCCAAGGTCGAGGATTTGGTCCGCAGGACGGTCTCGCCCGAAGATTTGGGCATGATTGTTTCCAACATCGGCGCCACCCCCGATTTCTCAGCGATCTACACCACCAACTCCGCCATGCATACCGCCTTCGTTCAGGTCAGCCTCAAGCCGGAGCACAAGACAGGCAGTTACGAGTACATGGCCGCCGTAAAGCAACGGATCGCCAGAGAACTCCCGGAGCTGACGGCGTATTTCCAATCCGGCGGCCTGGTCGACGCGGTGTTGAACATGGGCCTGCCGGCGCCCATCGATGTCCAGGTGGCGGGCACACAGATGCACAAGGCCTACGATACCGCCCTGAATCTGGTGCGGCAGATCCGCAAAATTGACGGCGTCGCAGACGTCTTTGTCCCCCAGGATCTGGACTATCCCGGCTTGCAGCTCGATATCGACCGCGTTCGCGCTGCCGAGCTCGGACTCAGCCAGAGGGAAATCGTGGACAACGTCATCACCGCCTTGACTTCCAACCAGATGATCGCGCCCAGCTATTGGATTGATCCGAAAAACGGCAACGACTACATGCTCACGGTCCAGTATCCGGAGACTCAGGTCCGCAACCTGCTGGACCTTCGCTCGATTCCGCTTCGCTCACCGCACCTCGCCATGCCGACGCGTCTCGACGCCGTCTCGCGCATCCGCCGCATCGAATCGCCGACCGAGGTGGATCATTACCAGCTTCGTCGCACCATCGATATTTACGTGAGGCCGCTCAAGGAAGATCTTGGGCGCGTTGCGAACGCGATCGATCGCATCGTCGCCAACACGCGCGTCCCTGAGGGGCTGACCGTAACGCTGCGGGGCATGGTGCAAGGCATGCGGGCCTCATTCCGAAGCTTCGCTATCGGGCTGACGCTATCGGTCGTGCTGCTATACCTCATCCTCGTGGCGCAGTTCCGGTCATTTATTGACCCGTTCATCATTCTGGTGGCCGTGCCGCCCGGACTCGCCGGCGTGATCTTCACTCTGTACGCCACCGACACCACGCTCAATGTCATGTCCTTGATGGGCGTCGTCATGCTGGTCGGCATCGCCGTTTCAAACAGCATTCTGATCGTCGAGTTCACGCGTCATCTCCGCGCCGAAGGCCTGGGCGTGCGAGAGGCCGTGGCGCGCGCGTGCCGCGTGCGCCTGCGCCCCGTGCTCATGACATCGCTCGCCACAATCATCGGCCTGCTGCCCATGGCCATGAAACTGGGCGAAGGGAGCGAGTCGTACGCGCCGCTCGCTCGCGCGATCATAGGCGGACTGACGCTTTCGGTGATTCTGACCGTTTTTCTGGTCCCGGCGGCGTACTATCTGGTGTACCGCAACAGTGATTCGCAGCGGCTTGAGGAGGCGCGCTGATATGCCTCTCCGGTCGGTCTTCGTCGCTGCCATCATCCTTGTCCCCGCTGCGCTCGCGGACGACCCCGGACAGGCCACGCCCACGGCCGCAGCGCCGCACGGCGCCGCGCCGCAGCCCCCGCTGGAACTCACGCTCCAGCAGGCTGAGAAGATCGCCCTCCAGAACAACCCGCGCCTGAGCGCGGCCCAGTATGCGGCCGCCGCCTCGGCCGAGGTCCCAAAACAGTACCGCGCCAGTTTCCAGCCGACCGCCTTCGGCAGCCTGACCGCCGCCGGCGCATCCGACGGGACGCGCATCGCCGCCGGAGCGCTCAACAACCCGATCATCTATAACCGCTTGGCCAGCGGCATCGGCGTCAGCCAGTTGATTACCGACTTCGGCCGCACTGCGAACCTCGCCAGTTCCGCCGAGGCCCATGCCCGCGCGCAGCAGCAGAACAGCAATGCGACCCGGGCCGACGTGCTGCTGGACGTGGATACAGCGTACTTTGGCGTGCTGCGCGCCCAATCCGTCCTGAAGGTTGCCGAAGAGACCGTCGCGGCCCGGCGCCTCGTCGCCGAGCAGATCGAAGTCCTCGCCAGGAACTCGCTCAAGTCCAACCTCGACGTCAGCTTCGCCAACGTCAATTTGTCCGAGGCGAAGCTGCTGCTGGCCAGCGCGCAGAATGAATTGAAGGCCGCCGAGGCGCGCCTGGCAACCGCGCTCGGCTATCCCAATCAGCGCTACTTCAAGCTGGCGGACGAGCCGATGCCGCCAGCCCCGCCCGACAGCTTCGAATCGCTGATCGCAGAGGCCATCCGCAATCGCCCGGAGCTGGCCAGCCTCCGCTACGAACAGGAATCCGCCGCCAGCCTCGCCAAGGCGGAGCGCGCCCTCTGGTTCCCTACCGTCAGCATGATCGCAAACATCGGCTTGGTTCCGATGGGCGTCGCGGCGCTGCAAAATCAATACGGCGCTGTCGGGGCCAACATAAACATCCCCATCTTCAATGGCGGCCTCTTTAAGGCGCGGCGCACTGAGGCGGAATTGCGTGAGCGCAGCGCCGAGGAGCGCGTCAAGGATCTCCAGAACCGCGTGGTCCGCGATGTTCAGGTCGCCTACCTCAACGCCCTGAATGGCTATGAGCGGCTCGGCTTGACCAACCAGTTGCTGAATCAGGCCAAGATGGCGCTCGAGCTCGCGCAAAGCCGCTACGATCTCGGCCTCAGCTCCATCGTCGAGCTCAGCCAGGCGCAATTGAATTTGACCTCCGCGCAAATCGCTCAGGCCAGCGCGCGCTATGACTATCAGGCGCAGTGGAGCGCGCTCGAATACCAGATCGGCGCCCTGCGATAGGCGGTCGAGCAGTGTTTGGATTGGTTCGCAGATTCCGACCGCGCGCCCAGACCAAGACCGGCGCATTGGAGCCCCCCGCCCCGATCACCCTGCTGGCCGTCACCCACAACCCGGACGGCTGGAGCGATCTTCGCGAGATTGCGCAGCGGTCGGGCTGGCTGCTGCGATGGGCCCCTTCCTGCCAGGCGGCCGTCGAGCTGATCGAGCGCGATTCGTTTTCGCTCGTAATCTGCGATCGCGACGTGCCCGGACAAGACTGGCGCGCCGTCGTTCAGCGGATTGCTTCGTTACAGCCGCGCGTATGCGTCCTGCTCGCATCCTCGGTCTGCGACGAGTACCTCTGGAAAGAGGTGGCTCAGCATGGCGGCTTCGATGTCGTCGCCAAACCCTTTGATGCGGACCGCCTGGAGCGCGCGGTCAAACTGGCGTCATCCTGGCGCGGCTGGTCGCAGGACTGCGCGGCGCGCCCCGCGTTGCGGACCGAACCACGCCCCTAGCGAACGGCCGGCCGCGGCCTGTCGGCGCAACGGCCTTCTAGGAGCATTGATTATCGGACAAGCTTGGCGCTCAACGGAGCCAGCGTATTGTCCGACGATTCGAATCTCTTAACGGGCTAACGACGTGGTCTGGGTGACGGACTCCGTCGCATCAGTGAATGACAGCCAGAAGCCCATCATCTCTTCGTCACTCGGCTCGCCCCAACGGACCTGCTTCGAAGGATCTGGATTGAGTGGATTGTTCGCCGAATTGTCGAAATATGCGGTGGTCATCAGGCGCGTGCCCTTCGGCAACAGCCGCGGCTGTTCCAGCATATAAGTCTCCTGCCAGCGGAAGTCATAATGCGGAACGGAAAAGAGCACGTCGCTTGTCCCGTCCGGGAAAAATGCTTCCGTGCGGATGCTCTTGCCCCGATAGTGCATATGCCCCGTGTACGCCAGCGCTGTAACATCGCGGTCCAGAGTATAGCAGGACGTGACCCGGTGATTCGGATCGCCGGGCGGAATTGCGAAGGTATAATTCCAAATCTCGTACTGCTGGATACGATGGCGAACTGGCGGCTTCGCAAACACGAGCCCGATGCTGGTGCGGTCGGCCACATCGTGACCGGTCCTGTTGTGATAATGAATCTGAAATTGAAGCACGCCGCCAGCCGGTATTTTGATCGCATAGCCGTCAGGATGGATCTCCGGGACGTGGCCGGGAAGATAGATGGCCAGGAAGTCCACTGGCTTCGGCTGTTCACCCAGCGCTCCACCGCCCGGCGATGCGCAACCGTCATCCTGAATGGGGACTTCAGGCCGGATATGCAAAACCGCGCCAGTTGAATACCGATACTTGTTCGGTTGGCCGGTGCGCGTTTCGCCTGGCGTCACACTTTTCCTGCGCTCCTCGGACACGACAGAAACGGTCGCGTGATGGACCACCGCAAAGTCGCCAGGCATAACTTCCGCCGCCTTCACCCATTTGTCCTCCGTGAAGTTCGTAGCTACGAAGATATAAGCGTATTCATCGGTATCCGAAGACTTGGTTAGATGGGCTGCTGGAATTGTCAAGACCACATCGGGCTGGATATGCCAGCGTTCGGTGAACTCGGGCGCTCGGGGGAGGTCCGCTGGATTGCCTTCCCGCGCGCCGGACTTGGCCCAGGCGTCGAGGATGGCGATATCGTGATCCTTAAGGCGCGCGTCATTTGAAAAGCGTCCAACGTTCGGATCGGCATGCCACGGCGGCATCTTACGCGAAACCACCGCTTCCCGGATAGCGGCAGCCCAGGGCCGAGCCTCCTTGTAGCTGAGCAGCGACATGGGCGCGATGTTCCCCGGCCGATGACACGCCACGCAGTGTCGAAACAAGATCGGGGCCACGTCCTTATTGAATGTGACGTCCTTGTTAACGCTGCCGCTGCCGCCGTCGCCGGCCATCACGGCCGCCGTCCCGCCGATCGCCAAGCCCATTACCACATAGAAGCGCCACATAGCGTATTGCTCCATTTTATAAAGCTGATGCCAGGCAATGTCCTTGCGGCGTCCACGCTTCCAACGCAGGTTCGTGACCGCCTTCTGGTCCAACTCGGCGCGAAAATCCGACTTGTCCGTTTGTAGGACCGCAGCGCTCGCGGCCACGGCGACGGGTGTCCGAGGCCCGTCCGACTTCAAGCCTGACATCGACGCGGGCAAATCACTTTTTGCATTCCAAGTTCCCCGGCAGATTGGCGCGGCGCTGTCAATGGCGGAGTAAGAATCGTGTCGCTAACAGTTCCAGGCAAAGCAAGTAAAAATCAGTTCCTCCTGCTATGTTTCGGCCTGGCGAACGGCCGGCTGCGCCAAAATAGAGCGCGCGCAAGCAGCCCGCGTTGTTCTTCTCCCCGCCCAGCGAGTCGGGCGCTCAGTTTACCCTGGTAACGTGTCCAGTGATCGAAGTCATTCCGCCGGATCCTGGATCTTTCTCGGCGTGCTCGGGTCCCTTGCGCTCGCGCTCGGAATCCTCCAGTACCGCTGGATTGGCGAAATCAGCCGCGCGGAGCGGCAACGCCTGAAGTCGACCTTGGAGGCCAGCCTTAGCCGCGTCAGCCGCGATTTCAATGCTGAAGTCAGTTCCGTGTGTTCCCGCCTGACCCCGGCGACGGACGGCCGCACGCCATCGGAGACGGAATACGTCGCTCAATACGAGCGCTGGAGGCGCGCCGCCTCGCATCTCGCCATGGTCCAGACCATCGCGGTGGCGTCGCCCGCCGCCGATTCACTCCAATTGAAGATGCTCGATCCCAAACGGGCGGCATTTACGATTGTGGACTGGCCGCGAGAGTGGCTGCCGCTCCGCCAGCGTTTGCTGGCTCGGCTCGCAAGTGGAAGGGGCGGGCCCCTGCTTCCTCCAGACGATCCCGGAACCCTGATCGACATACCGATCTTTGGCCGCGGCGGCGCGAACGGCCCCTTCGTCCGGCGCGAGTCCCAGTGGCTGCTGTTGGAACTCGACCAGGATTATCTGGCAAACTCGCTGATTCCGGAATTGCTGCGCCGCGATCTCGGCGAGACAGCTGTACAGGAGTACGACTTCGAAGTCTTCGCGCGGTCCAATCTGGACCACGCCCTGTACGCCTCCGCTCCGGATCGCGGATTCGAGGCTTCGGCTGCGGATGCTTCAGCGCCCATCTTCGAGCCGCAAGCCCGGCCCGCACACGGCGTCCCCCGCTTCGAGCTCGGGCCCCCGCCAGGACCGCCGCCGCGCCGCCCCGGACCTGAAGGCCGGCATGCGCCTCCCGGCGACAATGGCTTCCGAAGCCGCTGGGTCATTGCCGCGCGGCATCGCGCCGGCTCGCTGGAGTCCGCCGTCGCGCGCACGCGAACGCGCAATCTGGCCGTCAGTTCAGCCTTGCTGTTGCTCATTCTTGCAGCCGGCGGCGCGCTGGTTCGCTTTACTCGCGGCGCCCAAAAGCTCGCGGAACTCCAAATGCAATTCGTCGCCGGCGTTTCACATGAGCTGCGCACGCCGCTGAGCATCATGCGTACAGCCGGGCACAATCTTCAAACTATGGTGGCCAGCGACCCGGCGAGAGTTCACAAGTACGGCGCCCTCATTCAGCAGGAAAGCGAAAAATTGACCGCCGTCGTCGAACAAATCCTGCAATTCTCGAATGCAAAGGCCGGCCGCGTCATCGGCGCCCGCGCGCCGGTTTCAATCGAGGCAGTCATCGACGATGCGCTCGCAGCAGACCGCCGAATCCTCGAAGAATCGGGTTGTGTGGTGGTGAAGAACATAGACCCGCGCCTCGAACCCGTTCTCGGCGATCGCGCCACGCTGACCCACGCTGTGCAAAATCTGATTACAAACGCCGCTAAATATGGGAAAAAGGGCGGTTGGATCGGAATCTCGGCGTCGATGCCGCGCAATGGGCGCCGCCAGATCGAAATCCGCATCGCCGACCGCGGCGACGGCATCGCATCCGATGAAGTGCAGCAGATCTTCCAACCGTTTTATCGGGGCCGGAAAGCAAGAGCCGACCAGATTCATGGAACGGGATTGGGTCTGAGCCTCGTCAAGCGAATCGTCGAAGCTCACGAGGGCGCGATCGAAGTTGAGACGGCCGAAGCCAGGGGGACTGCCTTCATCATCCGTCTGCCGGTCGCCTCCGGCGATGTAGCTCATGAGTGTGAAAATTCTGCTGGTTGAAGATGAACCGGGGCTTGTGCTGACCCTGTCGGACCTGCTCAGCGCCGAAGGCTACGACGTGGAAGCCGAAGCCGACGGCCCCGGCGCTCTGTCCAAGGCGCTTGCGTCTCGATACGACCTGATTATCTTGGACGTCATGCTGCCGGGCAAGAGCGGCTTTGAAGTCTGTAAGGAGCTGCGGGCGCATGGCGTGGACAGCGCGATTCTGATGCTGACGGCGCGCACGCAAGTCATCGACCGCGTGCTCGGCTTGAAAATCGGCGCCGATGACTATCTCCTCAAGCCCTTTGATCCTTCCGAACTGACGGCGCGGGTGGAAGCCTTGCTGCGCCGTGTGCAAAAGAAAAATCCGCCTCCGCTGACGCGGTTTCAGTTCGATGATATAGAAGTCGACTTCGAGCGGGCCGAGGCGCGAAAGGGCGGCCGCCGAATACAGCTCAGCGGCAAGGAGTTTGAACTGCTCCGATATCTGATCCATCATCGCGGCAGAGTGGTATCCCGAGATGAGCTGCTCAAGTATGTGTGGCAATACCAGGAGTCCGTCACTTCCCGAACCGTCGACGTTCACATCGCCTGGCTCCGGCAGAAGCTTGAGGACAATCCGCAACTGCCGCGGCGCCTCCACACGGTGCGCGGAGTCGGATACCGGTTTGCTCCTTAACAGCCGCCGCCAATGCGCACCGGCGTCTGGAAATGGAACCTCCGCGCACGCCCCGAATCCCGGGGCCTGATTTTACAAGCCTTAACAGCGCGTACGGCAACTTGCGGGAGACGTCAGGCGTTAGATCATCAGGAGGCTGATCGCCAAGACATGATCCGATTCTTACGTTGTTTCGCCGTCGGCGCCGTCATCGCGGCCGGCGTGTCGGCTCAATCAAACGCAGGTCCCCCCTCAGGGACGCCGCCCGACCCGCAGACCATGATTCAGATGCGAGTCAATCAACTTGCGACGCTGTTGAGCCTGACCGATGCCCAGAAATCCCAGGCGCTGACGATTTACACAAATGCTTATACCGCCGGGCAGACGCTCATGACGACGCTGCGGACTGCGCAGCAGAGCCTCCTAGCCGCGGTGAAAAGCAACAACGTCGCTTCCATTGATCAACTCGCGGCGACAATCGGGTCGCTCGACGGCCAGCGGATCGCGATCGACAGCAAAGCAGACGCGGCCTTTTACGCGCTGCTGACCGCCGACCAGCAGGCCAGGTACGACGCCTTGCCCTATGGCCCGGGCGGACCGCGTGGTCCAGGGATCGGTCCGCCGCGATTCCCCGGGGCCGCCCGGTAGCAGCCCTTGTCCCTCCGCACGCTTCGCCGATGCAACTCGCCGGTGATCTCCCGGGAATCATCTGCCTTCCGTTCCTCTACGCGTGCGCGCTGCACAGTCCCGTTTGGAGCAGAGGCCGCTCCCCCTGCGGCCTCTCTTTTTTCATGCTCGACCCAGCCCACGCCGCCTCTGCGCTGGATTCCGGCGCCGCTGTCTTATAGACTAGTCGCCAATGTCCGACAGCCTGGTTTTCAAGCGGGCCGATTCCCCCGCTGAATTCGATCAGATCCACAGGCTGAACTATCGCACGTTCGCCGAGGAAGTGGGACAGCACGCGGCCGATGGCTCCGGCGTGCTCGTCGATCGTTTTCATTCCAAAAACACGTACTTCATCGCGCTCGAACGAGGCCGGCTGCTTGGCATGATCGCGGTGCACGATGAACCGCCGTTCTCCGTATCCAGCCGGCTGCCGGAGCCGTCGATTCTCGCTTCGCTCCCGGGGCCGCTCCTGGAAGTGCGGCTGCTGGCGATCGAGCCCGAGGCGCGGCGCCGCATGATCCTCGCCGGCATTCTGTGGGAGCTGTATCGATATGCAAAGGCGCGCGGGTATTCGCACCTCATCATCTCCGGACTCGCCGAGAGGGCGCAGATGTACGAAAAGCTCGGGTTTCGCCCGCTCGGCCCGGCGGTGCCTGACGGCGCGGCGTCGTTTATACCCATGGCCCTGTCGCTCATCGAGGAGCCCGCCTGGCTGATGCGCAACGCCGGCCTGTATTTCGCCCGCCAGCAGCGCAGAAACAACCGGCCCCTGATCAGTTTGCTGCCCGGTCCGGTCGAAATCGCCCCGGCAGTGCGCGACGCATTTCTACGACGGCCGCTCTCGCATCGGTCTGTGGAATTCATCGAGGCGTACGAACGGACTCGCGCGCGCCTTTCGGCGCTGGCTTGCGGAATGGAGACCGCGATTTTGGTCGGCACCGGCACCACCGCGAATGACGCCGTCGCGGCGCACCTCCGGGCAGTGTACCGCGACGCTCCGGGTCTGGTCCTGGCAAACGGCGAATTCGGCGACCGGCTGATTCAGCAGGCGCGGCGCGCCGGGCTCCGCTTCGAAGCCTTGCGATGGAGTTGGGGCCGGGCATGGGATTTCGCCCATATCGAACGCGCCGCGCGCGGCGCCGCCTGGATCTGGGGCGTTCACCTCGAGACCAGCACCGGCGTATTGAACGATATCGGGCGCCTCATGCAGATCGCGGCCGCCGCACGGGCGCGCGTGGCCGTCGATTGCGTCAGCAGCCTCGGCGCCGTACCGCTCGACTTGCATGGCGCCTTTCTCGCCACCGGCGTCAGCGGCAAAGCGCTCGGCGCCTACGCGGGCCTTTCCTTCGTCTTTGCAGCGCCGGGATCGCTCGACGATAAGCAGCTTCACAAGTTGCCCGCGTGCTTCGACATCCGCTGCGCCATTCGCCAGCGCGGTTCCCTGTTCACAGCGCCGTCGCCGCAGCTCTTCGCCCTGGATTCCGCCCTCGAGCTCAATTATGCGGATCGCGACGCCGCTGCGGCCCGCTTTGCCGAGTATCGACGGCTGGGAGCCTGGGTGCGCGCCCGGATGCGGGAATGCGGCATCTCCCCGCTGGCCTGCGAGGCCGATGCGGCCCCCTCGATAACCACCTTCGAAATCCCCTTTGAAGGCTTCGTGGAAAAGTGCCGGAGAGCCGGATTCGAAATCGCAAGCGAAAGCTCTTATCTGCGCGAACGCGGATGGGCCCAGATCGCCATCATGGGCGCCGTCGGTCGGGCGGAGTTGGAGCCGCTGTTTGGCGCAATTCAAGCCGGCATGGCGATCGCCGCTACCGCATAGGGCCTCCGCCGCGGCAGGTCCGGGGCCCGGCCGCTGGCCTCGCCCCGCGTCTGTTTGTACAATGTTCGGCAGCCACTCTTTGGAGCGCGAATATGAGAGACATTCCACTGTTGTGCGCTGCGCTCATTGCGAGCGCGGCTGCGTGGGCCGCAACCACCGGCGCAACGGCTCCGACCTATTCGAGGGAGATCGCGCGAATTCTGAACAACCGGTGCGTCGAATGCCATCGCGCTGGCGAAGTTGCGCCGATGCCCCTCACCTCGTATAAGGAAGTCCGCCCCTGGGCCAAGGCCATTCGCGAACAGGTCGCTACGCGTTCCATGCCTCCGTGGCTCGCCGACCCCGCTTACGGCGCCTTCAAAAATGACCGGCGCCTGACCCAGCAGGAAATCGACGCCATTTCAGCCTGGGTCGCCGCCGGCGCGCCCGAAGGCGATCCCAAAGACCTTCCGCCTCCGCCCAGGTTTCAATCCGGCTGGAATATCGAAAAGCCCGACCAGGTCTTCGATATCGGCGCGGATTTTGACGTCCCGGCCCAAGGCGTCGTCCCCTATAAATATTTCCGCGTTCCGACCAATTTCACCGAAGACAAATGGGTGCAGGCCGCAGAGATCCGCCCCGACCAGCGCAGAGCCATCCACCATATCATTGTCTTC
This sequence comes from Bryobacteraceae bacterium, assembly GCA_035652975.1. Taxonomy (GTDB): domain Bacteria; phylum Acidobacteriota; class Terriglobia; order Bryobacterales; family Bryobacteraceae; genus TMP-7. The sequence continues at coordinate 24,132 of DASRCT010000061.1, read as the reverse complement.
ATCGAAGAGCCTGGAAAGAAGGGCGGCGTATTCAGCGGCGAGGGCGGCTCCTTGCTGGCCGGTTTTGCGCCCGGAGAACCGCCGCACATCTGGGCGCCAGGCACGGCCCGCCTGATCAAAGCCGGTTCAACCCTGGTTTTCCAGGTCCACTATACGCCCAATGGAACAGCCGTCAAGGACCGCTCCTACATCGGCCTGAAATTCGCCTCCCAGCCGCCGGCCTACCGCGCCATGACCGGCCGGGCTCTCAACGCCGCATTCAAAATTCCGCCAGGCGATCCGAACTACGAGGTCAAGTCCACCTGGATCGCCAAGGAGGACGTCGCGCTGATCGGATTGATGCCGCACATGCATCTGCGCGGCAAGGATTTTAAATATACCATCGTGTACCCCGACGGCCGCGAGGAAACCATTCTCAGCGTGCCGAAGTATGACTTCAACTGGCAGCTTGCGTACGACTTGAAACAGCCGCTCCCGTTGCCCAAAGGAACGCGCATCAATTGCGTCGCTCACTTTGACAACTCTCCGAACAATAAATACAACCCGGATCCGACGAAAGAAGTCAAGTGGGGCGACCAGACCTGGGAGGAGATGATGATCGGCTGGTTCACCTATACCGTACCGGTGACGGATACCGTTGCGCGAGCCGGCAATTAGGCGAAGGCTGCCGGCTGCTGATGAGCTCTTGCCCTCCACCGCGCGACAGTGCTTGAATGAAGGGCAGGATGCAAGAGACAACCGTCTCGCCCGGCATCGAGACCACCGACCAGAATCAGGATCAACGAACCCCGCTGTTTCACGTCGTGCTGCTCGACGACGATGATCACACCTATGACTATGTCGTCGAGATGCTTCAAAGAATCTTCCTCTTCTCGGCGACCGAAGCCTTTCAGCACGCCGTCGAAGTCGATCAGACCGGCCGCACCATCGTGATCACTTGCGAGCTGCCGCAGGCGGAGTTCGGCCGTGATCAGATCCACTCCTACGGGGCCGACTGGCGCATGCCGCGCTGTAAAGGTTCCATGCGCGCCGTCATCGAGCCGGCAGGCGCCAGCGAACGCTAACCAGGGTGCGCCTTGCGGACATCCAGGTCCATGAACAGCGCGCCCTGAGCCTGCCGGCGCGCCCTCTTCCGTCACTGATTCTGCGCAAACCGATCGCAGCTTGTGAGGGCGCCGCCCCGCAGCCCGGCCCTGAACCAGTGCGCCCGCTGCTCGGAGGTTCCGTGCGTGAACAACTACGCCCCGAGGCCCAGAGGGACGCGTCCGAAGCCCCCGAAGCCTCCGCTGCTCCCCCTCTGGTCTTCAATGTCGCCCCTGAGTCCCCCGGCGTCCATTGCACGCCCGCCACCTCCCGGATTGGCTTCGCAAGCGTCAGGCCAAAGCGCCCCTCGAACGTTGCAGGATGCAGTTGCAGGCGCCTGGCGGTCCGGGTTAACATGAAATTTCCCGCCGCATTAACAAGCGTTCCTGAACATTTGATTTCGAAGAGACCTAGACAAATCCAGACCTCTTTATGGCGAAGGAGAAAAAGAAAATCCTGGCGGTGCTGGAGGACTTGTTCTTCACCGTCAAGATTAGCGACGTCGCAAAGCGCGCAGGCCTCGATGTGGAGTTCCTGAAATCGGAAAAGGATGTTCTAGAGAAGGCCAAAGAACGCCCGCTCCTGATCATCCTCGATTTGAACGCAAACTCGGTCCGTCCGGTGAAGCTGATCTCGGAGTTGAAAAGCGACCCCGAGACCAAAGGAATCAGCATCATCAGCTACGTTTCCCATGTGCAGGGCGAACTGAAGCAAAAGGCCCATGACGCCGGCGCCGATATGGTGCTCGCCCGTTCGGCCTTCTCGCAAAATCTGCCCATTATTCTCAAGCGGCACGCCGGGACCCTCTGAGCCATCCCGCCTCCCTGCCCGCGGCGCCTCGAAGACTGTGGGAACATGCAAGTAGCGGATCTCGTCCCTACATGAGAGTGAGCAAGCACGCATCCTTTGCCGAAGCGGCGGCCGTCGCGGCGGACTCCTTGCGCGCCAGCAAGCTCCGCAGCTTCCTGACTCTGCTCGGCATCATTCTGGCCACAACCACGCTGATCGCGGTCATGTCCATCATTCACGGCATGAACATTTATGTGGCCGAAAACATCTCCAGCATGGGCGCCGACGGGTTCCGCATCGTGCGCATGGCGTTCATCGGCAACTGGGATCCCAAGAAGTTCCTCGAATTTCAGAAGCGCAATCCCCAGCTCCGGCCAGAGGAATACGAGTTTCTTAAGAGCAGGGCGACGCTGGTGAGAGAAATCGGCATGGGCGCCGGCCGCGTGGTCAACGCCACCTACGGCAGCGATACCGTCGAGGAGGTCAACCTTCAGGGCGGAACCTCAAACTACGCTGTTCTGAATAATTACCAGGTGGAAATCGGGCGTTTTATCAGCGACATCGACGACCGACGCCGCCTCGCTGTCGCCTTCATCGGCAACGACCTCAAGGAGCGCTTTTTTCCCAACGTCGACCCCATCGATAAGGAGATCCACGTCGATGGCCTGCCCTACCGCGTCATCGGAACCGCCAAGGCCAAAGGCAGCGCATTCGGCCAGAGCCAGGACAATTTCGTGATCATCCCCATCCAGACCTACTTTAAAAAATACGGCTCGCAGCAGGGCGTGTACTTCATGGCGCTGGCGCAGAACCAGCTCGTACTCACTCAGGCCCAGGACGAGATCCGGATGCTCCTGCGCGCCTACCGTCACCTCCGCCCGAAACAGGATGATAACTTCAGCGTCGTGTCGTCGGATTCATTTGTCCAGGCGTGGGGTCAGGCCACCGGCGCAATCGCCGCTACCGCCATCGCCGTCGTCTCAGTCTTCATGGTGGTGGGCGGCGTGGTCATCATGAACATCATGCTCGCCGTCGTCACGGAGCGTACGCGCGAGATTGGAATCCGCAAATCGGTCGGCGCGCGGCGCCGCGATATTCTCAATCAGTTTCTGGTCGAGTCCTCCATGCTGGCCGGCTCGGGAGGCTTCATCGGCGTCATGATCGCCTGGGTGATCGCAATCCTCGTGCGCAGCTTCACTCCCGTACCGATGCGGCTGCCGGTGACCTCGGTCCTCGTCGGCGTCGGACTTTCCGTCATCGTCGGCCTGTTCTTCGGCATCTATCCGGCGCAACGCGCCGCCAAGCTCGACCCCATCGAGGCGCTTCGAGCGGAGACCTGATATGCTCAGAGCCGTTGTCGAGGATACGAAGCTCGCCCTGGCCACCATTCGCGAGCACAAGATGCGCGCCTTCCTCACCGTGCTCGGCGTGATTATCGGAACCGGCACGATCATCGGCGTCGGATCCATCCTCGCCGGTTTCGACGGAGCGATCAGCGCCATTTTCCGCAGCTTCGGAACCAATTCCATGATCGTCTTCAAATGGCCGCCCGGCTTTCATGGCCGCCTCACGCCCGAGGAGCGCCAGCGCAAACCGATCACGCTCGAGTACGCCGCCGCTATCGAGGACCGCTGCCCCGACGTCGTGCGCGTCAGCCCCTTCCTGATGCCGTGGAATTTCGATGTGCGCGGCCCGCAGATCTTCAAGATCAAGTACAAGGGCAATGATCTGTTCCAGATCGATCTCGGCGGCACGGTGGAAAGCTTCGCCGCTGCAAGCGGCGTCGAGATGCTCTCCGGCCGCTTCTTCAACGAATTCGAAAACGTCCATCGTATGCCGGTGGTCGTCATCGGCGAGGACGTTCAGAAGGCCTTGTTCGCCAACATCGATCCGATCGGCAAGGAAGTCGATGTCAACGGCCACGTCGTTACGGTGATCGGGGTGATGAAGCGTCCCGCCGCCTCCTTCCCGGGCCAGCAGGACAACCGCGTCTATCTGCCGCTGTCGACGATGAGGAAGATGTTCCCCCAGGCCAAGGAAATGTACTTGGTCGTCGAGGCCAGCAAAGGCAAAATCTCCGCGGCGCAGGATGAGGTTCGCGCCGTTCTTCGCCAGGAGCGCCGCGTTCCGCCCTCCAAGCCTGATAATTTTGCCATCTCCACATCCGAACAGATGGTCGAACAGTTCCGTCAGATGATGTCCGTCACAGCGCTCGTTATGGTGGTGCTGAGTTCCATCGGGTTGCTGGTCGGCGGCATCGGCGTCATGAACATCATGCTCGTTTCCGTGACTGAGCGGACGCGGGAGATCGGCGTCCGCAAGGCGATCGGCGCGCGCCGTCTGGACATTATCATCCAGTTCCTGACCGAGGCGGTGGTTCTGACGGGACTGGGAGGCCTGATTGGCATTACCTTCGGCTGGATTGTGTCCATAGCCGCCCGCTTCGTATTCCCTTCGCTTCCAACAATGGTGCCAACTTGGGCCGTGGCTCTTGGGGTCGTGGTCTCGGTCGGCATCGGCCTGTTCTTCGGCATCTGGCCGGCCAACAAGGCCGCCCGTCTGGACCCCGTCGAGGCGCTCCGATATGAGTAAATTCCAGACTCTCCCGTGGCGCGCCTGAAACACGTCCTCTTCGTCTGCCTTGGAAATGCATGCCGTAGCCAGATGGCGGAGGCGTTTGCCCGCACCTATGGCTCCGATATCATGCGCGCCGCCAGCGCCGGAGTAATGCCGGCCGCCGAGATTCCGGAACTCACGCATGAGGTGATGCGCGAAAAGAACATCACCCTCCAGGGACATTATCCCAAGGGCATCAGCGACCTCAGGCAAAACTTTGACCTCGTGGTGAACATGAGCGGCATGACCCTGCCGCTCGAGCCCGGTCCGACGCTCGAAACCTGGACCATCGAGGACCCCATCGGGCAGAGCGCCGAGGTCTATCGGGCCGTGCGCGACGAGATCGAGAACCGCGTCATGCGGCTGATCCTGAATCTCCGCCTCGACGCCCACCCGCGGACCGCGGCCACCCGCCTCAAACCGAAACCAAAGCGAATTTGACACCGGGAACCATTGTTTCCGACAATAATGATCGTCCCGTCTCTGCGGATGTGGCGGAATTGGCAGACGCGCTAGATTCAGGTTCTAGTGCCGGCAACGGCGTGGAGGTTCAAGTCCTCTCATCCGCACCAGACCAAACCAGGCGTCCAGACCGTTGAGTTTTTCCCGTCTTCGCGGCGTCTCATCGTCTTCTTGCCCCAGGCGCAGCGCGCCAGCTCGTGGCGGAGGATCTGTTTACGGACATGTCTGAGCGTACCGAGATCGTGCGCTTCCGGCGCATCCCCAGCAACGGAATTCATCTGCATGTGGCCGAAGCGGGGCCGGTGGAGGGGCCGCTCGTGTTTCTTCTTCACGGATTCCCGGAATTCTGGTATAGCTGGCGCGGTCAGATTGCGCCGCTTTCGGCTCGCGGGTTTCACGTCGTCGCGCCTGACCAGCGCGGCTACAATCTGAGCGACAAACCTAAGGGCGTCCCAAGTTATGACCTCGATCAGCTGTCCGCCGATATCATCGGTCTGGCGGATCACTTCGGGCGGGAAACGTTTGCCGTGGTAGGGCACGACTGGGGCGCATCCGTCGGATGGTGGCTTGCCAGCCGGCGCCCACAGCGCGTGCAACGCCTGGCGGCGCTCAACGCGCCGCACCCCGCCGTTTGGGTCGATGCTATGCGCAATAACCCCGCCCAGAAACGAAAAAGCAGCTACGTGCGCTTATTCCAGATTCCGTACCTGCCCGAGTTTCTGATTGGATTGAATCGCGCCAATGCGCTATCCACAGGCTTTCGCGACTGCGTCCGCGCAGACGCATTTGCGGATGATGATCTGAAGGAGTATCGAAAGGCCTGGCGTCAACCCGGCGCGCTCACGGCGATGATTCACTACTATCGCGCACTGCTGCGCAAACCGTTGCCGCCCGCGGAGCGATGCCGCGTTTCGCCCCCCGCCCTGATCATCTGGGGAAAGCAGGACGCCTACGCCCTCCCTGAACTCGCTGAAGCCAGCCTGCGCATCTGTGACAACGGGCGTATCGTATGGATGGATCGCTCGACGCACTGGGTTCACCACGACGAGCCGGATCGCGTTGCCAAACTTCTCTCAGACTTTCTCACACAGCGGGCGTAGACGCGCCGGCGCCAGCCAGTTCTCCTCGATACGAAGCTCGCACCATTGCCAGATTCAGATGCGTGCAACGCCTGCCTCTGTCCCTACTCGTACCGCAGCGCTTCGATCGGATCGAGAAACGCCGCCTTGCGCGCCGGATAGTAGCCAAAGAAAATGCCGACAACTGCGGAGAAGGCAAATGCCATCAGGATCGCCGTCGGACTCACCAGCGTGTTCCACTGGGCGAAGTGCGAAATCAACGCCGATGCGGCGCCGCCCAGCACGATGCCGATGACGCCGCCAACGAGCGACAGCGTCACGGCTTCAACCAGGAACTGCGTCAGAATGTCCTTGGTCTTTGCTCCCACCGCCTGGCGCAGCCCAATCTCCCGGGTCCGCTCCGTCACCGACACCAGCATGATGTTCATGATTCCAATGCCGCCCACGATCAACGATACCGATGCGATCGAAGCCAGCAGAATGGACATCACCCGCGCTGAACTCTCCTGCGCAGAAAATACCTCCTCCAGGTTGCGGACCGTGAAATCGTCCTCCTGATTCGGCTGCAAGCGGTGGCGCTGCCGTAATAGCGCCCGCGTCTGCTCTTCCGCCTGGCTCATCAGCGATCCGTCGCGAGCCTGCACCAGAATCGACCCGACCGAAGCCGCGTTGGCCTGGTTGACCCCCAGCACCTTCTTCTTCGCCGTCGAGATCGGCAGCAGAATCACATCGTCCTGATCCTGTCCCATCGGCGACTGGCCTTTCGGCGCCAGCGTCCCCACCACCGTGAAGGGAACGTTCTTGACCCGAATCACTTGCCCGATCGGATCCGAACCGCCGAACAAATTGTCAACCACGGTCTTGCCGAGCACCGCGACCTTGGCGTCGCTCTCGACGTCCTGTTGCGTGAAGGACTGGCCTTCGGCGATCTGGTTGTCGCGAATCGCCAGGTAGTCCGGAGTCGTGCCCTGAATCGAGGTCGCCCAGTTGTTGTTGCCGTAAACAACCTGCGCTCCGCCGCGGCTGACCGGCGCAACCGCAGCCACCGCCGGACATTCCGCCGCGATCGCCTTCGCGTCATCCTGCGTTAGCGTCACCGCATTGCCCGCGCCCAGCCGGATTCCGGAGCTTGTGATGCTTCCAGGAATGACCATGATCATGTTGCTGCCGATGCTCTGAATCTGCTCCTGAATCCGCGCAGTGGCGCCGCTGCCAACGGCCACCATCGCGATCACCGCCGCGACGCCGATGATAATGCCGAGCATGGTCAGCCCGGACCGCAGTTTGTTGACGCGCAGCGCCCGGAACGCAATTTGAACCGCCGGAACGATCTGGTTCATGCCGCCGCCTCTTCTTCGCCGATTTCAGAAGCCGGCATTTCTTCGAGTTCCGTCCTTGCATCCCGCGGCGCGCTGGTTGTGCGGTCGCTTTTCACCCGCCCGTCCTTGAACACGATCACGCGGTCCGCGTAGCAGGCGATATCGGGCTCGTGCGTAACCAGAATAATGCTGATCCCCTGCTCGCGATTGAGCCGCTGAAATATGCCCATGATCTCGACGCTGGTGCGGGAATCGAGCGCGCCCGTGGGCTCATCCGCCATGATGATCTGCGGGTGATTGATCAGAGCGCGGGCGATCGCAACGCGCTGCTGCTGCCCGCCCGAAAGCTGATTGGGATGGTGATGTTCGCGTCCTTCCAGCCCGACCGATCGCAGCGCCTCCATCGCCCGCTCCTTGCCATCCCGGTTGGCGCGCCCGTTGTAGAGCAGCGGCAACTCCACATTCTCGAGCGCGCTGGTGCGCGCCAGCAGGTTGAAATTCTGGAACACAAAACCAATCTTCTTATTCCGGACCTCCGCCAGCTCGTCGCGATTCAACCCGCCGATTTCGACTCCGTCCAGCCGGTATGATCCGGCCGTGGGTTTGTCAAGACATCCCAGGATGTTCATGAAGGTGGATTTGCCGGAGCCCGACGGGCCCATGATCGCAACGAACGCGCCCTTCGGGATCGTGAGCGAGACGCCGCGCAGAGCCTGAACCGTGACCTCGCCCATCCGATACGTCTTCACAAGATTGTCGACCTCAATGGATTCAGCCATGGCCCCGCCCCCCGTCAGAACCCGGGCCCTCTCATTCGAGGACCGGCGCCCAAGCCCGGCGCCGCTTTGGCCGCCTTCGCAGAAACGTCGCCAACGATCACCCGGTCTCCTTCCCGCAGATCGCCGCTGTTCACAGCCGTGAAGCTGCCGTCGCTGATGCCCAGCTGGACGCGCACCGGCCGCGGCTTGCCGTCCGCCCCCAGCGCCCACACCACCGGCTGCTGCTCGCCGCGGCGGTTCGGGCCTGCGGCCTGCACGGAATTGTCCGTCTTCAGCAGCGCCTCCGACGGACGGTAGCGGAGCGCCGAATTCGGAATCTTCAACACGTTCTCCCGCTTGTCCACCAGCACCCGCACGTTCGCGGTCATGCCGGGCAGCAGCTTCAAATCGGGATTCGAAACCCCGATCACCACGTCATACGTGATCACGTTCTGCGTGTTGATGGGCTGTTGCCGTATCTGCGAGACCACCCCTTTGAAACGCACGCCCGGAAACGCATCTACGGTGAACATCGCGGTCTCTCCCAGCTTCACCTTCCCGATATCGGCTTCATCTACGTTCGTGTCCACCTGCATCTTGGTGAGATCCTGCGCGATGACGAAAATGGTGGGCGCCTGGAAGGACGCCGCCACCGTCTGCCCCACGTCCATCTGCCGCGCGATTACGGTTCCGTCCACCGGCGCTGTGATCCGCGTGTGATCGAGATCAACCTGCGCCTGCTCCAGCGCGGCCTGATTCTGCTTCACCTGCGCCTCCGCCGAGCGCCGTTCTGTCACCGCCACATCATATTGGGCCTGCGCCGACTGGACCTGGTGCGCGGCGGCCTCCACCTGCGCCTGAGCCGCATCCTGCGCCGCGACCGCCTGGTCGTAGGTCGCCTGGGCCGTATCCAGATCATCCTGCGACAGGATCTTTTCATGAAATAGCTCCAGCCGCCGTTCATACTTCACCTTGGCGTCCTGGCTCGCCGATTTCGCTTTGACCAGGTTCGCCTGGGCCGTCGCAACGGCGGCCTGCGCGGCGGCGATATCGGCTTTGGCCCTGGCTTCATTGGCCTGCGCGTTCACCACCGCGGCCCGGGCACTGTCGAGATTCGCGCGCGCCTGGTCCACCCGAGCCTCGAACATCTGCGGATCGATCAGCGCGATTAACTGCCCTTTGTGAACCTTGGTGTTGAAGTCGGCGTAGAGCGCTTTGATATTGCCGGAAACCTGGCTGCCGACCTGCACCGTGACCACAGCGTTGCAGTTTCCGGTGGCCGAGATCGTCGACTGGATGTCGCCGCGCTCGACCACGGCGGTCTGAAAGCGCAGCGCTCTTGAATTGTGGCGGTAAAACCATACGCCCCCCGCCAGCAGCGCCGCCGCAGCCCCGGTCATCAGAGTCGTCTTCGTCCTTTTCATCGCTACTTACAGGACGATAAAAGAAGGCGCCAAGATTGTCGCGGTGTATGTAGATCCAGTAACGGTTTGTCAGGAACCGCAAAGGCCCGGCCCTGCTCCGCCCGGGATTGCCTCCCGCTAGGCTGCCTCGCGGCTGTCGCCGGCGCTACTGCGCGCCGCCTGCGATCCAATAGCCGGGACGCGTCCGGACCTTCAGATTCGGCCGCCCTTTCACGCGCACTTCAATGGTGTGGAAGCCGGCCTCGTCCAGATTGTTCGGCGTGTAGCTGAGCAGATATTGACTGTGGATCTCGGCGCCGACCGCCGTGATTGCGTCGTCCAGCCCGCGCTGGCTGGCGAACGAAAACTCCCGCCCGCCCGTGTACTTGGTGTATACCTCCGACGGGTTGTCGATGAAGATCCCCTTAACCCCTTTGAAGATCTCGACGAACATCGGAACAAAATTGCCCGTCTGGCGGTTTTGCAGCACTTCGGTCGGCGTCATGACCTGACCGGTCGGCGAATGATGCGCCTCCGGCGGAATTGCGTCCGGCCGCGGCACGGGAGCCTTCCGCGTGAGCGAGCTGATGAAATGCGAAATATCGATCGAGTAGATAATCACGTTGGCAAACTGCGCCGCCGTCATCACTTCGCGCGGGCGGAATGACCCGCCCACATCGCGGGTCTCGCTGATCAACAGAATAATGCGCCGCCGGTCCTGCGGCCGGTTGCGCAGCATGTTGATCGCCTGCATCGTCGCGTCGTTCAGCATGCTGGTGCTGCTGCCCGGCGTGAGCTTTTTGAACGCAGCGTCAATCTTTCCCTTCTCCGTCGTGAAATCTTGCAGCGTTCGGATGCGATGATCGAACGCCAGCACCGCCGCCTCGCCCTGATCGCCCAAAACCAGCGCATCCAGTTCCGCGCCGATTTTTTGAATCTTCGGGAGTACGCCCTCCACCTGCGCGTTCGCCTGAACCGCGATCACCATCGAAATCGGCTCATAGGTTACATCCTGCTGGATACGCTGCAGCTTGTCGTTGTCATACAGCACAAAATCGTTAACGGTCAGGCCGTTGACGAAATTGCCATCGCGATCCGTAACCGTGGTGGGCGCAATGACTACTTTAACCGTCGTGACGATGTCGCTCCGCTTCGGCAGATCATCCTGCGCCAGGAGCGTGAGAACACAGAGCAGCAGTATCCCGGGAGTTCTCATACAGTTGTGGGACGTCCTTCGTTTCCGTGGAGTTTCGGACTGTGGGCCGTGCGCCCCTGTAGCAGGTCCACCACATGCGCCGCCAGCCCCGCCACAGCGTCCAGAGATTCAACCGCGCCTTTCGGCGAACCCGGCAGATTGATGATCAGCGTTCGGCCGCGAACGCCGCAAATTGCGCGAGACAAGGCTGCCAGGGGCGTGTGCTTTCGCCCCTCAAAACGCATGACTTCCGGTATGCCGGGAATCTCGCGCTCAATTGCTGCGCGCGTTGCTTCGGGCGTGACATCGCGATGAGCGATTCCGGTGCCTCCCGTCGTCAGAATGACATCTGCGCCGCCCGAATCCGCAATGCTCTTCAACAGTTCCGTGATCTGCTCCTGCTCATCAGCCACAGCGGCGCGGCGCACGACCGTCCAACCCGCCTGCCGCGCGCGTTCTTCCAGCGCCGGTCCCGAGCGGTCCTCCCGCTTGCCCGCTATCGTGGAGTCGCTTACCGTGATGATGGCCACGTGAATCATCTCTGGCGATCGCTCTCCGCCGCTTCGCGAGTCCAGCGGCCGCTCTTGCCGCCGGATTTTTCGAGCAAGTAGAGGTCCTGAATCTCTATCGCCTTATCGAGGGCTTTGGTCATGTCGTAGATGGTGAGCGCAGCCACCGCCGCCGCTGTGAGCGCCTCCATCTCGACGCCCGTCGGCCCCGTGGTCGCCGCGGAAGAGATAACGCGGACTCCTTCGGCTTCAAGCGACGTCTCGACATCGGCGTGGGTCAGCATCAACGGATGGCACATCGGGATCAGATCCGACGCGCGTTTCGCCGCGGCAATGCCGGCCACGCGCGCAACCTCGAGCGGATCGCCTTTGGGATTCGACGCCAGTTGTTGCACCACGGCAGGCCGCATCTTGACGAAGGCATGTGCGCGGGCAATGCGCTTGGCGTCGCTTTTTGACGAGACGTCCACCATGCGCGCGCGGCCGGAGCGGTCGTAGTGGGAGAGCTGTTTCATTTCAGAAGCGCACGAATCCAGTCGCCGGCCTCCCAGCTCTCGCGCTGCTCTTCCGTGACCAGGAACGCATTGGCGCGGGCCAACGATGGAACATCGCTCGATCCGGCCCACCGCACGGGCGTGATTCCGCCCTGATCGTCGACGATGGCGGGAAGAAACCGGGTCAGTCCCGGCCGATGCCGAAACGGCTCAGTGAGCCGCGCGTGCAACAGCGGCAGCGGCGCTGCGCTGCATCCGCCCAGCAAATCGAGCGCCGCGCGCGCAAACAGCTCAAAGCATACCATGGTCGATGCAGGATTACCAGGCAACCCGAAGAAGAAGCGTCCGCGCGCCCGCCCGAACACCAGCGGCTGCCCGGGTTGGATGCGCACGCGATCGAAATAAAATTCGGCGCCCAGATCTGCGAGAACTCGTTCCACGATGTCATACTTGCCCGCCGAAACGCCTCCGGAGAGCAACAGCAGGTCGGCTGCGAGACCGCGCTCGATCAACTCGCGAGTCGAAGCGTAGTTGTCGCGGGCGACCGGCAATATGTCGGCTGCGCCGCCCGCTCGCGCAACCTGAACCGCCAGCGCATAAGCGTTCGAATTGCGCACCTGAGACTCGCGCGGCGTGTCCTCGATGTTCACCACCTCGTCGCCGGTCGAGAGGATGGCGACGCGCGGCCGGGCATAGACGCGAGGGCGGACGCAGCCCACGGCGGCCAGTTGGGCGATCCTGGCGTAATCCAGACGCCAGCCGCGGTCGACCACAACTTCGCCGGCGCGCGCTTCCACGCCCTGCGCATTGATGAAGTCGCCGGCGCGGACGGGCTTCTCCGCGCTGATGCGATCGCCGTTCCGTACGACGTGCTCCACCATGATGATGGCGTCGGCGCCATCGGGCGTCGGCGCGCCGGTCATAATCTCCACGGCTTCTCCCGGACCAACCTGGCCCTGGAATCCGGCGCCGGCGCGAGCCTCGCCGATCACGCGCAGGTTGCGGGGCGGGTCGGCGGAGCGCACCGCAAATCCGTCGCGCACGGATCGCGCAGTCGGCGGATAATCGCGGTCGGCGCGGACCGGCTCGGCCAGCACCCGGCCGGCTGCGTCCAGCAGCCATACGGTCTCAACGCGCGGCGCGGCCGCATGCGCGCAAACCGTTTGCAGGACGCAGGATCGCGCCTCGTCAAACGAGAGCGTTGCCACTCCTTAATTTTAAGAGAGGCGTGGCGTGCGCTTCTTCGCTCGCCGCCGCGGGCGCCCTTTGCGCTTACACTCATGATTGAGGAAGTCGAATGCAGACCGCGCCCCCCACGGAGAAATTGGCATGGAATCGCTTAACGCTCAATGACATGGCGGATCGCGTGCGGCGCCGGGAGATCTCGCCGGTCGAACTCGTCGACGCGCACCTGGACGCAATCGAGCGCTTCAATCCCTCGATTAACGCCTTCGTCATGGTGTTCGCCGATCAGGCTCGGGTCGCTGCGCGGCGCGCTGAGGCCCTGGCCATGCGGAACGAATTCTCCGGCCCGCTGCACGGCGTCCCCATCACAATCAAGGACAGCTTCGACATGGAGAACCTGCCGACCTCGTGCGGCAGCCGCTTCTTCCAGAATCTTCCCGCGCGTCAGACCGCCACGTCCGTACAGCGGCTGCTGGATGCAGGGGCCATCATCCTCGGCAAAACCAATTGTCCCGAATTTCTGGCCAGCTACGAAACCGACAACTTCATCGCCGGCAGAACCAACAATCCCTGGGATCTCGAGCGGACGCCGGGCGGATCCAGCGGCGGCGAAGCGGCGGCGATCGCATCCTTCATGTCTGCGGGCGGCTTGGGCAGCGACGGCGGCGGATCGATTCGCATCCCGGCGCACTTCACCGGAATCGCGGGGCTGAAACCGACGCCGGGCCGCGTCTCCGCCGCGGGTCATGTACCCGAGATCACCCATCCCGGCGGGCTGCTCGGAGTCGCCGGGCCGATGGCGCGCAATGCAGCCGATCTGCGGACGATGTTTCAGACGCTTGCCGGATATGATCCGGCGGACCCGTTCTCGGCGCCCGTCCCCCTACGCGACGAATCGGATGCGCGCCTGGATTCGATTGGCATCGGCGTCATGGAGCGATATCAGAGCGTGCCCGTGCAGCCGGTCATGCGCGACGCCGTGGCGTCGGCGGCGCGCGCTCTGGAATCGCTCGGCGCTCGCCTCCGGAGCTTTCACTCCGAGAGCCTGGACCGTGCGCCCAATCTGTGGTGGTTCTTTTTCGGCGTCCTCCCGTCGCGGTTGACGCAGGAGCTGATCGCCGGCCGCGAGCAGGAAGCGCATTGGACCGGCACGGAATTTCTCGCCCGAGCGCTCCAAGAGCCCGAGCCGGCGGCGCGTCATGTGCTGGATGCGCTGGCGCAACGTGACAAGCTGCGATGCCGGCTGCAGCGCGAGATGCAGGAAACCCCGGTGCTGCTCACACCGGCGTGCGGAGTCGCAGCCTTCCGCCACCGGGAACGGCGCTGGCAGACGCCGGAAAAGAACATTGGACTCTTCGAAGCCATGATGACAGCGACGCCGTTCAACCTGGTGGGCTTTCCTGCGCTGGTGATCCCCTGGATGCTGACCGGCGACGGATTGCCGGTCGGCATTCAACTGGTGGGAAGACCGTATACGGAGGAGCTGCTGCTTGAGATCGGCGTACGGATGGAGGAGGCTCGGGGACCGTTTCCTGCTCCTCCCGGATTTTAGCCGTCCATCCGGCGGACGGAGAGCGGTGGGCGAGGCGGTTTGCGCGCAATCAGAACGCCGGTTTGTGGTAAGTTGCGTCAGGAGAACACAACAGCACTATGCGCGTACATCACTATTGCACTCTGACGTTCGTTCTCGGCTTGGCGGGAGCGACAATGATTCAGGCGCAAAGCGCCAGTCCGATGAGCAGCGAGCTCAAACAGATGTACACCGGCGTGAAGAACAACGTGATCCGAGCCGCTGAAAAGATGCCCGAAGAAAATTACAGCTTCAAGCCGGTCCCCGAGATACGCACTTTCGGTCAGCTTGTGGCGCATGTGGCGGACTCGGTCGCCCGCACATGCTCCACCGTGAACGGTGAATCGAAATCGGTGAACGCCGCCTCCAAGACCACCAAGGCGGACATCGTAGCGGCGCTCAAGGACGGCTTCGCGATGTGCGATGCCGCGTACGATTCCTTGACGGACGCGAGCGCGGCTCAGATGGTGAAGCTCGGGCGCGGAGAGCGCACTCGAATGGGCGCGCTCACGGGGAACCTTTCGCACGCCAATGAGGAATACGGGTACATGGCGGTGTATTTGCGGTTGAAGGGCGTCGTGCCGCCGTCCAGCGAAGGGCGTTAAGCAACGCGACGGTTTCCGCCATTTGCTGCGGAGCCGAGATCCCGGGCGAGCGCGCCAGTTGTGGACGGGCGGCTGCCGGGGCCGGGGTCTGCTCTGTACCGCAGTAAAGCCCTGGTCCAGAATAGGAGTGGAGACGGCCCATGCGCATTCTCGTCATCGACGACGATTCAGAGTTGTGTTCGCTGCTGGACGAATTCCTGACTCGCGAGGGGTACGAGGTCGATTTCGAGAACGAAGGACGCCGGGGGCTGGAACGCGCGCTCAAAGGCGAGCATGACCTGATCGTGCTGGACGTCATGCTGCCGGGCATGGACGGGTTTGAAATCCTGCGCCGGCTGCGGCCGCACAGCAAGATTCCGGTCATCATGCTGACGGCGCGCGGCGAGGACGTGGATCGCATTATCGGCCTGGAGATCGGGGCTGATGATTACATGCAGAAGCCCTTCAACCCGCGCGAGCTGTCGGCGCGGATCCGCGCCATTCTGCGGCGCATCGAAACCAAGCCGGCCGGGGGCCGCATCGAAGTCAACGGGGTGGTGCTCGACCCGGGAACGCGCGAAGTGTTCTGCGAAGGACAGCGGATTCAGACGACGACGCTGGAGTTCGACATACTCGAGATCCTGATGCGTTCGGCCGGGCGCGTGGTGTCGCGGGACATGCTGATGGAGGCGATGTACAATCGCAAAGCGACGCCGTTTGACCGCTCGATTGACATGCATGTGAGCCATTTGCGCAAGAAGCTGGAGAACGGACGCACGCTGATCAAGACCATTCGCGGCGTCGGCTACCAGTTCTGCACGGCCGGCGAGGAGGCGTCGGGGTGAGATCGCTGTTTGCGAAAATCCTGCTCTGGTTTCTGGCGACGACGATCATCACCATCGCCGCGGTCGCCCTGTCCACGGCGATCAGCTCGACATCGGAGCGCCAGCAGCCGCCGCCGCCGGTGATGATGCGCATCCAGTCGCGCGAGGCGCGCTGGGCGTATGAAAACGGCGGCAAACCCGCGCTGGCGGCGACGGTGCAGCGGTTCAAGCAGGTGACCGGCAACGATTTCATTCTGGCGGACCACAACGGGCGCGACCTGCTGACCGGCGAAGACCGCTCCGGGCTTGTAAAAGAGGCCGAAGAGATGCGGCGGCTGCCGTTCCCCTTCCCCTTTACGCTGCGCAACCGTCTGGTGTTCGCCCGGCCGTCTCCCGATCACCAGTATTGGTACTTTACGCTGGTCCCGAACCGTCGCGGCATATTCTGGTTCATCCAGCCGCATCACCTGTGGATTCTGGGGGTGGTGGTGTTGCTCTGTTATGCGCTCGCCTATTACCTGACATCGCCGGTGCGGGCGTTGCAGCGCGCCGTGGACCGGTTCGGGAAAGGCGACCTGACGGCGCGGGCGCCGGCCAAGCGCAAGGATGAGCTGGGCGAGCTGGCGCGAACGTTCAACCGCATGGCGGACCGCATCCAGACGCTGCTGACGGCCGAGCGGCGGCTGCTCATGGACATTTCGCATGAGCTGCGTTCGCCGCTGGCGCGGCTGGGCGTGGCGATCGAGCTGGCGCGCGGCCGGGAAGCGAGGCCCGAGCTGGACCGCATCCAGAAGGAAGCCGAGCGGCTGAACGAGCTGGTGGACGAGCTGATCGAAGTGACGCGAGCCGAGGGCGACCCGGCTCAACGGCGGACCGAGCGGATACGCCTCGATGAACTTCTTCTTGAAATCGTCGACGACTGCCAGATCGAAGCGGACGCGCACGGCTGCGCGTTGAAGCTGGAAGGGGCCGAGCCGGCCATTGTTCACGGCGACGCCGAGCTGTTGCGCAGAGCGGTGGAGAATGTGGTGCGCAACGCCATCCGTTACGCCCCCTCGGCCACGCCCGTCGAGATTGGAGCGAAGCGGACGGACGGCCTGGTCCGGATCTCGATACGGGACTACGGTCCGGGCGTTCCGGACGAGGCGCTTCCGTTGCTGTTTGAAGCCTTTTACCGCGTTGACTCGGACCGCAACCGGAAGAGCGGCGGCGTCGGCCTGGGGCTGTCGATAGCGCGGCGCGCCGTTGAGATCCATCACGGCAAGATCACGGCGTCGAACGCGCATCCCGGGCTGCTGGTATGGATCGATCTGCCGGTTGCGGCCGATGACGGGGCCCGGGGCGAATCCGAGCGCGTGCTCAGCCGGCCGGCTTGAGCTTTTTGATATTGCTTGGCAGCTCGAACAGCTTATCCGCGAGCTTCTGATTGATGGCCACGGAATCGGAGTACATTTCGAAAATCTTTTCGCCGTTGCGCTCGCGCTGAATCGCAAAGGGCCATTGCACGCCGCCGCCGACGTCGCGGTATTTGGAAAAGATGGTCACCTCCTCAAAGCGCTCCCTGGTTTTCGGGTCGCGGCGCACGAAGGTTTGGCGGACGGGGAGTTTGGTGGACTGGTGGAAGTAGACGGTGGTGGTCTGGTCGTTTGCGTCGGTGATATCGACGATCTCGACGGGCTGGTTGTCGTAGACGTCGGCGCCGCGCGATTCGAAGATCATGCCGGGCTCCTGCAAGCGTACGCGGAGGATATAGAAGATGTTGTGGAGCGTGGAAGCGCGATACCGGTCCAGGGTATCGGAGGGAAGCGGGCGCGCTCCGCGCCAGGTGATCTCCCAGCCTTCGCCGTTGTCGAGAAAGAGGACGCCGCTGTCCTCGTTTTTGCCGAAGTTCTCGCGTTCGCGGACGGCGAGTTTGCCGGGGGCCGGGGCGTAGTAGCGGGTGTAAATCCTGGCGATGGAGAGGCCGGAAAGCTCCTGGCGATAGAAGGAGTAGGCGCGGCCGCTCTCGACGCGGTTGTTCATGGCCAGGAAGGCGCTGCCGCCGAGGGCGGCGACGGCTTCATTGACGACGCGCCGGCCGCGCTCCTGGGAGGACTCGGCGGGCGCCGCGAGCGGAAATAACAAAAGAATGGCCAAATGTTTCATGGCTTTTTACTCAGTTCTTGGACGGTGAGGCCGCTGTTGATCTTCATATCGACGACCTTCAGGTCGGCGAACTCGGCGCCGCCCTGGCGGATGACGACGTGAAACGGCGTCATCACGCCGTTGACCTCGCGCCAGTCGGAGAAGATCTCCTCAACGGGCTGCGGCTTCCCGGTCATCTGCATGGACTCGTACATTTGTTTGGACGGCAGACCGGCGGCGTCGAGCTGGAGGCGGGTGACGTTGCCGGCGCGGTCGCGAATCTCCAGAACATCCGGGCCGGCGGCCGAAAGCGTCCGGGAGGGGTCGCGGTCGCTCAAGGCCAGCGTGATGAGGTTATGAAACATTTCTGCCTGCATTTGTTTTAAGACGGGCCCGGGCAGGGGCTGGACGCCCTGCGGCCCGGCAATCCAACCGGAATCGCCGTCCGAGTATACGGCGACTGCGCCGAAGGGGAGCTGCTGATCTTCGCGCATATAGGAGGGCGCGATGAAGCGCTCGCGCTGTTTCACCCGGGCTGGCCCCCCGAAGTGCGCGGAGCCTTCGGCCGTGCGATCGAAATCCCGGACGGCGGCGAGCTTCGCGCCGCCGCCCATGGCCTGCTGCATGCGCGCAAGCAGCGCGCGCCCCTGGGCGGCGCTTTGGGATGAGATGGAGGGGGATTCGCGCCTGGGCTCGGGGATCGTGAGGTCGAGCGTGTGGACCGGCAGCTTCAGGGTAGAGAGCGGCTTGCCGAACTCGCGCGGGTTGCCGACGGCGACGATGGTGAGGTTCTCGGGCTTCAGATACTGGCGCGCAACGCGCAACACATCGGCCTTGGTGACGGCGGCCACGGCTTTCTGATAAGCGAAGATAAAGTCCTTCGGGTAGCCGTAATAATCGTACAGAACGACGCGGTTCAGCGTCTTGGCGGGCGTGTCAAAGAAGAAGACGAAGCTGTTTAGGACCGTGTCTTTGGCGGTTTTCAATTCTTCGTCGGTCACTTCGCGGGCGCGGAGCTTGCGCAGCTCTTCTTCGATGGTCTGGATGGTTTCGACCGTGGACTGCGATTTGGTACTGCCGGAGATTGTGAACAGGCCCGGGGTGAGGAAGCCGGCGCCCCAGTTTGCGCCGATGCTGTAGGCATAGCCAAGCTCAGTGCGAACGCGACGGACGAGGCGGCTGGTGAATCCGCTTCCTAAAATATCGGCGGCCACCTCGAGCGCGGGAAAATCCTTATCGCGCAGCAGTCCTCCGAGGTGTCCGATCTCGAAAAACGTCTGCGTGACGTCGGGCTTTTCGGCGACAAAAACGCCGGGCGCCGGTTTCGACTTGAACTCGGGGAATGGCGGGACGGGCGGCTGTTTGTAATTCCAGTCTCCAAACAGCTTCTCGATGCGGGCGCGCATATCGGCCGAGGAAAAGTCGCCGTAGACGGCCAGCATGATGTTGGCTGGGAAATAGTAACGCCTGTAGAAGTCGATGAGGTCCTGGCGGCGGATGTTATCGACGTCGGCATATTGAATGATCCAGCCGTAGGGCGTGGCGGGACCGTAAACCAGGCTCGAGAACTCCCGGGAGACGATGCCGGCGGGATCGTCATTGCGGCGCGCGATGGAGCTTCGCAAGTGGATCTTTGCAAGCTCGACTTTATCCTCGCGAAACGCGGCCGAGGTCATGAAGTCGCGAAAGATGGCCATCACCTGGTCGGTGTTTTCGCGCAGGCAGGAGAAACTGAGTTCGCCGCGGGTTTCGCCGATGCTGCTTTCCACGGAGGCTGCGATATTTTCGAGGGTCTCATCGAGCTGATCGCCGGTCTTCGACTGGGTTCCGCCGGTGCGAAGCACCATTCCGGTGATCTCGGCGAGCCCTTTCTTGTCGGGCGGATCGAACAAGTTGCCGGTGCGAACGAGCGCGAAGCCGCTGACGAGCGGCAGCTCGTGATTTTCGAGCAGGTAGACCTTCATGCCGTTGGGCAGCGTGAACTGCTCGGGATGGGGGATTTGGACGGGCGGCAGGGGCCTGAACTTCAGGTCTTTCCAGGACGGCAGATCGCGCACGGTGCGGACGGTGGCTTCCGAGCCGGGCGCGGCGGGACGAACGACCGGGCGCGCGGAGGCGGGCTTTGCGGGCTGGCGCGCCGCGGTCTGCGCGGGCGCGAGACTGGCTGCGGCGAGTACAGCGCAGACGACGCCGAGCGAGGCGCGGCGGCTGGCGGAGGCTCGGGTCATTGCGCCGCCCCCGTGGGGACCGCGGCGGGCGGCGCGGCGGGCGGCGCGGTCCACGCCACAGTCCGTCCTTCCGGAACGAGATATTTCTGCGCCGCGCGCTGGACGTCCTCAGCGGTCACGCGGTCATAATCTTCCAGTTGCGTAAACAGCTTTCTCCAATCTCCGTAGGCCACATAGAAGGCTGTGAGCTGCGCCGCCAGGCCGGCGTTGCTGTCGAGCTGCCGGATGAGCGAGGCGCGCAACTTGGTTTTCACGCGGTTCAGCGTCTCGGCATCGACCTTATGGGATTTCAACTGCTCGATGACTTCGTAGCAGGCCTTTTCGTTTTCTTCGACGGTGTGGCCCTGATTGGGCACCAGATAGAAGAGGAACAGATCGGGATACTTGCCGCCTGGAAAGGAAGCCTGGCTGAAGGCGGCAAGGGCGATCTGCTTGTCGCGGACCAGGGACTTATAGAGCAGGCCGGTGCGTCCGCCGGCGAGGATGTCGGCGAGGATATCGAGCACGGGATCATCCTTGTCATTCTGGTCCGGGCGCTTGTAGCCGATGACCATGAGCGGCTGGGAAGGCGATTCGACCTGGACGCGCTTTTCGCCGGTTTGAGGCGGCTCGACGGTACGGACCAGGGGCGGCAGCGGACCGGCGGGGATCAGGCCGAAGTATTTCTCGGCGAGACGGCGGGCCTCTTTGGGATCGACATCGCCGGCGATGCCGATGGTGATGTTGGCGGGGACGTAGTACTGCTTGTAAAAGCGGACGGCTTCGCTCAGCCGGAAATTCTCGATATCGCTGGCCCAGCCGCCGGGCATATTTTTGTAGGGATGGGCGGCGAAGGCGGTGGCGACAAGGGCCTCGATCAGACGACCCTGGGGGCTGGATTCGACGCGCATCCGGCGTTCCTCGCGCACGACGTCGCGCTCCTTATAAAACTCACGGAAGACCGGCGCCAGGAAGCGCTGGGATTCGAGCAGGAACCACAGCTCCAGGCGGTTGGAGGGGAAGCTATAGAAGTAATTGGTGCTGTCTTCCGAGGTGGAGGCGTTCATGCCGACGCCGCCGTTGGCTTCCACGATCCGGTCGAACTCATTGGGGATGACGTAGCTCGCGGCCTTATCCATCGCCGCCTGGAGCTGCCGTTCGATTGCGGCGGCTTTGTTCGGGTCCACCGGCTTGTGGCGAGCGGCGGACTCGCGGCGCAACTGGTCGAGCTTGTCGTAGATGCGCTCAACCTCCTCGAGGGCGGCCTTCTCGGCAGGATAGTTCCTCGTGCCGATGGTCTCGGTGCCCTTGAAGGCCATGTGCTCGAACATATGGGCGATTCCGGTTTCGCCTGACGGATCGTCGACGGCGCCGGCGTTCACATAGGAGTGGAACGAGACGACGGGCGCGTCATGGCGCTCGACGATAATGAAGTGCATGCCGTTGGGGAGATCGAATTCAGTAACCTTTTTCTCAAAATCCTTCAGCGACTGCGAAAAGCAGACGGCTGCGAGCGAGCAGAGCAGCGCTGCCCGGACGAGGGAGACGGTCATAATGTATGGAACCTTATTCCAGGGTAACAACGGGCCGCTGCCGGACGGTCGCGGCGGGGCCGGAGAGCTGAAGCCCGGCGACCGGAAGGCTGCTCCCTGCCGTTAAGACGTAAGGTCGAGCGTCCTGGTGACGGCGAGTTCGTTGCGATCGTATCCATCCAGGCGAATCGAACGGAGCGGCGCGGAGGTCGCGGGCAGGTCGATTCGGGCGGCGCCATCGGTCACGTCCAGGCTCATCGCCGGCCGGCCGTTGAGGTACAGGTCGACGCGCGACAAATTCCGGGTGGTCAAGGAGAGCTGACGCCCGGACAATGCGGCGTCGAGGGTGCGGACTTTTTGCCTGGCGAGGAGCGAGGCGGCGTGCGCGATGAGGTCGACGTTGTCGTTAAACAGATCGTTTCTTGTGATCCGATGTATTTCGTCGGGCACGACGCCGAGATCCTCAAGGGGAACGCCGGCCATTGGCCCGACGCGCGTAGAACGGCGAAGGGCGACACGCATGGAGACGCCTTTGGGCAGGGGCTGGAAGGCATCGGGCAACGCCTGCTGCAAATAGGAATAGTTCCAGACGTTGGCGCCGCCGGCGCCGGTATTGCCGTGGACGCCGAGGATGGGGCCGATGCCATGATCTTGAAATCCGGCGGCGAAGATATCGGTGGTGCTGTAGATGAGGGCGTTGGTGATCAAGACGACGGGCCCTGGATAGCGCTGTCCGGCGGCATTGGCGGAATCCTCGGGCGTGAGCGGAAAGCCCTGGGAATAGGCGGCGCCAGTGGCGACGGCCTGATCGATGGACGGCGCCCACGGTTTGAGGTCGTCGTATTTATCGACGAGCGCGCGGGTGAGCGGGGAGGTGATGAAGTCGAAGCGCTCGGGGGTAATCCGTCTTGGCGTAAAGAGCTGCAACAGGCGTTCGCCGGCGAGAATGATTCCGCCGCCGTTGCCGCGCACATCGAGAATGAGGCCGTTCTGGGGCAGCAGATCCAGGATGCGGACGATTTCGTTAAAGAAGGCGTCGACGAAGGTCTCGGGATCCTGGCCATCGGAGGGGGCGAAGGAATAGATGCGGATATAGCCGAAGGTTCCGCTCGGCGTGTTGACGGTGCGAAAGGAGATGATATCGGGCATGGCGCTGGCGGCGGCGCCGGGATCGGACGGAGCGGCGCCGTAGTTCTGGGAGCGCTTGAGCGACCGCGCTTTTTCGGCCACCTGGGGGGCGAACAGGCTGACTTTGGTGCGGCGTACGGTTTCGGTGAGCAGGTCCATTCCGACGGCGCGCGCCACCGCGCTGTTTGCGGAGGATCCGGCAGCGACCCCGTTCTGAGGATCGGGACGGAAGACCTGCCACGGGATTTTGATTTCGAGGTCCTTGCCGCCGGCCTCGTATCCGATGACGACCCATTCCTCATCGGGCGGCAGGCTCATGGACATGGGCCGGATGGTCATGTTTTCGAGACCGCGGGCGTGGCGCGCATCGGGGTTGGAGCCGGCGTTGCGGTCCGCGTTGATTTCGACGGCGCGTTCGATGGGGACGCCGTTCCAGTATTTGACGATGACGCCGGGCTTGAATTGCGGATGCGTGAAGCCGGCGATCATCTTGGAGACGACGTAGCGGCATTGTGTAGAGTCCTGAGCGTCGAAATATTCTTCGAGGTAGAAGGGGAGGAAGGCGATGTAGTCGCTGAAGTAGGAGGGGAGGATGTAGTTGGTGTGCAGGTCGCGGAGGCTGACGAAGACAGAAATCATCTGGTTATGAAACTTGCGCTCGGGGATCGGAGCGGAGGCGCCGGCAAGCTGGCGCTGCAAAAGGCGGAGGCTTTGCAGCGGATCGATGGCGTGCATGGCGCGCTTGAGGGGCAGGTGGACGTAGACGTCCTGAAGCATGGCGAGCGCCTGATCGACGATGAGGCGCTGTTCGTCGAGCGTCAACTGGCCGGCGGCGGCGAGGAACTGGGGCAGAGCGACGGTCTGTCCGAGATTGGGGGCGGCGGCCTGATCAGGCGCTTTTTCCGGGTGCATGGTGGATAGTGACCTCGTGTGAGAGAGCGTTACGGCATCCCATCATACGTCAGGGCGGAAGCGGCGCGCGGCGCAGGGCGCGAGTTGCGCCGGAAGCGGTCTTTTATTGAGGGGAGCGCCTAGCGTGATCACAACCGCAAGGCTGGATTGTCGAGGTTTGCGGGGTTATTGCGGCGGGCGGCGGCGGGCGTCTGGAGATTGGGCGCGGGCGGAGGCGTTTTGCGAAACGAACCCAAATGGCGCGATGGAGGATAGGCGGCGGCGCCGGGAAGGGGCGCGGAGACGATCCGGGCGATGGACTGGTCGAGAGTATGGACAGCCTGACCGATGGCGCCGTCCTTGCGCGATTCGGCGAGCTC